>NVTC01000032.1 GCA_002732905.1 Robiginitomaculum sp.
TGGCGAACAAAGAAGTTGTGCCGGTAGACGTCGCCGCAGCCAATATACGCAGCGCCTGTGCCGCACGCCAATCTAGTGCGTTCAAAGTTATGGCACGGACAGATGCGCGCGCGCCGTTAGGTTACGACGAAGCCATTCGTCGGGCTGATGCTTACTTAGAAGCGGGAGCAGATATTCTCTTCATCGAAGCGCCGCAGAGCATGGAGGAGCTGGTAGCCATCGCGGAGCGCTACAGCGACATTCCGTTGGTTGCCAATATGGTGGAAGACGGAAAGACACCCTATCTTGATGCCGAAGCGCTTCAGGAAATTGGTTACAAGATTGCTCTTTTCCCCGTGTCGGCTTTGCTGTGTGTCGCGACTTCGGCCAACAGACCTTCGTCCTCAACCAATGCCAAGCCCGCTTTATCACAGACAGCCTTAGCGGCTTTGCTGATAATATCCTTACGCGCGCAAGCATCCAAAATCACATGGCCTTTGCCCTCAAGCGTCTGCCTGTAATCTTTAAAACTTGTCACAGAAAACGGCCCACGTCCCATACGGCGATGGCCTTGAGTAATGTTGCCGCTGTCGATATCTGCAACCTCAAACGGAACAACTTTACCGTCCAAAACACACAAAATAGAGGTCAGAGGGCGCACCCATCTGAATGTGCCGTCGCCCCATTTCATAGATTTCGGCCACGGGAATTTCGCCATGACGGCGGGTACGGCTTCGGCGATTATCTCGCTTGCGTCCCTGCCCGGCTTTTCCAAAATTGCCACATAATGCTCGCCCTTTTTATCGCTGCGCGTTTCGGCTTGCGATATATCACTTAGTCCCGCGCCGCGCATAAATCCGGCCAAAGCTTGCTCTGGTGCCCCAACACGCGGACCTTTGCGTTCTTCTTTGACGTCCGGTGAACGCGCAGGCACACCCGCCACAAACACCAAACGCCTTGGTCCGGTGAAACTACGGACATTATCAACGGTCAATCCAGCCTTTGCCAAAGCATCCCCAAGCATCCGTGCCAAATCAGCGCCCGCCTTAACCTGCATCCGCGCCGGTATTTCCTCACACATTATTTCTAAGAGAAGTTCGCTCATTGCGCGGCCTCCTTCTCATTAGCCACCCAAGCATCAGCGCATCCTTTGGAGAGGTCACGTACGGCTTTGATATAACGGGCACGGTCAGTCGGCGATATAACGCCGCGCGCATCCAGTAAGTTAAAACAATGCCCTGCTTTCAGGGCATGTTCGTATGCGGGTAGTGGTAATGGCGGGTCTAGCGCAAGTAAGGCTTGGCATTGCTCTTCAGCACCTTTGAACCAGTTTTCCAAGCGCTCTACATTGGCGTGCTCGAAATTGAATTTGGATTGCTCGACTTCGTTTTGGTGAAACACATCGCCGTAKSTWACACCGKCRTCGTTGTAGGCAAGGTCATAAACATTATCGACGCCCTGCACATACATGGCGAGACGTTCAAGACCGTAAGTGAGTTCGCCGGATACTAGATCAACATCRAGVCCRCCGACCTGTTGGAAATAVGTRAACTGGCTCACTTCCATACCGTCGCACCAGACTTCCCAGCCSAGACCCCAAGCACCAACGGTCGGGTTTTCCCAATCGTCTTCCACAAAGCGAATATCATGCAAATCCATATCAATGCCGATAGCCTCAAGGCTACCTAGATATAAATCCTGAATGTTTGGYGGGTTGGGTTTCAAGAGAACCTGAAACTGGTAATAGTGCTGTAAGCGGTTCGGGTTTTCACCGTAGCGACCATCGGCAGGACGGCGRGAYGGCTGCACATAAGCRCAYTTCCACGGCTTTGGMCCCAAGGATCTCAAGGTGGTTGCCGGATGYAAAGTCCCTGCCCCGACYTCCATATCGTAAGGYTGGAGAATAGCGCAGCCTTGCTTTGCCCAATAATGCTGAAGGGTCAGGATYAAGTCCTGAAATGAAAGCGGTTTTTTTTGTGGCTGGGCACCCATAAGAATCTCTAAATATAGTCTATGTATATGGCCGGAACCTATGGAGTGATAGGGTTAAAATCAAGCCGATATTATGCCCGAATTATGAAAGCAYYAGTCTTGWTTTRCCCGTGAGRATTTTGGCGGCTTCTGGCGCATACTTTTCTGCACTTCTTTGGTTTTCTTTGGCCCGCTCATGCATAACCAAGCTGGGTAGTAAAGCGCTCTCGCTTTTTACGCTTTTACGAAATTGGACAATGACGCGTTTTGCAGGGGTATCCGAATAGGAATGAATGGGCTGAATACGCAAGCGTCCGGCTTTACCCGCCAGCGCACAACATATTTTCTCCAACCCGTCCGCACGGTARATAAGGGTCCCAATTCCGCGTGGTTTCAAGGCCAACAACATGGCTCCAATCCAGTCATCTAACGTCAAGCCCTTGTTGACGAACGCRGATTCCTTWGCATCCGACATACGCACTGCTCGGCGGTTATCAAAGTAAGGMGGRTTGGCAACRACTTGRTCATAYTTRAGRTGCCAGTCTTTTGGAAYGCGTCTTATACTACCSTCTACTATGGTTATAKTATCGGCATKCTCTGTATTGCTGCGCGATAAAGCCAACATATCTTGGCTTTTTTCCAACCCMGTAAATWGACAATGCGGYARATGRTRGTTCGCAAGAAGCATGACMACRCCTGTACCRCAKCCRAGYTCYAATATRTGCTCRCCYGRTTTSGCATCTARRCTAGACGCCARCAAAATAGCATCAGTGCCCGCACGGTAACCTTCGCTYGGTTGATSTACACTGACCTGACCATCAAAGAATTTTACGTCTAAATAGGGCAAAGTTCTTCCTCTATTCCTGCTTTTRCCAAGGCTTCACGAGCGGCGGCCAAATCTTCATCAACTACCATTAAACGCCTTGGAATAGCGCCGACGGAACCATCCAGTATACTAGCATGGGTATCAGCAATGAAACTGCCGATATCGTGATCGTTGAGTACCGACTGGGCGTAACTAAGGGTCACGGGGTTATTGGTTTTAATAATTGCTATCATTGTTTTTATATAGTGTCAGAATAAAAAAATACYATAGCTACTTGCCGCCGTGCTACTCTCTGCGTAGAGAGGGCAAAAGAGAGAGAACTGTGCCAGAATAATATGACTGTAACAGCAAAACAAACACCACCGGATCTATCCCCCATTGAGCATTTGCTTACCATGGCAGCGGACGATATGGCCAAGGTCGACGCTATTATCCGCGAGCGCATGCAAAGCTCTGTCGGCATGATACCGGACTTGGCCGAACATTTGGTCGAGGCCGGCGGTAAACGCTTACGGCCTTTGCTGACAATMGCGGCGGCACATTTGTGCGAGTATGACGGTGAGCATCATTACAAGCTAGCKGCAGCYGTTGAATTTATCCATTCTGCGACGCTTCTCCATGATGATGTGGTGGACGTCAGTGCCAAACGGCGCGGTAAGAAAGTTGCTAATCTGATATGGGGCAATGCACCCAGTATTTTGGTTGGTGATTTTCTATTCGCAAGATCCTTTAATCTGATGGTCGAAACGGATTCCATGCAAGCGCTCGGAATTTTATCAACTGCTTCCAGCGTCATTGCCGAGGGGGAAGTACAACAACTGGCTGGACTACGCGACATCAATATGACCGTGGATACCTATATGCAGGTCATCRGYGCCAARACGGCGGCTCTGTTCGCGGCAGCCGCAGAAGTTTCTCCTRTCCTTGCSAACAGCGGCGCRGCAAAACAARMTGCCCTGCGTACTTACGGCCAAGAATTAGGGYTAGCGTTTCAACTGGTTGATGATGCGCTTGATTACGGCGGTTATGAAGTCGCACTCGGCAAATCTATCGGCGATGATTTTCGCGAAGGTAAAATGACTTTACCTGTTATTATCGCTTATGCAAATGCAGTSCGAAATGAAGACAAAGAAGCRRYRGCATTTTGGCAAAGAGTGATCGTAGATCACAAGCAAACMGATGRKGATTTAGATATTGCCACTAATTTTCTTATGCGAGAAAATGCGCTGGAAGCAACATTAAATGCAGCACGAGAGCACATTCAAAGTGCTAAAGATGCGTTGGATATTTTCACGGATGGTGCCGAAAACGGAAAATGGAAAACCGCCCTTATTCGTCTGGCCGATTTTGTGGTTTCTCGTGTGAGTTAAGTTTTTTGTATATGGCGAGATAAACCAAAGACAAAACACAAACCCACAAAACTAAAAACGTTACTGACCTGACCATACCAAACCAAAGCCCAATAACAGTTACCCCGCCCATTAAAAATGTTGCTATTCCGTAAAGAACACTGATCGTCACATGCGATTGCCCGCTGCGGATCAAGCGTTGATACAAATGCGCGCTATGGGGTGCAAACAAATTTTCACGCCGACTTGCGCGTAAAAACATCGTCAGTAGAATATCGACTAAGAACGGCAGAAGGAGCAATGGCCCCACATATAACAAGCCAAAAACCGGAGCTTCGAACACCAACAAAAGCGAAGTGCTTGCAAAAAGGAATCCCACCAAAAGTGAACCCACATCACCGCTGAATATTCGGGCCCGATTGCCAAAATTATAAAGTAAAAACCCGATAAGGGCTGCCGCCATTACGAAGCTGATGAGCGCAGCTCCGCTCGCACCAACCAAAACTGAAACCATACACAAAGAGATAAAAGAAATGGCCATTGCCCCCGCCATCAAACCGTTGGCACCATCCATAAAATTGACACCATTGGTGACAACAAATACCCATAGCACAGCACCCACAAACCCAAGCCAATAAGGTATAGGAAAACCGCCAACGATCAGCGGGAACATCTGCGGCGGGTKGATTATATAYACGCTAGCGCACGCTAAAACAGTAGCAACCAAGAATTTCAGCTTGGMRTTCACATCATATACATCRTCRAACARCCCTAACAATGCAGCGCCMAGACCAAGAGCTGTCATAGAACCAAGTAGASCTTGATCACTGTAGGAAGGGTAAAACAACGATAATGCCAACATGCCAGCACCAAAGCCAGCGACGATGCCAACTCCGCCCGCCGTAGGCACAGCTTTCGCGTGGTTAGACCGATGCTCCGGTTGATCAAGCAATCCTGCATGTATCATAAAGCCGCTAAAAGCCACCGAGACAAAAAATGCAAACGCCGACACATGAAACATAATAAAGGTAGGGCTATCGAAATTCATAACCGATCCCCTAACATAGTTGCGACACACCACCAATCAGGATGTGCCTTGCTAATGGTTTTAGCAGCCCGTTTTGCTTTYGACTGACTTGTGAACAAACCAAAACACGTAGCCCCTGACCCAGACATGCGGGCCAGTTGACAACCGTCTTGCACATCAATTTTATTCAAAACGGTTTTGATTTTTGGCTGCATCTGCATTGCTATTGCTTGTAAATCATTGCAGCCAGACTTAGCCATGTCGAGCAATGAGCCAGCCGAAAGTGAAAAGTTCGATGACATCCCTACACTGTCGAATTTTTCAAACACCTCTTTGGTGCTCACACCCATACCCGGATTGATTAATATAGCCGGTATTTGCCCCAGTCCCGGCCATGGTAAAATTTCTTCGCCGACCCCCTCCATTACACAAGTACGCGATAAGTAACACACCGGAACATCRGCACCAAACGGTAGAAAACTTTCCGCATGTTCTGACCAATTAACATGGTCCGCACGTGACAACAGCCTAAGCGCCGCAGCTGCGTCTGCACTCCCACCGCCAATCCCTGAAGCCACTGGAAGTTTTTTATTGAGTGTATAGGCAAGTTTCACATTAACATGATTATGTTCGGCTATAAGACCAGCCGATTTAATGACCAGGTTTTCAACGCCGTCCGGTGTATGTTGAGCAAATGGCCCCTTGATTTTCAGGCTGAATTCTTCAGCTAGCTCTGCATTTAGATCATCGCCAATGTCTGCAAACACTACAAGACTGTGCAGTGGATGATACCCGTTTTCTTGTACAGGGCCCACGTGCAGAGTTAAATTTACCTTAGCTTTTGCCTTCTCTTTCCAAGCAGTTTCCATCAAAATTGTTTTAGGCATAGGCATATCTTTTATTCTACCTCAGCGCCCAGCCCGTCTTTTATTTTAGCTTTAATGGCCATAAGCTCTATATCCGTAGGATCCAAACCCGCAGCACGTTCCCATTGATACCCCGCTTCTTTTTTGCGGTCGAGCCTCCAATATACATCACCTAAATGATCAATAATCGTTGCACTTGTGGGGGATCGTTCTGCCGCATCTTCCAGATTGATGCGCGCTTGATTGTACCTGCCCAGTTTATAATGTGCCCAACCTAAGCTATCGATAATCGCTCCGCTTTTAGGCTCTAATTCAACCGCTTTTTCAATCATACTAAAAGCTTTCGTCAAGTTCACGCCTTTATCAACCCAAGTATATCCTAAATAATTAAGTGCATCAGCATTGTCCGGCTTGTTCTCAAGGACAAATTCAAAATCCACAACCGCTTCTTCCCAACGCCCTAGTCGTTCCAAGCATATACCGCGCAAATAATTCACTTGCGTATTTTCCTTACGCTCGTCCTCTGACATATCTTCGATTAAGGCCTCATAATAAGGCAGAGCTTGTCCGTAATCTTCCATTATTAGATACGCTCGCCCCAACGAGCTTTGTGTCACCCTTGATGGATGGGATGCTTGAATAGATTCTAAAACTTTGATGCCTGCATCGTTTTTATCATCACCAAAGAGTATCTCGGCCTCTGATAGTCGAGCAGATACGGTATACGGCGAAARCTGTTCRATTTGTKYGTATTGCGCTAACGCTTCCTCATTTCTGTCAACTTGCTCTAATATGSTTCCAAGGAACAGGCGCGCTTTGTCATTCTTTGGATCAAGCTCAAGGGCAATCCGTAAGRRWSWWYSSRMTSSYYMNNATTGTYRCYKCGCRMCAAAMMRKMKWRRSSSMGRMKSSMTSRRASCYYKYKMCSYSRMYTGCGCCGGTGTCAATTGCCACTGCGACGTTTTATCGACCTCTATAGCATCAATATAAAAACGAACTGGCCCTGTGAGCGCGCCACCATTTGCGTCCGCATAGGTATTAAGCTTTAAAAGCGCTTGGTCTTTTTCGCCCCGTACCATAAAACCACGGGCCTGTGCGAGAACCGTTTCAACCGGTGCAAGATTAACGTCCTCTAATTCAGAAAATGTATTGGCGGCAGCATCCATTTCACCTTCTTGCATATTGACGATAGCGTTTTGCAAATTTCCAAGAAACGTGAAATATTTACCCCCTTCCATACTCTCAAAGGTCTGGCTAGCAGCCTCAGTATCGCCCAACCCTACTTGTACCCAACCGCGCATCATAGCGTTGAAAATTTCAACCCCTAAACCTGCATTGGCATTTGTGAAATATGTTATAGCTTCTTCATATTGTCCTTTAGCAAGTGAATTTGCCCCTAATACTGCACGGGCACTGCCGTCCGTAGCACTCAGTGCAAGAATTTCAATAGCCAAAGTGCGAGCTGATGCACTGTCACCGTTATTGATGGCGGCAGCTAAAGCTTTTTGTCCCAAATCTAAATCTTCGGGTCGCCTTGCAAAGGTCTTTGAAAAATATTCAGCCCGAGAGGCAGCATCGTTTAAATTACTCGCATAACGAGCCGACAAATAATCTGCATAAAGCTGCGCCTTCGGAGACAATGACTGACCACTTTTTGCAGAGTGCCCTCCTCCGAAAGTCGTGCAAGCCGACATTACCGCAAGAGCAGTCATAATTGCTGGAACTTTAATTATGGACTTTAGTTTCACCATTTAACTTACCTTGTATTTGGCCTTACATATTTGGATAATTAGGGCCGCCGCCACCTTCTGGCGTCTCCCAATTAATATTCTGGCTCGGATCTTTGATGTCGCAGGTTTTGCAGTGCACACAATTTTGCGCATTAATCTGAAAACGTTGTTTACCGTTTTCCTCAAGAATTTCGTACACTCCAGCCGGACAATAGCGCTGGGCAGGTTCAGCCCATTTCGGCAAATTTATGGTGAGCGGAATATCTGCATCAGCGAGTTTCAAGTGACAAGGTTGCTCTTCTGCATGGTTCGTTGCAGAAAAACTGACATTTGTAAGTCGGTCAAAAGACAACACACCATCTGGCTTCGGGTAATTAATGACTGGATAATCTGCGGCCTTCCCTATAGCGGCAGCGTCTGTCTTACCATGCTTAACCGTGCCAAACAGATTAAACCTGAATATTGTGGCAAACCACATATCCATTCCGCCCAGCATCATGCCGCCTAGTTTAGCGCCGTAGCGGGTCGTGAGCGGTGCAACATTGCGTACAGGTTTTAAATCTTTACCGACTGGCCCCAAACGCAGGTTTTTATCATAATCTAAAAGCTCATCACCTGAACGACCATCCTGTAAAGCTGCATATGCAGCCTCAGCTGCCGCTTTACCCGAATGCATTGCATTATGATTGCCTTTGATACGGGGTAAATTGACCAAACCAGCCGAACACCCAAGCAATGCACCGCCCGGAAATGCAGTTTTCGGAATAGACTGGAAACCGCCTTTAGTCACAGCCCGTGCGCCGTAAGACACCCGCTTACCGCCCTCTAAAACCTTGGCAATCTCAGGATGGTGTTTCCAATGTTGGAATTCCATATAAGGATAGAGGTGTGGATTTTTATAACTAAGATCAATGATATAACCAATATAGACTTGGTTGTTTTCGCCGTGATACATAAATGAACCACCACCAGCATTATCGCCGAGCGGCCATCCCGAAGTATGCAAAACCTTACCTTCCGCGTGGTTCTCCGGTTTAACGTCCCAAATTTCTTTGATGCCAAGACCATATTTTGCAACATCGCAATCTTCGTCTAAATTATATTTGGCAATAGCCTGTTTGGTCAGGGACCCGTGCGCACCCTCGCACAAAAATACATATTTTCCGTGCAACTCCATACCGGGTTCATAACCCGGCGTGTCAGTGCTGTCCGCGCGGCCTCGGCCAAACTCTCCTGCAACCACACCTTTAACTGCACCATTTTCATCATAAACAAGTTCAGAACATGCCATGCCCGGGAAAACCTCTACGCCCAAACCTTCAGCTTGCTCTGCCATCCAGCGGCATACATTGCCCATAGAAACAATGTAGTTTCCGTGATTGTTCATCAAAGGCGGCATAATAAAATTAGGTATGGTCTTCGCACCTGTTTCCGTCAGGGTCAAAAATTTATCTTCTTTGACTTGTACGCTGATCGGCGCATTTTTATCCTTCCAATCTGGAATGAGCGCGTCCAGTCCACTTGGATCAAGGATGGCGCCCGACAATATATGCGCACCCACTTCCGAACCTTTTTCCAAGACGACAACATTGATGTCATCACCACCAAGTTGCTTCAACCTTATGGCTGCTGAAAGGCCTGAAGGCCCAGCGCCAACAATAACCACATCATATTCCATGCTCTCACGTTCTTGGATGTTCTCAGATACTGTCTCTGGCATATTTTTTCCCGATTGCTGTTATATTAATTTAGGTGTTAAACGGTTGAATTGACGGCGTAAAGCATAAGCACGAATTTGGGTAGCAAAAACATGAGCGACAAACTAACATTAGGCTGGGCAGAATGGGTMTCYCTACCGAGCCTTGGCTTGCCTGCTATCAAAGCCAAAGTCGACACRGGTGCCCGCACATCTGCACTACACGCCGTAGCCGTCGAGCCATTTGGCAGCAGTGAAAATCCACAAGTCCGTTTTATTATGCACCCAGACCCAGACGACCCTCGCATTGAAGTTGTTTGCTCGGCCCGTGTTATTGGCAGGCGTTCGGTCATCAGTTCAAACGGTGAAAGCGAATCCCGTTATGTGATAGAAACCCCGATCACCATTGGCGACAACACATGGCCCATAGAAATTACACTGACCAACCGCGAAACTATGGGTTACCGTATGCTACTTGGGCGTTCGGCTATTAGTGAGCACAAGCATATTGATCCGTCAGCCGCACATTTGCAGCCTGAACTCACATACGATGTTTACAAAAAACGCCGCCGCAAAAATAAGACCCGCCGGCCTTTGCGGATTGGTATATTGACCCAAGACCCCGGCAATTACTCCAACCGAAAAATGGTCGAGGCCGCCGAAGTCCGTGGTCATGTGATCGAATGTATCGAGACCAGTCGCTGTTATATGGCAATCAATGAGCATTCCCCAGCCGTACATTATGACGGCAGCATTTTGCCTCGTTATGATGCTATCATCCCGCGCATTGGTACGCGCATGACATTTTACGGCATGGCGATTGTTCGCCAGTTTGAAATGATGGGTGTTTATTGCCTCAATTCAGCTGCCGCTATTGGCGCGTCGCGGGATAAACTCCTTGCCCACCAAATGTTAGCGCAGCATAAACTCGGCATGCCCAATACCGCCTTCGCTATGTCATCGCGTGATACGGTTGGGATTATCGATCTGGCAGGTGGTTCTCCGGTCGTCGTGAAATTGTTATCATCCACCCAAGGCAAAGGTGTGGTGCTCGCCGAAACCAAGAAAGCGGCCTCGGCTTTGGTCGAAGCTTTTCGCGGCCTCAGGGCACATTTTTTAGTTCAGGAGTTTGTCAAGGAAGCCTTTGGTACCGATATCCGTTTGCTGGTGGTGGACGGYAAAGTGGTCGGCGCTATCCAGCGYACAGCACAGGCTGGCGAGTTTAGATCAAACTTGCACCAAGGCGGTCACGCTGAAAAGATTAGAACCACCACGGAAGAGCGCCGCACAGCCATCAAAGCTGCAAGGATTTTAGGGCTTAACGTGGCGGGCGTGGATATGTTGCGGAGTAACACCGGACCAAAAATTCTTGAAGTTAACTCTTCCCCCGGCTTGCAAGGCATAGAAACCGCGACCGGAAAAGATATCGCTGGTGCGATCATTCAATCTATTGAAGCCAATGTGCATACTGTGATACGGTCCAAGCAAGATTGGGCCAAAGTGAAATGACAGAACCAAGCACTGAACAAGACTTAAAAGCCGCGCTCCAAGCCAGCCATACATGGTGGGACGATATGGGCGTGGATATTCCGGTGGTAGCGCCCGTGCCGCCGTCTGCAGCCAAATCTGTACGAAAACCCCGAACAAAAGAAGCGCAAACAGAAACAGCGCCAAAACCAGCAGAAACCGATAGCTCAAAACAATTAGAAAAAGCGGCGGAGCAAGCCAAGGCCGCACCAACTCTCGAAGCGCTCAGAACTATCATCGAAGGTTTTGATGCAGGTGTGCTGAGTGACCATGCTAGAAATGTCGTTTTTGCGCGCGGCAATCCGGATGCAAATATCATGGTCATCGGAGAAGCACCGGGACGCCAAGAAGACGAGAGCGGCAAACCATTTGTCGGCCCAGCCGGGCAGCTTTTGGATAAAATGTTCGCGGCCATCGATTTGGACGAGACCAGTCTTTATATCACAAATGTCTGTAACTGGCGACCACCCGGCAACCGCAATCCGACCGAGGCTGAACTGGCCATGTGCGCCCCGTTTATTACCCGCCACACGGAACTGATCGCACCAAAATTAGTGGTGATAGTCGGCGGTGTTTCCTTACAAGCCCTAACAGGTAAAACGGGTATCATGAAAACYAGRGGCCGCTGGCAAGAGCTCAATATCGGCGGCGAACAAGTCCCRGCAATGCCGCTCTACCATCCCGCATTTTTACTGCGCAGACCTGAGCTTAAAAAAGACGCATGGCGGGATTTATTGGCAATAAAGGCACGGCTAGAAGACATATTGCGGGCGCACCCCAAGGGCACTTCCTCACTGCGTTCAGGGCACAGCACAAAATTTGTCACATCCTTTCAGACTGACGGTTTGCTTTTTAGTTCCGGTCATGCCCTCAAATAAATGGGACGTCCGTGTGGTCTTGCCCAACACTGGAGTACCAGATTAGAGCGCTTAGTTTGATTTCGTGATGGGTT
>NVTC01000011.1 GCA_002732905.1 Robiginitomaculum sp.
CTTGCATCTCCCCTGACAGAGAGCTGAGCCAAACCGCCAATGCTGACATATTGAAGAACTTCTTGAGCACGGCGCCTTATTTGCACCTATGAGCGGTAATACTTACGCAAGGCTTTTGTCGCATCTCATGCGCGGACGCGTAGCCCGCCCTCGTTTTGGTACCGAAGACCGTTTGCAAATTTTAGGCCCACTAGAAGCCCGTATGTTGGAGGCAGACACAGTCATCCTCGGCAGCCTTAATGAAGGTGTATGGCCAGCACATCCCACACCTCATCCTGTACTTTCCCCTGGCATGCGGGCGGCCATAGGCCTCTCGGCACCTGAACGACGTTTTGGCCTAGCCGCTCATGATTTTGAGGCTTTGGCTGCAAAACCCAATGTAATAATGACCCGCTCCATGCGCGGTGATGATGGCCCTACCGTACAGTCCCGTTGGCTTTGGCGCTTAACCACATTGGTGCGCGGGGCGCTCGGAGATGCGGCTGATGAAGCCCTAACACCAGAGAAGCCTTGGCTAGAATGGGCGCGGGCATTAGATGCAAACCGCGGTGTGCCAAGGCCAGCAAGACGCCCTGCTCCTTGCCCACCTCTCGACAAGCGTTGGCCAAAAAAACGCGGACTTTCTGTAACCCAAATTTCTAAATGGGTGCGAGACCCTTATTCGGTTTACGCCCAAAACATCCTCGGCCTCTATGCCTTTGATCCGCTAGACCAGACTATGGGTGGGCGAGAATTTGGACTTGCTGTGCATGCAGCCTTAGAAAATATCGATGGGGCGAGCACTAAGCTCATGGAAAAACTGCTCAAGCAAGAACTCAGCAAGGCCGGTTACGAGACCCATAGCTTTGCACGTATGGATGTACGGATAAACGCCCTCGCTGAGTGGAGCGTCAATTGGGCCAAAGACCGTAAAGACAATGGCTGGACAAAAGTCGACATAGAGAAAAAAGGCCGCCTTGAGTTCCCTACAAATGGTGAAGCGTTTATCCTCACGGGGATAGCTGACCGTATAGAGCGTAAAGGCAGCGATACAGCGATTATTGACTTTAAAACCGGGGCATATCCAAAATACAAAGAAGTTCAAGCCGGATTTGACCCACAAATGCCTTTGCTCGGCATTATGCTTGGTTACGGAGAGCTTGGTAAAAAAGCAGAAGCCACGGATTATCTGTATGTCAAACCGGGTGACAAAGAATACTCTCTTGTAAAATCACCACCAGCTAATACCAAAAGGATGCTGATGAATATGCCAGTGATGCGTTCGAAGCTCTGCAGAACCTAATCGCGCATTTTGATAGTGCGGATAGCAAATATTACTCCCAACCCCGCGCGCAATTTGAAAATCCGTACGGTGATTACGACCATCTAGCCCGACGAGCAGAATGGGCAACTGTGGAGGGCGAAACATGAGTTCCGCGTATGAAAACGCCGTAAACATGCAAAGCATGGCTGCTGCGCCGGATAAATCCATCTTCGTGTCTGCCAATGCAGGTTCCGGAAAAACCCGCGTGTTGGTCGAAAGGGTATCACGGATTTTATTGACCGGCACGAGCCCAGATAAAATCATGTGTTTAACATACACCAAAGCAGCCGCTGCCGAAATGCAGACCCGGCTATTCCAATCCCTTGGCGCATGGTCAATCATGAGTGAGGATAAACTCACGGACGAGTTAAATAGACTGGAAGGTAATACGGACACCCATAATCAGTCCCGAAGCCAACAAAGCCTCAACCGCGCCCGTTCTCTGTTCGCACGAGCACTAGAAACACCAGGCGGGCTTAAGGTGCAAACCATACATGCATTTTGTGAGCGCCTCCTTAAACGTTTCCCTCTTGAAGCCGGAATTGCACCGGGTAGCGATGCCGTAGATGAACACGATGCAAGCACCATCCAAAAACAAGTCTGGATAGATATTGAAACAGAAGCCGTTGGGAACCCTGATGGGAAATTAGCCCAAGACATCGCCCTTCTGGCTGCTCATAAAAGCGATCAGGACATGGACAAACTCTACACATGGGCCATGGGTAATGCCTATAAGATAGATAAATGGCAAAAGGCGGGCGGAACGGATGATTTAGCGGTATTGTTTGACTTAAAGCCTGACGTTACACCCGAAATTATCACATCATTTTTTTGGAGGGATGCAAACCGTGAACTAATCCGCGAAGCTGCATCTGGCATGATGAACAGCGGACCGCGAGATTATGGTCGCGGAATATTGATACTGCAGGCATTAGAAGAAACTGATCTAAGAATTGCTTTCGATATTTACTTAAAAGCGCTATATTCAGATGGTGGGAAAAAGACTGTGTTTAATCCTGTTGCATCAAATAAAGCATCCGAAACAGCAAAGAGTTTTTTTGGCAACACAAAAGACAGCCCAAGCACTGAAGCGAACCGTTTACTAAAGGCGCGCGATCATCTGCGTGCTTCAACGGTTATCCAGCTTACGACCGCAGTTTATAACATAGCCGTTCTGGCAGTTGCTAAATACCGCGCCATMAAACACGAGCGCCGTGTCATGGATTTTGATGATCAAATTTATCTGGCACGAAATTTGTTGATGAATAGAGAAGCCAGCGAATGGGTACGCTACAAACTGGACGGCGGCGTTGATCATATTTTAGTCGATGAAGCTCAGGATACGTCAAGCCCTCAGTGGGATATTGTTGACGCATTAAGCGATGAATTCTTCCAAACTGGTGCTGGTACAAAAACCCGTACAGTTTTTGCCGTTGGCGACGAGAAGCAATCTATTTACGGGTTTCAGGGTGCAGAGCCGGAGCTATTCCTTGGTAAAATTCAAGAAATAACCAAAAAACAACCCAATACCCCACATGTAAAAATGTCCATGTCATTTCGCTCAACCGAGCAAATTTTGGCACTTGTTGACCAGATATATTATGAAGACAAAGGCATATTAGAAACTTTCGATACGAAAAACTTTCCTCTCGCATCGGACAAGGGGCATCATGATGCGAACCGCGCGGACGGCGGCATCATTGAGTTTTGGCCTGCATCGCAAAAACCTGAAGGCGGTGAACCGGAAACAGCTTGGAAACCTGTTCCCGTAGATAAACTAGACGCGCGGTCTTCACGGGAGAAACTAGCCGCCGGAATTGCTACGCAAGTCAAAGCATGGCTAGATACGGGCGAACCTATATTTGACCGCGAGCTTAAGCGCACCCGTCCTATGCGTCCGTCTGACATTTTGGTTCTCGTGCAAAAACGGACAGCATTTTTCGATGCGGTTATTCGTAATCTAAAATCCGCAGGTGTGCCAGTGGCCGGAGCTGACCGGTTAAAACTCACARAATCGATTGCTGTGCAAGATCTGTTATCTCTMGCTAAATTTGTCTTGCTACCYACTGATGATTTATCATTRGCCGAAGTGCTGAAAAGCCCGCTTTTTGGTTGGAACGAGGATCAATTGTTTGATTTGGCTTATGGCCGCAAAAGGTCATTGTGGACAGGTCTACCCCACGGCTTGGAACGCAAAACTCTCGCACGCATCAAAACTATGGCAACCAAATTTGCACCCTATGAATTTTTCGCTCGCACTCTGGCGCTTGTCCCTGAAAATGGCGGCCCAAGTTTACTGCAAAAAATCTATGCCCGCCTCGGCTTGGAAGCCGCAGATGTGTTGGTTGTGTTCCTCGCGCGTGCCCTTGCCCATCAACGCAGAGGTGCACCATCTTTACAGCGTTTCATCACCGGTATAGAGGCCAGTGAAAGCACCATAAAACGCGAAATGGACGCAGGGCAAAACGAAGTCCGAGTAATGACCGTCCACGGCGCCAAAGGCCTGGAAGCCCCTGTGGTCATTTTGCCAGATACGACACAAGCTGTCAGCGTTTCGCGAGAAACATTTTTCAAGTCTGGGGACGGTTTCGTATTACGTGTCGCTAAAAATGAAGCGCCAGAAGCCTTACAAGCTTTGGAGAAAACTAAAAAAGCTGCGGCAGAGCGCGAATCCATGCGTTTGCTATATGTCGCCCTTACCCGTGCTGAGAGCCGGTTATTAGTTTGCGGTTTTAAAAGCAACGGCTCAGTAGCAGACACATCTTGGCACCGACGTGTGCAAAACGCCTTAGAGGGAATGGGCGCAGTAGAAACCATCGAGACACCGTTCGGAGACGGTTTACAATTCGGACACTCCGCCGAACCTGCCAAAGAGAAAGACCAAAGCCCTAAGACGAAAACGGTTCTGCCTGATTGGGCGCGTACAACAGCCGCGCCGCCGCCCTTGGTACAATTCTTATCGCCGTCGCAATTGATCAAACCTGAGGATGCGGAAAAATTCGAYCARCCCGTTCGCTCTCCTCTAACAAAAACTGAYGATARCTTYCGGTTCGCAAGGGGTAATTTGATCCATAAATTACTGGAGATATTACCACAAATACCGATGGATACACGGAACAATGCAGCCCTTACCTATCTGCAAAAACAAGGATTAGACGGTAACGAAGCAAAGGCGTTAGTCGCAGAGGTCTTCGCAGTCTTAAACAGCCCTGATTTCGCTCATGTATTTGCACCAGGCTCTCAAGCCGAAGTGTCACTCGCTGGCAGTGCTGCAGATCTACCAGATAACATTCGCCTTTCAGGCCAAATAGACCGCCTTTGTGTCACTGATGATACTGTGTGGATTGTCGACTATAAATCCAACCGCCCACCGCCAAAAACCGAGGCAGACGTGGCGCAACTATATATTCGCCAAATGGCTGCCTATCGTGCTTTGGCACGGGAGTTATACCCAGACAAAAAGGTCCGCACAGCCTTGCTGTGGACTGATGGCCCACATATGATGACACTATCTGWCSAMMYTCWYGMWMMSSYSWASKGKGWRKWCRKRTWGTRRSMTTKASKMMWCSRMKWSWATKTCATAGCTAGAATTCTTTGACCTTAAGGAGCAACCATGCCGACATTGACCGTAACCGATRACAATTTCAAAACCAATGTTTTGGACAGTGACAAACCTGTTTTAGTCGATTTTTGGGCAGAATGGTGTGGGCCGTGTAAGGCAATGAGCCCTGCCCTCGAAGAGTTGGCCACGGATACAGACGGTCAAGCGGTGATCGCAAAAATCAATATCGACGATGCTATGGACACGGCACTAAATTACAATGTGCGCGGCGTTCCGGCCCTGATGATCTTCAAAAACGGGGAAGTTGTAGCCGCYCACAACGGTGCTATGACCAAAACAAAATTAGCYGAGTGGCTTGCGGAACACTCTTAAAGAGAWARYTCTCGGCTAGTCATTGCTCCAACCAGTTTCAGATAATATTTTCTGAACGACCTCAGGGCTATCTTTGAACGTTGCACGCATGAGCGCGATATCTGCGAGCGCTTCAGTTTCTTGACCAAGCACTTTTCGTGCACTTAGGAGACGCACCCACCCATCTGCATCATTGGGATTATCTTTCAATTTTTGAGAGAGACCTTCGACCATACCCATGATCATATCTTGACGAGCTTCAGGGGTCATTGCTGCTGCCGCTTGCATTTGTTCAGCGCTTGGCCCCGGAGCAGATGGACTTGCTCCTGTTTGCTTCTGCGCGATATACTCTTTAGCGCTTTCAAACTCTTCTAACAATTGTGCATTGTTATCGGTAAGCAACAGCACTTTTTCGTAGGCAGTGATAGCATCATCATAACGGCGCAGAGACATCAGGCTGCGAGCATATAGTATCCAACCTTGCGGGTTTTGATCGCCCTGCGCCAATTTTCGCCCAAGCTGTGCAACAGCTTGTTCAAGGGTTACATCGTTTACATCTTGCGAGGCTGTATTTTGCGTTATTTCATTTATTTTAGTAAGTTCAGGGCGCCCTAATGCTGCGTAGATACCGATAGCACCAAAGACAAAGGCGACAAACAAAGTACTCAATAACACCGTCTGCGGCCCGGAATCTTTACCAGCCTCAGCTTTACCCAACACTTGGCGCTGCAATTCTACCTTGGCTAATTCAAGAGCGGACACATCGATAGATTTGCCTGCATTTTTCAACCGGGCATCAATGTCAGCAATCTGCTCAAGATAATCCGTGACTTCACTATCAATTGCAAGCAAAGGCGCATTTTTGATGTATAAAGGTTTAGACACATACAGAAAAACGCCCAATACAATTACACCCATTATCAGCCAGATCATGTGTCCGTCTCCTGATTGATGGTGAGCTTCTCGAAGCGTTTCAATTCGTCGGCGCTCAAGGTCTGCGGTTCAAGTTTTACCGGTTTACGGCGCACCCTAACTACGTACCATAATAGGAAAAATCCGAACAATATAGCCGGGGCAAACCACAACAAATATGTGTTCGTTTGCACAGGCGGTTTGAGGAGTACAAAATCACCATAGCGGTTTTGCATAAAGCTTATGACTTCATCATTGCTATCGCCTGCACGGATACGGGCACGCACCAATTTGCGCATGTCTTGAGCCAAGCTCGCATCAGATTCGTCTATAGACTGGTTCTGGCACACTACGCATCTAATCGACCGACCAACTTCGCGCGCTCTTGCATCTATTTCAGCTTCAGGAGGCGTTTGCGAAAATGCTGAAAAACTCACGAATAAAGCGAGTATAAATGTGTAGCATAACTTCATTATTCCGCCCCACCGGTTTCTGCCTGTAATGCCAGTACAAAAGGTTTCAGCTCATCTTGCCAAGTTTTTGGCGTGATAGGGCCTATAAATTTATAACGGATTTGACCGTTTTTATCGACTATGAAGCTCTCCGGAGCACCTGTCACACCCAGATCAATAGCCAGCATGCTATCTGCATCAAAAACAACACGTGAATATGGATTACCGCGAAGCTCAAGCCATCGCCGACCCTTTTCTACGGTATCGCGCCAATCAACGCCGAGCATTTTAATTTCGTTATTTTCTGCCAACCACATAAGCATTGGATGTTCTTGGTCACAAGCCACACACCATGATCCAAATATATTGACCAATGTAACCTGACCATCAAAATAACTATGGTCGATGGTTACATCCATATCCAATAAATCCGGTAGTGCGAAATCAGGAAATGGTTGATCAATCATCTGGGACGGTATTTCCTGTGGGTTATTTTTAAGGCTAATTGCAAATGAAATAATAATAAAAGAGAATATTATTAATGGCCATAATGCCATTAAAGTTATGTTGGTAAATTTCGGATTGAATTTTGATATATTCATGACTTGCGCCCTCTATCCAAAATAGAAACAAACCCGGCTAAAGCTATTAACAAAGCCCCAAACCAAATCCAATTCACCATCGGATGCACATAGGCGCGCACGACCCAACCTTTTTCTGCGTCCCCCTCACCTACCCCTACATAGAGATTGCGCATGGGGCGCACTTGGATACCGGCCTCTGTCGTTATCATTTGCCGTACTTGATAAAAGCGGCGCGCAGAACGCAGTGTGCCAATCTTGCGGTCATTTTTCTGCACTTCCACTTCACCTACCATTTTTTGATAATTCTGGTCGACGCCCGGGGTCATACTTTTCAGCGTAAATTCATAACCACTAACGGTCATGCTCTCATCCAATTTCATGACCTTTGCATCATCACTAGCCCATACCGACATAGCCGTAATTCCAGCCATACAGATAGCAATTCCCATATGGGCGAGAAAAAAGCCCCATACTGCGGCCGGTTGGGCGCGCAGCACTTTCATTGTGCTACGTTTTTTTGAWCCTGAAGGGCCGATTTTAATCTTACGGCCAAAGGCTACCAAAGTGCTGTAGGCAAGATAGGCGGCAACCCCCATGGATAAGGCGCCAAGCACGGACTTACCCAACCACCAAACCAAGGTTGTCAAAACCAAAATCAGAACAAAAGATTTAAGCAAATGCGGGCGTAAAGACGACCAATTATCTTCGCGCCACTTGACCAGTGGACCAACCCCCATGAAAGCAATGAGCACCACCATTACAGGTGCGAATGTYCTGTCAAAATACGGCGCRCCAACCGAGATTTTACCGTTRGTAAATGCCTCGATYAATAGTGGGTAAAAYGTGCCAAGRAAGACKGTGAATGTGGCCGTTACAAGCAATAGATTATTCAACAACAATCCACCCTCTTTTGACACCAATGTAAAACTTGGCCCACCGCGCAAAGTATGGGCGCGCAGAGCAAACATGGTCAAACCACCCCCTGTCGCCAGCAACAATAGTGCCAAAATATACACACCGCGCGCCGGGTCGACGGCGAAAGAATGCACACTAGTAAGAACACCAGACCGCACTACAAATGTCCCAACCAAACTTAAACTAAAAGCGGTGATACCAAGCAAAATTGTCCAATTTGCCATAGAATGACGTTTGCCCAAAACCATGATGGAATGCAGTAAGGCAGTTCCAACTAACCACGGTAGGAAGGAAACATTTTCCACTGGATCCCACATCCACCATCCCCCCCAGCCAAGCTCGTAATAAGCCCAGACACTACCCATAGTAATGCCGATAGTTAAAAAACTCCACGCCACCAAAACCCATGGTCGTAGCCAACGCGCCCAAACGGCATCAACACGCCCTTCAATAAGGGCCGCCACAGAAAAGCTAAARGCCATGGAAAACCCAACATAACCCAAATAYAAAAATGGTGGATGGAAAGCCAACCCMGGATCTTGCAACAAMGGGTTCAAGCCCTGCCCGTTTAAGGGTATTTGCTCAAGGCGCAAAAACGGATTCGAGGTGAACAGGATGAAGCCCAAAAATCCGACACTGATCAAGCCTTGCACAGATAAGGCCCGAGCCTTCAATCCTGCGGGTAAGCTCTTGCCATAYTTCGGTACCAATGCCCCATATATACTCAGAATAAACACCCAAAGCAGCATAGACCCTTCGTGATTACCCCAAACACCGCTTACCTTATACAAAAGCGGTTTATCGGTATGAGAATTAACMGCTACCARTTTGACAGAAAAATCAGATTGTACRAAAACTATAGTCAGCGCTATGAATGCWACYGCAATCAAAAYRAACTGCATTATTGCAGCCCTATCGCCAAACGCCATCAAACGTGCATCAGCACGGTAAGCTCCCCACATCGGCAAAACCGATTGCGTCACAGCAATCAGCAAAGCGAGTATCAATGCTATCTGTCCAATTTCTGCTATCATAGCTCGCTACTTATACGCTCTKYGTCGTGGTCACAATGATAATCGGAYGCCAACTGCAATTGGTTGYCTRTTTTTAMAATAATCCCATCGCAGMCCGGATTCCCATGACCATCAATASGATTGATCCAAGTGCGAACAAGGAGAAACGGTGCATGACTTTATTGGTCGTAATTTGCACCAATGAATGCACAACACGAATGCCTACATAACCCCAAGCWAAATACATATAAATGTTATCGGCCTGCTGGCTCAGCGAAATATAAAACATCAGCGCGTAGAAAATCACTGGCTGCTCATGAAGATGATTATAGTTATCKGCCGCATTGGTYGCGTTCGCGGGCATTTTCGCCCAAAGYTCTGRATCATCAATAAATTTTTGCGGGTCCTTACTAAGCGCGTTCATGGCTGGAATACGCCGTTTATACATCACCACCCACATAACGAATGTCCAAAGTATAAGTGCCAATACAGGCGTCAAAAATTGTTGCAAAATGTTCTCCCATTTGTTTTGGGCATTGGAGCGGCAACAGTCTACTTTGTCAAGTTTTGTAGCRGTTAGGTCTCATTCAAAAGTGRGCAATYATCTGTATAGTAGACAACTAAAGTCCAAATACAGCTCTTGCACCGTCCGCGTCTTTTTTCATTTGKGCGGTCAACGCGTCTAAGCCRTCGAATTTAACGTCTTCACGGATAAAGRCGCGGAAGGACACTTCGATTATGCGRCCATAAATGTCAGCGTCAAAGTCAAATATGTGCATTTCAAGACGGTGRTCTTTGCCGTCAACTGTCGGRCGTGAGCCTACATAAGCAACACCATGATGCCATATATCCTCACYGTCCAACCTACATTGCGCAGCGTAAATACCGGCCTTTGGCCTAATACGGTCATTGAAATAGAGATTAGCTGTTGGAAAACCGAGCGTGCGACCTAAATGGTCWCCGTGAACCACYTCACCGTCGACAATCCAAGGACGTGACAGCATATGGGCRGCGAAGAAAACATCCCCGTCTCTGAGCGCTTGCCTGATTTCCGTAGAACCGTATTTACCGTAACTTTTGTGCAGACTGATTTCCGGAACTGTCGTAACGCCAATACCGCGCGCGGCACAGTGCTTTTTCAAAGTCTCACAATCACCGCAGCGTTTCTTGCCATAACGAAAATCTTCGCCAACCACCACGTGGGTAACACCAAGCCCTTTATACAGAACAATTTCGACAAATTCTTCATCGTCCATTTGGGTCAGGGTTTTATCAAAAGGAATTTCGTATAAAGTTTTTGCCCCCATTTCTTTCAATAACCGCGCCCGAACCCGTGCACTCATCAAACGAAACGGTGTGACATTCGGATCAAAAAACTGACTGGGATGAGGCCGGAAGCAAGCCACAGCCAAAATTGCGTTATTAGCTTTGGCTATATCTGCAGCCGTATTRATCACAACTTTGTGGCCACGRTGCAGGCCATCAAAATTACCAAGGGCAATCACTGCGCCCCTGTCCGCCTCCAGACAGYCATAATGATCAATGACTTTCATGRCCGTTAGTTTTGATCAGAAATTTTGGATGCATCATCTTCTRGGCGTTTTGGCACGATAACCCCCGCATTGCCGCGAATGATTTGCTTGCCGTTCACACTRCACGAAACCTTCATTTTAATGCGGCCTGTACGYTCRTTAATCTCTGCRACTTCTGCACGGGCTGTKATTTCRTCRTCTATAAATGCAGGACGACGGAAACGCATATTAAGCTCAACAAAAATAGCCCCCGGCCCAGGTAAATCATTGCCAAGAATGGCGGAAATAAGTGATGCGGACAAAGCACCATGYGCGATGCGTTTACCAAACATTGTTGTAGCTGCAAACTCTGCATCCATATGGATAGGATTGAAATCGCCCGACAATTCAGCAAATGTGTCGATTTTATTRCCWGACACCACCATGCTAGTTTCGGCAAACATACCAATTTTTATTTCATCCAGATAATATCCGCGTCTATTACTCATTGTATTCTCACCTTAATTTTCTYTACCAGGAYAAAGTYGATAACATATATTTGACATAAATGYCGTGTTTWTCAAGCACATTTGCAACTGCGCCGCTATTACCAACRCTTAGACCATCTGCTATAAAAAGCGCATCATAGTTCTGATTTTGCGCACCAAGCAAGTCCGTATGAATATTATCACCRATTRCCAAGACACGAGAGCRATCAAGCTCATATCCTGTTAACTCCGYCAGCCAAGCGCGMGACAGYCGGTATATTGCTTCATAAGGCTTRCCCGCATAAAYCACCTCACCACCCATATCTTCGTAAGCCTGCGCCAAAGCCCCACCGCAATAAATCATCTTGTCGCCTTTTTTGACCCGRATATCAGGRTTGGCGCAAACCATGGGGATGTTCAGCTCACGGGCTTGCCCGAGCAATTCCGTATAATCATCTGGTGTTTCGCTATCATCATCGAACAATCCGGTACAGGTGATGAATTTCGCGTGCTCTAATTCAGTGAAATTCAGTGCCAAATTTTCGTATAACTTATCGTCTCGTTCTGGGCCAAGTTTGAAAGCAGGCCCAGGAGCACGGCGCGCAAGCTCATCGATAGTCGCATCTCCTGATGTAACGATAGCATCATAAACATCGTGCGGCACGCCAACCTCGTCGAATTGTGCCGGAATAGCYACGCTAGGGCGCGGTGAATTGGAGATCAAAACTACAGGCCCGCGCTCTTCACGAAACCTTTGCAAGGCTTCGATAGCCGCAGGAAAACCTTCRCGGCCATTATGAATAACACCCCAAATATCAACGAGTGCTGCATCATAATCGTCTGCAATATGGCCCAAGCCAGATATATTAGTAAAATTTTTCTGTGTGCGTTTTTTCATGAAGCTGTGACTACTCTGACCGCTCGAAAGCGTCAACCAGTCAAATTAATCAGGTTGAAGCTGCAATGTACCGTCCACGACCTCAAACACTTGTGCCCTACCTGCAAAGGCCGAGAACAAATTTGCATCTGTGCCTGTCATGAACACCTGTGTTCTCAATTCGAGAAGTTCTTCAATTAAGGCGGCACGGCGATATTCGTCTAAATGGGCGGCTACTTCGTCGAGCAACAAAAGTGGTGGCCKACCAGATTGGCTGCGGGCRTGTGCCAATATCAAGCCAATGAGCAAGGCCTTTTGCTCYCCCGTCGAACAGTGWKCWGCGGCCAYGGATTTTTCTATATGCGTAACTAACAAATCGCTTTTGTGAATGCCGCGCAATGTACGTCCTGCCCGTGCATCTAGGGCACGGTCTTTCGCAAGATTAGTTTTAATATACTCAACAACTTCCAGTTCTTCTGCCCCCGCAGCGTATAGTGCTTCGGCCTCACCCTCTAATGCCAATTCAGCTTTGGGGAAACTACCKYYTGGCCTGGCGGTAATTTCAGATCTCAGCATCTCTAAAACCTGCCAACGGGCCAATGCAATTTTAGCGCCGCGTTCGGCCATGTCGGTTTCCAATGCATCAAACCAGTACGGATCATCAATRCCGTCCGCAAACAGYCGACCGCGCTCAGCACGGGATTTTTCATAAGCCAAAAAGGTACGACCATGACTTGGCTTATGGATTAGGCACAAACGGTCAAAAAACTTGCGCCGATCAGAAGCCGGCCCCGTAAACAACCTGTCCTGAGCTGGGGTCAGCCAGTTAATACTAATATGTTTGGCTAGRTCCGGGCCGGAAACGGTTTTCCCGTCCATACGCATCTGGCGGCGATTSGGCGMRCCTTGGACACYRCCCGTACCGACATTAATGTCCTCAAGCCCRAGYTTAGCWGCAACGGCCCATGTGTCACAAACTTGGTCGCTTTCTCTTCTCGCTAAATCCAACAACTTAGCGCGGCGCAACCCTCGTCCGGGCGATAACAAAGACACGGCTTCCAGCAAATTGGTTTTACCCGCACCATTGTCACCGTACAGAACAACCGGACGCCCATCGAACGATACGTCCAATGCTGGATAAGAGCGAAAATCGCTGAGCAATAAACTTTTGATGAACTCGTTATTGGCCACTTACACTCGTAATGGCATCAGTACAAACAATGCGCCGGGGTCTTCAGGATCTTTAACCAATGCCGGAGAAGCCGGATCAGATAGATGAAAATGTACATCACGGGCTTCAATTTGCGTCGTTACATCTAGCAAATATTTAGCATTAAACCCGATCTCTAAATCCTCAGAGCCGTAGTCCACCATCAAATCTTCTACGGCGTTACCATGCTCAGGATTGTTGACGGCTAATGTCAATGTATCACCAGCAAGGCTCAGTTTAATAGAACGAGATTTTTCGGCAGAAATTGTCGAAACACGGTCAACCGCATTAGCAAAAACACTATTGTCTATTACCAGCAATTTGTCGCCTGCTTTTGGGATAACGCGGTCATAGTCAGGGAATGTACCATCAATGAGTTTTGAAGTCAGCACAGCTGATCCAATTGTGAAGCGAATTTTGGCTTCGGAAACAGAAATTTCAATGGTTTCGGATAGGCCATCGATAAGGCGGCGCAGCTCGGCAATCGTTTTGCGCGGAATAATAATGCCCGGTAGCCCCTCTGCTCCGTCCGGCAAGTCCATTTCACAAAGTGCCAGACGGTGACCGTCCGTCGCTACACAGCGCAACTTGCCGTCAATACCGTGCATATAAATGCCGTTGAGATAATAACGGGTTTCTTCGGTGGAAATAGCGAATTTGGTTTTATCAATTAAACGGATCAATTCTGCCGCACCCAAAGCAAAGTTATGGGTAAATCCGTCCGCTGTCATTTTCGGAAAGTCGCCTGCAGGCAAAAGTGGCAAGACAAAATGCGAACGTCCCGCATCTACTTCCAAACGCCCGTCTGAGCCAATAGCCAGAGATACTTCGGCACCGTCCGGTAATTTGCGGGCAATGTCATAAAGTGTGTGTGCTGGTGCAGTCATATCACCCGGTACAGACACATCTGCATTTGCTTGCTCGGATACTTCAATATCCAAATCGGTCGCAACAAAGCTCACCGTACCATTTTCAGCCGTCATCAAAACATTGGACAAAATCGGGATAGTATTGCGGCGCTCCACCACATTTTGCACATGTCCCAAAGCGCCTAGTAAAGCCGAACGTTCCATAGAAAATTTCATATCAAACCTATAATTTCATCACATTCTGCCTCACCAGACAGAATCTATTGGAGGCCTAACATAATGAAAAAAAAGCCTACGCCAAGGGCTAATATGGTGGTGTTAGCTGCTTCTTACCTCTTGCTAATGTTCATGGTCATCRYCGTGTTCARCATCATCTTTTGGCTTTGCYTCAASTTCAGTCTTTGGCTTGTCCTTAATAGCGGCTGCCGACCAATGGATGTGAGAGATGCGCCATTCACCTTCTGTGCGCGTAACCACCATAGTTTCCATCATGCGGTAATGGAATTCTTTGCCAGCCCCCATTTTACCGTCCAACTGAGAATGRGTAATAACKGTGGCACTRTCACCRTTTTCRATAATTTCGCGGCGGTGAACGGTGCGTTCGACAACGGCTTCGCTGGAGCCCGTTTGCGCCATATCGGCTTCCATATGATGGTCGCGGTATTCGGCAAATGACCATTCGGCGTTRCCGCCCTCTGCGATAATGACGCCCGGCGCCATGAGACTTTCGACTAAAGCTTTGTCACCAGATTTTAGAGCAGCTTGGAAGCCGTCCACAACAGATGTTGCACTGGTCATATCTATAGCGCTGGTCATATCTATAGCGGTTGACGATGCATCCACTGGTTTTGCAGGAGCAACTTCTTCGCCGTGTTCGTGGTCGTGACCATCGCTCGCTACGACCGGTAGGCTAGCAACGCCCAACCCGTGTCCATAAACTAGTTTTCCGCCCCACAAAGCCGTAATAGATATCAGCAATGCGGATACCAACATAGCGGCACCAAACACTTTTGAAGGTGCTTTCTTTCTGTCCATAAAACGCCATAAGGCCGAAAGCAAAACGACCACGCCGGCCGTAATTGCCCATTTACGGTGCACTAACATAGATGTATGCGACGGCGTATCGTGGGCTACAGAATAAAACGCCTGAAATCCTGCGGCAATGGTCGCTACGACGGCGACGGCACCCAATGCCAACATCCAGTTCGCAGCAGAAATCATCCCGGAGAATTTTTTACCCCCTGGAAAAAACGTGACGACAAGAAACAACAACGCCGCACTAACCGTCAACGCATAAGAAAAATGCACCAGCACAGGATGGATATTCGGCTCAAGAAAACTCAACATAATTTACTCCCCTTTTTAGGGTAGCCTATGTCAGTATTTCTTTCACTTCAAGGGTGCTTCAAATTCCATAATAATTTCGTCCACAGCGCGGTTATCGCCCGCCTGCACGCAAACTCTTGAAACTATGGCCTTTTTCTCCGCACGCAGGGTGTTTTCCATTTTCATAGCTTCAACTACGGCAAGCGCTTGCCCATCTTGGACTTCATCGCCTTCCTCTACCAAAATAGAAACAATGACACCCGGCATGGGACACAAAAGCAAGTTTGATGTATCGGCAACAATCTTCTCCGGCATTAGTTTTGCCAAACCCGCCTGTGCAGGTGTGCGGACTTTGACCTCAACGTCGGAACCACGGTACTGTATGCGGTAGCCCTCAGGAATTGGCGTAGCCGCAAAAACGAAAGGCTCATTATCAATCAACGAAGTAACGAGCGATTGTCCGGGTGCCCAAGCCGTTGATATTTCCAACTCTATAGCCGCTTTATCGCTATCATCTGTGGATGTGACTAGATTGCTGCCATTTGTGCGTTCGGTTTTAATCTCGTAGTGTTGTTCGCCGACCTGCACACAAACATCCGTGGGAATTTTGCGGTCATGATGGGTCAATATACCCGAACCACTGGCAGCACGTTCAGCCAATTTTTGCGCCATCAAAGTACAGACGCTAGCAATAGCCCGAGCATGGCCGGGATTAAGAGCCACACCTTCGAAACCATCAGGRTATTCTTCGGCGATATAATTGGTTGAAATATCGCCGCGCTCAAATCTATCGCATTGCATGACGGCACTTAGGAACGGGATATTATGGCCGACACCTTTAATTTCAAATGTATCGAGCGCCGCTTGCATGGCTTTGATGGCAATGCCCCTGTCCGCACCCCATGTGCAAAGTTTAGCAATCATCGGGTCATAGAACATAGAGATTTCGCCGCCCTCATAGACGCCCGTATCGTTGCGGACGATTGCTCCGTCGGCTGTCTCACCCTCGGCAGGTGGACGGTAGCGGACGAGGCGACCAATGGACGGTAAGAAATTACGGTAAGGATCTTCGGCGTAAATACGGCTCTCGATGGCCCAACCGTTGAGCTTGACGTCTTTTTGCTTGAGCTTGAGTTTCTCGCCGTCTGCAACCCGGATCATTTGCTCAACCAGATCAACACCTGTGATCAATTCGGTCACAGGATGTTCGACCTGTAAGCGGGTGTTCATTTCCAAAAAGTAGAAATTCATGTCTTTATCGACAATAAATTCCACCGTACCAGCACTGTCATAATCAACGATAGCGGACAGAGCCACAGCTTCTGCGCCCATTCGTGCGCGGGTGGCTTCGTCGAGGAAAGGCGACGGGGCTTCTTCTATGACTTTTTGGTTGCGGCGCTGAATGGAGCATTCGCGCTCACCTAAGTAAATAATATTGCCGTGCTTATCGCCGAGCACCTGAATTTCAATATGGCGCGGGCTTTCGATAAATTTTTCGATAAATATCCGGTCGTCGCCGAACGCAGATTTGGCTTCGTTCTTGGAGGACTGGAAACCTTCGCGTGCTTCTTCGTCCGTGTAGGCAACCCGCATGCCCTTGCCGCCGCCGCCCGCCGATGCTTTGATCATCACCGGATAGCCGACTTTGTTGGCAATCTTTACGGCTTCGTCCGCGTCTTCGATTAATCCCATATGGCCCGGCACAGTGGTTACGCCCGCATCAAGCGCTAATTTTTTGGATGCGATCTTGTCGCCCATAGCCTCTATCGCCCGTACATTCGGCCCGATAAACGCTACACCCATATCTTGAAGTTTAAGCGCGAACTCTTTGTTTTCACTCAGGAAACCATAGCCTGGATGTACGGCATCTGCACCAGTATCCTTGATGGCTGCAAGTATCTTATCCATAACAAGATAACTCTCGGACGCAGGAGAAGCCCCAATATAAACCGCCTCGTCCGCCGCTGCCACATGCAAAGCATCTTTGTCAGCGTCCGAATAAACTGCAACGGTTTTAATGCCCATAAGCTTGGCAGTTTTAATCACGCGGCAAGCTATTTCACCTCTGTTGGCAATTAGTATTTTTTTTATCATATGTATTTTTCCAGCTTAGAAAGGCTTGAAGATGTTAATAGAATAACATCGGTTTTTTGTGCAAGTTGTTTGGCGGAATATGTAAACCCATTAGAAGCCACTACAGCCGCATATCCCACCGAATTAAATAATTTTCCGGAAAGTGCCTCCTGTACGGCCTTATTGCCTACGGGCTTGCTATGAAGTTTACATTGTATGGCAACAGACTTACCGTTTTTAATCGCGATAATATCTGCGCCCTGATCTCCTGATTTCTTTGTCGTGATCGCATCCCACCCATATTTTTTGAGCAATTCAGCACATTTTCTCTCAAAATCATAGGGGTCACCTGTTTCAAGGTAGGTTTTCATTTTTGCCATAAGTGCGGTTTTTTTAGAAATTCTTTCCGTCACCAAACGCAACACTTCAGGGTTTTTTAAAGACGAATATTGAAACCCAGAAGATTCGATAAACCGCGACACTTCTTCGGGCCATTTTTCATAATGTGTTGTTCCGTATTCATCCGTATAAACCACACGGTTCCAATTGCTAATTAACGGCAACTCATGCTTATCGATTAATTTGTTTAGCGCATTTTCTTCTCTGTTTTTACCACCGCCAAAATAAAGCACCAGACTCACAAAAAGAACAATTGGAAGTCCAAAGACCAAAAACATCATGCCAATGCTGAGCTCATCATTCCCCATTATAGCGGCAGTTTCCTGTGTTTAAATGTCAGTGGTTTTTTTATCATTTTGTAGCCTTATCAATAGCATTTTTTGCTAAATCTAGTGCTTGCTTCATTATATATTTATCTGTGGATAATGCCGAGGTTTCTCTTTTTGCCAAAACGAAATTTTGTTCTTCTTGGATAAGGCTATTGGCTAATTCACTAAGTTTCTTCTTATCTGACCCTGCAATTAATCCAGCGGCTAACCTAAGTTCTAAATTAGTAATTTCATTCTTATTTCTTTGAATCTCACGTTCGACCCTGATAAAGTTTCTCAAGAAGAAGCTTGCTAAAATTTGCAATATTACAACCAGCGAAAATCGAGGCCCATAATAAGCCCAAAAAGAATACGAATCTTCCAAATCACCATTTGGCTTTATAACAAAAATTAAAATCCCTAAAAACACGACGACTATGAATGATATAAGTATACCCCAAGAAAGATTCGAACTTGACCTTGCTGACAACCGCCTACCCTCTTCTAACAAACGCCTGCGAGACATCAGAAGCGGTTCACGCCAATCATTAAGCAGGTTACCATCGGAATCACATAAATTATCACTAAAAGATTGTTTGAGTTTTTGCCTTAGTTCAAGTTCTTGTACTCTAAGTAAGCCTGCAGTCTCTGCATCTTTTTCTTTTTCTATTTTTTTTCGTATTATTGATATTTGTTCACGGTCATACTCGCCTTCTAACTCGCGATCAGATAATGTGGAGCGTCGTATTATACGCCTCATAAAGATTGAGGTACTTAGTAAAGTAGCCATTGCTACAAGAATTGCCGCAAATAACTTTACATAGTCCTTACTTGAAATGGGTTCTTTCATTATTGCCCAAGGTTCAGGCATGGCGCTAAACATGATTACTGTAATTACTAGCCCAACTAGCGTTACAACGATTGTAATCAATGTGGTTATTCTATAGCGTTGCACAAGCCATATTTTTTCTGCATACTCTTCATACTCTTGCTGTTTTTTAGACATTTTCACTCCTACTTAAGCTAAAATACCCCCAAACACCCCGCTCATACCCGTGAAAACGGGTATCCAGTTTCTTGGGTAAAGTGCGCGGCTTTGCCGCGCTCATATTCGCTGGTTCCCCACTTTCGTGGGGATGAGCGGAGAAAGGGGTGTTCTGAACCACCTCTATCACAACGGCAAATTCCCGTGTTTTTTCCATGGGTTTTGTAGGTCTTTATCTTTTAGCATGGAGAATGACCTGCATATGCGCTTGCGGGTAGAGTGCGGCATGATGACTTCGTCTATATAGCCTTTTTCTGCGGCTTTGAACGGGTTGGCGAAGTTCTTTTCGTATTCTTCTGTGTGTTTAGCAATCACATCGGCGTCGCCCAAATCTTTGCGGTAGAGGATTTCTACTGCACCTTTTGCGCCCATCACCGCAATCTGGGCGGACGGCCATGCGTAGTTCATATCGCCGCGTAGATGTTTTGGCGCCATAACATCATAGGCACCACCGTAAGCTTTGCGGGTGATAACCGTGACTTTCGGCACCGTAGCTTCGCCGTAAGCATAGAGTAATTTCGCGCCGTGCTTGATGATACCGCCGTATTCTTGTGCCGTACCGGGCAGAAAACCGGGTACATCAACAAAGGTCAAAATCGGGATGGAAAACGCGTCACAGAACCGCACAAACCGTGCAGCTTTGCGCGAGCTATCACTATCCAGACACCCCGCCAAMACCAAAGGCTGATTKGCSACYACGCCGACCGTRSWKCCRTCRAGRCGGATAAATCCGGTCAGGATATTTTTGGCATAGTCTTTTTGGAGTTCGTAAAAATCGCCCTCGTCCGCGACTTTGTTGATAAGTTCGTGCATATCATAAGGATGGTTCGGGTTTTCCGGCACCAATGTGTCCAGCGACATCTCAATACGCTCAGGGTCGTCGAATACTTTACGGGTCGGGACTTCGCCTTTGTTATGGAGCGGCAAGAAATCAAACAAACGGCGGATTTCCGCCAGCGCTTCCATATCATTATCAAAGGCGCCGTCGGCTACGGATGATTTGGTCGTGTGGGTTGTTGCCCCGCCTAATTCTTCGGCCGTAACGATTTCGTTGGTCACAGTTTTGACCACATCCGGGCCAGTAACAAACATATAGCTGGTACCCCGCACCATAAAGATGAAATCGGTGAGCGCCGGTGAATACACGGCCCCACCCGCACACGGCCCCATAATAACACTAATTTGGGGGATGACACCGCTGGCCAGCACATTGTTTTGGAACACGTCCGCATAACCACCTAGCGATACCACGCCTTCTTGGATACGTGCACCGCCGCTATCATTGAGGCCAATAACCGGCGCGCGGTGCTTGATGGCCATTTCTTGTATTTTACAAATTTTCTTGGCATTGGTCTCGGACAGCGACCCACCAAATACGGTGAAATCCTGTGCAAATACGAAGGTCTTACGACCATTAATCGTACCCCAGCCGGTAACCACACCGTCTCCGGGGAATTGCTTGTCCGCCATACCGAAATCCGTGCAACGGTGCGATACGAACATGTCAAACTCTTCGAAACTATCTTCGTCGAGCAGGAGGTTAATCCGTTCCCGCGCCGTTAATTTACCCTTTGCGTGTTGGGTCTTTATCCGGGCTTCCCCACCACCGAGCCTTGCTGCTGCGCGGCGTTCTTCCAACTGTTCCAGAATATTTGTCAAGACACTTCCCNCTTTTKGSYNACTTTTGGCCACTTTTGGYMMYWTKWKRTWSYRYGATAYTRCSSRAWMCKRMMSAAAMCRRAACMWWWMWWWMSYTWTAYWTYKTTRYACATTTTTGCATAGGTGCTAGCCGCAACTGTTACAAAAAATTCAGTTATAAAGACTTGCGAATGAAATATATCTGCATAGATTAACCACATTATGAAAATAAAAACATCATACCTCGTCGCAACCCTTCTCATGGCACTCATTGTGTTGTGGTTTGTTATTGGCGGTAAGAAAGCTGATAAGCGGGAACCTGTAGCTAAAGCTAAGGTTGAAGCAACCATGCCGAGCGTGGTTGTTAAACACCTGAACGCTGAAATCCATGAAAGCTATATGGAATTATATGGCCGCACCGAGGCCGACCGCGAAGTGTCCGTTAAAGCTGAAACCGCAGGATTGGTTGTCAAAACCCCTGTACAAGAGGGGAAGTTCATCAGACGCGGCACGTTAATATGTGCGCAGGATATCGATGCTCGTCAAGCCGTTTTGGACCAAGCCAAGGCAGCATTACGTTCGCGCGAACTGGAATACGAAGCGGCAGAACGTCTGGTTGAAAAGGGCTTTCGCTCCTCCACGCAAGCTGCGGGTGCCCTCGCCGCACTGGACGGCGCTAAAGCACAAGTTAAACAGGCCGAAATCGAGTTGGGCAATGTCAACATGCTTGCACCTTTTAGCGGCATATTTGAAAAGCAAATCGCCGAAATTGGTGATTACCTCGCGCCGGGACAGCCTTGCGGATTGCTGGTCGATTTAGACCCGCTGGTGGTTACTGGCGAAGTAACCGAGAAACAAATTGGGCKGCTCRGYGTTGGTAAATCWGCAAGYATCCAATTGGCKACAGGCGAAASCCTATCTGGYAAAATYCGKTTYATYGAAACYCGTGCYAACCCTGCMACSCGSACTTTTAAAATTGAAATCGCYGTRCCCAATAAAGACGGWAARCTYCGCTCYGGTGTTACRGCAACYATMAWACTGTCYGCMGGTCAAACYGAAGCACAYCTTATWCCCGCYAGCGTCCTTACTTTGGATGACCAAGGYAGTATCGGTGTGCGTTAYCTAGATTTTGAAAACAAAGTYCGCTTTTCTCGCGTGACGACAATTGACGAAACCATCTCGGGTATCTGGGTTACTGGACTGCCAAAAAACACAGATCTAATCATCCAAGGTCAAGACTATGTGTCAGARGGGGTGCAAGTCACTACACAGTATGACAGTAAATCTAGCGTCGGTACTGACTAATGACAGGTATTGTTGACTTTGCTGTCCGCCAATGGCGCATGACGCTAGCGGTTTTGTTTTTCTCCCTTGTTGGCGGCATTGCCTCCATGTTTACAATTGCACTGGACGCGGAGCCTGATGTCGCTATTCCGTTTGTGACCGTGCAAGTTGTCTTGCCCGGCGTGTCCCCAGAGGACAGTGAACGCTTATTGGTCAAGCCGCTAGAGACCGAGCTTAAAGCTCTGGACGGCATCAAGCAAATGGACGGCATTGCTCGTACATCTGTCGGGTTGATTGTACTGGAGTTCAATGCCAATTTTGACCAAGACTCGGCAACGGACGATGTATTGGAAGCTGTCAACAAAGCACGGGGTGAACTACCTGAAGAAGCCAAAGAGCCTTTGGTTGAGGAATTAAACACCCAAACTCTGCCTATCATTGTGGTCAATCTATTTGGTGATGCACCGGATAGAAAACTGCAAAAGCTAGCTAAGGATTTGCAAGGAGCGCTAGAGGCCAATTCAAAGATTTTGGAAGCCGTTATACAGGGCGAACGGGAAGAACTCTTAGAGGCCGTTATCGATCCTGCTTTGATGGAAAGCTACGGCATTACGTTTAATGAGCTGGCGGCAGCAATTTCCCAAAACAACCGCCTAATTACGGCAGGCAAGCTCGAAACCGATAGCGGAAAATTCGCTGTTAAGCTCCCCGGCCTCATAGAGAAGACTTCCGACCTTGCGGACATTGTTATTCGTAGTTCTGCGGACGGCTCTATTGTCCGTGTAAGCGACATTGCCGAAGTACGCCGCAATTACAAGGACCGCGAAAGCTATGCCCTGTTCCAAAGTCGCCCATCAGTGTCGATAGAAGTCTCCAAACGCAACGGTGAAAACATTATAGATACGATTGATGCAGTGAAAGCAATCGTCGCTGATGTCACAGAAAAATGGCCAGAAACTGTCAATGTAGAACTATCCCAAAACCAAACGATCCAGATCATGGATATGATCCGGTCACTAATTTCAAGCATTGTCAATGCAGTGGTGCTTGTGGTTATCGTATGTATTGCTGCCCTTGGACTGCGCTCTGCACTCATGGTCGGGTTTGCTATTCCGGCTAGTTTCTTGATGACCGTGCTGATGCTAAAAATTCAAGGCGCCAGTATCAATATGATGGTGATGTTCGGCATGATTTTGTCAGTCGGTATTTTGGTCGATAGCGCCATTGTCATTATCGAATATGCAGACCGTAAATTGGCTGAAGGACTGGACCGGCGAGATGCCTATGTCATGGCAGGCAAACGAATGTTTTGGCCAATTGTGTCAAGTACAGCGACCACTTTGGCAGCGTTCTTGCCTTTGTTGTTTTGGAACACCTTGCCCGGACAATTTATGTCCTACTTTCCAAAGACATTGATGTTAATCCTTACTGCATCTTTACTCATGGCAGTTATTTTCTTACCAACAATTGGTGCGCTGTTTGGCCTGAAGAAAATCAAAGGTGCTCGCCCTAGCTTAAAAGCATTATCAGGTGCCGAAGGCGACCCTCTTTCTATCGAAGGGTTTACGGGTACTTATGCCCGCATGATCAACCGTTTGGCTTATCATCCTTTGAAAGTATTGATCGCGATACTCATGTTGGTTTTCGGTATTTTTTACGCCTTCGGCGCAACCGGAGACGGTAGACGTGTCGAATTTTTTACCGCAGACGGCGGACAAGAAATTTATGTCTATGCAAGGACACGCGGTAATACGGCAACTATCAATGATTACGAAGTCGCCAAACAAGTAGAACAGCGACTAAGAGGTATAGACGGTATACAATCCATGTTCACGATTGCTGGTGCTGGCGCGGCATCTGGCGGTGGATTTGGCGGCCCAAACGCTATTCCGCTCGACACAGTATCTCGGACATTTTTGGAGTTAAAACCATTTGATGATCGGCGCAGTACGCTAGAAATCGAAAAAGATGTCCGCGCAGCCCTTACAAATATGCCGGGCTTGTTGATGGAAGTTGAAGTCCTCGCCGACGGCCCGCCAACAGGTAAAGATGTTAGTATCGAGCTAACTTCTGATAATCTCGACCATCTCAATAAAGCCGCACGCACATTGAGCGCCTATATGGCTAATCACAGTTCTCTCATTGAGGTAGAGAACACAATGCCACTGCCTGGTATAGAATGGCAGTTGGATATTGACCGCGAAGAAGCTGGACGGCTGGGGTTAGACGTGAACACTATCGGAGCCGCCGTGCAATTTGTCACTGAAGGCTCTTTGGTCGGATTTTTCCGTCCGATTGATAGTGACGAAGAAGTTGATATTCGCATTCGTTTCCCAAAAGCATCCCGTGATCTTTCCGAACTCGACAACCTACGCATCCAAACGCGCGAAGGCGCTCTGCCCTTATCATCAGTTGTCACCCGTACAGCAAGCACAAGACAGGACAGTATCCAGCGCCGCAACCAACTCCGCGTCTATGAAGTCAAAGGCAATTCTGCTCCCGGTGTTGCAACCAACCAAATTGTCTCAGAAGTCCGGCAATGGATTGAAAACGAGGCGGGGTTTGATATTGATGTTTCCTATAAATTTTTAGGCCAAGATGAAGAAAACAAGGCCGCAGGGCAGTTTTTTGCCGTGGCGGGTGYCGCGACCCTGTTCATGATGGGTGTTATATTACTGTGGCAATTTAACAGCTTCTGGCACGTTACCTTGACACTTTCCGCCGTTGTATTTTCAATCGCGGGCGTATTGCTCGGTTTGATGTTCTACCCCTATGTTAGTATCTTATTGTGCGGAACCGGGGTGTTGGCTTTGGCCGGCATTGTGGTGAACAATAACATTGTGCTTATCGACACCTTCCAAAATTTAAAACGTGAAGGACACGACACCCATGAAGCCGTAGTGCGAACAGCTGCACAGCGCCTTCGCCCAGTGCTCCTAACGACCATTACTACAATTGTCGGCTTGATGCCTATGGCACTAGCCGTGAGAGCAGATTTGTTTGCAGGAGAATTTTCCACCAAAGGCTCGTCCACTTCAGCAATTTGGGCGCCTATTTCTTATGTATTGGTATGCGGACTTGCGTTTTCTACAATTCTTACACTAATACTCACACCAGTCATGTTAGCTGGCCCGGCGCTCTGGTGGCAAAAGCTAAAGCATCTCTTTTCTTGGGTTTACCGCGTTAAAGAGGAACCATGGAGCGAGGATGAAGACTGGATTGATGGCGACAATCAGCAATGGCCGGAAGAAGTCAATTCTGATGATGCAGTCGTTAGCGCGGGTGCCACAACACCTGAAACTTAGCACCCTGAAACTTAGCAAATAGGCAGGAAACTAAATTGATTACTTTGATGCTGAAGGTGCATAAACAACCGAATATTGATATCCACCACCAAACAATGCACGGCCAATTTGAATACGGTCATCCAGATGTTCGATCACAATTTTTGGACTCCCTTCAACCTCAAATAATGGTTGCATACGTTCAAACGGTAAAGTGAGCTGCACAGAGCTTCCACCTGCAACAACCAACTGCGCACTAATATTATACGCACCTAGCGGCATAATGTTACCAAAGATCAAACTCCAGCGGCCTTGATTGTCGACCCGGCTTTCACCAACCAAATTCTTTCCAGCGTAGATAAGCACCCTTCCTGCTAGTTTGGAACTACCAGAAAATATAACACCGCCAGAATTATCATAATCAATAGCCTCGAGTGTAAATCCATCTTTCGTYGGTAAGCCCGTATATGGGGTTTGTAAAACTCTTGAATGAGCACCAGGGGCCGTCAGCAGCAACAGTGCTCTTTCCACATCCGTGCTTTGCGTTTCCGAAACATGCTGGTAATTGATAACAAGCAACGATTGATCAGAGCGAATTTGATGCCCATCTGGGATAACAGTCAACACATCTATAGCAATCGGTTTACCGTCTATGTCGTACATAAAAGCCAATGTCCAGTTACCATCATCGTTAACTTTAGTCCGCGTTAATTCCTTACCATCGTTAAGTAATGATATCCCTGCACCAGCTACACCATTACCATTGAGAGAAATTTCAACTCCCCTTTGTACAGCAGATAAAATACTTGCAGGAGCATTGGCGTATTGACCGGAAAGTGGTTTGGTGGGTTTTGCCGCATCTAGCGAATTTTGCTGCTCAATATTTACTTGGGTAGGCTTATTATCTTTGGATTTTTTTTGCAAAACCTGAACAATCGTCCACAATACCAGAGCTAATAGTAAGCCTGTAATCAACATCATTAATGGTTTGCTTTTAAACATTACTTACTTTTTCACCTTAATCAAAGTGTTGATAAAATATTCTACGTTGAATTGCGTTCCCTGACAACTCCCAATTTTAAAGGTCTATAATGATAATAAAAGAAACCACTAAAACAAGCGAACCTATGAAAAGTATTTGTGTATTTTGTGGAGCCTCACAACATGTTGCACCTCATTATTTCAAACTGGCTAAAGAATGCGGGCAAGCTATCGCAAATAATGGCTATAGAATGATATACGGCGGCGGCGGTATCGGGCTTATGGGCACTGCTGCAATAGCCGCACGAAATGCGGGAGGAGCAGTACTCGGCATCATTCCAAAATTTTTAACGGAAATAGAAGAAGTTCTTGAAATAATTGAGCACAAAATTGTTGATGACATGCATGAACGCAAGCATCTTATGTACCAAGAATCCGATGCATTTATTGTCTTGCCTGGCGGTATAGGGACACTGGAAGAAGCTATAGAGATCATGTCGTGGATGCGCCTACACCTTCATACCAAGCCTATGGTTTTTGTAGATACTGACGGCTACTGGGCGCCGTTGATGGATTTATTACACCATACTATCGCTGCTAATTTCAGCCCTGCATGGGTAAAGGGGCATCTACTATACGAGAAATCCYCCGATGCTGCTCTTGCTCTGATAAATGACCAGTGGGCAAATCCACCTACTAAAGGTGAGATTCAAATCAGCCAACAAATTGACAAGGTATAGTTAGAACTTCAAGCCCTCACCGCATCCAATTTATCGAATAGGTAATCTGTGTCTTCATCAGAAAATGTTATCGGTAAGCTCAGTACGCGCTCCAACATGGTTGATTGATATTTTTTGCGGCTTATCTTTCCGCCTGCGCTTGCCAAGTCTCGATAAATAGTAAGGCTTGCTCGCAATATTGCAAAATCGCGCCCATCTAAGCCAGCTTGTGTACACAGGGCTTTCAAACCAAACGGGCCGCTATCATGAATCATAAGTGCTGACTTATAGAGGCTAACTCCGGATTTTTGCGCCAAAGCCTGTTCACAAAAACGTATCTGCCCACAGCAAGCCGCACGGATTATCAATGTATTCGTTAGTCGATCTTCTTTATCTAGTCTTGAAATTAAGGCACTAAGATCATTGCTAATCCAGCTTTGAGCAATAAAATCCACACTGGCTCGCTCCCGCGACTGACCAGCTATTTCAACGGCAATGTCCAAAGGTACTTCATGGTTTTCATACAAACGTYGTGCCGCTTCAGAGCTTACCATTGTCAGCAATTTCTCAACCAACAAAATTGGCAGATCCCGTCGCGCTATGAAACTTTCCTTGATCAAATCATTATCATGATAAATATCTAGCATCTGACTACCAAGCTCGCAGCCGATTTCTGCGCCGTCATTTGCCGCAACAGAAGCAATAACCCGGCTATCTCCATAACGTACAATTGCTTTGACAAGRTCACCGCCAATATGAGCACGTTTTGAAACWGCCATCATTTTRGCTGCTGCTTTTGATTTTAAAATCTCCAACAAGTCATCCTCATCTAGCACCGGAGAGAACGCCAATACAGGTACAGCAACAGAGTCCACATCTCGGATCAGTTTTTGAGCAATCTCGTGGGGTAAATTTGCTGAATTTCTTAAGGTTACGGCTAAAGCACGACGTACCATGACGGCCACATCACGCGCAATAAACCACAGTATTTCTTCGACAACGATTTTTTCTCGCGCGGATAAATCAAGAGATTTAACTTCGYGACAAACCTTCTGTGCCAGTACAGCCCGGACATCCCGATCAGGATGTGAAACCAATCGTTTCACATCTTCTGAGCTTATCTTTAATTGTGTCGCCATAAACTTCATACCTATCTCCAGCATAGAAAGTAGAATATTATGGTGAATGAAATGTTTGGAAATATGGTGAACAAAAGATTTACGTCACCTTAGCCGCTACATTAGTGCTACCTATTTTCGTAACGACAATAATCTTAATCTCATTAATTTCTCTGGAACGGATAGAAATCACTTCCCAATCCCATAATGCCTGTTAACGCATCAAGAGCCGTAAAACTTTCGCGCATCAACTTAGGGTCACCCAAATCATCAGGAGCCATATCATCACGGTAATGCTTGCTTACCCAACTTGAAAGCTGTGTAAACAGCAGGTCATTTAACAACATTTTGGGGTTTGCTACCGCCAGTTCAGCATCCGTCAATACCACGCGTAAGCGCAAACAGGCCGGGCCTCCACCGTTTCGCATGGATTGGCGAACATCAACATATTTCACCTCACCAATTGGACCATTACCCGCAACCAATTTATCGCAATATGCTTTAGTGCGAGGGTTATTTTGCGTCTCTGTCGGCGCGATAAGTGTGAGGCGCTCTTGCTCAGGCAATTGCACTAACATAGAGTTGAATAAATACGCTGAAATAGCATCCTTAATCGGCACTTCTTCGTTAGAAACTTCAATAAATTGTGGCGTAAACAATCCTTTTGCCGCTTTACCAATAGCACGCAATGTCCTCGCAGTATCCTCAAACGCATGTTCATGATAGAATAAACATTGCCGTGCACCTACGCAAACCACGTCATTATGAAAAGCACCTGCGTCAATTACCCTTGCTGCCTGCTGAGCAAACACGGTGCGTGCACCCGACAATTGGTGACGTGTCGCAATAATATGGCTTGCCTGTAGTGTTTGGCGAGACGGAAATTTTGTATCCGCAAGACCAGAAAGCGCATCCCGGCCATAGACGAACAACTCGACCCCTGCACTRCCCTGATCMGCRCAAAGTCGCACATGATTAGCCGCGCCCTCATCAGAATAAGTTGATTGCATTGGCAGAGCGTCATGGACAACCGCATCAGGGAAGGCGGCACGTAATGCCCTGCCCGTTTGTTCGTGCTCAATCGAGCGATGTAACATGGTCGAGAGGTTGGCCGGCGTTAGATGTAAACAACCATCAGCACAGTCTGCCGATGGGCTAACCGTAGCCGCGTTGGCAGACCACATGCTTGATGCAGAACTCATATTGCGCACCAAAACTGGATTTGCTCGCCATGCACTCGTCAATACATCTTCATCGCTGCCAGAAAAACCCATGAGACGAAGTTCGGGAATATTCGGGCGGGCTTGTGGTGGTAACACACCTTGTATCAAGCCAGCATCCGCCATTAATTTCATTTTTTGCAAGCCCTGYAAGGCCGCAGCGCGCGGACTGGCTATTMAGCCTTTGTTCTTTGCRCTGGCTAGATTACCCRTCGACAGGCCGCCGTAATTATGGGTTGGGCCAATCAGCCCATCATAATTTGCTTCATGCGCTAACATCTAACCCGCCTTCAACATGTGGAAAGTCCCTTAGCGGCTTGGACTTCAACCGTATCAGCAATCTGGCTAGCCATAGGCCATGCACAGAAATCCGCAGCATAATAAGCACCCGGACTGTGATTACCGGATGCGCCGGGACCACCAARKGGSAMSWARSYWKCRRMRCMRSKCSTKGSKYKGWTRMMSYWRAMGACANYTGSYSGRATTWWWCRWYRWMRKAAATCCCAATTTTTCGGATTGTCACTGATTAAGCCTGCAGACAGACCAAATTTGGTATTATTTGCTTCAGCAATTCCAGCTTCTAAGGACGGTACGCGTATAATCTGCATGACGGGTCCAAAAATTTCTTCATCTGGAACTTGCAAATTAGTCACATCAACAATACCCGGACGAACAAAGGCAGGTCCGCGTGCCATGATTTCTGTTTGCCTAATGACACTGCCGCCTAGCTTATGGGCACGCTCGACCACATGATCGGCAATATTAGTGCTAATTACGGGGCCAATGAAGGCTTCATCAACATCGTTCCAAGCACCAATTTTCATGCTTTCGACCATAGCAACAACGGCATCCTGTACGGCATCACCAGCCTTGCCCTCAGGTAAGAGTATCCGCCGCGCACACGTGCAACGCTGACCAGAAGTGATAAAGGCCGATTGCACAATAATACTGGCGGCAGCTTGTGTATCGGCAACATCCCAAAGCAGTAACGGATTATTTCCGCCTAGCTCGAGCGCTAATATTATTTCAGGYCGYCCRCCAAATTTTTCGTGGATRAAYTTACCTGTACCTGCCGCACCAGTAAATAATACGCCGTCTACAGCATCGTGATCTAGCACAGCGGCACCAGTATCACGCGCACCTTGTACCATATTAACAACACCGGGAGGGAATCCCGCTTGCTCATATAGCTCCATAAGGAGCTCACCGACTGCTGGGCATTGCTCGCTCGGTTTAAACACAACCGTATTGCCAGCAATYAAGGCYGGAATAATYTGGCCGTTTGGTAAATGTGCCGGAAAATTATAAGGACCTAACACCGCCATTACGCCGTGTGGACGGTGTTGTAAAACAGCGCGACCAAACGCAGTTTTTGTACTCGAACTCCCCGTACGGTCGGCATAGGATTTTAACGATATATCTACCTTGCCTGCGACAGCTCCAGCTTCTCCACTAGCATCCCATAGAACTTTCCCCGTTTCACGAGCGATCAACTCACCCAGAGTACCCTTACTGGCTAGAGCAAGTTCCTTAAAGCGCAAAACAATGTCGCTGCGGGACTCCAGACTAGTTTCGGACCATGCTTCAAAAGCGTTCGACGCCGCCTGAAATGCTGTATCTACATCAGAGGCAGTTGCCTCATTTCCTTGCCAGATTTGCGTACTATCAGCCGGATCAATGCTGGTAAATTCTTGTCCATTTGCTACCTGCCAACGACCATCAATAAAATTACCTTTAGCCATTACTTAATTCCTATTCTTGTCGCAAATACACGTGCTTCATTGCCGGGCTTAAGTTGCAGAGCATCAATTGCATTAGATGATAAGTGCAATCCGTCATCTTCAAAACTGACTTTGGCAAAGACAGCTCTAAATTCTTTTACCTTTTCATTACTGACCAACGCCTGATGGGTCGGTTCCATATTTGACTGTTCGACGACAGTTGAAATATGAGAATCCTTGACGGTTCGAATTTGGTCACGCGGCGCCGCCATAGTTGGTCCACCATCAAAAATATCGACATAGCCATCAAAACGAAAACCCTCTGCCTCCAAAAGCCTGCGCGCACCAACACCATCAGGATGGGTTTTGCCAACGGCTTCCTGAGCTTCATCCGTCAATAAATCTAGATAAATTGGATATTTAGGCATTAAATCTGTTATAAATTGATTATCAGTTTGAGCGGTAATTTCATCGGCTTCATTAAAATCCATCTTGAAAAACTTACGACCCAACGACTCCCAAAACGGAGAATGTCCCTGCTTGTCAACACGCCCGCGCAACTCGGATATTAGTGTATCTGATATTCGCTCAGGTGCCGTAGCAATCAACATATAACGAGCTTGTGAAATTAAGCGCCCTGCACCTGTACCACGCATTTTACTTTTGACGAACAGGGTGCCGACCTCACTTGTGCCTGAATATTCATTAACCAACAGCATAACGCTCATATCAAAATGTCTATTTGCTGCACTGGAGCTTTGGGCAATTTTCAGAAGCTTGAAGCTAAAAAATGGTTTGTTTAATCCGACCTTGGCTTTAATCGCACTAACCCCGACGATTTCACCAGTCTCACCGTCTTCTAACATCAACAAATAGATATGGTCGGCCGGCGCGTCGATATCCGCAGCAAAACTCTGAACAGATTTCGCCAAACGTGCTTTAAGTGCACTATCAGGCACGGCTAAAGACGTAAACCCTGGTCCAGCGGAACGGGCAAGCTCTATAAAGCTGTCGAGGTCATCAGTACGCGCAGGTCTTACTATCAGCATGTTATTTCTCTTCCCCTGTTTGGTTTTTAGCAAGGCGTTTGGCTCGTTTCGCATCAAATTCACCAGACGCAATTTTCATTAATATCAAGGCCGATAACTTGGCGCGCTCGGTCAGGCTGGAAAGCACTACAAACTCCCGGTCAGAATGAATTTCTCCGCCGCGCACACCCAAAGTATCCACATTAGGGCAACCGCTTGCCCATAAATTATTACCCTCACAAACGCCGCCGCTTGGTTTCCATTTAATATCAATGCCCAAGGCCTTACCTGCCTGTTTTACCCAATCGAAGACAAGTGCATTTGCTGGCGCCATTGGCTTGGGAGGCCTTGTAAAGCCACCAGTCAGCTCTGCCGAAATACCGTCTTCCTTGTTCGCCGCTGCGATCAATTTCGCTAGCCTATCAGCAATCCAAACTTGGTCTGCTTCCTCTAACATCCGTACATTAAAACGGCCAATTGCTAACTCTGGCACAATATTCACYGCWCCACCGCCATCKATTTTTGMCATATTGAARGTTACRCCTTCACGCTGACCGTTCAATTTATCCATAGCCACAGTCAACCGCGCCATAGCATTGATAGCATTACGCCCTAAATGGTGTTCACGTCCCGCGTGCGCWGCCCTRCCTTTTATGATGATTGCAAAATTACCGCTGCCTTTACGAGCGCCCGCTAGGGACCCATCAGCTAGTGATGGTTCATAAGTCAGTCCGATATGTGCTTTGCGGCCAAGTTTAGCTAGTAACGGCGCCGACCCCGGCGAGCCTATTTCTTCGTCTGGGCTCAAGAGCACTGAATATCCAATTTTGTGAGCATTCTCACTTGTTTCAAAGGCTTTCAGTGCTTCCAGCATCACCAATATACCGCCTTTCATATCTGCCGTCCCAGGTCCACCAAGTTTATCCTCACCTAACATTGTGGTAGTTTGAAAATGGCTGTTTTGGGGAAAAACCGTGTCGTAATGCCCAGTCAGTACAATTTGAATATCAACGTCTGGGCGTACGGTCAGGAGCATTGCTGGCTCATAGTCTATAGCGCGAATATTGCCATCAAGCTCCACATATTTTCCAGACGCTAAGCTGGGTTCACTCACCTCGCCTGGTAGGTCTGCAAATGCAACACACAATCGSGCTCTCATGTTTTGTAAGCCGTCTCGATTATGAGAGCCGGAGTTTATGTGCGACCAAGCTATCATTTTTTCTTGCATCGCGATTTGTAAATCTTTGATTTTAGACAAAATAGCCTGTTCGTCTGCACTTAATATCAGATTAGATAATACTCTTTCAATATGTGACATAGCACTCTTGCCTAGTTGCTCAGATTCGGATGGACAATCCGTACAATCTATCAAGTTCATGCAGAAATAACAGGTTTATTCATAAAAAAACGCCCCATAAAAATGGAGCGTTTAAAAATAGATATTTGCCTTAATTTACTAGGCTTAATTGCTACCCGGAACGAGGCGAATTATAACTTCTGTACGGCGGTTAAGTGGCTCACGTACACCATCGCCAGACGCAACAGCCAGAGCTGTTTCACCTTTAGCAGTTTTCACAATATTTGTTGTTGTGATACCACTATTCCGTAATTCGGCTTCTACACTATCCGCACGACGGTTAGACAAGCCTACATTATAGCTTTGTGCACCAGAACTATCTGTGTGACCTTCAATAACTATATCAGTAATACTACACTGATTTGCAATATCCGCTGCATTAGCAACAACTGCTTTAGATTGGTCTGTAAGCCCAGATTTATCCCATGGGAAATATATACTAAAGTCTGTAAACCCTTCATCGCAAACTGTCTTAATAGGACAAGAGGACTGCTCATATGCAATTGTTCCGTCCCAACAAGTGACTGTTGGACGAGTTGGGCAAGATGCAGCATCTGTAACCGTGCTACCATCCCAACACTGAACAACAGGCTTAACTGGACAAGAAGTACCAGATTCAACCTGTGTACCATCCCAACATGTTGTATAAACAATTGGCACGGCTGGACATGTAGCTGTGTCAAGAACACTGCTGCCATCCCAACAAGAATACATTACAGGTGCAGTTTTCGCACCGAAACGGTAACGAAGACCGGTCATAACAGAATGGCTACCTACACCAGTTCCAGATGTAGTAATATTGGTACCACCATTTAATACTCCGGCACCAATTGGAGGTAGAAGATCTTTGCCAAGACCTGTGTAACCCAGATCACCAACATTCAAATAACGATATTGGGTATCCCAAATCAAGTTATCCGTAATTTTGTAACCAACACCAGCCAGTAATTGCCATGCAAAACCAGTGTCAGAATCATGGAATACACAAGCATTTGAACCAGCACAAGTCGGGCTATTAAGCGGAACACCACCATTTGGAAGGCTATGTGCCTGCGCACTTAGGCTAGCACTGGCAATGCCGATACCAGCACCAATATATGGTTGCCAGCTTTCAAAATCTGAAAAATCATAAATGGCATTCAACATGCCAGACGTAATACGCATGTCTGAAGACGTATTGCCAGCTTGATCGATCGCACCCATGTCGTTCCACAACTGTGTCGCATCAAGTTCAAGGCGCCAGTTATTGTTAAACTCATAGCCAAGACCCAAAGATGCAGCAACATTAGCTTCACCTTCAACATCACCAACAAGATCGCCAGTAAAATCAACGTCAGTTATAACGCCATAACCAACATTACCACGAACATACCAACCTGTATCACCAGCAGATGCTAAAGTAGGTACGGCTAACAAAGCGACACTCGCCGCCGCTGTAAGAAGTTGTAACTTCATGTTTTTTCCTCCGAAAACAGTCGACCCAAAATCGACTAAAATTTACTGCGATTGCTCGCACCCAAACACAATTACGTAAAAGTACGCATACTGTTATATTTGCGCTACACCAATTATTCACCCTTGGCTAGAGTTACATGTGCATATTTTAGCGTAAAGCCGAGCTTATTGCCAATAGAGTTGCAAATTTGCAACTCTATTGGCCTAGAATAGATAAAGAAGCCCATGTTTTATAAGATATCAAATATTAGTGCAGCGTCAAAATCAGTATTATGCAATAGAATCAGTATGATAATGGTGAGCTGTCAGGGATTCGAACCCTGGACCTACTGATTAAAAGTCAGTTGCTCTACCAACTGAGCTAACAGCTCCCAAAAGAGGGCGTTAATTAGGGCTAGCTCACGCAGAGGTCAAGACCTAAATTTCGTCTTTCGCAGGTTATTTTCCCCGCTTTATTTTTGCCAATTTCGTTTAAAATCATGGCCAAACTCTTCAAACGATCCAGAGCTAATGGCCTGCCGCATACGCGCCATGAGATTTTGAAAATATGCTATATTGTGCCAACTGAGCAACATACCGCCCAAAAGCTCCCCGCTTCTAATTAAATGATGAATGTAGGCCTTGGAGTAATCACGGCTTGCCGGACACTCTATTGACGGGTCAAGCGGGCTTATGTCTTCGGCAAACTCCGCACGTTTGATGTTATAAGGCCCAGCATCGCTCCACACTTGCCCATGACGGCCAGAGCGCGTGGGTATAACACAATCGAACATATCTACGCCGCGGGCAACTGATTCGACTAAATCAATTGGCTTACCAACGCCCATAAGATAGCGAGGACGCGTGATCGGCAAGTGCGGCATAACATTTTCAAGTGTTTCCAACATGGCCTCATGCCCTTCCCCGACAGCAAGACCACCGATAGCATAGCCACCATACCCACGGCCATTTACCTGCGTCTGCACACTAGCCTCGGCACTCATTTGCCGAAGATCAGGGAAAATTGACCCCTGAACAATAGCGAAAAGTGTCTGAATATCCCTCTCCCCAAAAGCTTCGAGCGATCTTTTGCCCCATCGCAAAGATAATTCCATGGAACGAGCAGCTTCGTCGCGAGTTGCAGGGAAGTTTGTGCATTCATCCAACTGCATACATATGTCTGCACCTAATAACTCGGCTTGAATTTCGATGGACCTCTCGGGGCTCAGCATATGTTTAGAGCCATCCAGATGACTTTGAAATTCCACACCTTTTTCACTCATCTTGCGTAACTTGGACAAAGACCAAACTTGGAATCCACCGCTATCGGTTAACATAGGCCCGCGCCAACCAGAAAACTTATGTAATCCACCGAGTTTTGCCACACGTTCGGCACTGGGTCGTAACATCAAATGATATGTATTACCCAATATAATATCCGAGCCGGCATCACGCACTTGATCCATATATAGGGCTTTGACCGTGCCCGCAGTGCCAACAGGCATAAAGGCAGGTGTGCGAATTTCACCGCGCGATGTTTTAAGCACACCTGTGCGCGCCGCACCGTCTGTTGCTTGAATGTCAAATTCAAATTCAGCCATTACCGTGTTCCACATTTTTCCAAAGCAAGCTCGTATCTCCGTAAGAATAAAAGCGATATTGATTATTAATGGCGTATTTATAGGCGGCTTGCATAATGTCCAGCCCGCAAAATGCGCTGACCAACATAAACAGTGTTGATTTCGGTAGATGAAAATTGGTCAACATGCCGTCAATGATTTTGAACTTATACCCCGGTGTGATAAAAATATCCGTGTCCGCACTGCCTGCCACAACTTGCCTATCAACATTTGCACAACTCTCAAGCGCACGTAATGCTGTCGTTCCTACTGCAATCACCCGCCCTCCGGAACGCTTTGCCTCATTGATTCGCGCCGCAGTTTCGGTGTCTATTGTATACCATTCTGAATGCATGTGGTGATCGTCAGTATTATTGCATGACATGGGTAAAAACGTCCCTGCACCCACATGTAAGGTTAAGCGGGCAATTTTTACGCCAGCAGTTTCAAGTTTTTCGAAAAGTTCAGGTGTAAAATGCAGCCCCGCCGTCGGCGCGGCGACAGAGCCCTTATCAACTGCAAATACCGTTTGGTAGTCTTGATTGTCTTGCTCGTCGACTTGACGTTGACGCGCAATATAGGGCGGCAACGGCATTTCACCATTTTTTTCAATAGCATGCCCCAGTGCTTCACCGCTTGTATTAAATATTAAGCCAACATCTCCGCCGTCCAGCTTGTCTATAATTTCAGCACTTAACGTATCCGAAAACCGGACAATGTCACCTTGCTTCAACCTTTTTGCCGGGCGCGCAAAGGCCCGCCATGTGTCGTTAGATATTTGTTTGTGAAGGTTGAAGCTTATACTGACATCTCCCCCGCCGCCGTGAGCACGGGCGGTACGGATACCCGACAAGCTAGCCCGCAAGACTTTGGTTTCGTTTAACACCAAAACATCTCCGGGGCAGAGCAAGCCTGCTAGGTCGCGGGCAATATGATCAGTGAGCACACCTTCCTTAACTTGAAGCAAGCGTGAACTGTCTCTCGGACTGGCAGGCCTGAGAGCTATCCGCGCGTCGGGCAGATCAAAATTGAAGTGTTCGACGTCCATAAGAGTACGCCCCGATCAATGTCTAAGCTGTGACAACCTTCACAATAGTGCCAGGCACCACTGGTGGCTCACCTTTTGGAATGGCGTCTACATGTTCCATGCCGCTTTCGACTTCACCCCAAACAGTGTATTGACCATCCAGGAAGTTAGCATCGTCGAGACAAATAAAGAACTGAGAACTTGCAGAATCGGGGCTTGCAGAACGTGCCATTGAACACACGCCACGCGCATGAGGTTCATCAGAAAATTCAGCAGGAATATTTGCGCCAGAACCGCCCATGCCGGTACCGTCCGGACAGCCACCCTGGGCCATAAATCCGGGAATAACACGGTGAAATGTCAAACCGTCATAATAGCCATCTTCCACAAGCTTGGTAATTTGCGCCACGTGTTTTGGAGCCAAATCAGGGCGAAGTTTAATAACGATATCGCCACTATCAACAGTCATAATAAGTTTATCAGTCATTTGTAAATCCTTGTTTTTATGGATAATTATTTAAGTATATAGGTATGATTTTTAGAGTTTCAATTCATTTTTTAGGCGCGTCGGAACTTCAACGTCACACACATTCGGCGCTTTACCAGTTTTGCTCTTCAGTGAGTTCACATAGCTTTCAAAAGCATTCGAATCAGTGCGCAAAATTTGCACAGCAAAGCGTTCCTCTTCAGGCACATCGACTGCCATCCGCATAGAGATAAGCTCGTTGGGGACGAAATTAGGGGTCTCACCCGCTATCCCTACTTTGATTTTTTTAAGGCCTCTACGACCCCAAATAGTTGTGCCCCAAATGGAGTATTTCATATCAAGAGATTGGTATTCATGCCGCATCAAAAAGAACTGGCTATTGGCACTATTTTCAGGCACCCCGCGCGCCATGGATGTAACGCTTTTGCAGTGCAAGCCCCAAGCTTCAACCTTACCATCTTTGGTCATGAATGCTTGCGCAGAAGGTTTTGTCGCCACTGGCATAGCTTTGTAAAATCCGGTATCAACCTCACCGACTTCCGTCAACCGACGGTTTACCAGAGTAACAGGCATACCGCTAGGCGAGCGTCTGAATGTAAATTCACCCGGGATATCAGGTAAATCAGAATCGCCTGTACCATCACCAGTCGGGTCACCGGTTTGGTTCATAAAGTTTCTGATCACTCGGTGAAATGTGATGTTGTCGTAAAATTTTCGGCGTGTCAGAGTTTTGATTTGTTCCACATGCTTCGGGGCAAATTCAGGCATCATTTCCACCACAAACGTACCGTGTATAGTCTTTATATACAGAGTGTTCTCAAGATCAGGTTCCCGCCAATCTGCGTCTGTAGTGTCAGGTAAGATATAGGTAGCGGCCTGTTTTTCGACAGTCACAGGTGCATTTTCAACGGGTTGTTGTTCTTCAGCGCAGGCCGTAGTAAACAAAAATCCGGCAGCCAAAGCCGCCAAAGCAGTACGGGTCATCATTTATATTTATCCTTGGGAAAATTTATCTTCTAATTTTTGCTTCACTGATGCACTGACAAAAGGCGCTACATCTCCGCCTAAACTAGCAATTTCCTTGACCAATCTAGAGGCGATTGCCTGATTTTGCGCATCTGCCATCAAAAAGACAGTCTCGATATCCGGATTTAGTTTATGGTTCATTCCTACCATTTGATACTCGAACTCAAAATCAGACACAGCCCTTAAGCCGCGCACGATCATAGATGCTCCAACATTTTCGACAAAATGTATCAGTAAACCCTCAAACGGCACAACGTCGACCTCGCAGTCACCTTTGATATCGTTTAACGCCTCTTTAACCATGCCCGTGCGTTCTGCCAGTGAGAATAACGGGTTTTTACCACTATTGATGGCCACACCGATTACCAATTTATCGCAGAGTTTACAGGCACGCCTAATAATATCCAAATGACCATTGGTCATAGGGTCGAATGTACCGGGATATAATGCTGTTCGTTTCATGAAGCCCTTATAACCGCATTCAGCTTTCGCTGTCATCCTTTATTGCAGTTACAGTTTCTCCATCATCTTCCCCTTCATCATCGGTTTCTTCAATCCGCTCTACGGACACGACCCGCTCTTCATCTTTGACGCGGATGACCATAACTCCTTTTGAGGAACGGCTGATGATGCTGATGTTTTTGACAGGACAGCGAATCAGTTGACCGCCGTCTGTAACGATCATTAATTGGTCGTCGTCTGATATAGACAATGAGCGCACCAATTTGGCATCTTCTTTGCCCTTGCGTGCTAAGTCTTGAGCACTTACCCCCTGCCCGCCCCGGTTCATACAGCGGTAATCATAACTTGACGAGCGCTTACCGTAACCGTCCCCCGCCAAAGTCAGCAAAAATTGCTCGGCCGTTTCCAGTTCTATTTTGCGCTCCATAGACAAGGTGTTGTCGTCTTCAACTTCAACTGCTTCGCCCGGCTCTGCGTTTAGCGCACGGCGTTTAGCGTTAGCATATTTCATGTAAACACGGGCTTCAGCAGTCTCAATGTCTACATGACGCAATATTGCCATAGAGATAACCTCATCTCCGCCCACTAGTCTGACACCGCGTACACCGCTAGATGTACGGCCAACAAAGCGGCGAACATCTGTAACTTTAAAGCGAATAGCCTTACCATTAGCCGTGGTCAGTAAGACATCATCGTCCTCTGTACATAGGCGAACAGCAACAATGCCGTCTCCCTCGTCAGGCTTCATAGCGATCTTACCATTACGGTTGACACGGGTGAAGTCGGCCAGAGAATTACGGCGAACACCACCAGAACGAGCCGCAAACATGATGTCCATGTTTTTCCAGCTCTCCTCGTCTTGCGGCAATGACATAATCGAGTTTATTTGTTCGTCGCTCCCCAGAGGCAGAATATTGACCAGAGCTTTGCCGCGCGTATTGGCACCGCCTATGGGCAGTTTCCAAACCTTGAGTTTATAAACTATCCCGGTGGAAGAGAAAAATAATACAGGCGTATGTGTCGAGGCTACGAATACAGTTGTAACGTAATCCTCATCTTTCATAGCCATGCCTGAACGACCACGACCACCGCGTCTTTGCGTGCGGTAGGTATCCAACGCAGTCCGCTTAATATAACCAGCTGCCGTTACCGTCACCACCATGTCTTCTTCAGTGATCAGGTCTTCATCTTCAAAATCCATCAAGCCTGCAACAAATTCCGAGCGGCGCGGGGTAGCGAAGTTTTCTCTAATTTCGCCAAGTTCTTCTTTGATGATATCCATGACACGCTGCCGCGAACGAAGAATATCAAGAAGGTCCGTGATCTTCGCCGCCAATTTCTCGGCTTCAGCAGTAATGTCTTCCATGCCGAGCCCGGTAAGGCGGTGTAAGCGCAGATCAAGAATAGCCTTAGCTTGCTCTTCGGTAAGTTGGATATTGCCATCATCAAGTAAAATGGAACGCGGGTCGGCAATCAATGTAATCAATGAAGCCATGTCTTGTCCAGGCCAAGTGCGAGACAATAAATTATCACGGGCTTCTTTTGGATTGGAAGAATGCCTGATAATTTTGATAATCTCATCAATATTTGAGACCGCAGTCGCTAAACCCACCAAAATATGGGCACGGTTACGAGCCTTAGACAGATCAAATTTGGAACGCCTTGCGATTACTTCTTCGCGGAATATCAGGAAAGCTTCCAACATTTGCCGCATATTCATTTGTTGCGGACGACCACCATTAAGCGCCAACATATTGGAGGCAAAATTAGTTTGCAATTGCGAGAACCTGAACAGTTGGTTCAGAACAACATCCGGAACGGCGTCGCGTTTCAGCTCTATAACGACACGCATACCATCGCGGTCGCTTTCGTCGCGCAAGTCAGAAATACCTTCAATGCGCTTCTCGCGCACATGTTCGGCAATTTTCTTGATCAGATTGGCTTTGTTGACCTGATAAGGGATTTCTGTGAAAATTATCGCCGTTCGGTCTTTTTTGAATTCTTCAAGATGATGGCGAGCGCGCATAATAACAGAACCACGCCCAGTCAGCAAACCTTGCCGCGCGCCCGATTGGCCCAAAATCAATGCGCCTGTTGGAAAATCCGGCCCCGGTACGATTTCCAACAACTCATCGTCGCTAACTTCATCGTTGTCCATCATAGCCAAAGTCGCGTCGATAATTTCGCCTAAATTATGCGGCGCGATATTGGTCGCCATACCGACGGCAATGCCGCCCGCACCGTTGACCAAGAGATTTGGATAACGCGCAGGCAAAACCGTAGGTTCGCTCTCGGACGCGTCATAATTTTCTTGGAAATTGACCGTATCTTTTTCGATGTCAGCCAGCAATTGTGCCGCCGGTTTATCCATACGGACTTCGGTATAACGCATAGCCGCCGCACGGTCACCGTCTACGGAACCAAAGTTACCTTGTCCGTCCAAGAGCGGCAGACGCATAGAGAAGTCCTGCGCCAGACGCACCAAAGCATCATAGACGGCAGTATCGCCGTGAGGGTGATATTTACCAATCACATCGCCAACTACACGGGCAGATTTTTTATAGGGTTTCTCACGAACAAATCCGTTTTCGTGCATTGAATAAAGAATGCGGCGATGCACAGGCTTCAATCCATCACGCACATCAGGTATGGCTCGGCTTACAATGACGCTCATAGCGTAATCGAGATAAGACCGGCTCATCTCTTCTTCTATACTTATCGGTGTTACACCCAATTCATGTGGTGGCTCTGAAGAGCCACCATCATCACCACCATTTGGCGGTTGAGCATTGCTCTCTTCAATTTCGTCATTTTCGTCGGACAATTCACCCGCCTATTTTGTGCTAATTTTCTGGCAAAAAACCAAAAAAATCCCTTGCACCGAATCGTGCATATTTACGTAAAAAATATAGCATTTACAGGCTTGCTCGGCAATCAATTGTATTGATTAAAATATAAGTAGATTAGCTTTGATTAAGCAACCGCTTCTTCCCGCTTTGGCTTGTTTTTTGTAGCCTCTAAGATCGCCTCAGCCAACGTCGCACGCGCAAGCGGCTTAGACACATATCCATCCATACCTACACTCAAGCACTTGCGCCTATCGCCTGTCATAGCGTTAGCGGTCATAGCTATTATAGGTACATTGGCGTAGTGCGCATTGCTACTCCGGATAAGTTTTGTGGCCTCCAAGCCACCCAAAACGGGCATTTGCAAATCCATCAATACAAAATCGATAAATTGCGTTTGCAAAACATCGATGGCCTCACGGCCATTACGTGTCACAACAATATCAAGCTGGTAAGGTTCTAACAATAACAACAAGACTTCCAAATTCACCTCATTATCTTCTACGACGAGGCAGCGCCTCCCCATAAACCCATCTGACGATACAGGAGCCGCCTCACAGGATATAGGCTCTATAGTCTGGACATCCGCTATAGCCGTCATAATAGACATACGAAAAATAGACCCTTTGCCTAAAACACTTTGCACAGCAACATTGCCCCCCATCAATCGGCATAGTTTACGTGTAATTGCCAAACCAAGACCAGAACCACCGAATTTTCGTGTTGTACCTTCATCTGCCTGAACAAACGGGTTGAAAAGTTTGCCAATATTTTCCTGGCTGAGCCCTATCCCTGTATCTTTCACAGATATCGCCAATGCATAACCGCCTTCGGTTTCTTTGCCAGTAGCCGTCACAACAAGTCGTCCATTTTCAGGTGTGAATTTCAAAGCATTGTTTATCAAATTATTCAAACATTGGCGTACCCGTGTTGGGTCTGTCACTATGTGCGACGGTAAGCCCTTTTGTTTTTGAAAAACAAATTTAATATTTTTTTTGTCAGCCGCAGGCTTCCAGAAAGCAAATGTTTTTTGCAAAAGATCATGAAGATCAACATCAAGTTTTTCTAATGTAATACCGTCAGCTTCAATTTTCGAGATATCTAAAATATCATTCAACAGTGAGAGCAAATTTTCACCACAATCATGTATTAAACCAACTTTACGACCCTGGCCTTCGGTTAATTTTTCGGCCACCAACACGTCTGACAAACCAAGAATACCATTGAGCGGTGTCCGTAATTCATGGCTCATATTTGCCAAAAATACTGACTTAGCATGATTAGCYGMTTCAGCTTCRTCRCGCGCTRCTTCCAACTCAAKCTTGAGCTTATCTTGTTCCATTTTGTAKTCAACRATGGACTTTTTGGTTTTCTGCCCAACCCAAACAARACCAAACAAGGTCATAAGATAAGTAAGGGTAATGATGAGTGCGACAACAAATGTCGTACTCATCCTTGATTGATACAAAAACCACCCGATCAGCATTAAATACGGTACGGCAACAAGGAAGGCGGGACGCGGTTCTGAACGATATTGGCTGATTACCTGTAAAAATCCGATGCCAAGCATGGTAATAGCCAAATAGCCATAGCTACCGTCACCAGCTGTCCACACCATAAACGGAGCCACACCCCAAATTGCAGCGGTTACAATGCCAAAAAATTGGCTGRYTAACCCGTAAGGTTGAAGYTTTATCTCATTTCGAAAGTTTGACAGTCGTGGTAAAAARATAGCCGCGAGAATAAGGGATAGCCATACAATAAACATTACTGGCCCCATAGCCAAGTAGACAGCACCGCCCCAAATCACTGCTAATAAAACCTGTTTTRCAACGGGTTCTTCAACATGCGTCAACGTATTGACGAATTCTGTGGCTTGAACTTGTTTTTTTGTACTATCTGTCAACGCGAGCCCCCCATGCTTCTACGTAAAAATCACTAATAGAAAGCTCCTAAGAATTCCCTAACAAACCATAGGCATTCTAATTTAATTCTCGTATTAATTGTAATTTTAGTATTCTTAGGTGTGCCACACTGTGACTACAACCTTAGCCGCTTACACTAGCGTACGCCCAAGCCCAAATCTAAACCCAAACCCAAGCCCAAGTCTAAGCCTAGGCACAGACACGTGCTTAGAAACCTTGATTAGACATACACGGTACAGTTACAATACAGAAAACGTCAATAGTCCCTAAAACGGAATATCGTCATCCATATCGAATTTTTCGGAAGGGCCTTCTTGTGCAGATGCAGAGCGGGAACCACCGCCGCCTTGACTGTAACCCGAATCCTGGTTGTAGCCACCGCCACCACCGCCGCCGGAACCCCGACTGTCGAGCATTATCAAAGTGCCCCCAAAGCCCTGTAAGACGACTTCGGTGGTGTATTTATCGTTCCCGTCACGGTCTTGCCATTTACGGGTTTGTAAGGAACCTTCAATATATACTTTAGAGCCCTTTTTTAGATAGCTCTCGGCAACACGTACAAGCCCGTCTCCAAAAATCACAACGCGGTGCCATTCAGTTTTTTCGCGTTTTTCACCGGATTGTTTGTCTTTCCAGCTTTCTGTAGTCGCAACAGACAGCGTGGCAACTTTGCCACCATTATTCATAGAACGGATTTCTGGGTCATTACCCAAATTCCCGATCAAAGTAACTTTATTTAATGACCCAGCCATAACACCTCACTTTAATTTTCTCTTTTGTACGCTCTCGAAGCGTTTATTGAACTATTTGTTCTTTTTATGTTCCAACCACCTAAACGAGTCAAGCTATGGATTTGTCCATGGTCTGACCCAGTTTATTGATTCTGTCTACGGGGAATTGCCATACTGCAAAATTTTCACCGTCGCCTCTACGTTAGGTATACTCATGACCCGTTTGATAACGTTCGGATTTCGTCCAAAGTTTGATCACGTAAAAGCTTGCCGTCTCGCCAGACATCCTGGAGTAGGTTTTTGCTTTCGCCCAAATCAGAATTTCTGATAGTTTTGTAAACGCCGTATTCCTTTACAAGAGCCTGCCGCCCACGTTTGGATTTTTTGCCAGGATCTGTGATCGGGTCTTTGTAGACATCTTTCCAGTCACCCTCGCCCGCAAATTTTATAGCGTTAGCTTTCATAGCCCAATTCATTGTATCGCGGTGAATATCGCGTTGTAGCAATGCACCACCCATGCCGAAAGCTATGTTCTCGGCGCTCCAACCTTTTTTCTTGAGCCGTTGCAAAATGGCCTCGATAGACAGGGCGTGCACCCCGTCCCCTTGTATCACCCGTACATAGGACGGCAGAACTTTATAACCACGGGTGTTTATCTTAAAGCCAAAGATATCGCCGAGGCTTTCAACTACATCTACGCAGATTTTGATCGGGTTACCACTGTCTGGACGCACTACCAATGTACCGCCGTTTTCTATAACTTTGCTTTTGAGACTACCACCCCAAATATTCCGAACTGCACCGAATAGGTCGTAGCTATCGGAAACCACAGCAAATATCCTATCCTTGCCACCAAACTGTTCGACCATATTACTATAAGCGTCAGTTTCGCGCGCCTGCCCCCAAGCAGTCATGGTAGAATGTTCGGACGCGGGGATTGAAAATCCAGCCATGTCCACACCATAAAAATTACGCCCTGCCAGTAAAGCACTCACAGTATCTGTACCTTGAAAATTGACCAAATGCGCCAAGCCGCCGAGGGATGCTGCCTCATAGGACGTTGATCCGCGTGCACCAAAGTCATGGAGTTTAAACGGCAATTCCGCTTCCGAATTTTCGCAGGTTTTCTCTAAATACTCTCCGATGATCTGCTTCACATGCCAAGACAATGTCGCCACTGTCGTCGGGTACCAAACCGCACGTAAAAGTGCCGTTTCAATATAAGATGTGAGCCAAGGCACTGCCGGATCTGTGTTCTCCACCTGAACAACTACGTTTTTAATCGGAAGCACACTGCCCTCTCGCACAGCTTGAATCCGTAGCGGTAATACACCATTGTGTTTCTCTAAAATATGCATCCAGCCTTGGCGGTTAAACGGCACACCGTGGGCCAGCCAAAGTTCCTCAGCATAGTCGATTTCAGCCAGCGTTATTGCCTGCGACAAATACCGTTTCAAATAGGCTTGCAGGCCAAAAAACAACATCATATCAAAATTTCCGCCCCGTGCTTCAATATAGCTCGACACATATTCCGTGCCCGGCGGGTATTGCAAATAATGGGATGCTTTATAGCTATCCACATCGGTCAGGAGCGAGAAATCGCCCGGTTGCCATTTTGTATTACTCATGCCCGCTTATTCGCATAGATAGATAGAGTTGAAAACAAGTAATATCTTTCCGCTATCCCGTGCAATGACGCGGAGAACACCTTTGCCAAGCCAACACTTTGACTACAATCTTTTCTTTGCGAATGCACGACCGGAACCGGACTTTAGGTATTTTTCAAACGCAACTGCTTGATCAGTATCGGTAAATGCAATGTATGTTTTAAGACGCCACGGTCTGAATTTTGCAGTGTGTTTGACCGCGCCGGAATTGTGTTTTGCTAAACGGTTTTCAACATTGTTGGTGATGCCGGTATAATAGTGAGATAAATCAAGTTCACTTTGTAATATATAGACATATTTTAGCATACTGAACCTATCTTGGCTTTCGATAATTTGGTAGTCCGCCGCCGCTAAAGCTATGGCGTGACAGCCTTCACCAAAACTTCTCTCGCCTGCGCCTGTGGCTTGCCGAGCCGAAGCCTTGGCGAAGGCTGGTGGGTGATAACGGGATCGAACCGCTGACCCTCTCCGTGTAAAGGAGATGCTCTACCATCTGAGCTAATCACCCCCATTGCATAATGGGCTTGCCTTAYTRATCARTGCGCCGACTTAATGTGCCGTCATGCCGCCTTGATCTTCCGAACCACTTCGGGACATTGTCCCCGCCAGTTCGGCCTCGTCTTTAGCTGTCCATTCTACTGGTGTCAAAGGTTTCGTGAGCGCATTTTGCAATACTTCATCAACCGTCGCCACCGGGATAATTTCCAGCTTGGATTTTACGTTGTCGGGGATATCTGCCAAGTCTTTGGCATTGTCAATAGGGATTAGTACGGTTTTTACACCACCGCGAAGTGCGGCCAGTAATTTCTCCTTGAGACCACCAATTGGCAACACTTGCCCGCGTAAAGTAATCTCGCCTGTCATAGCAATATCCTTGCGGACTTTGATACCAGTCAGCACAGAAACGATAGCCGTAGCCATGCCAACACCAGCCGACGGGCCGTCTTTGGGTGTCGCACCTTCAGGAACATGGACATGAATGTCTGTGGTACGGAATACTTTAGGGCTAATGCCAAACTCCGGTGCGCGGGATTGCACATATGCATTGGCCGCAGAGATAGATTCTTTCATCACTTCTTTGAGGTTACCCGTAATGGTCATTTTACCACGGCCCGACATAGAAACCGCTTCGATGGTCAGGATATCCCCGCCCGCAGCCGTCCACGCTAACCCGGTAACCATACCGACTTGATCTTCATCGTCGGTTTGACCAAAGCGGAATTTTTGCACGCCAAGAAAATCGCTGATATTTTTGGATGTAATAGTTATTGTCTTGGCTTCTTTGGCAACAATTTTTGCCACAGACTTACGGGCCAACCTTGCGAGTTCACGCTCAAGGTTCCTGACACCGGCTTCGCGGGTATAATAACGRATRATATCGCGAATGGCTTCGGTYTTGATAGCAAATTCGCCTTTACGCAGTCCGTGATTTTTAATCTGTTTGGACAGCAAATGCCGCTCGGCGATTTCAATTTTTTCGTCTTCAGTATARCCYGGRATGCGGATGATTTCCATACGGTCAAGYAAKGGYGGYGAAATGTCCAGCGTGTTGGCCGTAGTCACRAACATCACATCGGACAGATCGTAATCCACCTCTAGATAATGGTCATTGAAATTTGCATTTTGTTCTGGATCCAGCACCTCCAGCAGGGCGGAAGACGGGTCGCCGCGCATGTCGCTGCCCATTTTATCGATTTCGTCGAGTAAGAACATCGGGTTGGTGTATTTGGCCTTTTTCATACGCTGAATTATCCGGCCCGGCATRGASCCRATATAGGTACGRCGRTGACCRCGTATTTCGCTCTCGTCGCGYACGCCGCCCAGAGACACACGYACAAATTCACGCCCAGTAGCTTCTGCAATGGATTTACCCAGTGARGTTTTACCAACGCCCGGWGGGCCMACCAAACAMAGRATTGGGCCTTTGAGTTTYTTCATACGAGTTTGCACRGCCAAATGCTCGATAATGCGYTCTTTGACTTTRTCGAGACCRTAATGATCACGGTCTARAATRGTCTGGGCTTCTGCCAGATCTTTACGCACGCGCTTTTTCTTACCCCAMGGCACGGMTAGTAGCCAGTCAAGGTAGTTACGCGACACATTGGCTTCTGCCGACATTGGGCTCATTTGTGATAGTTTTTTYAGYTCTGACTGMGCTTTTTTGCGCGCTTCTTTGGTGAATTTTGTCTCGGTGATTTCTTTAGCCAAATCAGCAATTTCGTCGCTATCTTCTTCGCCGCCAAGTTCTGTTTTTATGGCCTTCATTTGCTCGTTAAGATAATATTCGCGCTGAGTTTTCTCCATTTGACGTTTAACACGCCCACGAATTTTCTTCTCTACCTTAAGGACACTGATCTCGCTTTCCATCAGCGTGAACACCGTTTCAAGACGTTTTGCTACGTCAATTTCAGACAAAAGGTTTTGCTTCTCTGAAATTTTCACATTCAGATGCACGGYGATAGTATCRACCAGTTTAGCGGGTTCTTTGGTGTCCGCTATTGCTGTGACAATATCTTCAGAGATTTTCTTATTGAGCTTCACGTATTTTGTAAATTGGTCAAACACACTACGCATCAGAACCTTGGTTGCCTTATCAGCTTTACCTTTGCTTTTTACGGGCATGGCCTCAGCTTCAAAATAATCGGTATGATCAGTAAACTTAACGACCTGTGCCCGCACACTACCTTCGACAAGTACGCGCACTGTCCCGTCCGGCAATTTTAACAATTGTAAGATTTTTGCAATACAGCCAATATCGTGAATGTCGTCGATTGATGGGTCTTCTGTCTTGGCATTTTTCTGCGTTAGGAGCAGGATTGTTTTATCCGCCTTCATAACTTCTTCAAGTGCTTTGATAGATTTCTCGCGGCCAACAAATAGGGGGACGACCATGTGGGGGAAAACCACAATGTCGCRTAARGGAAGAACCGGTAATGTTTGTTTCTCTGTCATAGTTTTGTTTTCAAATCATATGTTGTGTATCACCCAAATATGGGAGGCCTAGCTCCAGATATCAACCCGCAGATATGAAAGAACTCATAATTTAAAAAAGCCGTTCAGTAAAAGTATTTCCCCTTAGACAATAGGTATTAAACCAAAGGAAGGTGTCCCATAAGTCCCGGTCCGATACGGATTGGCTCTGCACGGGTTGCTAATCCTGTTTTATTATCGGTTTCGACAAAGACACCGCAAACGGTTCCCTCACCGCTTGCTGCTTCGAAACGACCGCCGCGCATTCTGGTGGTAAAACGGTGGATGGGTTCAGCTTTATCCATACCAATAACACCTGAATAATCACCGCACATACCTGCGTCCGTTTGGTAAGCGGTACCGTTCGGCAGAATGCGCGTATCGGCAGTCGGGACATGCTGATGGGTGCCAACAACTAGGCTAACCCGACCATCGCACACATGCCCCATAGCCTGCTTCTCGGAAGTAGCTTCGGCATGGATATCAACGAGAATAGCATCGGCAATTTCACCAAGTGGACAGGCATCAAGTTCGGCTTGTATTGCTACAAATGGGTCGTCCAAAGAATCCATAAACACTCGCCCTAGCACATTGATTACCAAAAGACGATAACCACCAATATCATATAGACCAGCGCCCTTACCCGGCGCAGTACCTGCCGGATAGTTCACGGGACGTAACAAACGTGGTTCACGCTCAATGTAAGTAAGAGCATTCGCATTATCGAAACTGTGATTACCGAGCGTGATGACATCTGCGCCTGCATCATAAAGCTCGCCCGCTGTAGCTTCGGTGATTCCAAAGCCGCCTGCCGCGTTTTCGCCGTTGACGATAACCGCATCCAAGTTTAAATCTTCGCGCAAACGGGGTACATATTTGCTGATTGCTTTACGCCCCGAACGTCCGACTACGTCTCCAAAAAATGCCAACCTCATAGATAAAGTCTCATATAAATTTCCTAAACCCTGTTTCTGTCAACACACCGTCCAGTTTTTCATCATATTGGTCGGTAGGTAGTGTCGGCACTTCTTGCCCAGAGTAAGCGACACCGCAAGCAAAKATTTTACCRGCATTCGCTTTATTTTGGCGTAATCCCTGCAAAGTTCGGTCATAAAATCCACCGCCGTAACCTAGACGGTAACCATCACGCGCATAGGCTAACAATGGTAAAAGCACAATATTTGGCACCACACGTGGTACGTTTCGCATGGGTTCACGCGTSCCAAATGCACCGCGCCTTAGCTTATCGCCTAGCGCGAAACACCGAAATTCAAGTGGRTGGGCTTTGCGTTTGATACACGGTAAGGCCAGAGAATGCCCCGCGTCCTCTAAGGCTCGCATTAATGGCCAAACGTCGATTTCTGAATGAATGGGAATATAGGCCGCAATGCACATTTTATCTCTATGTGCCCTATTCCCCCGCGCTCTATTCCCGGCGTCCGGCCAATGGCGCAAAAGCTCGATGCCTGCGCCCGGCTGTTCCGCAGCCAATTTTGCGCGGATCATTTTGGCCGCGTTACGGGCCTTGGTTTTGTGAATAGAATCGAATTTCATCGACCCCTTATGACAAACCTAAAAGCTTTTTAAAAGCTCTGCGTTCACAAGTTAAGAACTTCTTGTTGCCAGATATAGACCAAAAGAACACCATTATAGCTGGTACCAACGTCAACAATTCGACAACTTTCGGATGCCAGTCCAATCTTTGCAAGACATCTGGGCCACCTATCATCCAAGCTGCCGCCAACAAGGCAGCACCTAATATCAGAAAACTTCTATTTCTATATGTTTTATTATTACTCATGTTTATTCTCCGTTTTCTTCTTCAAAAATTTGTTCAATACTGTACTCAAAWRRSSYMKSKWKTTWRRWWRYCMSCRSYWSSSWCRKAYMRKMRMSMYSMGTTTCTNNGGCNGTYKMCGGTTTGACGCGATACGTCGAGCTTGTCGCCGAGCGCAGCCTGCGACCAATCCCGCTCTGCCCGCAAGACTTTCAAGCGGTTTTTCATAGATAACCGCCCTTAACCCCAGCCCGCTTACCAATTATTAGATAGGCAAGCCCGTAGACAAAATAAAAGCTTGGAACGATAAAAAATATTGGCACAGCAGGTGCCGCCGCCAGTTCTTCCAGCAATCCCCAAACCGTGGCAAATGCCATTATCGCGGCCATACCTATCAAGACGGCACGAACCTGTAGGCCGCGTAAATATTCATCCAACTCGGTAATATAGCGCATATGCCCCCATATCCAGATCAGGATAAAAATGGCGGGAACAAATGCCAAACCGTACAAGAGCGGTTCAGGCATAGTTGCATTTTTCTTCGCAAGACTTACGCCAATTATACTAAGAACATACATGGCCATTGCGGGTACAAATAACTTCATATATCTGCGGTGTGCTCTTTTCTGTGTCATTTCGACCTCCTTTGGGTGTACGGTTTTTATTCGCTACTCAATACTTTTTGTACCGTAGCTAAAAACTCTTCCGGTTGATCCTTCATGATAAAATGAAAACTATTTTCGATACGGGTGAATTCTACGTTTTGCAAATTTTGGTATTGGGTTTCGTATAATTTCCACATGTCAACAGGCACTCCCATAGCCTCATCCCAAGCATAAATAACATGCACTTCCGTTTTGATATCATGTAAATTCGATCGCAAGTCTGTTGTCATCAAATCTTGCATAGCCTGCACCATTGTTGCCCGATCCGAATCAAGTGACCAAGTCAGTATTTCTGCGCGCGCCTGCTCGTTTTTAGATAGGCGCAAAATGGTTTGTGTTTGCATTTGGGTAAAGTCATTTTCATCCAGCGCTAATAGTGTATCACCCATATATTTTGCTTGGGCCCGCGATGTATCGACTGTCGAAGCAGGATTAAAAATAACGGGATAAAATGGTAACGAATCGACTGTGATAACCTTGCTAATTAACGCCCCGTGTTCTTGCGCCATCAACAGGGATGTGAAACCACCCATAGAGTGTCCCATCAGTGTGACATCATCCAGTTTTTTCGTCTGAATATAATTTGCCAAATCATGGACAAGACCATTAACAACACCCACGTCTAAAGTAGCGGATGCTGGCACGCCTGCAAAACCCGACACATCTACAATATGTAAATGATGTGTTTTTCCTAATTCTGTAGTCACGCTATTCCAAACTTCAGATGATGAAACAAGCCCAGGTATCAGGATAAGGTTTGGCGCGGAACTCGCTTTAAGGCCCTGTTCCTTGACGTGTATCCACTGGGAAGAAAAATCATATTTCGCGGTTTTGTTTTTCTCCTCAGAGTTGGCTTGCTCCGGCAGCAAGCTTGTTGGGTTACAAGCCCCTAACCCAGCAGCAAGTAATATCAGCAGGCTAGCGCCTATAAACTTGGTTTTTTGTCCGAATTTGATTTTATTATATGTCATTAATTTTCACCTAAACTGTTAAACTTGCGTAAGCCCGCGAAATTATTCGAACGCGCTTCCAAGTAATTCCTATAAACATCACAGGCGCAACTAGAGTCCATATTCCGCTTGGATCTCCGCCTGTGACACCGCTGTACAAAGTAATAATTGCGATTATTATGAGGGTGCTGAGGCCTGCTTGAGCAATTGCTTGATTAAAAATTTTGGTCGTAAATTCATCCATTTTTTTTGTCTGCTGATTGAGATGTAGATATAATCCAATAAGCCCCCCACCATATCCAGCCGCCGCACCGATTGCCGCATATGGCGACCGGGGTGAAGCTGATATTGCAAGATAGGTCATTACGGCGAGCACCCCAGAAATAAGGACAATTGCAAAAACAAAAAAATCTTCGCGTGACAGCCATTTCTTTTCCAGAACATCAGGATTTAGATAAAAAGGTCGTTTCATTACTCTCTCCAAATTAGTCAAGTACCCTTTACATAGCATCAAAAAAGTTAATGTCAAGCAGTCTTTACATTATATCAACTTTACTTGTCATGTAACATTCACGGAAAATTGTGTGACAGGTTATCAGCAATCCGCTAGAGAGACGGAATGAACATTATTACCAACCCAAAAAATGCTGGTATCCAACCTGCCCTTGATCCGCAAAAGTTTCAAAACCCGGACGTGACGGCCAAGGGCGAGAAGCGGGCACGGGTGCATTTTAAAGGTTTAAAGACGCTYTGGTTTTTCACGGGATCACTTTGCAATATCGAATGCATCAATTGCTATATAGACAGTTCACCCAGCGCGGATCATTTTGTCTATTTAACCCCTGATGACATGGCTCCCTACTTGGACGAAGTCGAAGCACTGGGCTACGGRCAGATTGAAATCGCTTTCACKGGCGGCGAGCCGTATATGAACCCGCATATTATCCGYCTCAGCGAAATGGCGYTAGARCGTGGACATAGCCTGCTCGTTTTGACCAACGCGATGAAGCCGATGATGCGGCCACGGGTGCAAAARAGCTTATTGGATTTACATGAGCGTTTCGGCAATRCCATGACTTTACGGATTAGTCTGGATCACTAYGCAGAACTACACCACGACCACGAACGCGGGGTCCGAAGTTTTGCAGACGCANYTAAANGGACTCAACTGGCTCTCTGACAATGGYATYARYATTAACATYGCCGGGCGGACAATCTGGAACGAAAGCGAAGAAAAATCCCGCAARGGTTATGCAGACCTCATCAAGMACAATGGCTGGAATATMGACACGGCAAACACCAARCAATTGGTYYTRTTTCCWGAAATGGACGAACATGTGGACGTRCCGGAAATCACCACAGCYTGYTGGGATRTTYTGGGCAAAAACCCRGAGGAAATTATGTGCGCAAACTCACGCATGATTGTCCGCCGCAAAGGYGCAGCACAGGCTACGGTTCTAGCYTGYACCCTATTGTGGGACGACGACCAATTTGAATTAGGAGCCTCTCTACGCGGTGCCCGCACACCTATAAAACTAAATCACCCCCACTGCGCAAAATTCTGCGTACTCGGCGGTGCAAGTTGCTCAGCTTAGCTAAGGCGCGGCCGCGCTTTCACCGAGGTTATCTTGCAAAAATTTGTCTAAGGTTTTAAAAAAATCACGCCTGTTTTGCGAATTGCTTAAATAATGATCCTCATCATTTAACGTAAGATATGTCACCTTAGCTCGACTACCCTTAAGAGCTTTTTTCATTCGCTTGAATTGATCATAGTATACTACCGTATCTTTTTCCCCGTGRGCCAACATCAAAGGTATAGTAATTTCATCGGCCCGTTTTACCGGAGAATTTTCCTTAATTGCATCCCTGCCTTTAAAGCCCTTAAGAATAAAATTCTGCGCGCTCTGTCGACCAAACCTAAATTTTTTCATATCATTAATCATATCACGCAAGTCCGTAACGCCTGCCATACTTACCGAACATGCATACAGATCAGGGTCTTTTATAGCGCCCATCAATGCAGCATAACCACCGTAAGACCAACCAACTATACAAATTCGCTTGGGATCCGCATAACCTTTATCAATAAGCCAGCGGGCACCATCTTCAACATCTTCTTGCATTAGAACCCAGTTTTTGCGCCCTGCATCTTCGAATTCTTTACCGTAWYYWWYWRMRCCASRKWMRWTCATCTSYMWMAMMRSRTMAYYTCSYKMYMYCRTWMWYTSMNCCAAMWMMKSMWAWRATTGTGTGTCGCGCGCATAAGGGCCGCCATGCGGCATAATAATAAATGGCAGGTTTTTAAACGGCATCCCATCGGCTATTTTAGGTGGTGTCGTAATATAGGCTGGAATTTTAAATCCGTCCCTAGCCCTATAGCTAGCAGCCAATACATCACCTTGTATAGTTCGTCCTATTTCAGGGTAATCTTGCGCTATCATTGCAACTTTTTTTGTGTCCGCATTATAATATAACAGGCTATTGGGTATGCTGGGAGAGCTCGCTTTAAAAATAGTCTTTCGTCCGTCCGGTGTTTGATCGATATAGTTCACATGGAAGCCAGGTAATTGTTCGTGAATTTCATCAATACGATTTTTATAAAGGGGATCGAAAAAAGCCGTTTCACCAACATCGCCTGTAAAGCTTGCCCCTATTACCTTTTTACCATCTGGACTGTGAACAATGCCACTTACATCATATTTATCGTGTTGAAATAATTTTCGCATTTGCTTCTTTTGCTTAAGGTTATACACAAACAAGCCCAATGTGTCTTTCCCGTCATAGCTACCAATAATGAGCTCATGAGCATTTTGCATAAATCCATATACAATAGTTTCAGCAGACAAACCTGGATAGGCATTCACATTGCGCCATGTATTTGTATCCGCATCACGGATGATCATTTTTCGCTTGTGAGTTATAAGGTCCGTTCCGACCCCGATCCTAGGCTCGCCGCGTAAATCAACGACCCAACTTTGAATATCCTCTTCCCCCTTCTTAATTCGTTTCAGCGACTTCGTTCGAACATTCAGTTTAATTACGTCCTCTATCATCCGGTCTCTCAACCCATAAGACATAAGTATATGGTCTGGATCAGATGGTAAAAAACTGAGTACCGAATTGTTAAATTGCCGAAACTCCGTAACCGGCATATTGCTACCAAGCACTCTCTTGTTTTTTGGCACCAACAGCATTTTGTTTTCTGTTAAATCACGGTTCAGAGCATATAAATATCCAGTGTTTACCAAAGTTCTGTTGTATTTTATTTTCTGGCGAGTGCTAACAAGCAAGATGTCATTGTTCGCCCATTTCACCCAGAGTATTTTTACACCTTTGCCATAAGCTGTTGCCCTTTTTTTATTATCGCTAGGATCTACTAGATTGATAACACGGATAATATAACGGCCATTATTATCCGCAACCATGGCCAAGTATTTTCCGTTCGGAGAAATCGCTGCATCATATGTTACAGGGAGTCTCGAATAATGTTCGGCAGGTACAATTTTTGCCGTACAGTTTTGATGTAATATTAGACCCCAAATAGCCATAAAAACAGTTATCAATATACGCAAAACATTCCCCTTTTTTTGCTTGTAATAAAACTTCTACCATTACACTACAGTTATCGCCCCACACCGCAAGCTACGACTGCAACTAAGTTAAACACCAACCTCTAGCCGACACCCCGCAAACCTCTGCTCACCGTGCGCATTTTGCGGCTTGACACTAGTAGTTCGGTGAATAAAATTACAGTAAGTCTTGTTTTTTATAGTAAGCCTTGGGTTTTACTGCGCTGCTTTGCCATAATTTTTRTGTAATAYTGCGGGAATAWTCTCTGGATCAKAGATACACGCTTTGCATCTTTRCCAACAAGTATCTGTAATTTTCCTTTGGCTGTACCGTCCAATATTATTTSCGCAGCATCTTCGGCACTGGTAATTGCAGCTTTATCGAARTTTGTGTTAACATCCTCCCGATCCTCCATCCCTTCTGGCAATGCATCGACCTCGGCATTGCGMGTAATATTGGTCGCCACACCGCCRGGACACACCACACTGACCYGTACGCCGTCTTCCACAAGCTCCTGTGCCAAAGTTTCGGAAAATCCGCGCACAGCAAATTTTGATGCACAGTAATGGGTTTGCCCAGGAAAACCAATTATACTGAAAATACTGGCAACATTAACCAACCGACCTTTCGTGTTTTTGACCTGTGGTAAGAATGCTTTGCACATGCGCACCACGCCCCAATAATTTACATCCATGATTTTTTCCATAGAGGCTAAAGGCGTGTCGTCAAAATTTCCAAGCCGCGTTAAACCTGCAACATTAAACACACAATCAGCCGCCCCAAGCGATGCCTGTACATGAGCAGCATAAGCCTCAATAGCATCCGCGTCCGCGACATCGAGGCGGTCTGCGAGAATACTATTGGAATTGTGGCCACCTATAAGCCGAACCGTTTCTGCTAACCCGTCCTTATCCACATCACTTAGCGCCAACATAGCACCTGCAGCCCCCAACCGTTGAGCCAACGCGCGGCCTATCCCCGAAGCTGCTCCAGTAATTACGCATACTTTGCCGTGGTAAGTTTCTTCAGTGCTCATCTATATCCCCTGTTTGCAAACTCATTGGCAGAACAAAAACACCCCGTCAATAAGAGCTTAAGGTGCTGCAGCACTCTCACCTAAATTTTCACGTAGGAACTTGTCCAGCCCCTTGAGCAATTTTGTGCGGTTTTCATAATTAATGAAATAATGGTCTTCATCTTCGAATTTCATAAAGGTCGCTTCGGTTTTACTTTTCTTCAGTGCTCTTTTCATACGGGTGAAGGGAGCAGCCCGTATTTTTTTATCGCTCGGGTCACCTAAATTAAATACGCGCAAAATATACTTGCCATTATTGTCAACAATCATAGCAAGCCAATTTCCATCAGGCGATATCGCTGCATCATAAATGGAGGGCAGACGTGAGTAATGTTCTACAGGTGCAATTTTTCCGTTTGCCGGAAAGGCAGATAAAACCATTGWTGAARCTATWATAAAARRTATAGAAAAAATGCGCATGCTGATCCCCAAATATTGTTATGTTTGTATAACAATATCAGCTTGGCAAAATTTCAAGCTGAGTGCAAGGCCAGACAGGCATTTAGCATACATTACAGCTTAAAGTGTTTGGAAAGACGTAGGCCCTGTGCCTGATAATGGGAGCCGTTCTCACCATATAGGTTTTCTGGCACGGCGCTCATGGCTTCAAATTCTAACTTTGCCACAGCCTGCCCGTGGCGKARCATRAACGGAACATCACGGCCACGCACTTCCAATACGGCACGTGAACCTGCCCCACCCGCTTGCTTTAGGCCAAAGCCGGGATCGAAAAATCCAGCGTAATGTGCCCGAAACTCACCGATTTCCGGAGCAATTGGTGCCATTTCTGCAGCTTCATTTTCAGGAATAATTACRGCYTCTTTMGAMGCTAGAATATAAAATTCGTCAGGGTCAAGAATAAGGCGCCCATTAGGRGCKGTMAGCGGTTGCCAATAATCAAGTGCATTATGAGCAGCAACCCCGGCAATATCCACAAGTCCTGAATGACGGCGTGCACGCCAGCCTATAGTCCCGTCTTCGCCTTCTCCTTTAAGGTCAATGCTGACTGTTTGTGAGCGCARGACTTTTTCCGYACCGCGCCTAAATCTAATTTGCACCAAACGRTCGCCYGGCTTWGCCAAAACTGAAAATGTACGCGGGGCAATYTCYACATAAAGCGGGCCAGAATAACCCGGRTCAATTGTTTCGAAYTTTGAAGCGCCGTCAGMAATCACGCGCGTAAACACGTCAAGCCTSCCCGTCGARCTTTTCGGATTTGTCCGYGCCGATAAACCCTGCGGCAATTGCAAGCTTTCCATCAATGGCACCAGATACACACATCCGGTTTCCAATACGGCACCGTCCGTCAGATCAATTTTATGCATGACCAAATGCTGGTCCAGGCAATCGGCAACCGAGCGGCCTWTACCGGGYAAAAATGATGCGCGCARRCGATAAGCCACATTSCCTAARCGCAARTCCAATGATGCTGGCTGAATTTGTGCCGCTTCAATTTCTGGATCAAACGCACGCCCCAAAGTAGGCTCMTCCGAAYTKCGSGCATGYACATRCCCGTCCGCWATCARYTGCGYYARATCCTGTGCAGGAAGTATCCCGTCTTTRTRTGCYGATTCTGTTTTCATATTTAGCCTCTATCAGAGCCACCACTACCTGAACAGTAGATATTTYCYCCCYTNACAAGGCTATMACATRGATAAATCGCTCGCTCTGCTGGGTTATTCTCTTGCACCTTTTGGGCGGTGGGTTATGGGTAACTAACAAATAGTTAAATTTGACAGTTGAAGGGCGCAGAGGATGTACGAGCGAAGAACACGCGATGTAGTTGTCAGGGTTGAACCTGAATTTTTGAGCGAACAATCCTCAGACGCTGATGAACGCTATATATGGGCCTATACGGTCGAGATTGAAAACCTAACAGGTGAAGACATGCAAGTGGTTGAACGCTACTGGCAAATTACTGACCGCAATGGTCATGTTCAAGAAGTTCGCGGCGAAGGCGTTGTCGGCGAAAAACCGAGCCTAAAGCCCGGCGAAGTATTCCGYTATACTTCAGGCGCACCGCTATCAGCACCATCCGGTGTCATGCTTGGCACCTACCAAATGCAAAGCCCGGACGGCACTCGTTTCGATGTAGAAATTCCTGCTTTTTCTTTGGATAGCCCATTCGAATCGCGAAGTATCAACTAGCGCATAAGCGTTGCGTCCACCTTGTGGCCAATTGTTACTCAGAATACTTGTACAACCGCAAAATTTGTGGATAAATTCCTTGGAAACTTTGAAGGAATTGCCATGTTGCGTTTAACTTTTGCCTGCCTTTGCGCTCTAACCATTACTGCTTGTTCACCCAAGGCAGTAAAGACTGGGACGTTAGACTCCCCCACCGTCCAAAAAACCGCAACTAAGGGAACGCTACATCATAATATTGATGTGGTAATTACACCTTCAACCCATAGCTTAATAGCAAGTGATATCCTGACTATTCCCGCTGATTTAGCCAAAGATGGTCTTAAAATCATGATCAACTCGGATTTGACCATCGAGAAAACGGGCGGCGCCGTAAACTTGAAACTCGTAGCAGAAAACCGCAATGCGGATGATCTGGGCATGGACAGAGACAACGACACCGAAGACAGCATTATCAAAGTCAATGTGTACGAGCTGAGCAATTTTGCAGGCAGTGACAATACAATTACATTGTCGATGGTCGGTGAAATCAACAACCCAATCCAGCAATTAGGTACGGAATATGCGCGCGGATTTTCCTCCTCACCCGGCCTCATCGAAGACCGCGGCGCCTACCTAGCTGGTGCCACCTATTGGGTTCCGACTATCGAAGACACGCTCATTACATACGAGCTATCCGTCACCTTGCCGGAAACCTGGTCTTCAGTATCTCAGGGCGAGCGCAAACAAAATGAAGTCGTAGACGGCAAGCACCATGACCAGTGGGCTGCCCCCACACCAACCGAAGAAATTTATGTCATCGCTGCCGAGTTCACGCAGTATGAATTGCCAATCGGCAATGTGACAGCCATGGCCTATCTACGCACTCCTGACGATGCGATGGCCAACAAATATCTGGAAACCACAGCGCAATAYATGGAAATGTACCGCCAGATGCTCGGCCCTTACCCTTACACAAAATTTGCATTGGTTGAGAATTTTTGGGAGACCGGATACGGCATGCCGAGCTTTACGTTACTGGGTTCACAAATCATCCGCTTCCCGTTTATTCTGCATTCGTCTTACCCTCATGAGCTTCTTCATAACTGGTGGGGCAATTCGGTTTATATTGATTTTGACACAGGTAACTGGGCCGAAGGTCTGACCGCTTATATGGCTGACCATTTGGTCGCCGAACAGCGCGGTACGGGTGCGGAATACCGCCGCTCGACCCTACAGCGCTATACAAGCTATGTGGACGACAGCACAGATTTCCCCTTGCGTGAATTCGTAGGCCGCACTGACGGCCCGACCGAAGCAGTTGGATACGGCAAGACATCCATGGTGTTTGATATGCTACGCGAACAGGTCGGCGATGAAAATTTCGTCCGCAGCTTCCAGCGTTTCTACCGTAAAAACAAATATAAGGTTGGCACATGGGACAACATCCGGACGGCTTTTGAAGAAACTACGGATAGAGATCTAAAGCCGTTCTTTGATCAGTGGGTCGACGGTATCGGCGCGCCTGAACTCGCTATAGAAAAAGCGGCACAAGATGGTGACAACCTCACTTTGATGCTTCAGCAAAACCAGAGCCACAATGCTTACGTCCTACAAGTCCCTGTCGCTATTTTTACGACAGACGGTATCACGCAACACACGGTCAAAATGACCAAACGTCAGCAAGTGTTTTCCTTGCCTGTCAAAGGCCATGTGGTCCGCGTTGAAGTCGACGCACATTTCAATCTGTTCCGCCGCCTACATTGGGCCGAAATTCCGCCGTCCTTGGGGGCTGCTTTCGGTGCTGAGAAAGTCACAATCGTCCTGCCAACCCGTACGACCCCAGAGCTTAATTCCCGCTACTCCAAAATGGCGGCTCTTTGGAGCGAGCGCGGTAATGTAAAAATCATCAAAGACAGTGACATCGATATCCTGCCCGCTGAAGGTGCGATTTGGGTATTTGGTAGCGGCAATAAATTCTACGGCATGGTCAAGCATTCTCTAACCGGGTATGACGCCAGTATCGGCGATACAACAGTTGTTCTCGGCGGCAAAGAATTAGCCATGTCTGACAACTCAACTATCATTGCAGTGCGCCATAAGGACGACCCCGAAGTGGTTGTCGTCGGCCTGACCGTACACTCAGATGCCGCAGTCGCAGGCCTCGCCCGTAAACTGCCTCATTACGGCAAATACTCATATTTAGCATTTAGCGGCGATGAGCCGACCAACTCTGCCAAAGGGCAATGGCCCGCAGTTGGTTCGCCTCTGGTCGCAGTTCTTGATAAAACTATATCCACAAGCGCCAAACTTAAAGCCCGCCCTGCCCTCGCTCAGCTCCAACCAGTATTCGACAGTAAGCGGATGATGGGTGTAGTGGAAACATTGGCATCCAAAGAGTATGAAGGGCGCGGTGTCGGTACAGCTGGTTTGAAAAAAACCGCACGTTATATCGCCGATGCATTTAGAAACGCAGACTTAAAACCCGGCGGCGATGATGGTTATTTTCAACGCTTCACAGTCGACGGCCCTGACGGCCCGGTAGAAGTCCGCAATGTCGTGGCGGTTATCCCAGGCACCAATCCTAAATACGACGGACAATCTGTTGTTCTCTCCGCTCATTATGACCATCTTGGCTATGGTTGGCCAGGTGTTCGTGATGCCTTTAAAGACCAGATACACCCAGGTGCAGATGATAATGCATCAGGTGTTTCCGTTTTGYTGGAAATGGCRCAWTCATTRGCCAARTCAGCYCCRGAACGSACTATTGTWCTKYTAGCCGYWACSGCAGAAGAAKCTGGTYTRCTKGGTGCACGACATTATGTAAAAACCGCCAAAGATTATCCGGCAGACAAAATGTTTGCCAATGTCAATTTGGATACAGTTGGTCGCGCCGGTGACAAGATCACAATTTTCGGCAGTACATCCGCCCGCGAATGGCAGTTTATTTTCATGGGAACCACAGCAACGACAGGCATTCAAACCAACCTTGTCAAGCAGTCGGTAAATGCTTCTGATCACACAGCATTCCTTGAGGTCAACGTCCCGGCCATCCATATTTTCGGCGCACCGAGCGGTGATTATCACCGCCCAAGCGATACTGCCGAAAAAATTAAACCGGGTAGTTTAATGCGCGTTGCCGCATTGACCAAAGAAGTCGTAGAGTATCTTGCCGGACGTCCAGAACCTATGACTGTGCAGATTAAACCAAGTACTGGCGAAAAAGTCCTGCCACCTGCGGGACAGCGTAAAGGTCGTAGCGTCAGCACAGGTACCATGCCTGACTTCGCCTTCGAAGGTGTCGGTGTTAAGGTCATGATGGTCTCGGACGACAGTCCCGGTGCAAAGGCAGGTCTTATGAAAGGCGATATCATCACGCATTTCGGCGGTGCAGAGGTAAAAGACTTGCAAGCTTACACTAGCGAACTAGGCAAATATAACCCGGGCGACAAGGTAGAGGTCATAGTAGACCGCGCAGGCGAAACCGTGAAATTAGAAATGGTGTTAGCGAAACGCTAGCGCGCTATTTTCGCACTTTATTTGCGCGGTTTATTTTCGTGCTAACCGCTCTAATAATAGAACTGCACATGTCAGGATCAATCCGCCGATTGCCATCATGAACAGGCTATTGCCCATGCCTTCTACRCTGATACCAAGCCAAGGCGACAAGTGAAACCCGATTGCACCCAGTAAAAYMAGCAAACCAATCCGCGCGCCATTGGTGCGCAGTTTGGGTATAACCAAAAGGATTGCCGTTAATATTTCTGCTGCACCGGTAATCATGCGCACAACTGGCTCAAAAAGAGAKATGCCAGACCTCTCGGCTATCGTCGCAAAGATTACATTCTCCGCACCAAATTTTTGCGCGCCCATAAAAACAAAAAACGCAGCCAAAGCCAAAACCAAAATCCATCTAAGTACAGTCATATTATGCTCCATTGTTGCACCAAATATAAACAYGCGCACAAAAAAAGCAATTCACAGATGGATTGCAGGTATCAAGTCTTTGTGTGGGGGGNCGCCCTACGCTCAGAGTACAAAGCTAAGAAGCCTTTAGATGTAACATTATAACGCCTGAAAGTGTTTGTTGTGAAAGTTGCTCGCAATAAGTGACGGCACAATCTATAGTTTTAACACACAAAATTTTAATGATTACATAGTACAGGAGTTGCAAAAATTATAATTGGTGGCGCAAATGAAAAATAAACAGAGTGTTGGAATTGCCAAAAGGTTGAACCTTTTGAACGAATTTATCCACGCGATAAATAAATGTGAAACTAAGCAAGAGGTTTATGACTATTTAGCATCGGAACTATCCAATCTKATTACTGCGGATCACGCAAGTATTTCGATTRTCGATAAGGCTAATAAAAACCTTGAAACCGTCGCCCTTTTTGGAAGTGGCACTTCTCGTATCGTGGGASAAATAACGCCTATGAATAAAACCGCTTCCTGCATRGCATTGGCRCGRCAAAAGACTTACATTACTGACTACCCTAATTCAAAYTGCTCAAAATGYGMCGTCCGTACTGAATGTGAAAGCCTTGAAAAAGGGGGTTATGCAGCGGGTATGACTACACCAATTTATATAAAAAATCAGGCTATCGGCACAATCCATGTGGCAAGCTACTCAAAAAATGYATACACACAAAAAGTTCAAAAGATTTTTGAAACAATTGCTWYRCTTGTTTCAGCYTGYCTTGRAAAAATATAYTYTAWCRASACAATTRGTARCKCRAAMASCCGYATAAACATTCATGCGAAAAGRCTTAAGGCGCTAACAAAGATTTCTGTGMAATTATCCTRCGCYACTAGYGAAGAAAATTTGCTGCAAATCATATGTGATTATTTYACAGGAGGCCTATCGACTAAGAGTTTGAGTTATGTATTARTTGATGAAAAACACCAAAAATTCACAAGAACCCATTTTTATTCTGAAGGAAAACTTCWGTCTAGAAAAAAAACGTTTCCTATGGATAAAAGCGTATTAACACAAGCAGTGAAAGCRGGAACGGTAAAATATTATAACGAYATCAGCGATATAGAATCAATTGAAATGCAAGAACGGGGAATAAACCATGTATGGTCCATTCCTGTTTTTAAAAAMAATACGATGCCAAGGTTGTTGAATTTGGGCTGGTCATCGGAACCACGATATAAAGATGGTTTAATTGATATTTTCAACATTTTAGGCACGCTTATTGAAGCAACACTAGARAACATTAARRYTAATGARCRRCTTTCATATARAGCRMATTATGAYCTTTTGACRRGCACAYATAATCGCCAYAGCTTYCAGGAGAAAATAACKAAYTTARTAAATVAAAAGCSAGYAAAGCCRTTTACTCTCCTCYTAGYTGATCTGGATRRYTTTAAGCAATTAAATGACTTTCATGGACACTTATTTGGTGACAAAGTTTTGGCTGAGGCTGGAAAACACTTTCAAGAGATTTTTGATAATAAAAGCTTTATCGCACGATTAGGGGGCGATGAATTTGCTGTAATAGGTGATTTCACCAGATATAAACCAAGCCTGCTCAATGGCATGAAATTAAATTCAATTAAAGTCAAACATAATGGCCGCATTGTTCCGGTCGACTTTAGCATTGGCGTATCACAGTATCCAAAACATGCACAAAGCAGCACAAAACTAATGAAATATGCAGATTTAGCGCTCTATGAAGCTAAGACATCTCCAAATAAAATTAHGGTGTTTAATARCGCAATGGCAAAACAATTTGATCRCAARTATCAGCTTTTAAATGAGTTTAAGGHDGCCCTGYHAAACRAAGAGATAATCCCATTTTACCARCCAATTATHGATCTCAAAACAAAAAAAGTGCATGCGTTAGAAGCTCTAATGCGTTGGGACCATAAAAAGCACGGCATATTAACTCCTGCCGATTTTAGTGATGTATTTGAAGTTCCCGAACTAAGTAGAAAAATTGCTTATGTAATGCACCGCCATATTTGCAAGGATATGGCCCAATGGAAAAGAAATGGTGTCAACTTCAACCAAGTGGCATTAAATGTTGAAACAGTAAACTTAGAAGACCCCGCCTTTCCTCTTGATTTGTTAAGTACACTTCATGAAAATGGCTTGAAACCAAGTGAATACGCAATAGAAATTACTGAAAACTCTATCCTTGATTCACAAAACGATTGCGTTTTTGAAATTTTAAACAGCTTACGTCTAGCTGGCATGGCTATTGTGTTAGATGATTTTGGGACTGGTTTTTCTTCTATGTCGCATCTATTGAATTTGCCCATAACGACAATTAAGCTTGATAAATCCTTCGTAACAGAAGGTTCGAGGAGCACAAAAAAGCTGCTCATTGCAAAAGCCATAATAGGCYTAACTAAGGCGCTAGATCTAAAGACGGTTGCAGAAGGTATTGAAACTGAAAAAGCAAAAAATCTATTTGTTGATTTAGAGTGTGACTATGGGCAAGGCTTTTTGTTTTCAAAACCAATYCCTGCAGAGAAAATCCCTGAATTTATTAATAACTTTAACAATAAAAAAACGGAAATGCTTGCTGCCGAATCAAAGCAAGCTGAGCTGCCCGAGTATCAATACCGCAAAGCCATAGCTTAATACAAACCAACAGAGGTGAGCAAACAATCAGCCAGTGAGCAGATTATCAAAAACATCAAACGTAAAACCAGCAGGCGCTATGTGAAAGACCCTAATATAGGAAAGCAGATTTCACGATCATCCATCCTAATATGGCGCACCACTTTCACGTAGAAGTTCAAACCCTAATTAAATTACTTAACAATCCTGAACACCAAGACGAATCGCAATCTTGATTAGGGAATTAATTGAAAAGATTGTCCTCACCCCAATGATGATAAGAGTGTCTTGGTAATTGATCTGTGTGGCAATCTTGCAGGTATCATGCAAACTGCCCAGAAAAATGNNCTAGGTACCTATACCAAAAGGCCTTACAGCGCSCTGGGCTGCGGTTCTAGGTGATATACAAAACTATATAAATGCAGRCGATATCGCCCCCGCGTCAGACGAAYTTAAAAAAATAGTCCAATCCGTTACCGTGATTCCAAAAACGCAAAAAGCCTATGATCTGGTGATCACAGGCTTTTTGAAAAGTAAYATTGGTTGCGGGAGTAGGATTTGAACCTACGACCTTCAGGTTATGAGCCTGACGAGCTACCGGGCTGCTCCATCCCGCGTCAAWAAYGTAAGGTTCATATAATGAACCCTAAACTACATTGCAAGCCTACTATTTGCAGACATGCATATCCATTATCGAGAWWRCTCAATAATGGAATGATTTTATTCATAAAGGAGGTTTATTTCATCATCTCTTTKGCWYGCCGGGCAGCGACTTACTCTCGCGTGCCTTAAGACAGACTACCATCAGCGCAAAAAAGCTTAACGACCGAGTTCGGGATGGGATCGGGTGGGGACCTTTTGCCATAGCCACCCGGCGAGCAAAAGAGATGATGTTCTAGTAAAGATATCGTATTTTGTATTGTTTTGGCAAATTYTTGYCCAATTAAGGACAACTTGTACGAGCTGATCAGCGCGCACGAGCGTTTTGAAAAATTTAATAAGGGAATCAAGTCAATCGAGTTATTAGTATCAGTAAGCTTCACACGTTACCGTGCTTCCACACCTGACCTATCAACGTCCTGGTCTCGGACGACTCTCAAGGGAGCTCTAGTATTGAGGCTGGTTTCCCGCTTAGATGCTTTCAGCGGTTATCCTTTCCGAACTTAGCTACCCTGCTATGCTGCTGGCGCAACAACAGGTCCACCAGAGGTTCGTCCACCCCGGTCCTCTCGTACTAAGGGCAGATCCTCTCAAAACTCCTACTCCCACGGTAGATAGGGACCGAACTGTCTCACGACGTTCTAAACCCAGCTCACGTACCGCTTTAAATGGCGAACAGCCATACCCTTGGGACCTTCTCCAGCCCCAGGATGCGATGAGCCGACATCGAGGTGCCAAACAACGCCGTCGATATGGACTCTTGGGCGTCATCAGCCTGTTATCCCCGGCGTACCTTTTATCCGTTGAGCGATGGCCCTTCCACGCGGGACCACCGGATCACTATGACCGACTTTCGTCTCTGCTCGACTTGTCAGTCTCGCAGTCAGGCAGGCTTATGCCATTGCACTCTTCAGCTGATTTCCGACCGAACTTTCCAACTGTTTCGCCAAACGTCGCGACGGTGTTGATGAAGTTCACGTCCGAAATACCGCCTTCGAGCGTGATCCACTGCTCAATCACCGGATCATTTTCATCATCAATATAGCTTGATTGAATACTCAATAAGCTGTTTATCACCTGAAGATTGTTCTTAACCCTGTGGTGAATTTCCTTGAGCAACAGTTCTTTCTCATCTTTTTGGCGTGTGATTTCCTCAGTACGTATTGCAACAAGCTCTTCCAATCGTTGTCGCATGTCCGTTAGCTGTTTTGTGCGGTTGTATATAATTGAATATACAGCAAGTCCCAATCCGGCCAGGACCAAAATGTAGAACCACCATTTTTTCCAAAAGGGTTGTTCAATCTCAAATGAAAATGAGGCGGCCTCTTCGTTCCAAAGCCCATCAGTGTTCACAGATTTAACCTTAAAGACGTAATCTCCAGCTGGGATATTGGAATAGGTGGCTATATGCTCATTGGTGGTAGGCGACCATTCCTCATCAAAACCTTCCAACATATACATAAAAGTTACCCGTTCGGGATTGGTATAGCTGGTGCCGGTGAAATCAATAACGGCTGTGCGAGCGCTTTTGTTGAGTTTGATCGCAACTTTTACAGTGCCGCCGCAATCCATCGCATAGCTATAGCTGCCGTCTTGTAGCCGTCCGATAAGTTGTTTTACCGCTTCTTCGGCGTTGTCTTGAACATGGTCCATATATCCGTGCACTAAGTCAGCGCCGTAGTGTTCGGTCAGCTTGATAACCTGCATACAGCCGCGCTTATTGGCCGCGACTTGGGCTTTGAGGTCCGCAATGTTTTGGTTGGGGCTGCGGGCAGGGTAAGGGCCAGCAGCTAAGGCTGCGCGCACGGCTTCTTCGTTGAAGGTACCATCTTTGACCAGATGGAAATCGGTGAAGCGGATGCCTTCTTCTTCAATGGAACATGAATGCGGCGGCATAGAGCCAGGGCTGATGCCGCCAATATCTGAATGGTGCCCACGCGATGCAACGAAGAAGGCAGGGCTAAGCTCATCCTCTAGAAAAAGCGGCGTAATAACTGTAATGTCGGGCAGGTGTGTGCCGCCTGCGTATGGGTCGTTGACCATAAAGACGTCACCGTCTTTTATGGAGCTGCCGCGTGCTTCAAGGATTGCCTTCACGCTTTCGCCCATGCTGGGGGATTTCAACGACGATCTCGTCAGCCTCAGCGGAGCCTACGATCCCGAGGCG
>NVTC01000012.1 GCA_002732905.1 Robiginitomaculum sp.
ATGTTCGCAACCAATGACCAAAAAGAAGGCATGTCGGCATTCACAGAAAAGCGCACACCCCATTTCACCAATAAATAGCCCATTTGCGCTACATTTAAGGTGTTGACGGGGGCGTTTATGGCGTCTATACGCGCAATTCAGAATTTATCTGTTTTGAGTGTCGGGTAATCATAAGTATTACTGAGTTTTGAACAGAATTTAAGAGTCCTAAAGAGGAAATTATGGCGAATACATCATCTGCTAAAAAATGCGTACGTAAAATGGCACGCAAAACTGAAGTTAACAAAACACGTCGCTCTGCGGTACGTACAACACTTCGCAAAGTTGAAGACGCAATCATTGCAGGCGATCAAAAACTTGCTAAAGAAGCACTTATCAGCGCAGAGCCTGCTATTATGCGCGCTGTTGGTAAAGGCATCTTCCACAAAAACACAGGTTCGCGGAAGATTTCCCGTTTGGCCAAGCGTGTAAAGGCAATGTCCGCTTAAACGTCTCTAAATTCCTATTAGCAAACCCGGGTTTCTGAATCGAAACGCCGGGTTTTCGTGTCTTTGGGGCGGGAATCTTTAATGCACCTTTGGCGGGAATAATTTTTATTCGTAAAAATAATTTTATTTTTTTGGCAAGCAAATGCCCGTGAAAATTAACTTTTTTCCTGTCAAGCGATGAATCTTAAAAAAAGGTAAAAAAACCCCATTGACGCCTCGCTTCAAACCCGCTTTAAAGGGGTCAAGTAAGCGCCAACGATAAGGGGCGGTGTTTTACAACGGTTAGAGGGACGGCGTGTTTTTTTCTCTAATTATTACTATAATTATGTATATTTTTCAATAAGTTAAGGCGAATTACGCGTTTTAGCTAGCGTTACCGGTTGGGGGATTTTTGTGAGCGATTGGCATGATAAATTTGGCAGTGATGGTAAAACATCACCAAAGCCAACTGTTGTGCAGAATTCGCCTGTTAAGATTGTTGTAGATACCTTGGTGTCCAATAACCCTGAACAAGTCTGGCAGCAAGTCCAGGGCAAATTACGGGCTCTACTTGGAGACCGCGTCCATATGTCGTGGACAGGTCAATTGGCATTGCAATCTGCGGATGAAGCTCATGTGGTTCTCAGCGTACCTTCAAAATTTGTAGCCGGACGCATTGACGGAAAATATGGCGATCTGGTACGAAAACTGTGGGCGGAGTGTGATACCCGTCGTGTAGAAATCGGCAATGGTGCTTCTAAGCTGGAAATGCCGGCGCAGATGAGCACGCACGCACAGCCTAGCTCTTCTCAGACAGCACAACGAAACAAGCCTTTCTCTAACAAACAAGCTGGCTCTAACAAACAAGCTGGCTCTAACAAACAAGCTGGCTCTAACAAACAAGCTGGCTCTAACAAACATGCTGGCTCTAGCCAACAAGTTGGGGGGCAAGTTCATGCTCAAAACCAGCTGCAAAACAAAGACCGTTTCACATTTGATAACTTTGTAGTCGGCGGACCAAACGAATTGGCATTTGCCGTGGCTCGGCGTGTCGCTAGCGCGTTGGAAAGCCAGTATAACCCCATTGTTATCCACGGCCCGCACGGCATGGGTAAAACGCATTTGCTATATGCCGTTAAAGCGGAAGCGGCCAAAAAAGATCCGTCGCGGCGGGTGCGTTTGATTACAGCTGAAGACTTTGTTGCTTCATTTGTACAGTCGGTTCGCGCACAAGGGCGTACGGAAATTGACGCTTTCAAGTCCAGCTTGCGCGATGTGGATTTACTGATCATTGATGACGCACATTTCATAGCGGACAAGCCCGGTTCCCAAGAAGAATTAATGCACACGCTAATCTCCTTGGTAGATAGCGGCAAACAAATTTTATTGGCGAGCGACCGACATCCTCAAGCCATCAATAAAGCAAGCGAACGACTTAAGTCTTATCTCTGCGGTGGATTGTTGTGTGATATTGGCGCAGCGGACTATGATCTGCGTTTGCGGATCCTTGACCGCTTGATTGAGCGCCGCCGTGCTGGCGGACATCCGGCTTTGGCTATGCCGTCTGATGCCCGCGATCACCTTGCGGCTCGTATTAATGCTACACCGCGCGATCTTGAGGGCGCCTTTAACCAAGTCGTGGCCCGGCTTGAGTTTCTCGGCAAGCCCCTGACACTGGAAAGCATACAAGAAGCCTTGGCGCATTCTCGTTATACGGGTCAGGCAAGGCCAACAGTTGATAAAATTCAGCGGGCTACTGCCAAACAATTTGGTATCAGTATGGAAGAAATGCTGTCTAAACGTCGCGCCCGTGCTATCGCCCGTCCGCGTCAAGTGGCAATGTATCTGGCAAAAATGCTAACGACCCGCTCGCTGCCTGACATAGGCAGACGCTTTGGCGGTCGTGACCACACAACTGTCATTCATGCGGTTAAACGCATCGATCAACTGCGTGCGGAAGACAGCGGGTTGAACTCTAATATAGAAACATTGTTAGAAACATTTAACGGTTAGCTTTTTCTACGTGACAAACACGATTTCATCCCTTATCGCTTTTCGATGAAAAGGGAGTGAGCGATGTTTAATTTAAAATCTATTTTTAGCGGCTTGGTTATTGCAGCGGTGTGTACGGCATGTTCTGGTAAACCAGAAGCCCCGGCAGAACAATCAACAACAATAACAGAACAATCATCTGGCCATGATGCTGTTCCCCATGCGCAACTTGGGGATAATGTAATCCCGACAAACTATGCAATAGATCTGACTATTGATCCACGCAGCGACAGCTTTTCCGGTGTTGTGACTATTGATGTTAATGTTAAGCAAACAACGTCTAAAATCTGGCTGCACGGACAGACAATTACGGCAAGTGGTGCCGTTGCGCGCTTGGCAGACGGTACTGAAATTGCCGCTGATTATATTGAAGTGGATATGGCGGTCGCCCCGTCCGGAGTGGCATCCCTTAATTTGGCTACACCCGTTGGCCCGGGCGCTGTGACCTTGGTTATTCCCTACACGACACCCTATAATACCAAATTGAACTCTGCTTACAAAGCCGTTCGAGGCGAGGACAGCTATATTGTCACTCAGTTCGAAGCCATTGGCGCGCGTCAAGCCTTTCCGGGTTTTGATGAGCCGCGTTTCAAAGTGCCGTTTGCACTGTCTATTACGGCACCGAAAAATGATGTTGTTTATGCCAACACGCCAGAGGTGAAAACCGAGGCACTTGATGACGGTATGATCAAGCATACATTTGCCACCACCCGTCCTTTGCCAACATATTTGCTAGCCTTTGGTGTCGGTCCTTGGGACGTTGTCGAATATGAAGCTTTACCGCCTACTGACATAAGAAAAAATGCAGTKCCTTTGCGCGGYATTGCTACGCGCGGTGARGGCAAAAACATGGAATATGCCCTGAAAAACACGGTGGGCATTTTAGAAACMTTGGAARCYTATTTTGGYATTCCTTATCCTTAYGARAARCTGGATTTAATCGCTGCRCCMGAATACGCATTTGGTGCWATGGAAAATCCCGGTGCYATYGTCTTTACTGAATTTCTGTTGMTGATGGACGAGAGCTCGTCYCTTGGCCAACGCCGCGCTTATGCGTCGGTCAATGCTCACGAATTGGCGCATCAATGGTTTGGTGATTTGGTCACGCCTGTATGGTGGGAAGACATTTGGTTGAACGAAGCTTTTGCCACATGGATGGGCAATAAARCCGTCACAACYTGGGCRCCGGACTATAAATTTGGTGCACAAACWTTGAAAGGCGCTCTCGGCGTTATGGGCACAGATAGTCTGGCCAGTACCCGYAAARTACGTGAGCCGCTGCTGYAYACMGAAAAYGTYATGGATCAATTYGACGGTATTACYTACCGCAARGGYGGTGGTGTACTGKCYATGTTCGAGAGYTATCTCGGTGAGGAAAACTTCCAAAAAGGCGTRCGCTTGCATATGGCGCGTTTTGARGACGGCGTTGCYAGTGCCGATGATTTYTTTCAGTCAMTGGCYGATGGTTCTGGGAACGACAAAGTCGTACCTGCGCTGAAAAGTTTTGTTGATCAACCGGGCTTGCCCATGGTCAGCGGTGCGCTGAATTGCGAAAGTAATACATTGGATCTGACACAGTCTCGCTACACGCCTTACGGCTCTACTATCGAGCAAGGCCAGACATGGAAAATTCCGGTTTGCGTTGCTTACGGTATAGACGGTAAGCGCGAAAAGACCTGCACAATGCTTGAGGATACCAAAACAAGCATAACCCTTAAATCCGAATCTTGCCCAAGCTGGATAACTTTGAATGCAGACGGCGCCGGATATTACCGCTTCTCGCTTGATAGTGATGGATGGGACGGCCTGCTCGGTAACCTGGGTGCTCTCAATAAAAAAGAACTACTGTCTGTCCTCGATAGTTTCGAGGCCGCATTTAAAGCCAACAAGATGGATGCCACCACTTATCTGAATGGGCTGGCCGCATTTTCAGGCTCCAAAGAATATGATGTAGCGCTCAAAGCAGGCGGTGCACTGGCTGGCATGAAAGAGGATCTCGTCGATAAATCGGCTCATGATGATTTGGCGAAATTCACGCGCGAATTATATGCCGAGCGTTATTTGGCTATCAAAGATGCCGACACTATGGAAGCTAATCTCATGGCACCAACATTGGCCAATCGTTTGGTCAATATCGGAAATGATACAGAACTCGCTCAGCAATTTGCAGATGCAGGTGCGCGCTATCTGGGACTGGACGGGGATGCCGATACGTCAGCTCTATCACCCAAAATGCGCGGGCTTGGCCTCAGGGAAGCGTTTAAGGTTAGAGGCGCAGAAGCAATGCCGGCGCTTACGGCTTTGGCAAAATCCGGTTCACCTGCCGAGAAGGGCGGTGCAGTTGGCGCGCTATCCTCTGCGGAAGACCCTGAATTGGTTGCAAAGCTTTTGTCAGGTGCACTGTCCAACAAAGATGCCTTTACCAGCCGTCAGGCCGGCARTTTGGTTGGMGGATTTATGGGTAATRTTGATACGCGTCARGATACATGGRTTTGGTTCCAAGAGAACTTTGACACCTTCGTTGAAAACCGGGTAGCAGATGTCAGGCGCGGCGGTGTGCCGCGTTATGCAGGCGGCTTCTGCGGAACGCAAAAAGCGGATGAGGTTGAGGTGTTCTTTAAAAGCAAGGCCGATATTATTCCTGGCTATGAACGTTCATTGGCGCAGACTTTGGAAGGTATCCAGCTATGTGCTGCACTCAGCGGGGCGCAAAAAGAAGGTCTAACGGCGGCTCTTAAAAAGCGTTATGCCGATTGAGGTGACAGACGTTTCGTCAGGTTAAAGTTTATTTTTCTGCTGACTGCAAACCACGTGATGTAGGACAGGAAAATTGTCACCGGAAACGATACGGCAAATAATGGGTATGGTGTCAGGGACGGCATAAGCAGCAATGTGATCTGTGCTGTGGGCCAGTTATAAATATATAGACCCAGTGATAAATCCGGCAAGCGGCGTAGGCTTGCCGGTAAATTTATGCGGCTGGTCATAGCGAGATACGCTAAATAACCTAGTCCCAAGGTTGCGCAAATTTCAATAAATGGTGTCCACGGCAGGAAAATAAATTGTATGCCCGCTAGCGAGAGCAAGCCAAATGGTACGGCCAAGCTTCGGCTTATGCTCTCTTTAAAYGCGTACATGCACATGCCGAYTAAATACATCCAGCCWAGCCGTAACCCCACCCGAGAATATTCCAAAATCTGACCATAAGAAACATCAGGATACCGCACTGCGTAAACCACAATTGCTGCATACAACATTGTAATACCCAATGTCAGCAACACAAGTATGCGCCTGTCTTTTAGTCCGCCAACACGCCAAAGCACGGCGGTAGCGACAAAAGCTATCATGCCCCAGCGAAACGTCCAAATCCCACCTTGGATAACACACATATACAGGGCGTTGTCTAATAATCCCGGCGTTAATACGCTCGGATTTGCACAGGTTAAAACTTTGATTAAGTAGTGTATATGCTGGCCAAAGCGTGTTTCTCCGCCGCTCAATGGTACGGCGAACAGTGGAAATAAAACCAAAATCACAAGCCCCGTAAACACAGCTAAAGCCGGTAAGTTTCGTCCTGCTCGCGATATAAGAAATTTAACGGCAGATCCATGACGCTGCAAACTTCGTAATGCTAGAAATCCACTCATCATGAAAATAATTTGAATGCCGTACCAGCTAGGATCATAGCCAAACATATTAAAATATTCAGCTGTTTCAGGGCCGCGCGGCATGGTAGACGTATAGCCAAATGCAATCATAGTAATGACAAGCATGCGCACAGGGCCGAGCCACGCTAAACGCGTTCGCTCCCGGTTTTTATGGACCCGAAATTGGTCCCGCATTTGAAAGACTATATTTGTCACACTCTCACCCAGCCACATTCCTTGATAAACCGAAGTGAAATATAGGTTAAAACGCTTAATAATCACCTTGATGTTATGCTTAACAAGTCGTTACCCTCCGTGTAGGCGGGGCAGGAAATATACGTCCTCAATAAATCGCGGTTGCATATTTATAGGGGAAGCGTAAGCTAGTATTGACCATGAGGAGAACGACCTTGTCACAAGACTTGATGAATTATGATCAAATGACGCAACTGGCCTTAAGGGGTGTTGTTCGCGATGCTATTCGCCGCGTTATCCGCGAGGATGGTCTGCCAGGTGCTCACCATTTTTACATTACCTTTCAAACTCGGTTTCCGGGCGTTAATATTGACGAGAGCTTGACCAAGAAATATCCCGAAGAAGTCACTATTGTTCTGGAACATCAATATTGGGATTTGAAAGCCCATGATGATAGTTTCGAGGTAACCTTGAAGTTTGGCGGTGTGCCAAAATATTTGTATGTTCCTTACACGGCGATCACCCGCTTTCACGACCCAAGTGTCGGATTTGCTATGCAGTTCGACCCACCCGAAGAAATGGTAGAAACCGTTCCTAGTAATGAAACGCAAGATAAACCGAGAGCGCCTTTGACCTTGGCCAAATTAAAGTTGGAACCCGAAGCTAAGCCCGTTTCTACACCCAGTATCCGGAATGCTAAATCGGCGTCCAAATCGACACCACCCCTTAAGAAGGCATCCAAGAAAAAACCGAGCGAAGATGCAAAAAAAGATGGTGAAAATAAAGTTATTAGCTTGGATGCATTTCGTAAAAAATAACACCTTATTTCCCTCAAAAACCAGAGAAATTTCATGACAAAGACACGCACCGAATCCGACAGTTTTGGCAAGCTGAAGGTACCGGCAGATAAATATTACGGCGCACAAACTGCGCGCTCCCTCATCAATTTCCCTATCGGTATCGAGATCATGCCGCAAGCCGTTATCCGCGCGCTCGGTATCATTAAGCGCTCTGCGGCTTTGACGAACCGTTCTTTGAAAGACTTGGACGCCAAGCGTAGCAAAGCCATAGTGCGCGCCGCATCGGATGTTGCTGAGGGCAAGTTTGATGATAATTTTCCGCTGTCCATCTGGCAGACGGGTTCCGGCACCCAAAGCAATATGAATGCCAATGAAGTGATCGCTAACCGGGCCATTGAAATCATGGGCGGGGAGATCGGTTCCAAAGATCCCGTGCATCCCAATGACCATGTTAATATGGGCCAAAGCTCAAACGATACTTTCCCGACCGCTATGCATATTGCTGCGGCTGAGGAAATTCATCACCGTTTACTGCCGGCCATGGCCGTGCTGCGCAATGCGCTTAATGATAAATCGCAAGAGTTTAAGAAGATCATCAAAATCGGTCGCACGCACACTCAAGACGCAACGCCGGTTACACTTGGCCAAGAATTTTCTGGGTATGTGGCGCAGTTGGACGGCGGTATCAAGCGGGTTAAAGCGGGCCTCAAAGAACTGATGCCGCTCGCCCAAGGTGGTACAGCGGTCGGAACGGGTCTCAATACCAAACCTGCATTTGCTAAAATGTTTGCGGGGGAAGTGGCCAGCTATACCAAGCTGCCGTTTAAAACTGCACCCAATAAATTCGAAGCACTTGCTGCTCATGATGCATTTGTATCGTGCCACGGCGCACTGAATACAGTTGCGGCTAGCTTGTATAAAATCTCTAATGATATTCGCTTTCTCGCATCTGGTCCGCGCTCGGGTTTGGGGGAAATTAGCCTGCCTGCCAATGAGCCCGGCTCGTCCATCATGCCCGGCAAAGTAAACCCGACCCAGGTCGAAGCCATGACCATGGTCTGCACTCAGGTTATGGGCAATAACACCACTATGACCGTTGCTGGTTCCCAAGGCCATTTCGAGCTTAACGTCTATAAGCCGGTTATGATCTATAATATGGACCAGAGCATTCGGTTGTTATCAGATGTCTGCGTTAGTTTCTCTGAACGTTGTGTTGTCGGTATAACGGCCAATGAAGATCAGATTAAAACCCTGTTGGAGCGCTCACTGATGTTGGTCACTGCGCTGGCGCCAACCATCGGTTATGACAACGCTACAAAAGTTGCCAAGACCGCTCATAAAAACGGCACTACTTTACGGGTCGAAGCGGTTAGGCTTGGATTTGTCACCAAGGCAGAGTTTGACAAAGTGGTTCAGCCAAAACTGATGATTGGCCCTAAAAAGTGACGGACAACGTCATCAATTTCAAGCGAGCTAAGAAACGCGCGGGCTATGCCAAGAAAGAATTGACGGCCACAGAAAACTGCAAAAAATTTGGTCAAAATAAATCCGAAAAACGACGGGACGGGTTTGAAAAGTCAGAACAGAGAAAACATCTGGACAGCCATAAATTAGATGAATAGCCAGTGTTTGTTTAATAAATCTATGTGTTAATACGTCACACATATCAAGATTGACACGGTGTGGTTCATATTGTTATGGGTCTGTACCATCAGGGGCACAACTATTTCATCAAAGGAAAAATAATGTTCAAACTATTGGCTATGGGTTTACTAAATGTCTTATTTTTACTTTCATCACAAAATTCTTGGGCGGACGATAATGACCCACAAGCTATTTTACACACCTTACAGGGGCATTNGGGAANMTTTATCAGACGTMRCTTTCAGCCCAAATGGAAAATATGTAGCCACCGCATCGAGTGACAAGTATGCCATTGTATGGAATGTAGACACTGGCTCTCGAAAATTTACCATTAAATCGCACAAGTCTCCAGTGAGTGCGGTTACGTTTAGCCCTGATAGCAAGTATATTTATTCTGGTTCGCAAGACGGGTATTTGGCACTACACTCTGTCAAGAAAGGCAAACAGAAACAGATTTCCAAAAAGTCAGGCCGATCATTTACGCAAATCGGCATTTCAGATGTGAATTATAGTCCTGATGGTAATTTCATAATCGTTTCATATTTGGGCGATACCGAGCCTGTAGATATTTTTTCTACCAAGAAAAAAAAGCTACGGCGGATCCATAAGCTCAAGGGCCATACGGGTATGGTAAAAGCAGCAATGTTCAGCCCTGATGGAAAATCAGCACTCACATTTGCACTTGATGAGGAATTAGTGGTTTGGGATGTTAAAAATGGCTATAAGCGGTTTGCGATCAGCGGCGAAGAGTTTAGTTTTGATGCTGCGGCATACAGCCAAAATAGTCACTATATAGCCACTACCGAAGACGGAAATCTTAATATTTGGGATGCAAAAAATGGTCGTAAAAAGGCCGCTATTGTGGATAAATCTGATGAAAATCTTAGAGAATATGGATTTTTTTTTAGCTTAGCCTACCATCCAAATGGACAGTTAATTGCCACAGGATCGACCAATGGGAAAATTTATATTTGGGATGTGAAGACGGGCGAGTTACGCAGAACGCTTGAGGGGCATACGGACCAAGTGATATCAATCGCATTTAATTTTGATGGTTCATTATTGGTAAGCGGCTCGTATGATACGACTGCTATCATTTGGAAATTAAATTAAACCGGAAATATCCAAGGCCTTAAAACAGGAAGATGGAAAATGAAATTTACAGTTAAAATTATTGCTGTCGCACTTTCAGCATTTTTTATGGTGCTAGCACCCGCAAACGCCACAGACGCGGATATATGTGCAGCGGCAAAAGCCCACGCACGCGCCGGGCAAGCGAGCTATGGGGCCGTTTTTGACAAGGCAGAAGAATACTTGATCTCTGAAGAAATCCCCCATTATGTGTGGGGTCGCAAACAGCGTTACCAGAATACCACAGCGTATAGCTCGAGGTTTAGCGAAAAAACCTGCCCAATGGTTTCCGGCGGATGTGGCGCCGATAAATTTTATATTGACGTATCATTGTACCGAGACGGTGAACCGGTCGCCCTAATAACCATTAAGCCCGGGGCAAAAGACACTGAATTTGGATATTTGATTATTGGTAAGCTTTCGGGAGTTATTAGACACAATGCGTGTGGCGGCGGGGAATTTATCGATGGGCATACATGGGTAGCGGACCCAGATAGTGGACACATTAACGGTAATGTTGGCCGCAAGATTTATGTGAAAACCTCACTTTCACAAGTTGGGCGAATGGTTGCCAGAGGATATCAAGGCTCTCTTCCTTCTTATGAAGACAAGACCCTCGTCATTAAGGTCGAGGATTTTATATCGGCGGAGCGTTATGAAGAATTTTCAAATATCATTGAGCCAATTTCTGTTTCCGGTATAATGACCTATGCCGATTAAGGCCAAGCAGAAGCGCTCTCTGTCTATTCATGCCCATAGGACATCTATCGCGCTAGAGCCTGAATTTTGGGATGTGATTGATAAAGCAGTGCGCGAGGACGGACGGTCTTTGGCGGCTTTTATCACGGCTCTGGACGATGAACGCACGGCAGAAGATAGCCCGCACGGCTTGGCAGCTTATCTACGGCTTTTTGCTCTTACCTTCGTGCAGTCTAGCCATGGTTAGGATTGTCCAACCGTCCAGACTTGAGCGCCTCTTCAGTGTCAGGCCGCACGACAAATAACACTGTACGACTTTGTCAGCTTGTTCGTCGAGCAAGCCCGCTAAAATAACTTGCCCGCCCTCGGCGAGTGCCGCTGTGATATTTGGTGCTAAAACCATCAACGGCCCGGCGAGGATATTGGCGAAGATTAGATCAAATTTTTCTTTACTAGGAATACCGTCTGCTTGCACCGCATATATGTGTTCGGCGACGTCGTTGATCCGTGCGTTCTCTATGGTCACGTCAACTGCATCCATGTCGATATCAGAGGCCAGCACATTGCGGTTCAGCGACTTGGCCGCTGCAATGGCTAGGACACCAGACCCACAGCCGAGATCAAGAATAGTCGCTGGCCAGTTAGGTGCGATGGTTAGGGCTTCAAACGCCRACAAACAGCCCTTGGTCGTACCGTGGTGGCCAGTGCCAAATGCGAGTCCCGCATCAACGCGTATAGGGAAGGGCGTAGATGCAGGGATGTTATCCGCATCATGGRASCYRYMSRYWWMKAMSSKMSSCRMKYCTRCKKGSGRYAARSMYGYYYRGKMYWMRKMCGKCMAKTSMKMRWYSGRMWRYTSMRAMMYSSWWWRMTCCARCCCMCTTAAATCYAGRGCSGCRGCACAGGATTTYGCTTCATCTTCKGTCTCRAAYAAKGCCTGYACRAACATCATTTTCTTTTCGTTTTCTTGGCCGTCCTCAAACACGGATACGGCCAAAGCCTGCATGTCCATCTCGAACCCAAGCTGGTCTGATAGATCAAATATCACAGAATTAGGCCCGCGAATAAACAGGGCGTACGGCGGYGTTGARTTTGGTGWGTTTTTCATAGGGCCTCTATATAGGCGCGCGCAGATTTAGCCAGTGCATTCAAATTATAACCACCTTCYAAAACGCTAAYCATGCGGCCTTCGCAATATTYCGYCGCGAGAYTTGAAAGTBTGTTRCCGAGCCATGCGTATTCCGTCTCGGTCAAGTTAAATTCSCCGAGCGGGTCGTCTTTGTGGGCATCAAAGCCTGCGGAAACCAGAATAAGTTCAGGCTTAAAATCGTGTAAATCWGHAATGACTTTATCTTCGAAAGCCTGACACCAMTCCTGCGCGCTSGTGCCTGCTGGCATGGGGAYATTGCGAATATTGGGCGTGTCDVTTTCTATGCCCGTATTGGGATAGTGAGGGTGTTGGTGCAGGGAGGCGAAATATGTACCGGGGACATYMKCGAKCGCGGCTTGGGTGCCGTTGCCGTGGTGGACATCAAAATCAACRACGGCRACCCGCTCTAGGCCGTAAACTTGTTGAGCMCGTAGGGCGGCGATAGCGATGCTGGAGAAATAACAAAACCCCATAGCCCGTTCTGGCTCGGCGTGATGCCCGGGCGGCCGCACAGCGCAAAATGCTTGCTTGAATGTGCGCTCTGTCCCTTCGGYCATAACCCCGTCAACBGCCAAACATACGGCBCCCGCTGCCCGCAAAGCGGCGCTGGATGTACGGCTATCCAAAGCCGTATCGTAATCCAGATCAATAACTTCACCGGGTTTTACCGTTTGCAACATACGGGCGATATGTGCACTTGAATGTACTCTGCGCAAATCTTCCTGCGTTGCAGTGGGCGCATCCAGRCGCAGAAAGTCCATATCTTCCAAGGCTTGTAGGACTACGYGTAACCTATCGGGMACCTCCTGATATCCGGCAGTGCCAATATGGGCCAAACAATCGGTATGGGTAATGAGGGCAAGTTTCATTTAGGTTTTTCGCTTCGTTAAAGTAATAGCCCCAAGGTCTGGAGGATCTAGAGGGTCTGGACGGTCTAGAGGGCGGCATGACCTCGTCAAACATAGCGTATCTCACCCGTAAGCCTAGGGCAAATATGAAGAGCGATATGCGAGGCGCAAGAAGAAAGAAACAAGAAGCATTCTCGTTGTCTGTGGTGCAATGGATATGCCGCCGCCCAACTTTGTTTCCTTAAATAGTTAGTAAGCGCATACTAACATTGACTTGACATCCATGAGTATTGCAATTAGTAAGCGCTCACTAACATACAAATAGGAGGGCTGTTATGCCTAATGTTTTGAACAATGTCGCAGGCGGTGCTGAGAATATGCCCGTTCCGGTTCTCGAAATGGATCGGGGTATTACCGCTGTGGACGGCTCGACCAAGGCGAGGATTGAGCGGGCGGCGCTGACACTATTTGTAGAGCGCGGCGTAGACGGGGTGGCGGTGCGCGAAATCGCGGCCAAGGTCGGGATTACCGATGCGGCTATCTATCGGCACTTTAAATCCAAAGCCGATTTRGCCGAAAGTTTGATGYTGGCCATCCATGAGCGGTTAACGGAATTGGTGCGCTCCGTGGGCGCTCTAGACGTACCGTTTCGGGAGAAAATTACCCATTTGGTCAATAATTATTGTGCTGCCGCYGATGATGAYTGGGATTTGTTTTCTTATCATCTTTTGCATTTGCACCACTTCCCACATTTGTTTTCCGGAGACAGTGACAGTCATGTAYGCAGGGTCGGGCCGATTTCAGTYTGTGCCCACATGCTCAAGCARGCGGTAGATGCAGAAGATATTGTGCCCGGTAATACGCAGCTCTTGGCATCTATGGTGCTSGGSATTGTCYTGCAGGCGGCGTCTGCCAAAGCGCATTTACGACTGCGCGGGCCKYTGTCTATCTACGCACCGGAATTTGACAAAGCCGTGTGGGCGGTTTTGCGCCACAGATAAAACTTCCAGATAAAATTTCCACAGATMAAAYTTARAGAATAGGTCAAAACCATGCGGTCATTTTTATTCAATATATTGTTCTATATCCTGTCAGTATTTTTTGCGCTGGCCTGTGTSTTGTTGTCGCTCTTGCCGGGGCGCAAGCCAATTATGCTCGGCTTGTGGGCTTATTCAAGCACGATGGTCTGGTTGATGCGGGTGGTGGCTGGTATCAAGGTCGAGGTAAAAGGCCACGAGAACTTACCCGAAAAAGGTCCTTATATTATTGCGCCTAAACACCAGAGTTACGGCGACGGATTTGTGGTGTTCTCGCAGTTTTTTAATCTGTCCTTTGTCACGGGTGACCACCTTGAAAAATTCATGACCCTCAAGCATATCTTGCGCAAAGCGGGGGCGGTGGTGATCGATAATTGCGGCGGCACAGATGCTCGTGACCGCTTGCAAACCGAGGCCGAGAAAGTGGGCGAGGGGGGACGTAGGCTCTTGATATATCCAGAAGGTCATTTGTCCGCCCCGGGTGAGCAGCGCCGTTACCGCAAAGGTATTTTTCATTTATACGAAGATTTTGGCTGCGCAGTTGTCCCTATGGCGACCAATCTGGGGCAGCGCTGGAACCAAAACGTCTGGACAAAATATAAAGGCTCCGCCACAGTGGAATTCTTAGAGCCGATAGAGCCGGGGTTGGGGAAGGACGAGTTTATGCATAGACTGGAAACTATGATTGAGACACGCTCTCTTGAACTGCTGGATTATGAAAATCCGGGTGCGCTGGAATATACCCGCGCCGATTTGGCGGACGGGGCCATCATGCAACAGGACAGAATTAAAACATAAAGCTTACGCCAAATGCAGTGAGCTAAAGGGGAATATTATGAGTGTAAAACACGCCGCGACATTATTGACCAGCAGACGATTTTTGCCATTGTTTCTCGCCCAACTTGCCGGTGCATTTAACGACCAGTTTTTCAAAATGGCTCTGATTACAATGGTGACTTGGGGCGGCTTGAATTTTATGGGCATGAAGCCGGAAGTGATCGTGCCAGTGGCTGGCGCCATATTTACCGGCCCGTTCTTTTTGTTTTCAGCTTTGGCGGGTCAGGTGTCGGATAAGTATGATAAAGCCCTAGTCTTACTGCGGGTCAAACAGGCCGAAATATTAATAATGCTGATGGCTGCAATCGGATTTTATTTTGAACTCCCCGCATTTTTGCTGCTGACATTGGCATTAATGGGTGCGCAATCCGCATTTTTCTCGCCGACTAGAAATGCGGTTTTACCGCAGTGGCTCACAACTAAAGAGCTTGTGTCCGGTAATGCCTTGATGAGCGGGTTTGTTTCGGTCTCCATTCTTGTCGGTCAGGTCGGCGGCGTGTTTTTGATCTTGAAATCTGGCGGCCCAAACTTGGTAGCAGGTATTTTGGTTGTGTTGGCATTTGTTGGTTGGCTGGCTATTCGCAATGCGCCGCCTGCGCCGCCGCCCTGTCCTGATATTAAGCTCAATCCAAATATATTTGCTGAAATAATTAATACTCTAGCCTTTGCCATGAAACATCCACGCGTGTTTAAACCCATGTTGGGTACGGCGTGGTATTACTGGCTTAGTGCCGCCGTGCTTATTTTAATGCCTGCCTACATTAAACAGGTTTTGCATTACTCAAATGTCGTTTTGATCGTAGTGCTGATACTGTTTACAATGGGGGCATTGGCAGGTGCGATGACTTGCATGGTGATCTCCAAGGGTAGGGAGGCGGTCATGATTAGCGCCATAGGTATAATGGGTGTGGCCATTAGCAATTTCGATATATTCATCATTGGCAGTGACACTTCCCGGATTGCCTTTGAGGGTTTTGTTGCCGCGAGTGGTGACAGCAAGGAACTGCTTGGTGGGGTAGGGGATTTCTTTGCCATGCCGCATAGTAAAAGGTTCATGTTTGATTTGGTTCTTGCGGCATTTTCCGCCAGTCTATTCGTCATTCCGCTTAACGCATTGGCACAACGCCGGGCTGATCCTGCACACCGGGCGCGGCTTTTGGCAGCCGGAGCCTTGCTCTTGAATGCGGCTACAACATTTTCACAATTACTTGTTGGCGGCTTTGGGGCGTTGTCTATCCCTATGCACATGACCTTCATCATGATTGCAGTGATCAGTGCCGCAATTGGCGTTTATACGCTCTATCGTGCCAAAGTTCTCAAGCAGGAAGCCATTTAAACATGCGCGGTTATTTTGGTATCGGGGTGCAGGGGATTTCCAAGGCGGCCAATTTGGGTGCGGTTATGCGCACCGCCCATGCTTTTGGAGCGAGCTTTGTCTACACCATAGACGCCTACCACAAAGCCTTGAGAGTTGATGCCACCGACAGGTCGCGTACTTTGAAACATCTGCCCCATTACCAATGGGACAATGTGGACGACATGCGCTTGCCCCAAGGCTGTACATTGGTTGGGGTCGAGTTGTGCGAGCGGTCCGTTGAAATGCCGAGCTTTCGCCATCCTTTAGCGGCGGCCTATGTGCTGGGGCCAGAGCAAGGTTCCCTGTCGCCAGAGATACAAGACCTTTGTACTTATATTGTCAAAATTCCGACCAAATTTTGTATCAATGTCAGCCTAGCGGCGGCGCTTACACTCTATGACCGCACATTGTGTTTGGGCGGTTATCCAGAACGACCACTGGAACCCGGCGGGCCGGATTTGGCGGCGCTGGAAGAGTGGCGGGCATTGCGTGCCCGAAATGGGTAAGAGACGGGCAAGAAATGGGTAAGAGATGGTTAAGTATAATAGCTGAGAAAGTGACTGTTCTTAACCGAGCTTTAATGCTAAACCGTTTTGATGAAGCATCACAAATTTTACGGGCTCAATATGCGAATTTCTAATACTATTCTTCTTCTGGCAGCGACGACACTGTTCGCGGCCAATGCCAACGCCAAATTAGAAGGTGTGTTTACCGATTGGGCGGTACATTCCAAAACTCAAGGCGGCGAGAAGATTTGTTATGCCTTGGGCAAAGCCAAATCTAAAACGCCCTCTAGCGTAAAGCACGGCGATATCTATTTCATGGTTGCCAATTGGAAGTCGGGCGCGGCCAAGGAGCAGCCTAGCCTGCTGACCGGGTTTTCCCTAAAAGCAGAAATTCCGCCCTCTGCCCGTATCGGCAGTTCTCGCATTCCAATGTATACAGATGGGAGCGAAGCTTTCGTCGAAAACAGAAGCGACGAGAAAAAACTGGTGCGCTCCATGCGTAAAGGCTCGACCATGCGGGTTGATGCCGTTTCGGCGCGCGGCACACAAATATCCTATGAGTTCTCTCTGCGCGGTATTACAGCAGCGCTCGGCAAAGCTCGGACGGTTTGTAAATAGCCCAAATATTTCTTTATCCCAGATATTTTCTTGTCTAAACCAATATTCCCAGTATTGTTCAAGCGGTAGAAATAGGAATACACATGGGATTTGGTGAAGCTATTGGCGCTTTTTACAGCGGCTATTTTGATTTTGAAAACCGTGCCATCCGGTCTGAATACTGGTGGGTATTTCTGTTTAAGACATTGGTTTATATAGCGCTCGTCATTCTCATGCTCGTTTTGGCGTCTAGCATGGGCGGGATTGACACGAGCGATGGTGAAGTCGGCCTTGGCTTGGGTATGATTTTGATCGCATTGTTTTATATTGGCAATATTATCCCGACCATTGCCGTTATTGTGCGCCGATTTCATGACCAGGATAAATCCGGCTGGATGTATCTGCTCGTGTTTATTCCTTATGTGGGTGGTCTCGTTGTGCTGATCTTTATGTGCATTGACGGCACCCACGGTGATAACCGTTTTGGGCCTGACCCGCTTGGGGACAACTTGTTTGACACCTTTAATTGAGACGTAAGCATAGCCAAGTTTTACCCATGGTTTTCCTTGAATTTTAGTAATTTCTCACTAAAGTAGCGCTATCTTAAACAATATTGGGAGGCGGAAATGGGATTTATCGAAGCGATTAAATCTTTTTACGGGCGTTATGTTGATTTTCAAACGCGATCCACAAGATCAGAATACTGGTGGATAGTACTTTACCAAATTATTGTAGGCATAATTTTGGCGATACCTGTAATGGGGTCTGTTGTGAGTGTGGCTATGTCAGGAGGGTTGGAGAACGACCCGATGGCAATGTACGGCGCTTTCTTTAGTTTATCAGGCTTGCCGATTATATTGTTTGCTCTGGTCAATTTTATTCCGGGTATTGCTCTTGCTGTGCGCCGCATACATGACTTTGATAGAACAGGCTGGTTATATCTAATCGTTATTTTTGGTGGCATGATACCAATTATTGGCATGCTTGTCAGCCTTGGCTGGCTAATTGTCAATTTCTTCAAAGGCACAACTGGGCCAAACAGATTTGGCGACGATCCGCTGGATCCAATCTCCGATACATTTAACTAGGTGTGTTTTCCTTGTATTTATGGGGTTTTTTAGCTAAACTGGTGCAATCATAAACAATAACGGGAGGAAAATATGGGATTAGTGGATGCAGTAAAGTCCGGAATTTCGAATTATGCAAATTTTAGTGGACGTGCTTCGCGCTCGGAATACTGGTTTTGGGTATTAGGCGTGCTCATTGGATACATTGTCTTTGCAGCCCTTATGGCTGCCAGCGAGAAGCTGGGCATACTCTTTGTTCTGTTTTATCTGGCGATTATTATTCCGTCCCTTTCGGTTGCGGTGAGACGGTTGCACGATACAGATAGATCCGGTTGGATGATCTTAATTGGCTTGATCCCGATTATCGGCTTGATCGTGATTTACTGGTACTGCCTAAGCGGCACTGCGGGCGAAAATCAATACGGGGCCGACCCGCTTGGTTAAGTTAAGTTGATAAATTTATAATACTAAAAACCGCCCCGAGAGAAACCCCGGGGCGGTTTTTGTTTGTCTAACGCATATCCCTACCAATGTTTCTGGTCGCCTCATAAAGGGCAATGCCTGCGGCGGTTGATACGTTTAGGCTTTCCGCTTCGCCGGGCATAGGTATCTTGGCCAGTTGGTCGCAACAATCACGCACACGTTTGCGCAGACCCGGACCTTCTGCGCCCATGACGATAACCTCGGCTTCAGCGCGCTGGAAAGCTTGTTGTAAGGTGATGTTCGCTTCGCCCGCTAGGCCCGTTACGCGCCAACCCATTTTTTGTAGCTCCAGCAATGAGTTGGCGATATTGGTCACCAGCACATGGGGCACGGTTTCTACTGTGCCGACCGCAACCTTGGTCACGGCTCCAGCGAGGGGTGGTGCGCCACGGGTTTGTAGGACAACGGCCTTGGCATCAAATGCGGCGGCTAGCCTAAATATAGCGCCAACATTGTGCGGGTCGGTGATTTGGTCAAGCACGATGATCAAGCCTTTGGCCGGTGAGGCGATAGCATCCAAATCATGGTCAGGCAGGGGGGCGCTTTTGAGGGCTGCACCTTGGTGTGCGGCGCCGTCCGGTAGCAAATCGTCAATTTCGCTGGGATGGACTTTAATAAGCTCGCCTTTAAACTCCTTGGGAAAGCCTTTTATGCTGTCACCAAGCCGCTCATACATAGTTTTGGATACAAGCAGCTTGTGATGGGTACGGCGCGGGTTTTCGAGCGCCGCTTTGACCGCATGATGACCCCAAATCCAGTTTTCTTTTGCAGCTTCACTGCCAAAATCACGTCGATTCGGTGACCCGCCATGTGTTTTTATGCCCCTAGATTTGCCCATTGAGCGTCCGAGGGGGCGCTTAGGGTCAGATTTACGACGATTATCGCCACTATCTGCGGGATTCCATGGGGCGGTTGTACCGCGTACATTACCGTCTGTTTTTTTTTGCTTTTTTCCTGATTTATTCATAAGATTTCTATTGCGTGTTTGCTTCGACATCTCTATATATCCCGCCTACATTTTGGTGAATTTCAACTCTGTGTGGTTGGCTATAGCATGGCCAAGCCATTTTCAGAGTGTTTTTTGTTGGAAAAAACAGAAAATAAAGGACGATTAAGGAGATAAGTTTTTCGCACCGGGTATTTAACCGAATTCGGTGCGTTTTAGTGGGTTTAAGGAGAGGTGGCCGAGTGGTTAAAGGCGTCAGACTGTAAATCTGATCACGCAAGTGTACATTGGTTCAAATCCAATCCTCTCCACCATCCCACGCGCTAAAAGCAAGCGGGTATAGTATAGTGGTAATACAGCAGCCTTCCAAGCTGACTACGCGGGTTCGATTCCCGCTACCCGCTCCAAGTTGAACCACCTATGAAGGTGCCCAATGAAGGTACCAAGTAAGCATCCGTCTTGATAGCGAGTATCAAGACACTATATGAAGATAAAATTAAAACAGCCTAAATCCCCAAGGAGGGGAAATGGGCCCAAGAAATTAAAAGTAAAGTAAACGGAGAGTATAATGGCTAAAGAGAAATTTGAACGCACCAAGCCGCATGCGAATATTGGTACGATTGGTCACGTTGAYCACGGTAAGACCACTTTGACGGCTGCGATCACAAAGTATTTCGGTGATTTCAAGGCTTACGACGAGATTGACGGYGCGCCMGARGAAAAAGCGCGCGGTATCACYATCTCTACKGCMCAYGTTGAGTACGARACAGAAAAYCGTCACTAYGCCCAYGTGGATTGYCCGGGACATGCTGAYTATGTSAAGAACATGATYACKGGTGCGGCGCAAATGGACGGCGGTATCTTGGTTGTKTCTGCTGCGGACGGCCCTATGCCKCARACMCGYGAGCAYATYTTGCTWGCYCGCCAGGTYGGCGTGCCTGCCCTCGTKATYTATATGAACAAGGTTGATCAGGTYGACGACGACGARCTKYTKGARYTKGTYGAAATGGAAATCCGYGAGCTNCTTNAGCTCTTAYGATTAYCCKGGCGACGATATTCCKATYRTYATGGGTTCAGCYCTTGCKGCKCTTGAAGGMCGCGATCCTGAAATCGGCGAAGAAAGCATYCGTAAATTGATGGCTGCYGTYGACGAATATATCCCGCAGCCTGARCGCGAYATTGAYAAGCCGTTTYTKYTGCCWATCGAAGATGTGTTCTCTATCTCTGGRCGCGGTACYGTTGTTACSGGCCGGGTTGARCGCGGTGTWATCAATGTTGGCGACRSTRTTGAAATCGTYGGTRTYAAAGAYACRCARAMAACCACATGTACCGGTGTTGARATGTTCCGCAAGCTGCTTGACCGCGGYGAGGCYGGYGACAATGTYGGKGTKCTTATYCGSGGTATTGACCGCGAACARGTTGAGCGCGGCCARGTTCTTTGTRMRCCKGGTTCAGTGAACCCGCACAAGAAATTCGTTGGTGARGCTTATATCCTGACCAAAGAAGAGGGTGGCCGTCATACGCCGTTCTTTAACAACTATCGTCCGCAGTTCTACTTCCGTACAACTGATGTGACCGGTGTTGTGACTTTGGACAAAGGTACAGAGATGGTTATGCCTGGCGACAATGTTGCTATTAACGTCGAACTTATCGTACCGATTGCTATGGAAGAATCCTTGCGCTTTGCTATCCGTGAAGGTGGCCGTACAGTAGGCGCCGGCGTCGTTGGTAAAATTATTGAGTAGGTAGAAGACATGATAATAGAGGTGTAGCTCAGTTGGTAGAGCATCGGTCTCCAAAACCGAGGGTCGGGAGTTCGAGTCTCTCCACCTCTGCCACCATTAGGTGGGGCCTTTAGGGGTAAGATAGAGAAGTAAAGCAGTAGAAAGAATAAGATGGCTGAAAAAACGAAACAGAAAATCGGACCGGCRAAATATTTAGGTCAAGTGCAACAAGAAGCGCGCAAGGTTGTCTGGCCGACGCCGCGTGAGACTTTGACCACGTCTATTATGGTKCTGATCATGATGGTGATTTTCGGTATTTTCTTCTTCTTTGTTGACTGGTTTGCCGCGAACGGCACACAATTTTTGTTGAATTTAGGAACCGGAGGTTAGTCGGTGGAAGCTAAGTGGTATATCGTTCAGGCGCACTCAAACTTTGAGAAGCGCGTACAGGAGAGCCTCTTCGCAGAGGCCGAGCAAAAAGGCTTGTCCGATTTGTTCGAAGAAATCCTRGTGCCGACCGAACAYGTYGTAGAAATACGCCGTGGTCGCAAGGTCGAGAGCGAACGTAAATATTTCCCCGGCTATGTGCTGGTGAAAATGGTTTTAACYGAYGAGGCTTATCACTTGGTTAAAAATACACCGAAAGTCTCCGGATTTTTGGGTTCACTGAACAAGCCTATGCCTGTGTCCGAAGCTGAAGTGCAGCGGATYGTTGGTCAAATAGCCGAGAGTGAGGATGCGCCGCGTCCAACGGTTATTTTCGAAATCGGCGAAAAGGTCAAAGTTACGGACGGTTCATTTGCATCGTTCGAGGGCAGTGTCGAGGAAATCGACGAAGAGAATTCGCGCTTAAAAGTGCTGATAAATATTTTTGGTCGGGGTACCCCGGTCGAACTGGAATATACTCAGGTTGAAAAAACGACTTAGGTATTAAATTTCTGTGGGAGAGGGTGTGTAAGTCCATACAYYTTTCTGACCACGGAACACACCGCAAGGGGCACTGGGCTTCTTGCATTKMGTGTCTTTTGGGCACATTTGGAGTGAAACATGGCGAAGAAGATTGAAGGGTATATCAAATTGATTATACCTGCCGGGGCAGCCAACCCGGCACCGCCGCTTGGGCCTGCATTGGGTCAGCGCGGCGTTAACATTATGGAATTTGCGAAAGCATTTAATTCCAAAACTGGCGATTTGGAAAAGAAYGTCCCRATTCCGACCGTTATTACGGTTTTCGCGGACAAGTCTTTTACTTTCGAAACTAAAACCCCACCGGCTTCATATTATTTGAAAAAAGCCGCCCAGCGCGATAGCGGTTCTAACGAGCCGGGCCGCGATATTGTTGCTACTGTGACGATGGCGCAGTGTAAGGAAATCGCAGAAATGAAATTCCCTGATTTGACGGCTAACGATTTGGATGCAGGCGGTAAAATTATCGCAGGTTCCGCCCGTTCAATGGGCTTTGAGGTAACGGAGTAGATCATGGCTGCAGGAAAAAGATTTAAAGCTGCTTTGGCAAAAGTTGATCGTAACAAAGGTTACGCAGTCAAAGACGCAGTAGAGTTGGTCAAAGGTAATGCGACCGCTAAGTTCGATGAAACAATTGAAGTTGCTATCAATTTGGGTGTTGACCCGCGCCACGCTGACCAAATGGTTCGCGGCGTGTGTAAATTGCCAAGTGGTACAGGCCGCTCTTTGCGGGTTGCCGTCTTTGCTAAAGACGCGAAAGCTGAAGAAGCGAAAAAAGCCGGTGCTGATATTGTTGGTGCAGAAGACTTGATGAAAATGATTCAAGACGGCCAGATGGATTTTGATAAAGTCATCGCTACGCCGGACATGATGCCGCTCGTTGGTCGTTTGGGACAAATTCTTGGCCCCAAAGGCATGATGCCAAACCCTAAGGTTGGTACTGTGACTATGGACGTGGCTAAAGCTATCGCTGATTCCAAGGGCGGCGCGGTTGAATTTCGGGTTGAAAAATCCGGTATCATCCATGCAGGCATTGGTAAAGCTAGCTTCACTGAAGCTGCTCTGGCGGCAAATGTCAGCGCGTTTTTGGGTGCTATCATGAAAGCCAAGCCAACAGGTGCCAAAGGCACTTATATGCAACGTGTAACGCTTAGCTCAACTATGGGCCCGGGTGTTAAAATAGACGTGTCGGAAGCGGCAGCGTCATAAAGAATTAAAGGGCGCTTTGCGCCTGATGAGATTTGGCGGGGTTTTCCCCGCCGATGTTCGTAGTGGTTGCCTTCTGGTGGCCATTACATTGTCCGAGATCGCGGGTGCTGACCACAAGTAATAATGGTTAGCTTAATTTTGCCGGTGTGAGACAGAGCAAAAAACTAGATTTGACCTCAMRTATAYATGAGGTCGGTAAGTTCGAGCCCTGGGACAGACAACCGTATCGGTTTCACCCCATACTTATTTGGGGCGGGAACGGTACACTTGAAAGGTGAGCCCATGGGGGGTTTGCCATTTACAGGGAGACCGCAATGGATCGTAAAGAAAAAGAAGAACAGGTTAAAGTGCTGGAAGGCATTTTTGCTGATTCTGGATCCGTCGTTATGGCTGAATACACAGGCATGACAGTTGCGGAACTGACTGATTTGCGCGCTAAACTCCGTGAGGAAAGCGCAACGATCAGAGTTGTTAAAAACCGTCTTGCTAAAATCGCATTGAAAGGTACACCCGGAGAGGGCATGGCCGACCTATTTAAAGGTCCGGTCGCTATTGCTTACTCCGAGGATATGATCAGTGCGGCTAAAGTGACCGTGAAATTTGCCAAAGACAATGAATGTTTCAATGTTCTTGGTGGTATCGCGGGCGAAGACATCATTGATGTCGCTGGTGTTGTTGCATTGTCAACTATGCCTTCGCGCGAAGAACTTATTGGCATGGTCGCTTCACGGCTGCTGGGTCAAGCTTCTGAAATCGGTTCACGTCTTAATGCACCTGGGAGCGCGCTTGCTGGCGCAATTTCGGTCATTGAAGAACGTGCCGCCGCTTAAGGATTTAACAATAGTCAGTATTCGTAACAACTCGAACTGAAACTTAAAAGGAAACTAAAATGGCTGATGTAGCTAAACTTGCAAAAGATTTGATGGCTTTAACCATCATGGAAGCAAAAGAACTAAACGATATTCTCGAAGAAAACGGCATCAAAGCCGCTGCTGCTGTTGCAGTTGCTGGCCCTGCTGCTGAAGGCGGCGACGCTGCTGAAGAGAAAACTGAATTTGATGTTATCATGACATCATTCGGTGAAAAGAAAATCAACGTAATTAAAGAAGTCCGCTCGATTACAGGTCTTGGCCTGAAAGACGCAAAAGACTTGGTTGAAGCTGCTCCTAAAGCCGTCAAAGAAGGCGTGTCTAAGGACGAAGCTGCAGACGTTAAAGCTAAGCTGGAAGCAGCTGGCGCGACCGTCGAAGTTAAGTAATCTATCCCGTTCGGCGCGCATATATATGCGCGCCGAACACCACTTTACACCAAGTATAGGTGTGCTGTGCGGGGCAGCTAAACATCCCGAAAGAATTTAGGCTGAAGTTTTGGCCGAAAGAATTTAGGCTGAAATTTTGGCCGAAAGAATTTAGAAATGTCGTTTTGACGTTTCGCATTAAAAAAGGTGTCTTTGATGTCGCTCACATTTACTGGCAAAAAACGTATTCGCAAAAGCTTTGGCAAAATTCCGGAAGTTATCCGGATGCCAAACCTGATCGAAGTGCAAAAAAGCTCTTACCATCAGTTCTTGCAAATGGATATTCCCCTCGATGAACGCGGGGACGATGGCTTAAACGGTGTATTCCGTTCCGTATTCCCTGTTCGGGATTTTTCTGAACGGGCTATTTTGGAATATGTATCCTTCCAGTTTGATCCGCCAAAATTCGACGAAGAAGAATGTCAACAGCGCGACATTACCTATGCGGCTCCGCTGAAGGTCAAAATGCGCCTTGTTGTATTTGATATGGACGACGCTACAGGCGCCAAATCCGTAAAAGACATCAAAGAGCAAGAAGTCTATATGGGCGACATGCCCCTCATGACTGAAAAGGGTACTTTTATTGTCAACGGTACCGAGCGTGTTATCGTCTCGCAAATGCACAGATCGCCAGGTGTGTTCTTTGACCACGACAACGGTAAATCCCATTCGTCCGGCAAAGTACTGCATTCTGCGCGTATCATTCCTTACCGTGGTTCGTGGATGGACTTCGAGTTTGATGCCAAGGACATTTTGCATGTCCGTATTGACCGCAAGCGTAAACTGCCTGCGACGACGGTTCTGTATGCGCTGGGTATGAGCAAAGAGGAAATCCTCGAAGAATATTACGACACTATCGATTACAAACGCAATAAAGCTAAAAAAGGTTGGTCACTGCCGTTTAACCCTAGCATGTACCGTGGTTCCAAGCTGATCCACGATCTTGTTGATGCGAAAACCGGTGATGTTGTTACGCCTCTGGGCCGTAAATTAACAGCACGTGGTGCCAAGAAATTGGCTGAAGGCGGTTTGAAAAACTTGTTGGTAACCGACGAAGAATTGGCAGAACGCTATGCGGCTGCTGATATTGTTAATGCGGGCACCGGCGAGATTTACGCAGAAGGTGGTGATGAGCTTAACATCGAAGCTATCGAAGCTATGGTTGAGGCTGGTATCACAGATATCTCGGTTCTGAACATTGACCATGTCAACATTGGGCCGTTTATCCGCAACACATTGGCTGCTGATAAAAACGAAGACCAAGACGGTGCATTGGTAGATATCTACCGTGTTATGCGTCCGGGCGAGCCGCCAACACCGGAGACCGCAGACGCTTTGTTCCAAAGCTTGTTCTTCGAATCTGATCGTTACGATCTTTCCGTTGTTGGTCGTGTGAAAATGAATTTACGCATGGACATGGAATGTCCAGATAGCCAGCGTGTGCTGCGCAAAGAAGACATCCTCGCGGTTGTCGATACTTTGGTAAAACTAAAAGACGGCATTGGCCAAACTGACGATATTGACAACCTTGGCAATCGCCGGGTGCGTTCCGTTGGTGAGCTGATGCAAAACCAATACCGTATTGGCCTGTTGCGTATGGAACGCGCCATTAAAGAACGCATGACTTCGGTTGATATCGAAACCGTTATGCCGCACGATCTGATCAACGCTAAACCGGCTGCAGCCGTTGTGCGCGAATTCTTTGGTTCATCCCAGCTGTCACAGTTTATGGACCAAACCAATCCGCTGTCTGAGATTACCCACAAACGTCGTTTATCTGCGCTTGGGCCCGGTGGCCTGACCCGCGAGCGTGCCGGCTTTGAAGTGCGTGATGTGCATCCGACCCATTATGGTCGTATTTGTCCTATTGAGACGCCAGAGGGACCAAATATTGGTCTGATTAACTCATTGGCGACCCATGCCCGGATTAACAAATACGGYTTTATCGAAAGYCCGTACCGTAAAATCATCAAAGGTAAAGTCACCAACGACGTAGTTTATCTATCTGCCATGCAAGAAGCGCGCTATAAAATTGCGCAGGCCAATGCAGAAGTAAACGACAAAAACATACTTGTCGGCGATATGATTACGTGTCGTGTGAACGGCGATGTGACCCTGATTGAACGCGACGAAGTTGACATGGTTGACGTGTCTCCGAAACAGCTAGTCTCCGTTGCGGCTTCGCTCATTCCGTTCTTGGAAAACGATGATGCGAACCGTGCTTTGATGGGATCAAACATGATGCGCCAAGCTGTGCCGCTCCTCAAGGCCGAAGCGCCTTTGGTTGGTACTGGCATGGAAGCCGTTGTGGCGGCTGATAGTGGCGCGATTGTCAACGCCAAACGCACAGGTATTGTCGAGCAAGTCGATGCGAAACGTATCGTAATCCGCGCGACAAAAGAAAAAGACCTGACCAAGTCCGGCGTGGACATTTATAACTTGCTAAAATTCCAGCGCTCGAACCAAAGCACTTGTATTAACCAGACACCACTGGTCAAAGTTGGTGATGTGATTAAAGCGGGCGATACCATTGCTGACGGCCCGTCTACGGATCTCGGTGAATTGGCGCTTGGTAAAAACGTTCTTGTGGCCTTTATGCCTTGGAACGGCTTTAACTACGAAGATAGTATTCTGATCTCCGAACGTATCGTGATTGATGATGTTTACACAAGCTTGCACTTGGAAGAGTTCTCCGTCATGGCGCGCGATACCAAGCTTGGGCCTGAAGAGATCACACGCGATATTCCAAATATCGGCGAAGAAACTCTGCGTAACTTGGACGAAGCGGGTATTGTATCTGTTGGCGCCGAAGTTCACGCTGGCGATATTCTCGTTGGTAAAGTGACACCAAAAGGCGAAAGCCCGATGACACCGGAAGAAAAATTGCTCCGTGCTATTTTCGGCGAAAAAGCTTCTGATGTTCGCGATACTTCACTTAAACTACCACCGGGTGCTTCTGGTACGGTTGTTGAAGTGCGTGTGTTTAACCGCCACGGCGTCGACAAAGATGAGCGTGCGCTTCAAATCGAACGCGAAGAAATTGAATTCCTCGGTAAAGACCGTGCGGATGAATTATCTATCCTTGAGCGTAATGTTTATGCCAGCGTTAAGAAAACCTTGCTCGGTAAAAGTGCCGTATCCGGCCCACGCGGCTATAAAAAAGGCCCTGTGACCGAAGAGAACTTGGACGAAATTCCGCGTTCTGATTGGTGGCGTATCGGTGTTGACGACGATCAAGCCATTGGCGAGTTGGAAGCTCTGCGTATTCAGTACGATACTTCCAAAGCTAAATTGGATGCACGTTTCGAAGACAAAGTTGACAAGCTACAGCGCGGCGACGAACTACCTCCGGGCGTTATGAAAATGGTCAAAGTTTTTGTTGCGGTGAAGCGTAAGCTTCAACCAGGCGACAAAATGGCTGGTCGTCATGGTAACAAAGGTGTGATTTCTAAAATCAACCCGCGTGAAGACATGCCTTATCTCGCGGACGGTACACCCGTTGATATCGTTCTGAACCCGCTCGGCGTGCCGTCGCGGATGAACGTTGGTCAAATTCTGGAAACTCATTTGGGTTGGGCCAGTGCCGGTGCCGGTAAACTGATCAATGAAGCGCTGCAGGCTTATAAAGAAAGTGGTGATATGTCGCCGCTGAAATTAGAGCTGGAAAACACTTACGGCAAAGATGCCGAGCTGCCGAAGAAAAATTACGAGCTGGAAGAGCTAGCTGGTAATCTTGTCAAAGGTGTGCCGTTTGCGACACCAGTATTTGACGGTGCTCACGAAGAAGATATTGTTGAAATTCTAGAGCGTGTTGGTCTGACCAGTTCCGGTCAGGAATATTTGCGCGATGGCCGTACGGGTGAACAGTTCACGCGTCCAGTTACCGTTGGTTACAAATACCTTTTGAAGCTGCACCATTTAGTTGACGACAAAATCCATGCCCGTTCTATTGGGCCGTACTCGCTTGTTACCCAGCAGCCGCTTGGTGGTAAAGCGCAGTTCGGTGGACAGCGCTTTGGTGAGATGGAAGTGTGGGCGCTCGAAGCCTACGGTGCCGCTTACACCTTGCAAGAAATGTTGACGGTTAAATCCGATGACGTTGCTGGCCGGACAAAAGTTTACGAAAGTATTGTGCGCGGCGACGACGCATTTGAAGCCGGTATCCCGGAAAGCTTCAACGTATTGATCAAAGAGATCCGCTCTCTTGGTCTGAACATTGAACTCACTAACGGATAATTTGGCGACTAATATTTAAAAGGGCATTTGCCCGCATAAAGGAGACGATCATGAACCAAGAGGTCATGAACATTTTCAATCCGGCCCAAGAAGGCCCGAGCTTTGACAGAATTAGAATTTCTTTGGCATCGCCAGAGAAGATTTTATCTTGGTCATTTGGTGAAATCCGCAAGCCGGAAACCATAAACTACCGGACTTTCAAGCCGGAAAAAGACGGCCTGTTCTGTGCCCGTATCTTTGGCCCGACCAAAGATTACGAATGTCTTTGCGGTAAATACAAACGCATGAAGTATAAAGGCGTTGTCTGCGAGAAATGCGGCGTTGAAGTTACCGTAACCCGTGTGCGCCGCGAACGTATGGGCCATATTGAACTGGCTGCACCTGTTGCGCATATCTGGTTCTTGAAATCCCTGCCGTCGCGTATTTCTACTTTGCTCGACATTACCCTCAAAGAAGTTGAGCGGATTTTGTACTTCGAAAGTTTCGTCGTTACAGAGCCTGGCTTGACAAATTTAACCGAGCGTCAATTGCTAAGCGAAGAAGAATTTCTCGACGCGCAATCAGAGTTCGGCGAAGATAGCTTTACGGCATCTATTGGTGCTGAAGCCGTGCGCGAAATGCTTATGGGTCTTGACCTCGAGGCCGAAGTTGAACGCACACGCTTTGATATTACCGAAACCGGATCACAGCTTAAGCTCAAAAAATACCGTAAACGTTTGAAACTTCTAGAAGCGTTCATCGGCTCTGGTAACCGTCCTGAATGGATGGTTCTGACCATTGTTCCTGTTATTCCGCCAGAGCTACGCCCGCTTGTGCCTCTAGATGGTGGCCGGTTTGCGACCTCTGATCTGAACGATCTATACCGCCGGGTTATCAACCGTAATAACCGCTTGAAGCGCTTGATCGAGCTGCGTGCGCCTGACATTATTATCCGCAACGAAAAACGTATGTTGCAAGAATCTGTTGATGCGTTGATCGACAATGGTCGTCGTGGTCGTGTGATTACTGGCGCCAACAAACGTCCGCTTAAATCCATGTCCGACATGCTTAAAGGTAAGCAGGGCCGTTTCCGCCAAAACTTGCTCGGTAAACGGGTCGATTATTCTGGTCGTTCCGTTATCGTGGTTGGCCCAGAATTGATGTTGCATCAATGTGGCCTGCCCAAGAAAATGGCTCTGGAGCTGTTCAAGCCGTTTATCTATGCGCGTCTTGATGCCAAAGGTCTTTCCGGCACCGTGAAACAATCCAAGAAAATCGTTGAAAAGCAACGCCCTGAAGTTTGGGATATCTTGGACGAAGTTATCCGCGAACATCCGATCATGCTCAACCGTGCGCCAACTTTGCACAGGCTTGGCATTCAAGCATTTGAACCTGTCCTGACCGAAGGCAAAGCTATCCGCTTGCATCCGCTGGTTTGTACAGCATTTAACGCCGACTTTGACGGTGACCAAATGGCGGTTCACGTGCCGCTTTCTATTGAGAGCCAATTGGAATGCCGCGTGCTTATGATGTCTACCAACAACATCTTGTCGCCTGCCAATGGTAAGCCGATTATTGTACCGTCTCAGGATATTGTTCTCGGTCTGTATTACATGTCGATCATGGTCGACGGCGAAAAAGGCGAAGGTCGTGCATTTGTAAATATGCAAGAAATCGAAGCCGCCCTTGATGACAAACAGATCACACTGCATTCTAAAATCAAAGGCCGCTTTAAGGTCATGGATGAGGACGGCAATGTAACCGAGGAACTGGCCGAGACTACGGCTGGTCGTTTGATGATTGCAGAATACCTGCCTGTGCACGCAAAAATTCCGTTCAGCGAACTTAACGTCTTAATGACCAAAAAAGCGATCGGTTCATTGATCGATTTGGTTTACCGCCATGCTGGTCAGAAGGCCACAGTGATCTTCTGTGACAAAGTCATGGGTATCGGGTTCCGCGAAGCGTGTAATGCCGGTATTTCTTTCGGTAAAGACGATATGATTATCCCGGCAGAAAAAGCTATTTTGGTCGGCGAGACCAAAGCGCTGGTTACGGATTTTGAACAGCAATATGCAGATGGTTTGATTACCAAAGGCGAGAAATACAACAAAGTTGTCGATGCCTGGTCTAAATGTACCGACAAAGTTGCGGACGCCATGATGGCTGAAACGGCTAAACCCCGCAAAATCATCAACTCCGTCTTTATGATGGCCGACAGTGGTGCGCGTGGTTCGAAAAACCAAATGAAACAGCTTGCGGGTATGCGTGGTCTTATGGCCAAGCCGTCCGGCGAAATTATCGAAACGCCGATTATCTCCAACTTTAAAGAAGGCCTCTCGGTTCTTGAATACTTCAACTCCACCCATGGGGCTCGTAAAGGTCTTGCTGATACGGCGCTGAAAACTGCGAACTCCGGTTATCTGACCCGTCGCCTCGTTGACGTGGCTCAAGATTGTATTGTGACCGAACTTGATTGCGGCACGACGGAAGGTATCAAGCTGATACCAGTTGTCGATGCTGGTGAAGTGGTTGTCTCTTTGGGTGAGCGTATGCTTGGGCGTACGTGCGCCGAAGACATTCGCGACCCGGCTAGTGGTGATGTCATCTTCCCTGCCAATACTTATATCGACGAAGACAAAGCGTTAGTGATTGACAATTCCGGTCTTGGGGACGCACGTGTGCGTTCGGCTTTGACCTGCGAAACTGTTACGGGCATTTGTTCAGCTTGTTATGGTCGTGATTTGGCCCGTGGTACCCGTGTTAATATGGGCGAAGCGGTCGGCGTTATTGCGGCGCAGTCAATTGGTGAGCCGGGTACCCAGCTAACCATGCGAACCTTCCATATTGGCGGTACGGCTTCGGTTTCTGATAAATCTGTGGTCGAAAGTGCCAATGAAGGTAAAGTTGTCTATATCAACGGTAATGTCGTCAAGGATAGCGCAGGCGTGCTTATGGTCATGGGCCGTAACATGCAGGTTGCCGTACATTCTAAAGAAGGCAAAGAGCTTGAAGTTCATAAAGTTAGCTATGGTAGCAAGGTTTGGGTTGACGACGGTGCAAAAATTGCTCGCGGCGACAAGATCAATGAATGGGATCCATACTCAGAGCCTATCCTGACCGAAGTTGGCGGTGTCGTGCAATTGCTCGATCTGATCGACGGTGTGTCTGTGCGCGAGGAAACCGACGAAGAAACCGGTATCACCTCCAAAGTTATCGTCGACTGGCGTTCATCTGCCAAAGGCGGCGATCTTCAGCCGGTTGCGGTCATTTTGGATAAAGACGGCGAACCAATGAAAACGCCAAACGGTAATATTGCATCTTATATGCTGTCCGTTGGGTCTATGTTGTCTGTCAACGACGGCGACAAAGTTCATGCAGGTGACAGCTTGGCACGTATTGCCAAAGGCGGTGCGACCCAGCGCGATATTACTGGTGGTCTACCGCGTGTGGCGGAACTGTTTGAAGCGCGTAAGCCGAAAGATGATGCGGTTATTGCCGATATGGATGGTAAAATTGAATTTGTCCGTGAGTATAAAAACAAACGCCGTATTCAAATTACACCGGACGACGAGAACGCCGAACCGTCTACATTCCTAATCGCCAAAGGCAAGCACATGTCTGTGCGCGACGGCGACCGTGTGGCTAAAGGTGATTATCTCATTGATGGTAACCCTGCACCCCATGATATTTTGGAAATCCTCGGTGTTGAAGCTTTGGCTGAATACATGGTCGACGAAGTTCAGGCCGTTTATCGTCTGCAAGGCGTGCCGATCAATGACAAACACATCGAAGTGATTGTGCGTCAAATGTTGCAAAAAGTCGAAGTCACGGATGTGGGCGATACTAGCTTGCTTATGGGTGAGCAGATCGACCGGACAGATTTTGCCGATGTTAATGCGGCACTTCTGGAACGCGATAAAGATAAGACACCTGCGACAGCGAAACCGTTCTTGCTTGGTATCACCAAAGCGTCATTGCAAACTAAGTCGTTCATCTCTGCGGCGTCCTTCCAAGAAACAACCCGCGTGCTGACCGAAGCGTCCGTACAAGGTAAGGAAGACATGCTCGAAGGTTTGAAAGAAAACGTTATCGTGGGTCGTTTGATCCCGGCTGGTACTGGCGCAACTCTGCGCAAGTATCAAAACCTGGCCAATGCTCGCGATGAGAAACTTCTGGCAAACCGTGCAGCTGGTATAGAGACCGAAGACGAAAGCTTGCCGGCAGAAATAGCCGAAGCTGCGGTCCAAGAAACAGCAACGGAAGCAGATGCATAAAGCATCATATAAAAATTATTAAATAAAAAAACCCGATCTTGTGATCGGGTTTTTTATTGTGGGTTATTTCGGCGTTATACGGAGAAGTTTACCATTCGTCGCGTCGTCGGTCAGAACAAGAATACTGCCGTCCGGTGCGGTGCGGACATCGCGAATGCGGGCGCTTAAACCTTCGAGTAAAATGTATTCGCGGACAAATTTGCCGTCCTCAAGATCGACCCTGCGCAAATCACGGGACTTCAAACCGCCGACCAATGCATCGCCGTCCCAACCGAGAAATAATGTGCCGCGGTATATAGTCAGGCCAGACGGAGCGATGGACGGCACCCAATCTTTGACAAAGTTTTCCATGCCTGCGTAACTTTTGAACGGCGTGATCATTGCGCCGTTATAATCGATGCCCGTGGTGGCAATGGGCCAGCCATAATTCTTGCCGCCACTTATAATGTTAAGTTCATCACCGCCTTTTGGCCCGTGTTCATGGGCCCATAATGTACCACTCACACTATCAAAATGCAGGCCTTGTGGGTTGCGGTGACCGAGACTGTAAATCTCGGGACGCACACCATCTACACCGACAAAAGGGTTGTCTGCAGGAATAGATCCGTCCGCGTTAATGCGCACGATTTTACCCAAATGTGAGGCTTTGTCTTGTGCCGCCTCGCGGTAAGCAAAACCTTCTCCCAAACTCATGACCAAAGTACCGTCTGGCAAGAAAACCATGCGCGCACCAAAATGCGCATTCGTGTCTTTGCTCGGTGTGGCCCGAAATATGATTTTCCCGTCCACAAGTTCCGTCCCAACGAGACGCGCCCGTAGAACGGCCGTTCCGTTGGCATCGCTCGTCCCTTGGGCATAGGACAGATAGACGGTTTGACTTTCGGTAAAATCGGGGGACAGGATAATGTCAAATAGACCCGCTTGCCCCTCTACATATATATCGTCCGGCAGGCCGGTGATTTCTGTGCGCGCGCCGTCGTTTCCAATATGTTGTAAATACCCATCGCGTTCTGTGACCAAATAGCCATTGTCCGGTAGAACCGTGACCCGCCACGGCGCACGCAGGTTATCCGCAATCGTTTCGATATTTACCACAGTTGAACTGGTTGTCGCATCGGGTGTGGGCGTACTTTGTGGGCCTGCATTTTGTGTGTCTGCTTGCGGGGAACACGAAGACATCAGCAGTGTTCCCATAAACAGTGTCGATGTAAGTGCTAATCTTGTTGCGCGAATATTCATTATTGTTTCTCCCTCGAAGCTTGCTTGACCTAAGCACAAAAGGTAACGCATATTGAGCCCAAACAAAAGGCCGGATAATAAAAGCCAAAAACGAAAGCCGAAAACGAAAGCCGAAAACGAAAGCCGAAAACGAAAGAGAGCCAGCATGCGCAGATTTGGAAAAATAGTTTTRGTCTTTATCTTAAGCGTGATCATTGCCACGCTGGTCGCGAGCTTRTTCTCKACCCAATTTGTCATCGCCGCACTTGAAAGCTCTGGYGCGCAAGTCGGGTGGGGAGATCGTCTGGACATGACCCTCTATGACCTCGGTCATCTGGGGTTGGTTTACGGCATTTTCATTTCTATCGGGTTGTTGATAGCATTTTTAGTCGCAGGGTTGGTTCACCATTTCGCCAAAACCAAACGGCCATTGATTTACGTGGTGGCGGGCATGACCAGTTTCGTCGTCATGCTTTACCTCATGCAAGCCGTGTTTTTCGGCGTACCGATTATAGCCGGCGCACGAAGCACACTGGGCCTTGTATTCCAGGCATTAGCTGGCGGCATAGCGGGCTATGTGTTTGCGAAGTTGACAAGACGGGAAACAGAGTAGGGCCCTATTTTCCTTCATTRTGTTSAATRYYRAGCGTCARGTCTAATTGGCGGTGRACMTCTTGRATTTGRGCGAGCCACGGGCGTAAYCCRTCGCGCATAAAGGCATCATATGTGTCAGCATTTACGGCTATATCGGCCATCAAGCCTTTGTTTTGCTTAATGGACTTGGCGTTGCAGGTAGCCGTTATCTCACGTTCAAGGTCTTCGCGCGTGTCACTGTGTTCGAGTATTGAAGAAGTTTCGATTATTTCAGGGTAAAGATGGCCAATGTCATGTGCATAGGCGCCCAAACTCGCCGTAAAATCAAGAGCTTCTTGTCTCTGCAGTAATTTTGCCAAAGCACTATTAAGCGCAGTGTCGCGTACTATATCCAGACGCCCTGTTGCTTGTAGCCGCTCAAGAGATGGTAAATTAGTGCGGCCAAAATATAATACGTTTGAATAAACAAGTGAAGTGCATTCCGCCTGAGTAAGCTCGCGCATCGGCGCCAAACCGAATAAAATATTTGTCGTTTCGGCAAGGATGTTCGCATAATAAGTCCGCTTACCGACGATATTTGATGCGAGCTGCTCGGTCTCTGTTATTTCCGTATGTAGAGCATGAAGAATGGCGGTTTCGTCGCGCCTGTCTTGCTGGGCGTTGCTCCAATTGGACACTTGCAAACCAATAAACACACCGCCAACTACGATGAAGAAATCTATGGCAACAGCAAACCAGTTTTGATCATTTATGTGTTTAGTGAGGCTGCGAAGGATCATTTTTTACGCTCCTGCAACAATGTATGCGTTTCCTGATACTCGTGACGCAGTTTAATATTGAAGATAACAACATTACTCTGCCATACTTCCCAGTTATGGAACCACCTTTGTAGTTCTATATTTGTACACGCCTTTTTCATATTCGCATTCAATACAAGCGGGTATCTGGGGATTTTGTAATCAATACCAAAATACGAATTTTTAAGAGATTCTGCGGGTTCAATCCTTAAAATAGATGTGCCTAAAGATGTATCCAAAGGGCCTGGCTCGAAACGAATCGTAATATCCTGTGCTAATTCGAGGAAGTATCTTAAATTAGCGAAACGCTTGCGTTCACTGTCCGATTGCTCAGACAATAGAATAGAATTTGAAGTTAGTTCCATCAGCGCAGTGGCGCGTAATTGAATGCCGTGGGTACCGCGAAGCTGCGCGATACCCGCATTGACAGTTTCGATTGCCTCAGGGCCTTCAACGCAGCTCAAGAGTGCATCAAGGCCTGAGCGTCCCGTGGCCAGAGCGTCGTTCATGGCTTGGTCTTGTTCATCTATGATGGCTAGGTTTTCCGCTATCTCCAAGCGGAACCGGTCTAAAGTCAGCAAATAATTTTTATGGTTCGCACGGCCTGCGCTCCAGTTTGCGACCTGCAAACCAATAAATACGCCCATCACAACGATGAAAAAATCTATGGCAACAGCGAACCAGTTTTGGTCATTTACATGTTTTGTCAGGGAGCGGAGGATCATTTTTGGGTGTCCTTAATATATTCGTCGAGCAATATGGTTCGGCGATGAATTATCTTGAAGGCGATGAGCTTGCCGTCTAGATCGGAAATGCGGCGCACAAGGTCATCGCGAATATCAATTGCGATGATTTTTTCAACCGCGTGTCTTATTTCATCAGCAGATAAATCCGGCGCGCAAATTTTCGGCAGTACGATTTTTGGTTCCCCAGTTGGGCTAGTTGTTACAATGTCATTACAAGCATTACGGATTTTAGCTTGGACGGTGTAGGGCATATAAGTGCGGACACGCTCACGGTAAGGTGTCGTATCTTTCGTTGTGCCTATAGGGGCTTGAATGCTGCGGTAAAAATTAGCTAGGCGTATGCGCATGGTAACGTCAGAAATAGTATTATTGGCGCCAGCTGACAGTATTTCGTCATATGTATCGCGCCCAAGTTCACGTCTGAGGTGTTGGCTTGCTTGGTAAGTGTCGATTAAAAACTGTACACCAAGGGTTTCTTGTGGCTGGTCTAATGCTGCTAGCGCGCCAAGGGCATAGGTTCTGACTTGACTGAAATAAGCAGTTCTTTGTKMRAGGWSRWMKWKRYTSRMKAYMWGGWMWKKKTSWWTKCRTKSYWTRKMKWMWWTARMCRTWYGTTCTTGTTGTCGTGCATTACTCCAATTGCTCACTTGCAAACCAACAAATACGCCGACAACAACGATGAAGAAATCTAAAAATACGGCGAACCAGTTTTGGTCGTTTACGTGTTTTGTAATACTGCGTAAWAGCATNCCCCAGCCCCNTTTTTATGGCTTGTAGCAATTNTTSGGCTNGGTTGTCTGTAATAACTTTGGAAGTGGTGTTGCGAACTTAAACATCCAAACCCCTCACCCGGGCTTCGCCCGACCTCTCCCCAAAGGAGAGGTGAGAAAACTACGTTTTCTTTGATGATGGCTGTAATATGATGGCCAGCTTTGTCGTAATATCGATATTTAAGACAACGTCTCCTCTCCTTTAGGGAGAGGAACAAGGTGAGGGGCTTGGATGTCACAGTTAATTTCTCAAATTTTAAAAAANCTTATCCATGGTTCCTTGAACAGGCTTATATTGAAATTGTTCTCTTCTTTGGGACAGGCAAGTGCACGTTGACTAGCTGGAGAGGAGACGGCGTCTGTTGGTGTAGATATTTTGGTAACACAAAATGGTCGGCCAGCTCCGGGTGAGGTCCTTGTATCCCCGACTGATCTMCGGGCCCCCTATGTACAAAAGGCGCTGCCGTGTGGCCTCTTATGAGGTTTATCTGGCCCATCACGAAAYMMAACTAAGCGCTCTAATCTGGTANYTCCAGTGTTGGGCAAGACCACACGGACGTCCCATTAATTAGAGGACATGGCCGGAACTAGAAAATATAAGTCAATCCGTAAGGGTGTGACAAATTTTGGGGTGGGTGTTTACTTGTGAACTAAACCGTTGCCATCACTGCCTGCACCTTAGCCATCAATGYCTCGCTTTGGCCTAGCATATCTTTGAAGGCTTTCAGGATAATATTGATATCCTCTTTAGTGTGGGCGGCGGATAGGCTTATGCGTAACAAAGAGCTGGATTGGGGGGTGCCRGGCGGWACGGCTAGATTGACGTAGACGCCCTGCTCTAAGAGCCAATTCCATTCTGTAGCAGCCACAATTTCATTGGGGCGGCGCACGGCAATAATTGGGCTAGGCGGGCCGCAAAGATCGAAACCAAGTTCTGACAGGCCTTTGTGCAATTGYAGGCCSCGGTCMCGCAAAHTGTCCCGTAATTCAGGTTTCTCTGCRATCTTGTCCAGAGCCGCCCGCGCWGCCGCTACATTGGACGGRGTTGGAGATGCGGTRAACATATAGGCGCGCATGGCTTTGCGGGTAATCTCAAAGCCTTTRTGCTTAGACAAACAAAACCCGCCGATAGAAGCCAAGCTTTTGGAGAACGTACCGGAGATAAAATCGACTTTATCCAAMACSCCYTCTTCTTCRGCCAAACCACAGCCYGTWGGGCCAAATACGCCAAACGAATGCGCTTCGTCGATATACAGATATGCGCCGTGTTTCTGACAAACATCAACGAATTCCGCGATAGGTGCRCGGTCRCCGAACATMGAATAAAGACCTTCRATRATWACCAGCGCAATGCCGTCTTCAATCGGGCCTYGRCGGGTCAGGCGTTTATCSARATCSGCMGGMGAATTATGYCTAAAACGKATGGTTGGTGCGGCACTGAGRCGGCASCCATCAATGATACAAGCATGRCTGTCTGCATCGATGAASARCACATCYTTWGGCCCTGCYAAAGTGGMAATKGCSGCYARRTTTGTYTGGTARCCAGTCGAAAACACRATAGCACTGGCCATGCCCGTATGCTCGGCGAGRGCATCTTCCAAATCYACATGTTCCGTGTACGAACCATTGGCAATACGKGAGCCCGTMGTGCCCGTGCCGTGGGCTTTGATAGCATTTATTGATGCTGCCATGCAGTCTTCGTCAAAGGTCAAACCAAGGTAATTGTTGGTGCCCGCAAGAACAATAGAGCGGTTGCCAATACGGCCACGTGTGGCATTTTCTATATCGTCAAATTTAACGCCAAACGGGTCAGTTCCGAGTTTAGTAACAAGGTCGGTGCGCGACTTCAGGGTCGAGAATTTATCAAAAATATCCATTTCGGCTACTCTTGGGTCAGTTGTCGTGTYGAGTTGACCAATTCGCCRACAGTTTTAATATCRCTGACCATTTCCATTGGAATGGAAATATCATAGAAATCTTCAAGCCCCATTATCAAATCGAATACGGCTGTGGAATCCACTTCCAAATCAGTGACAATGCCACTTTGCAGAGTGATGTCATGGTTTTTCGGGTTATAAGGAACAAGCAGTTCACAAATTTTATCAAAAATCTGTTCGTGTGTAGGCTTCGTCATGTAAGGCTCTTTTTGGCTGTGGTACATTTGGCTGTGGTACAAGTGTGATTAATCATCCAGTATTGTTTGTTTGAGTGCCAATTGCAACAGAGTTTGTGTCTCATCTTCGGCGGCAACACTCCAGTCTTCATACAAAAATTCTTTGAGCTTGCCCAGTGTCAAATGCCCTTTRCCCAAAACACGTTTTGTTACACTATTTATCGCTGCGATTGGGTAAAGCACCGATAACGGCAAGGGAAACACCCGTACTTTGGTGTCGAGCGCTTGGGCACACTCCGCAGCAAATTCTGGCCAMGTGATACTGGCACGCGTTGCAACTGACACTGTGCGACCATCGCACGTGCCGTCCAAACACGCCTGCGTTAGAAACTTCGCCAAATCATCCACATGAACCAGTCCGATTTTACGGTCCCGCCAATTTCGCCCCCCGGGCGCTGGCAAAAACCCTTTTTTGATCATAGCATAAAAAGGGGCTGTGGCTTTATCTTCGGCGCCGAACACAGCMGGAGCRCGAACKACGACGCCCTTCATTTCACCCARTCTGCGGGCCAACTGCCCCTCACCGGCTCGTTTTGAGCCTGCATAATCGGATAGTTCAGCCTGCTGYGCGGCCAGAGATGATAGATASACGAACCGCTTAACCTTTGCSCGTGCTGCAGATTGCACCAAAGTGCCGACCGCATCAGCGTTTATTTTGTAGTATTCAGCCTTTGTACGTGCAGTCACCAACCCTGCCATATGAATAACTGTATCCGCGCCTGCACATAGAGATATTTCGCTTATCGGGTTGTCGAGCGTGCCTTCAATCCAATTGATATTATCATGTTGAATGGTTTTGCCCGCTGACCCGGGGCGTACCAAGGCTTTGATAAGGTAACCTTGGGCTAGYAATTCTTGAATAACGGCGCGTCCTACAAATCCGGTTGCACCCGTCAGGGCAATAAGCTTAGGCACCGCGGYGTTCGTCTACCACCCGAAGCGTTACATCCTCCTGCAGATTAAGTATTTTGTCTTTGAGGTATTTTTCGCGGACACGGGCGCGGCTGAGTTTACCCGAAGAGGTCACAATCATAGAGCCGCGCGGTACAAGAATTAATGTAACAGGCGCACCGATTTCAAGGCGAATAGCCGCGCTAACGGTCGTATGGATTTCTGCAAGAATACTTTCATCACGTGTTCGACATTCGAGCAGTAAAATAATTTCTTTTTCGTCGCCACTACCACCGACTGCGAACGAGCAAGCACGACCGCACCGACTAGGCGCAGCAGCTTGCGCGGCCCATTCGATGTCTTGTGGCCAGATGTTGCGGCCATGCCACAAAATCARATCTTTAWACCGCCCTGTGACAACAATTTGATCACCAATCCAATAACCCAGATCCCCTGTATCCAACCAGCCATCATCAGTAAACGTTGCTTGGGTCGCAAGGGCATTGTGGAAGTATCCGGGTGTGACGCTCGGGCCATATAAGCAAATCCGGCCAACTTTGCGTTCACCCTCAACTTTGCCCTCAAAGCTGCGCACTTCCAATTTATGGCCCGGCAAAATTCTACCGCATGCAACAAATGTACGTTTATGTTCAGCAGGTGTTAAGTCGGATACTGGGACTGCGTCGCCTGTACGCTCCAGACGGTCTATATCAATTGTATCTTCCAACAAGCCTTGGTCTTTCGGAGAAAACGTTGCTGCCAATGTTATCTCGGCTAAACCATAACTCGGTGTGAAAGATTTGATTTTAAAATTGCTGTCCTTAAAAGTGTCTGCGAATGCTTTTAGAGGTTCAGGTTGCACCATGTCGCCGCCAATACCAGCACCACGCCAAGTGGACAAATCCAGTTCACGGTCATTACGCCAACGGCGGACACAAAGCTCATAACCAAAAGTCGGGCTGAACGATAAGGTAGCCTTGTTCTCACTAATTAACTGCAACCATGTGATTGGTCGGCGCGTGAAGTCCTGCGGATCAAGATAGTCTACTGACATCTGACACATCACAGGTACAATCATGAACCCAATTAAACCCATATCATGGTACATGGGCAACCATGATGAACAACGGTCTGTTGCGAAGACCTCAAGCCCTCCAGGTCCGGAGATGCCAATGCAATTGGCGGTAACTGTTTTTTGCGTGCCGATAATGCCTTTTGGCGAACTGGAACTTCCTGATGAATATTGGATATAACAAGGGCCGTCCGCACCATGAGGGCGAAGTTTATCGCCCAATGGCAATTTATCAACATCGCAAAAGCTAATGACAGGAATATCGTTATCGTTCAAAGCAGAACTGATGATATTTTCCATACTGGCTGGTGTTAAAAGTGCTGCGAAATCACCAGTTTCAGCCATACGCTGTAACTGACGCTCATAGCTGCCACGACCACCAAGGGTAACGGGCAATGGTAGAGGAGCTGGAATTAAACCGGCATATTGGCAGGCAAAGAAAAGGATGATAAATTCGGGGCTAGTCACTGCACAAATACCAATGCGGTCCCCTGGGTCAGTTATCGCAACCAAGCGTTTGGCTGCCTCAACTGCACGGTCGCGAAGCTCCGTGTAAGTTAGCCGGGTTTTAAGYTCACCCTTTCCTGTATAGAAATTAAAGCCRGTRTTACCACGGGCCGCATAYTCAAGCCCGTCGATTAATGTTTCAAATTGYCCGCATACCAATGGTTGTCCACGGTCTGAACTTGTTGGTGAAATCATATGCTAATCCCCTTAGTAACACAGTCTATGTCACAACTTTGTCTTAATAACAAAATAATTCCCGATGTAAAGTACCTCTTAAGTTGATAGTAATTCTCTGAGTTGTGCATTTATGATCGCAAATTTAGCTAAATTCCAGCCGCCGGAGGTGTTTATTTTTGTATATGCAGCATCATAAGCCTGTACTGCGTGGGGTTTACTTCCAATATAAGCATTAATCATGGTTTTAGTCCCAGCCTTGGCTGTGCCGCCGTTGTCAATATGTAGACGGGCAGCACCTAAAGCCAAATTCGCCTGTGCGGCGTAATAATCTTCTTCAATGCGTTGCTGTGCTAGTCCCTCCCAATGGGTTTTCGGTGTTGTTTTCATGGACATTGTGCGCAGACGGTCAATTTTAAAACGACCACCCATGTCATAGAACAATTCCGCAGCCTTGCGAATTGGCCAACCCGTTTTTTCGGTAAGCTCAACCACATCAAATCCTGATGCACGCGCCCTTAGCAAGGACACATCTGCCGCCAAGTCTTCTGGAATACCAGAGCGCACAAAACGTCCGATCCGAGCGGCAACACGGCGGCTGTCATAGCTTGACAACACATTGACCCACCCTTCATCCACATGGGAAAGGCCATCCGTACGCCTTGCTATACGCATAGCAATGGAACCCGTTTCTCCGCGTCTAACCAGCCAACCAATGACCCGCTGTAATACTGTGGAAATTTCCGCCTGCAAACTCAACTGGGCCTCAGCGCTAATTTTATTGTCGAGCGCGTTGATCGCAGTACGCATATCCTCAATTTGCAAAACCTCATAAGCGATTGTGAAAGCTTTGGCAATTTCACCTGCACTACCATTGGTCTGCTCACTGAGGCGAGACATAAATATCGGGCCGCCCACATCAACAATTTTATTGCAAAGCCGCGAGATAATAATTTCGCGCCGCAGACGGTGACCTTTCAGTGCCTTGTCAAACCCCTGTACGGCTTTGGGGAAATAATCCCTAAACATTTGTTCAAAAAATGGATCATCGGCTATGTCTGTATCAACCAAATCATCAAACAAAACAATTTTGGCGTAGGCATTCAGAACTGCGATTTCCGGGCGAGATAACTGTCCGCCCTTTTCGCCAATATTGTGCATTTCAACTGCGGACGGTAAGCTTTCTACATCCCTATCAAGCTTATCTTCTCCCTCCAGAGTTTCCATAAACCTGCTATACGCGTGATGCTCTTCACGCGCATACATTTGCGCCAAAGATAAAGCCCCAGTCTGGTCATAATTATGGCGCAGGACTAAGGTTGAAACATCATCTGTCATTTTCTCTAATAGTTTAACACGAGCGCTGGCTTTGAGCTCTCCACTTTCAATGGCACCTGCCAATAATATTTTGATATTCACTTCATTATCAGAGCAATCCACACCGGCGGAATTATCAATAGCATCCGTATTTATCCGGCCACCATTTTTGGCAAATTCGATACGGCCCGCTTGGGTAACACCAAGGTTAGCACCCTCACCTATGACTTTTGCTTTTAAATTCAAGCCATTAATTCTTATGAGATTATTTGCTTTATCACTCGCTTGGTCATGGCTTTCAGATGAAGCCTTGATATAGGTACCAATGCCGCCAAACCACAGGAGCTCGCATTGAGACTTTAGTAATGCTTTCATCAACTCATTGGGCGTAACCGCATCTGCTGACAGGCCTGTAAGTTTTTGTATTTCTGCGGTCAATTTGATAGATTTACTAGAGCGCGGGAAAATACCCCCCCCTTTGGAAATCAGCTTTTTATTATAGTCCTGCCAACTGGAGCGAGGCAAATTAAACAAGCGTTCCCGCTCCTTGAATGTCTTAGCTGTATCCGGGTTTGGATCGATAAAAATATCCCGGTGATCAAAAGCTGCAAGCAAGCGAATTTTTGGAGACAAGAGCATGCCGTTACCGAACACATCACCAGACATATCACCGATACCGATAACATCAAATTCTTGTGTCTGAATATCTTTACCCATTTCGCGGAAATGCCGCTTCACAGCCTCCCAGCCACCTTTGGCCGTAATGCCCATTGCCTTATGGTCATAGCCAACCGAACCACCAGACGCGAAAGCATCATCAAGCCAAAAACCATAATCAGCCGCAATACCATTTGCGATATCCGAAAATGTCGCTGTACCCTTATCCGCCGCCACAACCAGATAGGGGTCGGGATCGTCCCAGCAAACCACATCAATAGGCGGGACTGTATCTTTGCCTTTATAGGTGTCGGTCACATCGAGAAGCCCGCTAACAAATTGTGTGTACGCCACAATTCCTTCGGCGAATACATCGTCGCGACTACCATCTACGGGTAATTGTTTCGGGAAAAATCCGCCTTTTGAGCCAACAGGCACAATCACGGCATTTTTAACCTGTTGCGCCTTCACAAGGCCCAGAACTTCGGTACGAAAATCATCACGCCTATCGGACCAGCGCAAACCACCCCTGGCCACAGGGCCAAAACGGATGTGCACACCCTCAACCCGGGGCGACCAAACAAATATTTCACGAAAAGGTTTTGGTGCTGGCAGGTCTTCAACAGCCTGACTATCGATTTTCAGGGATATAAATGGATGTGCTTTGCCGTCCTCGTCTGTAATATAGAAGTTTGTCCGCAGGGCTGCATGCAACACCAAAGCCATGCGGCGCAAAGCTCTGTCATGGTCAAGCGATATCACTTTATCCATTTGTACGAACATTTTGCTCTCGATCGCAGCTGCCTTTTCGCGGCGCGTATCCATAGACATTCTTACGAACGGGTCAAATTTTGTAGTGAACAATTCCAGCATAAGGCCGGTAATCTTCGGGTAGCAGGCCAAAGCTTCGATTTGGACATGTTCAGACGGGTCTAGGCCGGATTGCTTACGGTAACGCGCTAAAAGCCTCAATACCGCTACCTGCCGCCAATGCACGGCTTGTGGCAATATTAGTGCATTAAAGCCGTCGTCTTCGTTTTGGTCGTGCCAGATTGAAAGGAATGCACTACGAAAGATGTCTTCAAGACCAGAGCGATCTTTGGGCGAGTAATCCAAGCGCATTTCATAATCGTAAATCCAGGTATTTTTTGTACCTTCGGCGGAAATTTTATAACCGGTTTCCTGCACAACGTGTAGACCCATATTGTTAAAAATCGGCATGACATCTGATAGTTCCAACCGTTGGTTCCAACTATAAAATTTAGCGCGCAAGACTGTTGCCCCATCGCCCTTACGGGTACATACCCGCACAGCCATAGGATTGTCGGCATTGACACCCTCGAGAACGGCAATGTCGGCAACGGCTTCAGCTGCACCAAAACTGGCTTGATATGCCGCCGAAAACGCAGTGTTGTATGCACCCAATCGTTTACTTATATTCGGATTTTCATGCATCTCTGCCTGGGTTTGCAATCCTGCACTCCAAGGCTGGCTCAGAGCGGCTACTTCTTTTTCGAGAGCTACTAAATCTGGATTTGCTTCATTGTCCGGATCCATACCAATGATGAAATGCACCCGCGCCATAGGGGAATCGCTATATTGTGGATAGAATGCAGATACACGTCCCCCCCAAGCTGCACTCAAACATGCCCCAATTTTCTGGCGCACAGTAGTATTATAATTTTCGCGCGGCACATAAACCAAAACAGAAGCAAAGCGTTTAAACGGATCATTACGCACAAACAAACGGGTACGTGGACGGTCAAAGGCTTGCGCAACGCCCGTTGCTATTCGGTATAAATCGTCTTCGGAACTTTGGAATAACTCGTCACGCGGATATGATGACAAAACAAATTCCAAACGCTTCGCATTATGAGAATCGGATGCAGCGCCATAACGGTGCATAACTTGTTGAACTTTACGGCGGATGAGCGGCACATATTTGGGCGAACGCGCATAAGCATCAACGGTGAACAAACCGACGATACGAGTTTCACCAATGACTTTTCCCTGTTTGTTGTATTTTTTTATGGAAATATAATCCATCCGCACTCGGCGATGTACGCTTGAAAACAAATTGGACTTAGCGATAGTCACAGGGTCTTTTTCAAGCAATGACGCCTCAACGTTTGACGAAATTCTGGCCGGCTCACTACTTTGACGCAGGATCATATTTGTATGGTCCCGCAATACACCCTTACAGGATGATTGCACAACTTCGGGATGGCCGTAATCATAGGTCTCCCCATTGCCACCATCGCTCTTAGCCTTGCCGCTAACATATACAAATGAACGTGTACCCAACAGTACAAAATTACCGTCACGTATCCAATCGAGAAATTCGCAGGCTTCGTCCAATACATCTGCGGGCACATCACCGTGTTGCTCCGATAACTCGGCAATACTGTCTTCAAGTAAAACCAACATAGGCTTAAAATCGCTGATAACCGCGTCCAGATCCTTCAAGGTATTTGTGATACCAGCTTGAATTGTTTTGCGCCCCTGAATACTTTGACGTGGAATCAGGACTTGTATCAAGGATTCACGTACCTTTTCACCGCGCTTGCGCCATAAGCCCTTATCGTTGCGGTAACCTTCCACAATCGGGTGATAGAGCGCCAGTATATCTATGCCGTGACTAGATATTTCGCCAATGATAGAATCAACCAAAAACGTCCGGTCATCCGTAATGATCTCAACAATATCATAGCGGTCAGCCAAAACACTGATATGGGCAATAGGTTCAACGCGAATAGATGAAGTACCCACCTTGCGGCAGTCTCCAAACATCCAAAAACCTCGCGCCAAAGCCAGAATATCCTCAAGCGGTAGAGCTAACGCATCATTTTGCGCCGTGTCATCATAATAAGATTTTAAAAATTGTTCAGCACCCAATTCGAATCCGTCATTATGATACCAAGACTCGTCGCCCATGGCAGCTTTTACAAATGCGGTTTTTGAGAATTTAAGTCCAGCCATAAGGGTATACCTAACAGTCTAAATTGTAATTTTGCCAAAGGATAAACAGCGTATGCTGAACAGTAAACAGCTATTTTACTACAAGCATAATTTACTTAATAGACGCTCGGAAACACCTTGAAATAAAATAACGAAGCCAGATCGCACATGTGAACTAAAGATATAGCCCAAATAAAAAGGACGTTTTACTATTAGGTGTCGCTCAGCAACTCTAAATTGGACAAATAGCCATTCTTATGATAGCATCTACTTCAGGAGGTAATTATGAGTGTAAGTGAACTTCTAAAAAACAAAGGTAATCAAATATACGCGGTCGACATAACCGACACATTACGGGATGCGATTGCGCTGTTAAATGCTAAAAACATCGGCGTAGTTTTGGTAACAGACCAAAAGGGTCGTATGAAGGGCATTTTATCAGAACGAGATATTATCCGCAGAGCTTTGGCTCAAGAAACTGGGTTTCGCGACGAACCAGTTACAAAAACCATGACCAGTAAGGTCTTTACCGTTAGCCCGACCACCAGCATTGACGAAGTTATGGAACTTATGACCAATTCTCGTGTCAGGCACATACCCGTACTGGACGGCGACGAGATCAAAGGTTTGGTTTCAATTGGCGATGTAGTCAAACGCAAAATTTCCGATGCCGAAAATGAAGCTGCCGTATTACGCGAATATATTGCGACTGGTTAGCCTTATACCCTATGATGTTTTTGGACCCACGCACGACCATCTGGGTTGAATTTTGAACGAAATTTAGTTGGGCAAGTGCCAGTTATTCGCTTGAAATGGTGCCTGAGTGTTTCCGGGGTTTTCAGCCCAGTGATCCCTGCAATCTGATCAATATTTAAATCCGTTGTTTCCAATAGTTCTTTGACAAGTTCAACGCGCTCGCGGGTTATCCATGCATGGGGGCTTAAACCTGTCGCATCTCGGAATTTACGTTGCAAAGTCCGAGGCGATGTGTTGCAGGCATCTGCCATACGACCTATATTCCAATCCTGCCCAAGTTCTTCGCGAATTATATCCATCAATTTAGCAACATTCCCTTTATACTCCCTACCAACTGGACGCACAATAAACTGGGATTGACCATCATCCCTATAGGCAGGAACAACAAGGCGCCGCGCAACCTCATTGGCACGTTCAACTCCAAAATCGGTGCGAATGATATGCAAACATAAATCAATGCCCGCTGCCGATCCAGCTGAAGTCAAAACATCTCCACTGTCGATATATAAAACATTAGGGTCAACGAAAATATCGGGAAAGCGCTCACGAAGCGCGTCTACAAATTTCCAATGGGTAGCTACTTTATGTTTATCCAGTAAGCCACACGCCGCCAGAACGAATACACCCAAACAGATAGAAGCTATACGCGCGCCTCTTTGGTTGGCTTTTAATAAAGCCTGCTTTAAATCTGGTGGAACAAACCTATCTACACCGCGCCAACCGGGAATAATAATCAAGTCAGCATCCGATAGTTGTTCAAGGTTTTTTTCAGCATCAATAAAAATATTGCCTAAACCTCGAATCGGTTTGTTATCTGCGGCAACAATTTGGCAATCATACCAAGGCGTATATTCGGGCCGAGGCAAAGCAAAAATTTCGATAGCTATTGAATATTCAAAAGTGCATAAACCATCATAAGCTATTATGCAGACTTTTTTGTTTTCTACCATTGCAGATGGTATGTTTCCCCCGGACATATCGCACTCTTCGTTTGTGTTTTATGCGCCCCCTGAGCTATGTGCCACACATATACTAGTAATGTTAAAAATAAAAGCCTCAACTGCAATTTGCTTGCATAAAAAAAGCCGAGGCAACACCCCGGCTTTTCGAAAAATGTTGAAATGAATTAATCAGCAACAACGCGTGTCCATTTTTCAGATTTACAAGCAACTTTCATCATGCAGCCAGACATTTTGGTACGGCCATCTTCAAGAAGCTTGACCTTGCCGTAATAAGTACCGCCACCTTTTGGATCATACATTTTACCAATCCATTTACTGCCATCGTCACTTTTATGCATATTAAACAGCATTTTAACGCCAACAACAGGGCCACCGGTTGTTTTATCGGTACCTTCGCCAGAAATAACTTCACCACACATTTTGCTCGGATCGTCCTTGCACATAGCAAATTCAATGTGCCAGCCAAAGTTTGGTCTAGGCCAAGTGCCCAATACCTCATCAGCATTATCCGCAAAAGCCGCCGTTGACGCACCCATGCCTGTCATAGCTATAGCAGCAACACCTACAAATAGTTTTTCTAAAAATTGTTATCATCTTCCCCTTATTATTTACCTTCCCGCGCTTCGGAAAGTTCTTTGTATGGGCACTGCACTATATTACGACTTGCTAATATACATTTTTTTTCACATGACTTGATTTAGGTCAGGTAAAGTGCAGTAATTAGCGCTAGAGAGCATATATGAACCCAACTTTGACAGACAGTTTTGGCCGTAATATCAATTATTTGCGCCTGTCCTTAACCGACAGATGTGATCTGCGATGTTTTTACTGCATGTCAGAACATATGGTGTTTCTGCCTAAGAAAGACCTTTTGAGCCTCGAAGAGCTGGGGAGTGTCGCCGATGCATTCATTGCACGCGGTGTTCGCAAAATCCGTCTCACAGGCGGTGAACCTCTTGTACGCAAAGATTTTTTGACGCTGGTTGAGCATTTATCAGAACATCTAAATGCGGGACGTCTTGATGAAATCACTCTAACTACCAATGCTACGCAACTACATCGTTTTGCCGAGCCTTTGAAAAATCTAGGCGTGAAACGCATTAACATCTCTCTTGATAGCCTCGACCCGTTAGCTTTCAACCGCATTACCAGAGGCGGCAACCTAACACGTGTATTGGAAGGTATCGATGCTGGGATCGCGGCTGGGCTTAAACTAAAAATAAACACAGTGGCTCTCAAAAACGATAATGCCGAAGATATTCCGGACATGGTCGCATGGGCACATGAGCGCGGTATGGATATGACCCTCATTGAAGTCATGCCCATGGGTGATACGGGTGAAGACCGCTTTGACCAATTTATTCCGCTCTCTGAAATTCGTGACAATCTTGAACGCAAATGGGCACTGCACGACACCGCAGAGACCACCGGCGGCCCCGCACGATATGTGCAAATAACCGAAACTGGGGGTCGACTTGGTTTTATCAGCCCTCTAAGCAAGAACTTTTGTGCGGGTTGCAACCGAGTTCGCGTCACTTGTACGGGCAAATTATTTATGTGTCTCGGCCATGGGGCGCATGTAGATTTACGCCAAGCCATCCGCGTCGGCGGTGCCGAAGCTTTGGATCAAGCTCTAGATAGGGCCATGATCAACAAACCTGAACACCATGATTTCGCCATCAAAAAGTCTGGCAACACATCAGGCACCACTCGGCACATGTCCGTTACGGGCGGCTAATATCTGCTCGGCTATTTTCATGTCCTCTTTGGTATTGACGTTAAAAAATGGATCAATACCGTTTTCTTTGGGAAATATGGCAAATTGTGGTTCTTGCATGTGCAAGAAATCCCGAACGCGGTAACTTGCCCCATCTTTTAAAAACGCGTGCAAATCAGGACGAACTTTGGTTGGCCATAAGCCACAAACAAGATGAGGTCGCTCTCCTACTTGTGACAAGGTAATTTTATTGACAGGCATATTTTCCAATTTACAAACCCAATCAAGCGGAACAAACGGCGTGTCGCCCGACACAGTTAAAACGCCAGTACTGCCCAAGCTTTCAGCCCATTCCAACGCTGTATATATTCCCGCCAGCGGCCCATTCCCTTCAAAAACCGTATCGGGGAACACTGAATGTTTGGACAGCGTATTATAGTCAGCAGGATCACCATTAATCGCTATTTTTGACGCTTGATTGTGCAACCGGTCTATTGTGCGCAAGACCAAAGTTTTCCCTGCCAAATGCGCCAACATTTTATTGCTTCCAAAGCGTTTAGACGTACCGTTACACAAAACCATGCACGGATACTTATTAGAAGAAAATTTTTTTCTAGCCATATCTATCCTTTAGCCATAAATGCAGTGGAATGAAAGTCGCACTTCTTGCCAGTTTGTTTTTTTTGACCGCCCTGCTCTATGCCAGCGTAGGTTTTGGTGGTGGTTCGACCTATACCGCTTTGCTTGTTTTAACAGGCGCCAACTATCTCATCATTCCCGTCATCTCGCTTGTTTGTAATATCCTCGTGGTAAGTGGCAATTCGTGGAGATATAGCCGCGCCGGATTAATCAGTTGGGCAAGGGTTTGGCCATTTTTGGTACTATCCGTACCCATGGCCTGGATTGGCGGACGCATACATGTTCAAAAGACCGTATTCATTGGCTTGTTAGCGCTAGCCCTTTTATTTGCGGGACTTGCATTGCTTTTTAAACCAAAGACCAGGCCAAATGCCAGCGCAACAACGTCTCTGCCTCTGAGCACTGCCGTCGGTGCCGGGTTAGGGTTATTATCAGGCATTGTCGGGATTGGCGGCGGCATATTTTTAGCACCCGTTTTGCACCATATCGGTTGGGGTAAGGCCAAAGAAATTGCGGCTCTGTGTAGCCTGTTTATTTTGGTCAATTCCGTATCAGGCTTGACCGGGCAACTCATCAAGTTGGGCGGTGTGCAACAGCTGGAACTGACACGCCCATATTGGCTACTCGTGCCTATGGTTTTAATCGGCGGGTATATTGGCAACCATATGAGTGTGAAATTATTCTCCGAAAATACAGTGCGTAAAATGACGGCTATATTAGTCCTTTTTGTCGCAGTCAGATTACTCTGGAAATTCTCTCAATTAGCCTTATCTTAGGGATATGATAAAAATACTATATTTTGGACGCCTTAGGGAAAACGTCGGATGCCGCGAAGAAACTCTGGCTTTGCCAGAAGATATCGCCACGATCTCAGCGCTGAAGCAATGGCTCAATACTGAACATGAACTGGACGGTGCCTTACAAGATCCGTCTGTCAAAACCATGGTCAATCAAACTTTGGTTCATGGTGATGTCGCCCTCAGTGGTGACGAAGAAATTGGTTTTTTGCCGCCTGTTGGTGGTGGATAATGCCCGAAAATATTGAAATTTACGACACCCCCTTTGATCCCACGGTAAAACTGGCGGCCTTCACCCAGGCCAATAGCAACGCCGGCGCAATCACCAGTTTTCTAGGGCAGGTACGCAATGAAGCAGGCAGCGTCAGTGAGCTTTACCTAGAATCCTATCCTGGCGTCACAGAAGCGGGTATCAGCGATGCAGTGGAAAAGGCCAAAGTCCGCTGGTCACTAGCGGGCGTGATGATTATTCACCGCACTGGGGCTATGAGCATCGGCGAACCTATCGTTCTCGTGGCGACTGCGGCAAAACACCGCCGCGCAGCTTTCGAATCCTGTGATTATTTAATGGACTATCTCAAGACAGAAGCTGTATTCTGGAAACGGCAAAAAGGTGCGGACGGTACGCAGTGGATCGAACCGCGCGATGAAGATTATAAAGATAACAAAAGATGGAGTTCTTGATGCCAAAAGTGAAGAATGCAATAGACAAGACCAAACCCTTTAAACCCGTACGCATAGCCGTATTGGTCGTGAGTGATACCCGTACATTTGACGATGACACCTCTGGCGCATTACTGGCTGAACGTGTGGTTGCGGCGGGACACGAACTGGCTGATCGCAAAATAGTCCGCGACGAAATTCCCTTGGTACGCGCTCAAGTCAAAGAGTGGATTGATGCACCCGATATAGATGTAGTAATTTGCTCCGGCGGCACAGGCTTGACCGGACGCGATATCACGCCTGAAGCTATTACGCCGTTGTTTGAAAAAACTATCGAAGGCTTCTCCCATGTATTTCACATGGTCAGTTTTCAGTCTGTTGGTCTCTCGACCCTAGCATCTCGTGCCGTTGCGGGTACGGCTAACGGTACATTTATCTTTGCCCTCCCCGGCTCTAACGGCGCGTGTAAAGATGGTTGGGACAAAGTGATTTGCCCACAATTGGATAGTCGCCACGGGCCCTGTAATTTGGTAGAACTTATGCCTAGATTGACAGAGGTTTAATGCCAAAAGATATGGGAAAAAGCATGGGAAAAGATAAACTCACACATTTCGACGAGCAAGGCCGCGTCAATATGGTCGATGTTTCAGATAAAGCCGTCACAGAACGCATTGCTATTGCGGGTGGCTGTGTGCGTATGCGCACTGAAACTCTAGCTTTGGTTAAGTCCGGTACAGCCAAAAAAGGCGACGTCATAACAGTCGCAGAAATCGCAGGCGTCATGGCGACTAAACAAACGGCTAATCTAATCCCTCTATGTCATCCTTTACCGATTACTGGCGCTAAAATTGAAATTGAGCACGATAATAACCTACCCGGCCTTCGGGTAAAAGCACGAGTAAAAACTACGGGCCAAACAGGCATTGAAATGGAGGCTCTGACAGCAGTTTCTGTCACCTGCCTAACCATATACGACATGTTGAAGGCCGTGGATAAAGCCATGCAAATCACTGACATTGAACTACTGGAAAAAACTGGTGGCAAGTCGGGAACCTATAGGAAGTCAGATGGCTAAACTCATTTCGGTTGCCACAGCCCTCGCCGCTATTTCCGATGCGGCCAAACCCATGGGCATTCAAAGCGTACCGCTGGAAAAATTAAACGGGTATGTATTGGCTGAAAATACGCTCGCAAAAACCACCCTACCCCCTCTCGATGCATCAGCCATGGACGGCTATGCGGTCAAATTGGAAGACCATCATACACAAGGCTCTACATTCAACCAAATCGGTGAATCCCCTGCTGGCAATCCGTTTCAAGGCATGGTCGGCAGCGACGAAACCGTACGTATTTTTACGGGCGGTGCAGTACCGGACGGTGCCAATCATGTGATTATGCAAGAAAATGTAAGCTCAGACGGTGACACGGTCACCCTTATAGAACCGATATCTCCAGCCAGCCATATTCGCAAAGCCGGCATAGATTTCAGTGAAGGTCAATTGATAGTCAATGCGGGCACAAAACTGGATGCCTATGCCATTGCTCTTTTGGCAGCAGCCAACCACGGTGAAGCACCCGTTCGCAAACGGCCAAAAGTAGCCTTGATTGCCAACGGCGACGAGTTGGTAGAACCGGGCGCAAAATTACGCATCGGTGCCATCGTCAGCTCCAATCCATCCGGCCTCGCGCCCTTAATCGCATCATGGGGCGCAGACCCTATTTTCGCAGGTATATCCAGCGACGATCCTGAAGCCATAAAAGCTCAAATTTCTGCCTGTGCTGATGCCGATATTCTGGTGCCAATTGGCGGCGCATCTGTTGGTGATCGCGATTTTATGCGACCAGTGTTCACAGAACTTGGCTACAAAAAAATATTTGAAAAAGTAGCTGTAAAACCTGGCAAACCCGTTTGGTTTGGTACAATGCCAAAAGAAAACAGCCCGCAATATGTGCTCGGCCTGCCTGGCAATCCTGCATCAGCCCTAGTTACGGCCCACGTTTTTTTAAAGGCACTGATTGACGGTTTAATTCATGCCAGYGAACCCRSCCATAAWTTYATCGCCGCCCAYGTCACCCATCCTATGAATGCGGCYACATGGCGAGCGGAATATATCCGTGCCTATGCKAAARTWGATGAACRCGGYRCRGTRCAAGTKACTGCTATCCCAAGGCAGGATAGCTCACTTCTCACACCGTTCYTGACAGCCAATTGYTTTTTGGTRCGCGACCCGGAARCRCCMGCACTTGAAGCAGGTGATCTCGCTAAAATTATGYTGATCAAACAACTCGGYTARCGACCAAAGCTACCGAACGTGGGAYGCRCCGTTKATGTCAAAAGTCGCACCTGTKGCCGACGGACATAAATCTGATAATAARAATGCTACCAAYGCACCRATTTCYTCCACTTGCGCGAAATCCCCGAGGGGTATTTCTGCTTTWGCKGCMCGGAGCACATCCGGRTCGGTTGGCGCCATTTCTGTGTTGATCCAGCCCGGCGCCAAAGCATARGCAAGGACGCCGTCAGCYGCYGCACCRCGKGCAATGGTTTTGYTMARCGCTAGCAATGCCCCTTTGGAGGCTGCATAGGCGGGATGATCAATCGAATCACCGCGTATAGATGCCCGCGAACATATATTTACAATACGRCCTCCGCCTGMTTGGCGGTAATCYACCAATGCCGCGCGGCATAAATCTGCGGGRGCTTGTAGGTTTACCGCCATGATTTTYGCCCAACCAKCAGCCCATTGCTCATCATCCCCGTAAGGGTCTGTGACCAAATCRATACCGGCATTATTGACCAAAGCATTGATCGRRCCAGCAAGYTCAGTTGCYTTGGCCCACAAGCGCGCACCAGCAGCCGGTTGGGATAAATCCTCAGCTATCAACCCGATGCATTTATCGCCAATACTGGCTGCTACCGCTTCAGCYTCCRYACGRTTGGAATTGTAATGAACAATTACACGYGCAYCATATTCAGCACATTTYTTCGCAATTGCYGCGCCGGTCCCKCGRGAACCTCCCGTAATTAACACATTTATGTGTTCACAATTCATTTTTAATCTCCAGAAAATATGGTATGTGGCCGTATGAAATTGATAGTCTATCTAGAATCTGTCATTAGCCGCAATGAAGGCATAGTGCAAACCCAATTGGCYCGCGAAGACCTTKCGCGRGTARAAAARTTGTSYGCGCTCGCTAAAACCCACGATAATTATCCGGATATGGAAAAAGAYGGCWTRTATATCGGCTGGACCAAGGGTGATTTTCGCACTCATGAATTGTCTGATCCTCTAAAAGCTCTCATGCACGCGATTTTTGATTTTACGAAAACTGGCGATACTGCGAAATATGATGGYCGTATCATGGATATCTGGGCAGCATTTCAYACACTGCGACTAAAAGTCTTGGTACATTGTTTATAATCTTGATATAGGTAGGGCACATGATTGACGCCATTAAACATAATTTRAAGATCGGCATCGAGCTTTTGGCTACGGTAAATGATCAGCAATATAGTGATACTTCCGTCGAGCCTTATCATTCCAGCATAGGCGGACATATGCGCCATATTCTGGATATATTTGATTGTATATTTGAAGGGCTTGACAGCGGACAGGTAGATTTGACCGCCCGCAAACGCAACCAATTGGTCGAACGTAGCGCTCATGTGGGTATTGCCTATTTCGAGAAAACTCTCGCGCAATTGGAAGCGTTAAAAGGTACGGATTTTGACCGAATAATCGAAGTTTCCGATGATTTGGGACTGGGTATGATGACAGCAAAATACACTGTTGCAGCTGCCCTCATCCAAGCCCATAGCCACGCTATGCACCATTTCGCCAGCCTTGGCTATATTGTGACAAAACTCGGTATAGACTTACCCCACGAAGATTTCGGGTTTAATCCGACCACGCCCAGAGATGTCGCGTAAAGCGATGTTGCCTAAATAAACGTTGCTTAAATTTCTTAACGCTACGAACACCTAATAACTTAAGCCGCACCCATTAATTCGTCAGAGAAAAATTCTTATATTCTTCCTTCAAATCTTTCTTCAACACTTTACCTGTTGCCCCAATTGGTAGCGCGTCTTTGAAGAAAATTTCATCAGGCAGCCACCATTTGGCACATTTATCAGTAATTTCTGCTTTGATTTCGTCTTTGTCTGGTGTCTTGCCGGGCATTGGCTGAACGATTAAAATCGGACGCTCTTGCCATTTCTCATGGTGTGCACCAATGCAAGCGGCCATAGCAACATCAGGGTGGTTCATAGCTGCATTTTCTACTTCGATAGAGCTAATCCACTCACCGCCAGATTTAATCACGTCTTTGGAACGATCTGTGATCTCCAAATGCCCGCTTGGGTGCAGTGCGGCCACATCGCCTGTCATAAACCAGCCATCCTTGGTAAAGTCGCTGCGGTCTTCTTTTTTGTAATATTGATTGGCAACCCACGGCCCGCGTACATGCAAATGCCCAGTTGCCTTACCGTCACGTGGAAGTAGTTCACCTTCATCGTCGACAATTCGCATTTCAATACCAAAAATTGCTCGACCAGCCAGAAGTTTGATATCAACCAACTCGTCGCGAGATAGTTTTTCGTGGCCAGGCAATGGTGAATTGGTTGCACCGAGCGGCGAGGTTTCCGTCATGCCCCAACCTTGTTGCATGGGAATGCCGAGCTCTTCCTCATAGGCTCGCAGTAGGACCTCTGGCAGAGCTGAACCACCGACTAAGGCCGCTTTAACCGTTGGCAATTTACCTGCCATGTCGCCGCCTTCAGCACGCAGTTCATTTAAAATACCCATCCAGATCGTTGGTACACCCATCATGTAGGTGACTTCTTGTTTGCGGATAATGTCTACCAAACTTTTACCGTCTAGGCTTGGCCCTGGCATGACCATTTTTGAGCCCATCATGGCAGACGAATAGACAAGTCCCCACGCGCTGATATGAAACATAGGAACTACAGCTAGGACGCTATCAACGGCAGAAATACCAACTACGTCTTTGGCACACGATGCCCAAGCATGAAGAATGGTTGAACGGTGGGAATACAAAACACCCTTCGGGTCACCTGTAGTGCCAGAAGTATAGCAGAGCGTGCACGCAGTGTTTTCATCAAAACGTGGCCATTCAATTGTGTCAGAATAATTTGCGATAAACTCTTCATAACATGCCACATGGGTATCACCGTGCGGTACATGCTCTTCGTCGCACATAGAAATCCAACCCTTGATGCTAGGACACATTGCGCCAATACCGTGAACGATAGGCGCGAATGTCGTGTCAAAGAACATGAAACTATCTTCGGCGTGACCAATCATCCATGCAATTTGCTTAGGGTCAAGGCGAGGGTTAATGGTGTGAACTACCGCGCCGATGCCCGATACGGCATAATAAATTTCAATATGCCGATAGTTATTCCAAGCTATGGTCGCTACCCTATCGCCCGGTTTAACACCCGCAGCCAATAACGCATTCGCAAGTTTCTTAACCCGCTTCGCACAGTCCGCCCACGTATAAGTATGGTCGCTGCCATCTGTTTCACGTGAGTAAATTTCCCTAGTCCCGTGATTTAGAGATGCATGTTCGAGTAAATCACTGATCATCAATTGCTGATGCATCATTAAGCCTTGCATATTGTCCTCCGCCGTTTTTTATGCTCATTGTTGCATATAGTTCTAACGCTCTAGCCTTTCAGGTCAATGTCGTTAAACTGTTATTAGTAATTATTATGGGTCTAAATAATGGTTTTAGAAATTCCAACCTATCAGGATGTAACAGCAGCAAGACAGCGACTACTAGGTCATGCCAATATCACGCCGCTCGTCAGGCATAAGCGGCTTGATGAAATTTCCGGGGTTAATTTGTATTTGAAAAATGAGACCGTACAAAAGAGCGGCGCCTTTAAATACCGGGGGGCGTATTCCCGCCTATCCCTGCTCAGCAGAAGCGAACGTAAAGGCGGCGTTGTCGCCTTCTCTTCCGGCAACCACGCTCAAGGTATTGCCATAGCCGCCAAAGAACTCGGCATAGCTGCAACTATCATTATGCCGCGCACAGCACCGCTCAAGAAAAAGCAAGGCACACTATCCCACGGCGCTAAAATTATCGAATACGATCCGGCTACCACTGACCGCGCCGAACTGGCCGCAAATATAGCAAAGCAGAGTAATGCTATTTTAGTTCCACCGTTCGATGATAAATTTGTCATTGCTGGACAAGGAACATGCGCCGTAGAACTGCTCGAACAGTGTGCAGAGCTAGGCGTTAAACTCGATGCTCTCATAACACCTGTCGGCGGCGGCGGATTGTGTGCAGGTATCAATTTGGCCTTTGAGCAATTAAGCCCACACACAAAAATATACGGCGGCGAGCCTACAAACTATGATGACCACGCGAAATCTTTACGGGCTGGCAAACGCATGACCAACACCCCTGCTCCGTTATCATTGTGTGACGCCTTAATGTCGCCGGCCCCAGGGGAAATTACCTTCGCAATAAATCGTAAACTATTGAGCGGCATATTCCCTATGACGGATGAAGAGTGCTTGCGAGCAATGGCTCTTGCTAAGGAAACACTTGATATTACATTAGAGCCCGGCGGGGCCATTGCGTTGGCGGCGGCTCTATCACGACCAAAACAATTAGGTGCTGGTTCAAATGTCTGTGTGGTTCTTTCAGGCGGTAATGTTGATGATCAAGTATTGAAAACCGCTGAGCAGTTTTCAGCGACTTTGCCTTACCCATAAAAATTTAATACAAGTCTCTTTGTCTAGCGTATGGGTTTTAATTTTTGAAAACGAAGTGTCAGGGACAATAAAATAAAGGTTGCCAATATACATATTGCCCCAAAACTCAGTTTTGGGTGTTGTGAAATAATGACATGATTAAAGAGTGGAAACAGCCAGATTGGTGCAAAAACTGGGAACCATACAAGCCGCTCTGAAGTAGCATATACAATCACAATTGCAGCACCCAACGCAACCATGTCATAGGTATATGCATAAGGTGTCGCCAACATGACCAATACGCACGTTACTGCAACACGTTGAATATGGTCTATATTGGTAGACCGGTGCCAAAGCTTCACCCCAATGATAATAGCGAGCACTGACACTACTGCCTGAAAAGCATAGGCTCCGAAAAGCCCCGCGCCAATAGCCCGAACAAAAATAAAAACCGGAACTGCATTGGTATGATAATCTTGTGGGTACGGCGCCTCCATTATCCCTCGCATCATAGGTTGGGTATAACCAAGAAAGTTACTCCAAACATCAAAGCCGAAAAACAAAGAGGTCAAAATCACCATTCCAAGTGCTGTCACGCTGGCAGAAATAAAAGCCGTCCAGTTGCGGCTGGCAATTAACAGGAATGGGAGTAAAACACCAAATTGCGGCTTAACTGTCATTAAGCCTATACAAATGCCCGCTAGAACGGGTTTTTTTGGCGCATGGTACAACCCCATTATCAACAAGGCAGAGATAAATGTGCCGTTTTGCCCCAACAAGGTATTAATAAAGACGGCAGGGCTAAACAAGATTACTAATTGAAGCAATGGCGGCAATTTAAAAGGTTTGATAGCTATGTACAAAAGCAATAAACTTCCTAGCGTCCATATTATGTAGGCAATAATTGGCGGAAACATCGCCAAAGGGGCAGCAATTAGCAACATATTTGGCGGGTAGCTCCATTCCTGCGGTGGTAGGTTTGGTCCGAGTAAATTTCTCATTTCTGCACGGTATTTTTCCGTGTCAAACAGCCAATCTACATGACCTTCAAGGGCAAGGCGTCCGCCTGTCCATAGATTGTTGAAATCCCAATAGGGCGTAGAATGGGACACAATCGATAATCCATCGGGCCCCATTCTCCAAAGATTCACATAGTAACTTGCACCAATAATGATCCCGAAAAGGCAGATGATCAACGGTATAGAAAATTCGTTAATATGCGAGTTTATGGACTTTGCTACTTGCTGTTTCATAATCACTACCACATTGGTGAATTCTATTTTCCTGATATTGTAATATCGCAACCCAGATAACAGATACTTAATTTTGGTTGGTGTAGACACTGAGGTGTAAATAATTACAGTACCCACATGCCAAATCAAAAACAGACATTTGAAACCCGTACCGAATTTAAAGGTTTTGATAAATTTCACCGCAATATCATCCATCCATTTCTATTGGAAAAAGAGCAATACCGTTTGGTACGCGTAGCCAAGGGCAAAAAATACGGGGTTATAACCGCTTGTGTTTTCTTTCTGATTGCAGTCTTTCTTGGAATACGGACAGGTTCTTTCATCGGTGCGGGAGCTTTAGTTATTGGCGGTATAATTTCCGGATTTGGAATCAGTTATGCCATGCTGACAAAACTTCGCGGCGAGACCAAACAATTCTTGATGAGCAATATTTGCGGATTTCTAGGCTGGGCTTTTCAGGCTGACAAATTTGATCCTCCCAATTTAAAACTATACAAAGCGAACAAATTATTGCCCAGTTGTGATCGTGTTGCTTTTGAAGATCGGATGAGCGGTCATGTGAACGGTGCTGAGTTTTCATTCTGCGAGGCTCATTTGGAGCAAGTGAACACAGACAGTAAAGGTAATAGAACATGGACAACCGTATTTCGCGGTATTTTGATGGAAGTTGATTTTCACCGCGAGTTTCTCGGGCGCACAGTTGTTTTGCGCGACGCCGGAATTTTTAACTTCAAAAAGAAAGCTGGCATGAAACAAGTCGGACTTGTCGACCCAAAATTTGAAAAAATATTTGAAGCCTACAGCACGGACCAAGTCGAATCCCGTTATTTGCTCACACCAGTATTCATGCAAAAATTAGTGGATCTTGAAACCAGCGTTTCAGGCAAAAAAAATCGCTTTGGCTTTCTTGAAGATAAACTACATATCGCCGTGGAAGCCCCCAATCAATTCGAAGCAGGCTCTATGTATAAGCCCCTAACTGATAAGGCCCGAACAGACAAAATCATGAAAGAGATCAGTGCCATTTTTGATGTTATTAATGGGGTTGGTAAAGATAAGCGCCGTAAATAATGCTCTAGTTGGTCGTAGAATTTAAAGTCAAAACATACGCTTTATCCAACATATTCTGGCTTTCCAAAAACTCCTGTAAATCGAGGCGTGTCGTCGTGTAAATTTGTTTGCCGTGATCAGCCATTACTAAGCGCTCGTCGACAAATGGCGCAACATGTCTGCGTATAAACCCCGCCTTGATCTCTGTTGGACGAAAGTCTTTCGCAAGACGTTTTTTGATAGCGTTCGCATCATATTCACCCCATGCGAACGCGGCCAATACATCAAGCATGAATTCATTACAATTTTGAAACCGGGTGTCTAGTGGGTTGGAAATCAGTGAGTAATTCACCCGATGTACACGACTATAATTTGCCGACTTGATGTGAGTTGTTAGTGCAATTTGCACATCTGGTTTCGGGAGCAATATACCCACATCGCTCTCACGTGTCAGGCGCAAAAAATCTGCCGCTGTGTCAGTAACCAATGACGAAATTAGGCGGTTGTCCTCACCGTGATATAGATTGTAAACATCATAGCTTTCGCCGTTCCTGAGCCAAAATGCGCTGTGGGTAAAACTAATGCCTTCGGGCAGTTTCTTGCGTGGTTGCCCCGAGCGGGATACAATCGCCATTTCGACATCATTGTCATTTAGGTGCGCAATAATTTGAGTACCATATTCTTCCAATATTTCGCGGGTAAATAGGGCCTCCCCTTTTTGAGTAGACGCAATAACTGTCCGGTATTCAAGATTGAGATACTGCCCGAATATGGCCATACCGATGACAAAAAACAGAAAAAGTAATGTTAAATTTTTCTTCCAATTCATAAATCAAACACACCAACTATCGGCACATGATCTGACGGCTTTTCCCTATCGCGTACATGGTCGTCAATGCGCACAGATTTAAGGTGGTCAATTGCCTGCGCTGAACATAGCAAGTGATCAATGCGAATGCCGTGGTTCTTAGGGCGTGCGCCGCCCTGATAGCCCCAATACGTGTACTGATGCGGGCGTCCGTCAACTTGGTCATACGCAGACGTAAGGCCTATGTTTAAAATGGCGCGGTAAGCCGCACGTGTCCTCGGCAAAAACAAAGCATCATCTGCCCACAAGGCTGCGTCATGCACGTCGTCASCCGAAGGAATAACATTATAATCGCCGCACAATATGAGCGGCTCTTCGTAGGATAATAATTTCTTCGCGTGGGCTTTCAACTTTGCCATCCAATCCAGTTTGTAATCGTATTTTGGTCCGGGTGCAGGGTTGCCGTTCGGCAAATAAATACTGGCGACGCGCACTGGCCCCCGTTTACCCGCAACGACCACTTCCAGATACCGTGCTTGCTCATCTTCGTCGTTGCCGGGAAGACGCATATTAACGTCTTCAAATGGAAGTTTCGAAAGTATCGCCACTCCGTTATAACTCTTCTGTCCGTGCAGCGCTATATTATAGCCAAGCTCTTCAAAAATCTTAGAAGGGAAGTCCGCATCTACGGTTTTCAACTCCTGCAAACAAACGATATCAGGCTTGGCCTCAGACAGCCAGAGCGGCACAGCATGAAGCCGCGCCCGGACCGAATTAACATTAAAGCTAGCAATTTCCATAAGGAATAGGTTCGCGAATAGCGCGTGAATGTCAAGAGGTTTGCACAATCATATTAACATGATTTTGACATGGAACTGATTTATACTTCACGCATACCCCAAGCACTCATCAACGAATATTTGAGGGTATGTGCGTACGGCGATATAGAGCAATGGGATAAATCAACACTCAACGACGTTAACTGCCAGCCCACCTTGACTGGTTTCTTTGTATTTAGTCGACATATCCAACCCGGTTTGGCGCATGGTTTCTATGACCTGATCAAGACTAACATGCGTTTTTCCTGTTGAGTGTAGTGCCAACCGCGCGGCGTTAACGGCTTTGACGGCCCCCAAAGCGTTGCGCTCAATACAYGGGATTTGCACCAGACCACCTACGGGATCACAGGTTAARCCRAGATTATGYTCCATGCCAATTTCGGCTGCAATGGTCACTTGCAAGGGCGTTGCTCCCCATACAGCGGCAAGACCACCCGCCGCCATAGARCAGGCCACTCCAACTTCRCCTTGGCAACCCATTTCCGCGCCGGAAATAGACGCCCGYTGTTTATACAAYAATCCAATAGCGCCMGCCGTCAGYAAAAATTTACGTACATTTTGCATGTTCTTGCGTTCGCCCATACAATAATGCCGRATWACCGAGGGAATAATCCCYGCTGCACCATTAGTGGGCGCAGTGACGACCTGCCCGCCYGATGCRTTCTCTTCGTTCACCGCCATGGCATAAACATTTARCCAGTCGAACAATTGCTCGCGCTCATTTGACAAAGGTGCCCCATGCAATTTCTGCCAAATCATTGGAGCCCGACGCTTAACCTCTAGTCCGCCCGGCAAAATACCTTCTCGGTTTAGACCTCGATCAATGCAGTCCATCATCACTTCTGTAATCCGGTCAAGCATAGCATCCGTCTGTACACGCGGTCGCACAGCATCTTCATTGGCATAAACAATAGCGTGCAACGCTAAGTTCGTTGATGCACAACAGTCCAATAATTGAGCAGCAGAACTRAAATCATAAGGTACATCRGTTTGYCCTTTAACCAGATCATTTTCCAAAGGGGTTTCCAACTGCTTTCGAGAAGCAATAAACCCACCGCCTGTAGAGTAATAAGTCTGCGTRCGTAAAATACCGTTCTGGCTATCCAAAGCRGTCATCGTCATGCCGTTTGGATGCAAATCCGGCATAGTGTCATAGTCAAAAACAATGTGGATATCTGGATCAAAATTGACACTATGRTGCCCRCCAAGCTTCAAACATTTATCCRCAYATATGTTGGCGATTTGTTTRTCGGCRGCCGTACTGTCGAGCRTTTCCGGCTCTAAACCGAGCAAGCCAAGYATGACGGCTTTCGGYGTAGCATGCCCKGCYCCGGTTAAAGCAAGYGAYCCTTGTAACTCGACACGAATTTGATCGGTACCATYTAAAAGGYCACGCCGWTCCAAACCATCTAYAAACCGCTTTGCAATRCGGATKGGGCCRACCGTGTGCGAACTAGACGGGCCGATACCTATGCGAAATATATCCAGTACTGAAAGCATAATTTAGCCTTTTACACACGCGTYTATAATCGCCTGTTTATCAATCCCGTATTTTTTATACAAGCCCTGAACGCTACCAGTTTGGCCAAATGCATTGACGCCAAGTGGTCGCACGCGGTGACCATGTACACTCCCCAGCCAAGCCAAACTGGCTGGATGTCCATCAAGAACGGTRACTATTTTTGCGCCCTCAGGGATGTTCTGCAATAGTTTAAATACATGGGCAGCAYCGCCTTTGTCTTGCCAGTCATTATACAAACGGTCAGAAGACGTAACMGCCAGTAAAGCCGTATCCCCTAGCTCTGCATATGCTTCAGAGGCTTCTTGTGCTAAAACACCCGTATAGACAATGACATGCTTGGTAGTTTTTGTTGGCGCATRYCGCCAATAACCACCACTTAAAATATYGCTGAWCATTTTTCCGCCCATATTYCGTTTTGGTTGGTCAAGTGGCCGSGTGGATAGGCGCAGATAAACGGAGCCACCYGCTTCCTCGTCTTGCATATATTCAAAGCCGTAGCGCATAATTGTTGCTAATTCATCTGCATAAGCAGGTTCAAACGAAATAAKCCCYGGTTGGCCCATACCAATGAGGGGCGTGTTGATTGATTGGTGTGCGCCACCTTCAGGTGCAAGCGTAATACCTGACGGCGTTGAAACYARCATAAAYCGGGCATCTTGATARCAGGCGTAATTCARAGCRTCCAAACCACGGGCAATRAACGGRTCGTACAATGTGCCAATAGGAAATAAACGTTCCCCAAATATACGGTGGGATAGGCCGAGCGCAGCTAGGTTCAAAAAAAGATTATTCTCTGCAATCCCCAGTTCAATATGTTGACCGCTTGGGCTTTTAATCCACTTTTGGGCCGACGGAATGTTACGATCCTTAAAAGCATCATCAACTTCACTACGGTGGAAAAGCCCACGTTGATTGACCCAACCTCCAAGATTAGTCGAGACCGTCACGTCTGGTGATGTCGTCACGATCCGCGCTGCAAGTTCGCTATCTCCTTTTGCCAAATCATTGAGAATACGGCCAAAACTAACCTGTGTGCTTGTGCGCTCTGCAATGTCCGAAGGTAGGTTATCTGGAATTTCAATTTGTTTAGCGTTGTACACATGCACGCGGGATTTTTGGTTGAACGGTGCATTTTGGATGGCCCTATGGAATGCCGTTTCGTCGTCACCTGGCAAAGCATGTTTACCCCATTCCGTACCCTCTTTGACCCCTAAGTCCCCCTTATACGCAGCCATTTGTTTTTCTGTCATAAGGCCAGCATGATTGTCTTTGTGCCCTGCCAACGGGAGCCCCTGCCCTTTCACAGTGTACATTAAAAACATGGTCGGTGTATCGTCTTGGGCTTGGGCAAAAGCATCCAGAACTGCCTCCATGCAATGCCCGCCAAGATCAGTCATCAGCTTGTGTAACGCCAAATCATCATATTCTGCACCCTTAAATATAGACAGCGCTTGCTGCGACCTGATGAGTTTAGGGGCTATGAATTGATAATACCGATCGACCAATCCCGCCTCCAATAATGGCGTCCAAGTCCCCGGCCCCCCTCATATAAAATACTTTCAATCCCCCGTTCGAAACAATCTGACAAAAACGATTCTCCCTCTAAAAACCCTTTCGCTGGATACTGCCAAACATCCGCAAATTCA
>NVTC01000013.1 GCA_002732905.1 Robiginitomaculum sp.
TGTGGCCTCTTATGAGGTTTATCTGGCCCATCACGAAATCAAACTAAGCGCTCTAATCTGGTACTCCAGTGTTGGGCAAGACCACACGGACGTCCCATTTATTTGAGGGCATAACCGAAACTAGAAAGCAAACAGTCAATCCGTAAGGGTGTGACAAATTTTGTGCTGAAATAGGATAACTTACACTTTTATGGGTCACTTTTCGTATTTCTCCACACTCCGCTCATACCCAGCTACGACTGGGTATCCAGCGTATAAAGAGCGAGCGATGCTCGCACATCCCTGTTTAAACTGGATCCCCGCTTTCGCGGGGATGCCCTAAAGGATAAAAGCGGGAAGAGGGGAAGTACTCTTGGTGTAGGCTTTCACCCTTGCAAAACACCCTGCCCCGCGCCATATAAGCGCCAAATTTCAATTCACTACACAGGAGCCGCTCGTGGCACGTCAGTWTATTTATCACATGCAGGGTTTGTCCAAGAAATTTGGCAACAAAACCATTCTCGACAATATCCATTTGTCGTTCTACCCAGACGCCAAAATCGGCATGGTCGGTATCAATGGTTCCGGTAAATCGACCTTGCTAAAAATCATGGCTGGTGTTGACCAAGAGGTATCCGGCGAACATTGGGCCGCCGAAGGCACCAAAATTGGCTATTTGCCACAAGAACCACGCCTCGACGAAAGCAAAGACGTCTGGGGCAATATTATTTCAGGCTGCGCGGACAAAATCATCTTTGACAAATACAACGCTATCGCCATGAAAATGGCCGAAGAATACACCGACGARCTCATGGAAGAGATGACCGCGCTKCAAGAACATGTGGACAACAACGATGCTTGGGATATCGACAGTAAAATCGACATGGCCATGCAAGCCCTTGGCTGCCCACCCAAAGATTGGCCCGTGGATAATCTCTCGGGCGGTGAAGCGCGSCSKGTYGCGATYTGYCAATTGCTSCTGTCCAARCCTGACATGCTSTTGATGGACGAACCGACCAACCATCTGGACGCCGAGACCGTGGCTTGGCTTGAGAATTACCTCAAAAATTATAAAGGTGCGATTATCCTCATCACCCATGATAGATATTTCCTCGATAATATCACATCATGGACATTGGAAATCGACCGCGGACAAGGCCTGCCCCACGAAGGTAATTACTCCTCTTGGGCCGCAGCAAAACACAAACGCATGCAACAAGAAGGCCGCGAAGGCGACGCCAAAGAACGAGCCCTTAAACGCGAACTCGATTGGATCCGCTCCAACCCGAAAGCCCGCCAAGCCAAATCCAAAGCTCGAATTTCGGCCTTTGAAAAACTAAGGGATTCAGCCGAAAACGAAAAATTGACCACTGCAGAAATGCGGATTCCGCTCGGGCCAAGGCTCGGCAATGTTGTGGTGGAAGCCGATAATATCAGCAAAGGTTTCGGTGATAAACTCCTGATCAAGGATTTATCTTTCCGCTTACCGCCCGGCGGCATTGTCGGCGTTATTGGCCCTAACGGTGCTGGCAAAACCACCTTGTTCAAAATGATTACAGACGTAGAACAGCCAGACGAAGGCACGTTCAAAGTCGGCGAAACCGTTGTGCTTGGTTATGTAGACCAAAGCCGTGATGCCCTCGACCCAAAAAACAATGTCTGGGAAGAAATCACGGGCGGCAGTGAAGTGTTAGATTTAGGCCAACGGGAAATGAATTCTCGCGCCTATGTGGGCTCGTTTAACTTCAAAGGCACTGACCAACAGAAAAATGTTGGCAAGCTATCTGGCGGGGAACGCAACCGCGTACACTTGGCCAAAATGTTGACCAAGCCGTCAAACTTGTTGTTGCTCGATGAGCCAACCAATGATCTGGATATGGAAACTTTGTCTGCTCTCGAAGATGCTCTGGAACATTTTGCAGGCTGCGCCGTTATTATTTCTCATGATAGATTTTTCCTCGACCGTATCTGCACCCATATGCTGGCCTTTGAAGGCAACAGCCATGTAGAATGGTTCGAAGGCGGTTTCTCGGATTACATAGAAGACAAAAAACGTCGCTTGGGTGATGATGCCGATATTCCGAGGAAATTGAAATTTATGAAATTTGAGCGGTAGATAGAATCGAATCTATTTGCAGAAATGACACTCTCGATATTGTGACAATTTGTCACTAGGCTCCTATTACTTATTCTTTACTAGGCGTTTTTGAGCACAAACTTTTCCTGCGTAAACCAACATAAAGATAATCAAATGTTCCACTATATCGAATACATTCCGATCATCACCACCTTGTTTTCCATTTATTTCGCCCGCGAAATTTTTGCCCATTACCGTTATAGCCGCTCTACTTATTTGCTGTGGTGGACGATTGGTGTTGTGGCATTTGGACTCGGGACACTGAGCGAAAGTATTAATGTTTTGTTCGGCTGGAGTGAGCTGAACACGCGGCTATGGTATATTGTTGGTGCATTGCTCGGCGGTTTCCCGTTGGCACAAGGTTCAGTTTATTTACTCATGAACCGTAAATTTGCTCACGTGACGACGATCCTGTTTGGTAGCATTATTATCGGTGCAGCGATTTGCGTCATGCTCACCCCGTTCGCAATACCCGAAGATTTTGCAGGCAAATTAACTGGCAGAGTTTTTGAATGGAAATGGGTTCGTCTGTTCTCTATGCCGATCAATATTTACGCATTGATTTTCCTGGTCGGCGGCGCGGTTTATTCAGCCATTCGTTATTACGCCAAAGCCGATCACCAAGCCCGTTTCAAAGGTAATATCTTCATTGCGATCGGTGGTTTGCTCCCCGGTATTGGCGGGACATTTACCCGTATGGGTCATGTCAATGTCTTGTTCGTCACAGAACTTGTCGGGCTTACACTCATTTATATTGGCTATAAGATTATCAAAAACAATAATATCAWAGCCAAAAAAGAGGCCTAATCTCAGTCTAAATTCAGAAGCGCCGGGTCACCGCCTTGGGCGGMAATGTTGACCGTTATGGTGCGCTCACTCGCAAACCTCGGTAGRTAATGCGGGCCACCTGCTTTGGGGCCCGTACCAGAAAGACCGACRCCGCCAAARGGTTGMACGCCAACAACGGCACCAATGATGTTGCGGTTAACATAGAGGTTCCCTGCCGGAACAAGCTCGGCGATYTTMYCGGCAAAACTGTCAATACGTGAGTGCACACCSAGTGTAAGCCCRTAACCTTTGTCTGCAAATTCCGCCGMTATTTTTGGCAAATCTTTGTGGCGATAACGCAGCACATGCAAGATCGGGCCGAACTCTTCTTTGGTCAGGGCGTCCAATGAACTAATCTCAACCAAAGTCGGGGGCACGAATGATCCTTGCTTGGGGAAGTTACAAATACGCAAAATTTTCTCTTCGCGCTTCATACGCTCTATGTGCGCGACCAAACCAGCACGGGCTTCTTCGTCGATAACTGGCCCGACATCTGTGGTCGAGAAAGCCGGATCACCAACCTTTAATTCGCCCATTGCCCCTTTGAGGCATTCAATAAAGTCATCTGCCGTTTCCACGGGCAAAAACAAAACCCGCAGAGCCGAGCAACGTTGTCCGGCAGCATTAAACGCAGACGCAATTGCATCATCAACCACTTGCTCCTTCAGAGCGCTGGTATCCACGAACATACCGTTCAGCCCACCGGTTTCGGCGATCAACACCGGTATTGGGCCGTCTTTGGCGGCCAAAGTACGGTTGATTATTTTGGCGACTTCGGTTGACCCTGTGAAACAAACGCCCGCAATATCCGGGTGTGTGGTCAACGCTGCACCAATTTTTGATCCCGGCCCGGGTAAGAAATGCAATACATCYTTGGGGAGGCCTGCTTTTTGGAACAATTTGACGGCAGCATAACCGATGAGCGACGTCTGTTCAGCCGGTTTAACCAAGACCGTATTACCAGCCGCCAAGGCCGCTGCAATTTGTCCGGTAAAAATAGCCAACGGAAAGTTCCACGGGCTGATACAAACAAATACACCCCGTCCGCGCAGGGCAAAGTGATTGGTTTCACCCGCTGGTCCGGGCAGTATTTTGGGYGCMCCAAATGTACGTTTGGCTTCGGCGGCATAATAACGCAGGAAATCTACCGCCTCRCGCACTTCCGAAACACCGTCCGGGAARCATTTACCGGCTTCTAGTGCCATCAACGCTGTGAAATATTCRGTCTCTTTTTCCAACGCATCRGCCATCTTGCAYAAGATRTCAGCYCGTTTTGACCCRCCAAGYTTATCCCATGAAGCATAGGCAGATTTCGCARAGAGGATRGCTKTTTCAATATCATCACYGCTTGAAACACGGCACGTACCAATAACCGYTCCATTTTGCGGCGYRTCAACKTYATCACCAYYTTTGGTGTTTGATTTACCAGMRATAATMGGSCCAGCAGMKAKTTTCTTCAGGTTWGMKACYCGCTTTTCCAMATCCACACGAATTTTTGTCTGGGTCAGATCAATACCGCGCGCATTCTTACGRCTTGGGCCGTATAAATCAGCCGGAGCTGGAATTTTGTCATGGCGSACTGGGTCTGTGTCCGTAAACGGCGATTTGGCCACCTCTTCTGCTGGCACATTGTCGTCCAAAAACGAATGGACAAAGGAAGTATTAGCCCCGTTCTCCAATAATCTGCGTACCAAATACGGCAACAAGTCTTCGTGGGCACCAACCGGCGCATAAACGCGGCAAGGATGCGGGCATTCCGGGCCGTCGTAAACTGCCGCATAGAGCGCATCGCCCATGCCGTGTAATCGCTGAAATTCGTAATGATGGCCACCAGATGCCATCTCTTCGATAGCCGCAACCGTGTTTGCATTGTGCGTAGCAAACTGCGCATAAATCCAGCGCCCAGCATCCAAAAGCCCGCGCGCACAGGCCAGGTAAGATAAATCTGTAGTCGGTTTTCTTGTCCACACCGGAAAGTCTGAATGGCCTTCTACCTGACTGTGTTTTATCTCCGTGTCCCAATAAGCCCCTTTAACCAGCCGTACCATCAAGCGGCGACCTTTCCCGCCTCGGCAATTGCGAGCCAAATCGGCGAGATTTGCCACCACATCTACGCAACGCTTTTGATAAGCTTGTACGGCAAGGCCAAGCCCTGTCCACTCGCCCAACTCTTCCTCGTTGACCAATTTATCCAGTAACTTCAGAGATATGATTAAACGATCTGCTTCTTCTGCATCGATGGTAAAGTTGAGGTTAGCCTTGGCTGCCTCTACTGCAAGGGCTTTAATTTTAGGATATAGTTCTATCCAAAGGCGCTCTTCTTTGACAGCTTCATAACGGGGATGCAGAGCCGATAACTTTACCGAAATTCCGTGTTTTTTTTCAGGCGGTATATCTGCGCCTTGGGCCTTTCCTAAGGCAATTATAGCATCCCAATAYGCCTTRAAATAACRATCTGCATCATGTGCCGTCCGTGCGCCTTCACCCAACATGTCAAAAGAACAAATCGCTGGTTTTTTGCCAAGTTCAAGTGTCTTTGCTTTTGCCATCGCCGCTTCAATTGTACCGCCAACCACGAACTGCTCGCCCATTATGCGCATAGCCTGCATCATAGCCGCACGGATAACCGGCTCCCCCGCTCTACGGGTCAAAGACTTCATGAACTTTGCCGGATTGTTGCGCATAGTTTTGTCAACATTGACGATGGAACCTGTCAACATTAGCCCCCATGTCGAGGCGTTGACTAGCCAGCTATCGGATTGGCCTTTATGCTCATCCCAATCGCCGGAAGTTATTTTCTCTGCTATTAAACGGTCTGCCGTTTCCCCGTCCGGCACACGCAGTAACGACTCAGCTAAACACATCAATGCCAAACCTTCTTTATTGGAAAGACCGAACTCTTCGAGAAAGCTTTCCATCATGCCCTTTTGAGCGGACATTTTACGGGCTTTTTTGACCATGGCGACAGCATTGTCGTTGATACGTAACTGCTCTGACCTTTCAAGACGGGTCAAAGCTATCAGCCCTGCCGCCATTGTATTTTCATCCGCAAATTTACTGTTATCAAGTGCTTCCCAGTTGATCATGCCCGAACCTTCCTCCGACTAACTTGTTTGCAATACATTTTATGTTATTAACCGATTATTTGCAGACACCCCCATAGAAAATCGTCGCAGATGCATAAAAACCCATTTTGGAGTTAAGTTTGACTGATAAATCACAGAACAAGTCCGGTAAGCAGCCCATACAAATGATCGCTTTTGATTTTGACGGTACAATWACCACCAAGGATACATTTGCATTRTTTTTGCGGTATTGGGCCGGTACGCCGCGGTGGCTGTTTAATCTATTTAAACTACTGCCAATATTTTGTGCCTATATTCTAAAGTTCATTGATCGCAATAAGGTCAAAGAACATGTTGTGCGCACATTTTTCAAAAATGCCAACGAAGAGATGCTCAACGCTCGCGCATATCAATTTGCCACCGAAATCATCCCTAAATTGATCCGTCCCGAAGCTCTAAAAACATTAAAGAAGAAGAATGTCGCGCCCTATAAATTGTACATTGTCTCGGCTTCAATAAACMATTATTTGGATGTTTGGGCAAAAACCCAAGGCATTAATCATGTAATTGCGACAAACCTTCAGGTTGAAAACGGATACCTAACGGGCGAACTTTCTGGGCCCAATTGCTGGGGACCAGGAAAAATAAACAAAATTACAGCGGAAATGGCACTAACACCCTTTGAGTTGGTAGAGGCATACGGTGATACGCGCGGAGATAGAGAAATGTTACACGCCGCACAGGCGTCTTATTACAAACCTTTTCGCCTGTGACTAAAATCCCATTGATTTACTGTATAAAATACTACAACTTGTGCATTAACGCCTAGTTATTTCATTAAYTTTTGGTTAGGTTAGGTTCGAATCCGTATTTTACGGATTACTATTTATAGAGTTTTGGGGGTCTTGATATGAAACGTACTCTTTTGTTAGCCGTATGTACTGCGGCTTTAGCTATACCAACTATTGCGCAGGATTTACCACCTGGTAATCCACTTCCGGGTGAATGTTTTGCTCGCGTTATTGTGCCTGCTCAGTATTCAACTTCCACAGAACAAATTGTTCTGCGTGAAGCGAGTGAAGAGCTACGCAAAATCCCTGCACGATACGAAACTGTTACTGAACGTGTTTTGGTTCAAGAAGCGAGTTTTGAAATTTTCCCAATTGGCTCTGGAGTAGGCACACGCCTAGTCTCAGGAATTGGCGTTATCAGAATCACTATAAGTGGCACTGATTACCTCATCAACTCTGATCGCACAGTACGCTATAGCAACGGAACTGTCATCGGCACTATAAATAAAGATGGCAGCATCATTGGCACGAACGGCAATATGATTGCTCTTTATGCGGTAAACCCCCTTACCCTGATCGGCGTTGGCTCTGGTGTCACGACAACACTGACAATCGGCTCAAATAGCTACCGTGTTGGCGACAATATGAGTGTCTATAATTCAGCTGGTCGCAAAGTTGGCTCCATCAATAATGGTGGCCATCTTATTGCATCAAACGGATCTATCATCACGCGCAATGCTGTGAATTCTTATACAGGTAACACCGGTTCATCTACATCTGAATATATGGCACGACCTACATTCCGCACTGTCACAGAGACAGTTGTAGTGTCTGACGCGTCTACAGAAATTATTTCAGTACCAGCTGTTTACGGCATCGCTACTGAAATCGTAGTGGTTCAGCCTGAAACAATRGAATACACTTCAATACCAGCCGTTAACGAAACATTGACAGAAACAGTTATTGTTCAAGAAGCCTCATCCGAACTCGTATCCATACCACCAGTGTACGAAACGGTTAGCGATATAGTTATTGTCCAAGAAGCAGCAACTGAGCTTGTAACAATCCCAGCCACTTACTCCACTGTTACTGAAACCTTGATCGTTCAACCTCAATCCGTAGACTATGTAACTATTTCTGCCACTTATGAGACCGTATCCGACACAGTTATAGTGCAAGAAGCTTCTATTGAGCTGATTACAATTCCAGCTATATTTGAAACCGTTACAGAAACCATCGTCGTATCCGACGCATCAACTGAGCTTGTGACTATTCCTGCCGTATATGAAACTGTGTCTGAAACAGTTATGGTGCAAGAAGCCTCAACCGAACTGGTGACGATACCCGCTACTTTCACAACTGTAACGGAAACCGTCGTGATTACACCTGAATCCGTTGATTATGTGACTGTTCCTGCAACTTACGAATCCATTTCCGAAACCGTTATAGTGCAAGATGCTTCAACAGAACTCGTCACTATCCCGGCTAGATTTGAATCGGTTACAGAAACGATTGTAATTCAACCATCAAGCACAGAACTTGTAAGTGTACCTGCTAAATACGGCACTGTTACTGAAACTATTGTGGTACAAGCCGCATCGACTGCAATGATAACTGTACCAGCAGTGTTTGAGACAGTAACCGATACTGTTGTTGTACAAGCAGAGTCCGTTGATTATGTGACAATCCCTGCGATATACGAAAATGTTACTGAAACARTTATTGTTCAAGAAGCCTCAAGCGAGTTGATTGCCTCGGCAGCGACATTTAGAACTGTTACWGACACCGTTGTCATTACACCACAAACYGTGGAATATGTAACTATTCCTGCCGTATTTGARACGGTTTCTGAGACAATAGTCGTGCAAGAAGCTTCTACAGAGCTTGTATCCGTCCCGGCAACTTTCGAAACTGCTACCGATACCATTATCATCACGCCACAAAGTGCTGATTATGTAACTATTCCTGCCAGCTACGAAACTGTTCAAGAAAACATCGTGGTTCARGAAGCTTCAGCCGATTTGATTAACATACCAGCTGTGTTTGAAACGGTGAGCGACACTGTTATAGTTCAAGCCGCTAGTGTAGAATATGTCAGCATTCCTGCAGTCTACGAAGACGTATCCGAAACGATAATTGTACAAGAATCCTCTACCGAGTTAGTGTCAATTCCTGCAACCTTCAGAACCGTTACGGACACAATTATTGTGACCCCACAGACTGTAGAATATGTAACTATTCCAGCAGTTTATGAAAATGTAAGCGAAACCGTTATTGTGCAAGAAGCCACTACCGATCTTGTGCAAATTGCCGCCGTTTATGARAATATAAGTGAAACAGTTGTGRTMCAGCCTGCAAGTGTSGATTAYGTCACCGTRCCAGCKACTTACGAGACAATTTCAGAAACGATCGTCGTTCAAGAAGCATCGACAGAACTTCTCACCATTCCTGCCGCATTCGAAACAGTGACAGAAACYGTTGTGATCACYCCACAAACGGTAGAGTATATTGTTATTCCGGCCGTATATGAAACCATCCAAGAAGCTTATACTGTTCAGGAAGCCTCCACAGAGTTAGTTTCCGTTCCAGCCACATATCAAACAGTTACAGATACCGTTGTGCTAACCCCGCAATCTGTTGATTACGTCACCATTCCAGCCGAGTACGAAACTTACCAAGAAATTGTCGTGATACAGGCAGCGTCCACTGAACGTATTACTGTTCCTGCTACCTACGAAACAGTAACTGATACGGTTGTGGTACAAGAAGCAGGTGTCGACTATGTAACAATTTCAGCAACCTATGAAACCGTAACCGATACAATCGTGGTTCAGGAAGCCTCTACCGAATTGGTCACAATTCCAGCAGTCTTCCAAACCGTAACAGATACAATCGTAGTTCAGGCCCCAGGTGTTGAATATGTAACCATTCCTGCAGTCTACGAAACCGTGCAAGACATCGTTGTGGTACAAGAAGCGTCCACTGAACTCGTCACAATTCCGGTGACCTACGAGACCGTAACTGACACTATTGTGGTAACACCACAAACCGTTGACTATGTAACTGTGCCTGCGACTTACGAAACARTTTCAGAAACGGTCATCGTTCAAGAAGCCAGTTCTGAAATCGTAACCATACCAGCCGCTTTTGAAACTGTGACAGATATCGTTGTTGTTCAAGCAGCTAGTGTCGAATATGTGACCGTTCCAGCGACTTATGAAACCGTATTTGATACGGTCATAGTACAAGAATCTTCAACAGAACTGATGACAATTCCAGCCGCATTCGAAACGGTAACTGAAACCGTAATCGTTACACCTGAAACTGTTGAATATATTGCTGTTCCGGCAACATATGAGACCGTTTCCGAAACAATTATTRYKCAAGAAGCTTCATTCGAATTGATTTCGGTCCCAGCGAAYTTTGAAACMGTAACCGAGACAGTCATTGCTCAGGAAGCTTCAACCGAAATTATTACAACACCTGCCGTTTTTGAGACCGTATCAGAAACCATRGTTATCCGTGAAGCCACAWCCGAATTGGTATCCGTACCCGCCACTTTCGAAACTGTAACAGATACCGTGGTCATTACCCCRCAAACTGTGAACTATGTGGCAATTCCRGCCCAGTACGAAACTTATCAAGAGACCGTTGTGGCGCAAGAAGCTTCAACTGAGCTMGTTGCCATCGCGGCGACATTTGAGACCGTGACAGACACTGTGGTTGTTCAAGAAGAAACGGTCGAGCTTATCAGYATTCCWGCCGWKTACGAAACAGTAACGGACACAATCACTGCCCGCGAAGYCTCTACGGAACTGGTTACCVTTCCAGCVACCTTTARAACCGTGAGCGACACRGTTGTGGTCACACCGCARACTGTCAACTAYGTWACKGTTCCRGCAACATATGAAGCTTACCAAGAGACAATCGTTGTTCAGGATGCTTCAACTGAGTTAGTGGCTATTGCAGCAACTTACCGAGAYGTTACTGAAACTATTGTTATGCAAGAAGCATCAACAGAGCTTGTTACCGTGCCAGCTACCTTCAGCACAGTAACCGAAGTCAYGGTCGTTCAGCCAGAAACGATAGAATATGCCGTTGTTCCAGCACAGTTCCGCCAAGAGACCGGCACKTACCAAGCTTCCAGYGCTTCTGAACATATGGTAGTGATACCTGCCGTTTATGATACGGTTACCGAAACCTATGTTTCACAAGAAGCGTCCACAGAGCTACGTTCTATTGCGGCAACATATAGAACTGTAACGGAAACTATTGTCGTTCAACCTGCCCGCACGGAAATTACAATCATTCCTGCGACATATGAAACGCGTACTGAGCGCGTATTGATTTCTCCTGCCCGTGAAGAGTGGAAACCTGGTAATCAGGCTCTGAATTATGGTGCRATCCAACAATCAGGTCAGTTCAACACCAATACACCGCGTCAATATACCGTCTTTAACGGTACATCCGAGCAAGTTGTGGAATCAACCCAAACTGTTGTTGCTGCAACGGGTGAAATTCTGTGCCTTGTACTGATACCAGCAACATACAAAACTTTTACCAAGCGCGTATTGGTAACGCCTGCACGGACAGTTGAAAAACACATCCCTGCTGTGACCCGCCAAATCACACGCCGTGTGGTTGACACCGCTGCAACGACCCAGGAAATCRTCATTCCGTCAGTGACCAGCACATTCACACGCCGCGTTGTTCGCACACCGGCACGTGTTATGACTTGGCGTGAAGCTAGGCAGACTGRCATGCTAACCATGCTKACRARYTACAATATGGACGGTACGATTTCAGGCTTTATCGACCGCGACAACAATGGCTTRGATGACCGTGATGGTTTATCCCGCACCGACGCCGATGCAGCAGACCGCAAAGGCAATGGYTCMCGTGCTTATGGCGGTCTTTCYGCTACAACKGGCACTTAYGMWCGCCGCACACTTWCACAAGACGCACAAGTGGTTGAACGCGTTATTCCAGCTATAACCAGACAAGTAACTCGCCGTGTTATTGACCAACCAGCGCACACTATTGAGCGTGTCATTCCGGCTATCACATCAAGCATAACCCGCCGTGTTGTTGATCGCCCCGCAACAACACAAGAACGGGTTATTCCGGCGATTACAAAAACGGAAACACGCCGCCGTATTGCAACACCTGCAAGTGTTGTCGAACAAGTTGTTCCTGCAGTTACAACAACGGTTAGCCGCCGCGTTGTCGACACACCGGCAAGCACAGTAGAGCGTGTCATTCCAGCCGTAACTAGGCARGAAAGCCGCCGCGTGGTTCGCACTCCTGCTTCTACGCAAGAGCGCATCATCCCGGCTGTGACCAAACAGGTCAGCCRCCGCGTTGTCTCTTCAGCAGCCTCAGTGCAAGAACGGGCTATACCKGCCATMACAAAAACGGAAACMCGTCGCCGTATTAYTACACCAGCARGTACGCAAGAGCGTATCATCCCRGAAGTAACTGCACAGGTCACACGTAGAGTAGTGAGAACACCAGCATCTACTATCGAGCGCGTTATCCCKGCTGTGACCAGACAGGAAAGCCGTCGTGTGATGGTWGCACCGGCTGGBACGAGCGAACGGTTTATCCCGGAAATCACTAAACAAGTAACACGCCGTATTGTCCGCACGCCGGCCAGTACAACTGAGCGTATTATTCCRGCGATYACTMAACAGGAAACGCGCCGYGTTGTCAGGGAACCAGCCCATACGGTTGAACGCATTATCCCTGCTGTGACAAGTCAGGTCAGCCGCCGCATCGTTCGCACACCTGCCAGTACAACAGARCGGTTTATCCCGGAAATYACCAAACAGGTCAGTCGCCGTATTATTCAAAACGAGGCTCATACYATTGAACGGGTAATCCCAGAAATKACCAAGCAGGTCAGCCGCCGCRTTGTCCGTACTCCGGCTGGCATCACAGAACGTGTCATCCCTGCGATCACCAAAACAGAAACACGYCGTGTCATCARAGATGCTGCACACACTGTTGAGCGTGTTATYCCGGCTGTCACCAAACAGGTCACACGCCGCATCGTTGCRACAGAAGCATCAACGCAAGAGCGGRCTATAYCGGCKATTACCAAACAGGTCAGCCGCCGYGTTGTCAAAGAACCTGCCCACATAGTTGAACGTKSTATTCCRGCGATCACCAAACAGGTCAGCCGCCGTGTKRTTSMTACKSCMGCTDSSACSMWRGAACGTGTCATCCCKGCTATTACGAARGTGGAAACACGTCGTGTCATCAAAGATGCCGCACACACTGTTGAGCGKGTTATTCCGGCCATCACTAAACRGGTCAGYCGCCGTGTTATTGCCACTGAGGCAACCACRATTGARCGTGCCGTAGCTGCAGTCACTAAAACAGAGACGCGCCGCCGCATTAARARTGCYGCCCACACTGYSGAACGCATTGTTCCGGCTGTTACGCAACAAGTAACCCGCCGTGTCGTTGCAACGCCAGCCTCTGTAGTAGAGCGGGCTATTCCAGCGATTACCAAAATGCGTTCGCGCCGCGTGATTAAGGAAGCTGCACGTACTGTTGAACGGATTATTCCAGCAGTGACCGAGAACTTTACTCGCCGTGTCGTGGTTACAGCAGCCAGCACTACTGAGCGTGTCATTCCGGCTATCACTAAACAGGTCAGCCGCCGCGTTATCAAARACGCAGCACACACTGTTGAGCGTGTTATCCCAGCAGTGACTAAACAAGTCAGCCGCCGCGYTATTGCTACGGCTGCTTCGACCCAAGAGCGGRTCATTCCAGCGATTACGAAAATGGAAACACGCCGNSKYSWTWAAGANASCWGCRYMWACKGTTGARCGGGTYATTCCGGCTGTGACCAAGCAGGTTAGCCGCCGCATCGTCGATAATGCCGCTTACACAACTGAGCGCGTCATTCCAGCGATTACAAAAGTAGAAACACGCCGCGTCGTTAAGACACCAGCCTCAACTGTTGAGCGGGTTATTCCGGCCATTACCAAGCAAGTTAGTCGCCGTGTTGTCCGTACACCTGCTGCGACGCAGCAGCGTATCATTCCAGCCATTACCAAGCTAGAAACACGCCGCGTCATTAAGGATGCTGCCCATACAGTTGAACGCATTGTTCCGGCTGTAACCAAGCAGATTAGTCGCCGTATTGTTAAAACACCAGCGTCTACGTTTGAACGGGTTATTCCGGCCATTACCAAGCAAGAAACTCGCCGTGTGGTCAGAACACAAGCAGCAATACAAGAACGCATTATCCCAGCTGTAACTACACAGGTCACACGCCGTGTTGTAGATACACCAGCAGGAGCTACTGAACGGTTTATTCCGGCCGTAACTAAGCAGGTTAGCCGCCGCATCGTCAGAGACGCTGCACATACGGTTGAACGTGTTATTCCAGCTGTGACCAAACAGGTTAGCCGCCGTATTGTTAAAACACCGGCATCTACGTTTGAGCGGGTTATTCCGGCCATTACCAAGCAAGAAACTCGCCGTGTGGTGGAAACACCGGCTTCAGCGTTTGAAAGAGACATACCAGAAGTCACTAAACAAGTGACACGTCAGGTGGTTCGCAATGTTGCTCATACTGAAGAGCGGTTCATTCCAGAAGTGACCAAGCAGGTTAGCCGCCGCATCATTAGAGATGAAGCACACACAATTGAACGTGTGGTATCCGCAGTGACTAAACAAATGACACGTCGTGTCGTTGACCGTCCAGCGTATACGCAAGAACGTGTTATTCCGGCTGTGACCAAGCAAGTTAGCCGCCGTGTGGTACGCACTCCMGCAACGGTTCARGAGCGTGTTATTCCTGCAGMAACTAAACAGGTCAGCCGTCAGGTGGTCCGCACTGCTGCTCGCACTGAAGAGCGTGTGATACCAGCCATCACTAAACAAGTGACGCGCCGTGTGATCAAAGACGCTGCACATACTGTGGAGCGTGTGATACCAGCTATCACTAAGCAAGTGACACGCCGTGTGGTTGACCGTCCTGCATCTACGCAAGAACGTGCTATTCCGGCAATAAGCAAGCAAATGACACGCCGTGTCGTGCGCACACAAGCAACGGCTCAAGAACGTGTTATTCCGGCAATCACCAAACAGGTGACACGCCGTGTGATCAAAACGCCTGCAAGCACAGTACAACGTGTTGTTCCGGCTATTACTAAACAGGTCAGCCGCCGCGTTCTACAAACAGCCGCTTCATCAATAGAGCGGACTATCCCGGCAGTGACTAAAACAGTGACCCGCCGTGTGGTCGACATTCCGGCTCGCACGGAACGCCGCGAAGTACAGGCTGCCTACGACACAGTTTCTGTACAGAAATTGGTAGAGGCGGCCCGGATTGAGAGAATCGCTATTCCAGCTGAATATGGAACGATTGAAAAACGTGCGCAAACTGCGCCAGAACGTGCAGAATGGCGTCAGGTACTTTGTGAAGCTAACTCTAATACTGTTGTAATCTCCGCAATTCAGACAGCCCTTCAACAGCGTGGTTACTATAATGGCCGTATTGACGGCATTCTTGGACAGGCTACCTATCAAGCAGTTGAGCAGTTCCAGATTGCCCAAGGCATGTCCACTGGCGGTCTAACACTACAAACAGTTGATGTTCTTGGTATTGACTGGCGCTCAATGGTTAGCGGTGGAAGTTACTCAAGGGCAACATTTGGGTCGTCATCATCTACATCAACAATAACTGGTGGCACCTTTACCTCAGGTACTTACACCAACACTTATACTGTTGATGTAAATGGTCGTGTCTTCAACTCGAGCGGCGCGGTGATCGGAAGCGTTGATGTAAATGGCAACATTATCGACTTACAAGGTAATATTATCGGACGTCACACCACCCAAACTACGTCGATATATACACTAGATGTAAATGGCAATGTTTTGGATGCATTGGGTGTTGTCATTGGTCGTGTTGATGGAAACGGTAATATCATTGATGCCTCTGGCAATGTGATTGGAAGTGCTTCCGGATTAACCACCAGAACGATAACAACAACCTCTACAAGCTCTAGTGGCCCGGTGACTGTAACAAGTGGATCTAGTTCCAGTTCTAGTTCTAGTTCGAGCTTTAGTTCCAGCTCATCTGGYAGTTTCTCATCAGGTAGTTTTTCATCAGGCAGCTTTACAGTTCGTGCAAACGGCGAGGTCGTAAACAGTGCTGGTGTTCTTATCGGAAGAGTTGATGCTAACGGTAATATCATTGATGCAGCAGGTCGTATCATCGGTCGTGTCGACAATTAAGGCAAGGTACATTACATTTTTAGCCCTGCACCTCTGGTGTGGGGCTTTTTTAAGACAAAACAGGCGAAAAATAAAACAGCACAACTAGGTCGATTCAGGCGTTGACAGTCAAAGTTTTTTTCGTATATTTCGCGCTCTCTCGTGGCAAGGCTCCGTCTTTGCTATGGGAAACCAATTTCAACAGCGGCTCCGGCACCAGAAACTAAAGTTTCAATGCGGTTTGTTCGCAGAATATTAAGGACGAGATTATGTTCGCAGTCATCAAGACAGGCGGCAAACAATACAAAGTCGCTAAAGACGACATTATTGTAATTGAAAAGCTGGACGCCGAAGCAGGCAAAAAAATCACATTTGACGATGTTCTTATGTGCGGTGAAGGTTCTGATGTCGCTGTAGGCGCACCATCCATCAAGGGTGCTAGCGTTAGCGGCGAAGTCATTGAGCAACGTAAAGGCGATAAAGTCCTCGTGTTCAAGAAAAAACGTCGTCAAAACTACCGTCGTAAAAAAGGTCATCGTCAAAACGAGACCGTTGTCAAAATCACAGCTATCAAAGCTAAATAATACTTACTACAAGATTTGCCCCACTAAGYGGGTAATAATGGAGACCTAAAATGGCACATAAAAAAGCAGGCGGCTCATCGAATAACGGTCGCGACAGTGCAGGCCGTCGTCTCGGCGTTAAAAAATCCGGTGGACAAGCCGTAATTCCTGGCAACATCATCATTCGCCAACGTGGCACTAAGTTCTTCCCAGGCGACAATGTCGGCATGGGTAAAGACCATACCATCTTTGCAAAATCCGAAGGCCGTGTAACATTTACAACCAAACGCAACAAACGTACGTTTGTGTCTGTGCAACCGGCCCTACCGGTTRTTGCGGCAAAATAGGTGATATTGAGATCACCGCTTCATGGTGATCATAATACCTAACGAATTTAGGGAAGATGGGTCACCGCCCATCTTCCCTTTTCGTTTTAAGAGTACAAAATGCGTGATGAGATAAAAACAGAAAGACTAACACTTCGCCGGACACGCAATGCCGATGCGCGAACTATGGCGCGCCGCATCAACAATCCTGAAATTTTGCGTATGACTGCTACTCTGCCGATGCCGTATTTCACCTTGCACGCCGAATTTTGGTTGATGCGGGCATCCGCAAATTGGCGACAAGGACTGTCCTTTGCTTATGCCATAACGGCTGAAGATGACAGTATTATGGGCATAGTTGATTTATTCAAAAACGATCAAGGTGATTGGGAAATCGGTTATTGGATAGCAAAAGAATTTTGGGGCTACGGGTATATGCCCGAAGCTGCAAAGGGACTGCTCCGTGAAAGTTTTCGGGTGTTTGAYGTGCCTTATATTGACGCAGGTTATTTTGCAGACAACCCCGCATCAGGTCGAGTGCTTGAAAAGCTTGGATTTATAGATAAGAATGACCCAAGTAGATTATTTTCCGTCGCGCGCGGAGAACGCTTTGAAGGAATAGAACTCCGCCTGCCCCGTAACACAGCAGTGCGTTGGCAATAGGATTATTAGGTAGTAATATGAAATTTCTTGATCAGGCAAAAATACATGTGCGCTCAGGCTTTGGCGGCGCGGGTAGCGTCAGTTTTCGTCGTGAAAAATCYATAGAATTTGGCGGCCCTAATGGYGGGGACGGCGGCAAAGGCGGTGACGTCTGGGCAATAGCTAATGAAGATCTCAACACACTGATTGATTTCCGCTATCGCCAACACATCCGGGCAGAGACAGGCCAACACGGCATGGGTCGGGACCGCACTGGTGCGACAGGCGAAGATGCTATTATCGAGCTGCCCATCGGTACACAAATTTTCGATGAGACCGGTGAGCATTTACTCGCTGACATGCTAGAGCACGGCGAACGGATGCTGCTTGCCAAGGGCGGCAATGGTGGTTGGGGCAATACACGCTTTAAATCCTCAACAAACCGGGCGCCGCGCCGCGCAAACCCGGGCGAGCCAGGCGAAGAATACGCACTGTGGCTCCGTTTAAAACTAATCGCCGACGTTGGCTTGGTTGGTCTGCCTAATGCAGGTAAATCTACATTATTAGCCGCTGTTTCTGCCGCAACGCCAAAAACCGCCGATTACCCCTTTACGACTATACATCCGTCCTTGGGTGTCGTTGACATGGGTGCCAGTGAACGTTTCGTCATGGCTGATCTGCCCGGTTTAATCGAAGGTGCAGCAGACGGCGCAGGTCTTGGCCATCAATTCCTTGGTCACGCAGAACGTTGCATGTCGATCATTCATTTAGTTGATGGCAGCGTGAAAAATCCCGGCGAAGCCTATATCACCATTCGCAAAGAGCTAGAAGACTACGCCGATATATTTAAGGATAAGCCGGAAATCGTTGCCTTAAATAAATGTGATGCACTGGACGACGAAACCATCAAGAAACGCTCCGCAGAGCTTGCCGAGGCCAGTGGTGCTAAAGTGTTTAATGTCTCCGGTGTATCAGGCGCCAGTGTCAAACAGTTGATGCGTGCCGCATTCAAACATGTAGAAGCTAGCCGCAAAACGGACAAGGAAGCAAGGATAGCAAGATTAAAAGCAGATGCACGTAAACAAGCAGGGCTAGCGCCAGAAACAGAAAAATGGCGGCCTTAAAACCATACAACCGCATAGCCGTAAAAATCGGTTCTTCCCTGCTGGTGGATGAAACCACCGGCCTGATCAATCAGGTTTGGCTTGGGAGCCTCGCACAAGATATCGCCAGTCTAACCACGTCCGGCAAACAAATTCTCATCATATCTTCTGGGGCTATCGCATTAGGGCGTGGACGCCTCGGCCTCAGCAAAGCCAATTTATCCTTGGCAGAAAAACAAGCCTGCGCTGCCGCCGGCCAAGTCGTTTTAACACAAACATACGAAGCCGTTTTGGATCCGTTAGGGCTTAAGACTGCACAGGCTTTGCTAACCTTGTACGATACCGAAGATCGCCGCCGCTGGATAAATGCTAGAGCGACTTTAGCAACATTACTCAAGCTTGGTGCCATCCCAATCATCAATGAGAACGATACGGTGGCCACAGATGAAATCCGCTACGGCGACAATGACCGCCTAGCAGCCCGCGTAGCACAAATGTGCGGCGCAGATTTGCTCGTGCTATTATCAGATGTAGACGGGCTGTATGACAATGACCCCAATATAGATGCAAACGCCCAACACATTCCAAAAATTGACGAGATCACACCCAACATCACAGCTATGGGCGGCGATCCTAACAAAAAGCGCGGCACCGGAAGTGGCGGCATGGCGACAAAATTACAGGCCGCTAAAATAGCAACAGACGCGGGTTGTACCGTCGTCATTACCAAAGGCGACAAGCAAAACCCTCTATCTGTTCTAGCGAGCGGAACAGAGAATGCCAGTTGGTTTCTCGCCAAGACAAACCCAGTTATTGCCCGCAAACAATGGATTGCAGGAACCTTAAAGCCCAAAGGAAGTTTGATAATTGATGCAGGTGCAACACGAGCCTTGGCCAAAGGAAGTAGCCTGCTGGCCGCAGGGCTTGTACGTGTTGAGGGTCATTTCGAGCGCGGTGATGCCGTTATGATTGTGGACGAAAAAGGCACAGAAATCGGACGCGGGCTGACTGGGTATAATGCAAACAACTCTGCAGCGATCAAAGGTCTGAAATCGGGCGACATAGAAGCCCGCCTGGGCTATGACGGCGGCGCAACCTTAATACACCGCGATAATATGGTTTTAAACACATGATAGATAATCTTGACAGCTACATGAAATTGCTCGGTACAAACGCACGTAAAGCCGCCGACACATTACGCCTAGCGAGCGGCGAAGCCCGTACCAACGCCATCCTTGCTATGGCGGTAGAGGTACGGAGTGCTGTGCCTGAAATCCTGAGCGCAAATATAAAAGACATGATTACGGGCAAGGACAAAGGCCTAACCCCAGCCATGCTTGACCGCTTAAAATTAACGAACGAACGCGTTGAAAATATTGCTCAAGGATTAGAGGCTGTAGCCGCCCTGCCCGATCCGATCGGTGCAGAAGACGAACGCTGGACACGACCAAATGGCTTGACAATAGCCAAAATCCGTACCCCGCTTGGCGTTATCGGTATGATCTATGAAAGCCGCCCCAATGTAACTGCGGACGCGGCGTCTTTGTGTATAAAATCTGCCAACGCTTGTATCTTACGCGGTGGCTCCGAAGCATTGCACTCGAATGTCGCTATACATAGCGCTATCATCAAAGGCCTTAAATCTGCCGGACTGCCAGAAACTTGTGTGCAATATGTTGGCACAACTGACAGAGATGCGGTTGGTTCTATGCTTGCTGGGCTTGACGGTAATATAGATTTGATCATCCCGCGCGGTGGTAAAAGCCTTGTTGGGCGGGTACAAAAAGACGCCCGCGTACCTGTGCTAGCTCATTTAGAAGGTCGCAATCACACCTATATCCACGTGGATGCCAACCCCGATATGGCTCGCGATATCATCGTCAATGCTAAAATGCGGCGTACAGGAATATGCGGAGCAACAGAAACTTTGCTTTTAGATAAGGCAGCCTTGGACATGTTGCCAATGCTGGCAAATGCGCTGATGAAAGCAGGATGCGAACTACGCGGGGACGCAGATGCCTGCGCCAAGGTCAATGATATAAGCTCCGCTAGTCCACAAGACTTTATGACTGAACATCTGGACGCTATCCTAAACATCAAGATCGTCGACGGGTTAGAGGCTGCCCTCGCCCATATTGACCAATATGGTAGCAATCATACGGATGCTATCATCACGGAAAACGCGGATACTGCCAAAACATTTCTCACCAAAGTTGACAGCGCCATTGTCATGCACAATGCATCGACACAATACGCCGACGGCGGCGAGTTCGGGTTTGGTGCAGAGATTGGCATAGCGACGGGACGCTTGCACGCACGCGGCCCTGTTGGCGCACAACACTTGACCAGTTATAAATATCAAGTGCTKGGCACAGGGCAAACYAGACCATGAGTATTGAGCCTTGAGTTATGATGGTCAAACAATCGGCCTATTTGGCGGCACATTTAACCCTGCCCACGCYGGACATTTACATGTGGCGGAGTGCGGCCTCCAAAGGTTGGACCTTGACCAAATATGGTGGATGGTYAGYCCGGGCAAYCCCCTAAAGRCCGACCACACMCCCTACGCTGAGCGMGTWGCGAGCGTAGAAGCGCTTGACCTCCCCCCCCGCATGCACATCAGCCATATGGAACGAGATTTTGGCACRCGCTTTACGGTTGATACATTACGGCACGCTAGAAAACGCTGGCCACGGACCCATTTCGTCTTTTTAATGGGCGCAGATAATCTTATGCAACTTCCTCAATGGAAAGGCTGGCGCGAGATCATGGAGACCGTTCCTATWGCCGTTATCGCGCGCCCTGGCGCCAAAACACACGACACCCTCAAAGCYCGCCTCAGCCAAGCCGCYCGCCTCTACAGCTACGCTCGCATCCCTGAAAGCCAAGCCCATACTCTGGCCAGCTATGCCGCACCAGCATGGACATATCTAACCCCACCATTGAACACCTTGTCGTCTACGGCTTTACGAAACCAGCAATTGACGTAGCCTTGACACTATACCCATGATAGAGCATAAGCCCTGACCTTGATTATATGGCCGAATATAGGCCAACCTACCGGAGTAAGACACTGACAAATTCATCTGACGCGGCCAAAATTGGCGCGCAAGTAAAAACCAAAGAGGCCGCCGCAGAGCTAGCCGATATGGTTTACGATATTCTTGATAAACAAAGCGCTGAAAACATTGTCCGGCTGGATTTGACCGGAAAATCGTCTATTGCCGACACTATGATTGTCGCCTCCGGGCGATCCAATCGTCATGTTAGTGCACTGTCTGATTACATCCAACGGGGCCTAAAAGAAATTGGTTTGAAAAAACTAGGTATTGAAGGCGATAAACAAAACGACTGGGTTCTAATTGATGCTGGCGATGTAATTGTGCATTTGTTCCGTCCGGAAGTACGTGAGTTTTACGCATTGGAAAAGCTATGGGCAGTATCACCCAATAGCGAAGATTTCGACGACGCATGAATATAATCATCCGCGCCGCAGGAATGATAAAATTCGGGCCGGAGCGAACACTCATTAACGACTATCTTGACCGCGCCGGTTTCGTTGGGCGTAATATCGGTATTCCCAATATAAGTGAAAGCGCAGTTGATATCCGGTCGGCAAAATCCCGTAGCGCTGAAACAGACACCATCCTGGCCGTAACAAAGCCCGGCGATGTTTTGGTGGTTTTGGATGAACGCGGCAAAGCGCTTACCTCTCGTCAAATGGCCATACAAATTGCACATTGGCGCGACGACGGTATCGGCACTTTGGTATTTGCCATTGGTGGTGCCGATGGGTTTGAACCAAGTGCCCTACCTACGAATGTCGTTAAATGGCAGCTCGGCAAACCTGTATGGCCACATAAATTGGTACGGGTGATGATAGCCGAACAAATTTACCGCGCACTGTCTATATTGGCAGGTACGCCCTATCATAGGGATTAAATATCGGATAAACCGATTCTATGCTTCGTATTGCAATCATATTTTTTATCTTTTTGGCCAACAATCTTGCTGCCGCTCAAACGGCTGATCCAGATAAATTGGAAACATTGACGGATCAACAAAAACAGGCCGAAGCACTGGCCAAGTCCCTTACGGTTCAACAAAAAAAAATACTTGGCGAGATTAACAACTTGCAAGATGATTTAGTCACAGCCAGTAGCCAAGCACGTGGGTATGAGCGGGCAGAAACCAAAGCCCGCGCAGGACTAGCCGATTTAACCGTGCAAGAGGCGACGCTAAAAACCAAAATATTGTCTGACCGGGCCGCGTTGAGTGATATGCTAGCGGCCCTACAACGCATCGACGAAAGCCCACCACCCGCTTTATTGGTGCATCCAAAAAATGCAACGGATGCAGCTCGCGCAGCCAATTTGCTGGCTTATCTCAGCCAGAGTCTACACGAGAAATCCAAATTTTTACAGGATCAGCTAGCTGAATTACAAAATGTGCGCGTAAAAATGAATACGAAGCGCAATGAAGTTTCCACCCATGCCAAGGCTGTCAATGTGCGCTTGAGTAACATAAAATCTATTATTAGCAACAAATCGAAGCTCAATAACCAGCTCGATAAAGACAGAAAAACAAATATCCAAAAGGCTAATAGATTAGCCAAAGAAGCAAAAACCTTACGTGAACTGATTGTACGGTTCGAAGACAATGCCGAAGATATACTACCACGCTTGAAACCGTCCCGTGGTACACGCGATCCAATACCCCGCCTAAAACCACAGCCAGGGTCAGCTTCTACCTCCACATATATACCCCCCGCCTATATCCCGTCTGGCTCTAACCGTTTTGCCGATGCACGTGGGCAAATTCCCCTACCCGTATTTGGCAAACTGAGCCGCAATTATGGTGCGCGCTTGGCAGGCGGCGGAACAGCGAAAGGCATCAGCTTAAAATCGACCCGAAAAGCCCAAGTCATAGCCCCCTTTGCGGGCAGAGTAGAATTTTCCGGTGCCTTTAACGATGATCATGTGGTTATTTTGAATGTCGGCGGCGGATATTTTATYGTGTTGACGGGCCTCGGTGAAACCTTCACCGAGGCTGGTACACGCGTGAAAGCCGGAGAACCTCTTGGTCTAATGCCAACAAATGGAGCCAAATCACCTGAGTTGTTCATGGAATTTCGTAAAAACCGCAATAGTATTAACCCGAAACCCTGGATTGGCGCGGCTCTTGCAAGAAACGGGTGATAGCAAGGTAAATAGACGAACACAGAAAAATGACCATAATTTCACCAATGTTAGTGGTAATTTCTGGTATTATGGTTTTGTAACGGATATGAATATCTAAAATAAGAAAAACACTTAAGACCTTCTGGAGAGTTTACATGAAATATATATTGCCAACTATGGGAATAATTGCGGCCAGTGCATTGTTCGCTTTCTCTACCAGTAATAACAGTGCTGTGGCGGTTGAAAAATCTAGCCAGGAGCAAACCTTCGAGCAACTTGATTTACTTGCCGACGTTATGGCACGTGTCCGTAGCGGTTATGTGGTGCCTGTAGATAATGCAGATTTGATCGACGATGCCTTAAACGGTATGTTGCAAGGCCTTGATCCCCATTCCAGCTATATTGCACCAGACCAATTTGACGATATGCAAATTGCCACCTCCGGTGAATATGGTGGCCTCGGCATGGAAGTAACCATGGAAGAAGGTGTGGTCAAAGTTATTTCTCCCATAGATGATACACCTGCCAAAAAAGCAGGTATAAAGTCCGGGGATTACCTGACGGCTGTGGATGGCATCTCCATTCTCGGATTTAATCTAAACGATGCCGTTGATAAAATGCGAGGTAAGCCCGGCGAACCAATTACGGTTACTGTCGTACGTAAAGGTGAAGATCCACGCGACATCACTATGGTACGTGCAATCATTAAAAAAATTCCCGTCCGTCATGAGATCAAAGATGGTGTTGGCTATTTACGGATTTCTCAGTTTAACGAACTGACTGCGACCTCTCTGGAAACATCCATTAAAGCAATTAAAAAAGAACTCGGCGGAAAAATTCCAGGTATCATTGTTGATTTACGTGGTAACCCTGGTGGACTTCTTGACCAATCCATTCGTGTATCCAGTGCATTTCTCGACGGCGGCGAGGTAGTCTCTACACGTGGTCGCCGCGCGGAAGACACAGAAACTTATAATGCCAAGAAAGGTCAATTGGCGGGCGGCATCCCAGTTATCGTWCTCATAGACGGCGCCTCTGCRTCCGCATCGGAAATTGTAGCCGGCGCTATACAAGACCGTSAGCGTGGACTCGTGCTTGGATTAACATCTTTCGGCAAAGGATCTGTGCAGTCAGTCATTCCTTTACGCAATGGTCGTGACGGAGCTTTACGTCTAACTACGGCACGCTATTACACACCCGCTGGYCGCTCTATTCAGGGAACTGGGATCACCCCAGACATTGCCGTTTCCTATGCTTTGTTAGATGAGGATAAAGTTGATACAGCATTGCGCGAATCTGATCTTCCAAACGCCATCAAAAATGAAAACGGCGACGAAGACAGTGTAACTTCTGACAAAATGGACGTGGAGTATCCACCTAGTGATTTTGATATCGAAGATGATTTTCAGTTAAAACGCGCCGTAGAAATTTTAAAAGACGGTTCATACATAGCTCGGTTAGCAGCGGTAAAAGGCTAAAGCATGAGGCAGCCCTTTAAAAAGTCATTATGGCTGGGTTTGTTAGTAACAATAGGTACGTGTGCAGGCGTTTCTTTGCGCACACTAGCAGATGCAAAACACGATTCTGAACAAAGGACTTATGAGCAATTAGCTTTATTTGCAGATGTACTCACACGCGTACAAGAACAATATGTTGAACCGGTCAAAACGGATATCTTGATCGGCAATGCTCTRAACGGYCTTTTACAATCCCTTGACCCGCACTCACGTTACGTCGCACCTGTCGCTTTTGAAAATCAACAAAAACGTGCGCGGCGAGAATACGGCGGTCTTGGAATCGAAGTCACAATGGAAGATGGGCTAATCTTGGTTGGCTATGCCAATCCTAATGCTCCTGCCGCCCGCTCAGGTATCAAAGCAGGTGACAAAATCACCCATGTGGAAGGCGATGATATTAAGGATAAAAGTTTAAGTGACGCCGTAGAAAAAATGCGCGGTCTCGCTGGAGATCCGATTACTATCACAGTGAAAAGTCCCGGAGAAGAAGCACGCGAAGTCGTTGTTGTTCGTGAAGTTATCCAAGGTAGAGCCGTCCGTCACCGCATGTATGAAGGCGTTGGCTATGTATATCTTGAAACTTTTAACAATGAACATGCGGCGCGGGATTTAGCAGAAGCTATTGATTTACTAATTGAAGAGCACGGGCGCGGCCTTCCCGGATTAGTTCTTGATTTRCGTGGTAATGGCGGCGGGTTTCTCACTCAAAGTATTAACGTTGCCGGACTGTTTTTAAATGGCGGAGAAGTGGTATCTGTACGCGGGCGACAAAAAGATGACGACAGCAGGTATCACGCTAAACAAGATGAGAAAATACCTGGCATTCCTTTGATAGTACTCATTAACGGATCTACAGCATCTGCATCAGAAATCGTTGCAGGTGCTCTGCAAGATAGAGGCCGGGCCATGATCATCGGCACGCCTTCTTTCGGGAAAGGTTCTGTGCAATCTGTTTTCCCGCTCTACGGYGGTCGTAAAGGTGCACTTCGTCTCACGACAGCGCGCTATTTTACTCCTTCAGGTAATTCCATCCAAGGACTTGGCATTACACCCGATATCTGGATAGAGCCTTTTGCAGACGACGGAAAGGAACATATTGCCTTTACGGAATCCAGCTTGCCAAACTCACTAGATGCTATCATCCGTGAAACCGAAGGGCATACGGCAAAACCAAAACCACAGCAACAATTTGCTCCGGAAGATTGGCCCGACGATAAAGATTACCAATTGGAGGAAGCAGTAAAAATTCTTAAATCCTCAGAGTACAAAGCTCGTTTAGATGGATTTTTTAACCAATAGTTATTCAATTTATTAACCGACATTTCCGCTAGCATTTAATCTATGTGCGCGCTACCAATTACATATGGCTCAACACATTCGAAGAAACCCGAAAAAACTTCCATCCGTGCGAAAGCATGGTTTTAGTGCAATATTGTTGTTGGCCATCATCGGTTTATCCACATTCTCTTGGTTAAATATATCAGCAAAAAATAAACCTATATCCCACGTATCTACTGAAATATTTCTGCCCCAACCTTTGCCAAGAGATGTCGACAATGAACTAGTACCACTTCCGGATTTGTTGGAACCTGACAACATTCCCCAAAACGCAAACCCAACAGAACAAGTAAGCATGGTCGGTGGACTCCAGAACAAACCTACATCAGCACTACCTAATCAAACCACACAATCAGGACCAATGTTGATTGATGGCCGTGCAATCAGTGACAATCAGCGAACCATTACTAAATACACCCCCCTCGTCCGCGCTCCAATTGATGGTCTTAGCCGCATAATACCTTTTGGCCGCATGCCACATCCACACGAAGATGGCCGTACCGCGATTACTTCCTATGCCAAACCATTCACACCTAAAGATAAAACGAAATACATTTCGCTAGTCGTTGGTGGGTTGGGTCTTAATCCAGCTATCACGCGTCAAGCTATCGACAACTTACCGGGCGCGGTGACACTTTCATTCGCCGCCGATGCACCGGGCTTACAAGGCTGGATAAACAAAGCGCGCGCACATGGCCATGAAGTTATGATCGAGCTACCTATGCAAGGAACTGGTGTCACAGAAGCCCGCACTTTGACGATTACTGGCCCAAATACTGCCAATATCAAAAATTTAGAATATTTGCTTAGCCGTGCGCAGGGGTATTTCGCTGTGACTAATTATGATGGTGATCGTCTGGTCAACGACGAAACGGCTCTGCTTCCTATAGTCAAAACTCTGAAAGAGGCCGGGCTTGGTTTTATCTATGACGGCGCCGTTGACAATGCTCGTATTGAGCCACTGGCCAAGCGCGAAGGGCTTCCTCTCGTAAGCGCAAATGGATATCTTGACGATAAACAACAAGACAACATTTATGTCCGCAACAGCATCCAAACTCTTGCAGAAGACAGTTATGACAATGTACCTATCGGTATGGGTTTTGCCTATTCAGGAACAATTGACGGCATCAAATCTTGGGTAGCCAGCAAACCGAAAGATATCGAAATCGCGCCTGTTTCCTATGCACTAAAAAAGCGCTAAAACTATCCGTATGATTCGATCAGATATTGATAAATATAGGCCTGCCGCCGGAATTGCTGTGTTCAACACAAAGGGCGAAGTGTTTCTTGGTCGTCGTAAAAAAGCTTCGGGCCCTTATGTCTGGCAAATGCCACAAGGCGGTATTGACAAGGGAGAAAAGCCCAGACATGCAGCCATCCGCGAACTTGCAGAAGAAACCGGAATTACTAAGGATATGATAGAACCCCTCGGCAAGGTAAATGATTGGCTATTTTATGATTTTCCCGAAGGGTTTAAATATTCAAAACGTGCGCGTGGCTGGGGCGGGCAGAGGCAAAAATGGTTTGCATATCGGTTTGTAGGTAAAGAAAAACATATCAACCTAGCCACCCATAGGCAGATAGAATTTACCGATTGGCGTTGGGCTTCTTTGTCGACAGCTGCAAAGTTGGTTGTCCCCTTTAAACGTCCCGTCTATGAAAGACTGGAAAAAGAGTTTTCAAAACTCGTCTAAAGAAAATGTTCAGGGGACTAGATGACGGGTAAAGTCACAACTAATTCAATCAATTTTATTCTGACAGCCGTCTTAATTGACGCCATTGGACTAGGCATTATTATGCCGGTTTTACCCGAATTACTGAAAGACCTCACAGGATTGCCGCTTAATAAAGCAGCTCTACACGGTGGTTGGTTGACATTTTCTTATGCGATCATGCAATTTATCTTTATGCCAATTATCGGCGCACTTTCCGATGCATATGGTCGGCGGCGGGTCTTGCTCCTTTCACTTTTCTGCCTAGGTTTTGATTATATTTTTATGGCTATAGCGCCAACCATAGCACTACTTTATGTGGGGCGGATTATCTCGGGCGCCACTGGTGCCACCTATGCCACTGCAAACGCTTATATAGCCGATATAGCACCACCAGCAGAGCGGGCACAGAAATTTGGTATGATCGGTGCAGCCTTTGGTATCGGCTTTGTACTTGGACCAACTCTTGGTGGACTACTAGGCGAATTTGGGCCACGGGTACCATTTTACGCCGCCGCTTTTATTGCACTAGCTAATGCCGTTTACGGCCTCTTCTTCGTGCCAGAAAGTTTAGATATGGATCATCGTCGCCCGTTCTCTTGGCGCCGGGCTAATCCTGTGGGCGTGTTAAAGAAAATTTCTGCAATGCCAAAGCTCGGCTGGTTTTTAGTGGCATTGTTCTTGTTCTCATGTGCCCACTTTGTCTACCCAAGCTCATTCTCATTTTTTACGGCCGAAAAATTCAACTGGACACCTAAAAACATTGGCTTTGCCCTTGGTGCATTCGGTGTGGCCTCAGCAATTGTCCAAGGTGGCCTCATTCGTATTGCTATTCCCAAGCTTGGTATGATCAATTGTGCAGTTATCGGTATTATCATGAATGCTTGCGCTTTTATCGGCCTGAGTATGGCCGGCAGCTCATTTATCGCCTACGCTTACATGATACCTGCTGCACTCGGCGGCCTAGCCAATCCAGCCATTATGAATTTAATATCTATCCGCGTGGCCAAAAATGCCCAAGGTGAACTCCAGGGGGCAACGGGTGCATTGTCCGGTATAGCCATGCTGATCAGTCCCCTCGTCATGACCCGCCTATTCCACCATTACGGCGGTGCAGACAGCATACCATACTTCCCCGGCGCGCCTTTTATGTTGGCAGGTTTACTAACGGTATTAGGACTGTTTGTATTCTTTTGGGGAATCCAGCATGTACCTGTGATTAGGGCAAACGCAGAATAATGTAAAACTTATCCATGGTTTCCAATACGAGTGTATTCTATTCGCAGACATAGAAAGAGGAAACATATGCAAAACTTATTTATTGACACGTCCCTAGATAAAGTATTCACAAAATCTACTGGGCGTGCTCGCGGCAGTCATCCGAAGATTCAATCAAAATCAAGTTATCAAGTTTGGGCACCACCTCTTTTTTGGGGACCTTGGGTGGAAATTTACGCCCAATTTGGTGTCATAGGGCCGAATCCAGAAAAACATGTGACAAAAGTTTATGTGAGCTTTGACAGTAATACACAAACTCCATCTGCCTTTGAAGTCGAAATTGAGGGCGGAGATACCCTAGTTTCGGATTCAGGGCCGGGCTCAACCATCGTCACGATCACAGGGAATGTCGCAACGGCATTGCGTTTGCGCGCAAAGAGTTATTCATTTGCTCAGAATATAATTGTTAGCGCTAGCTAAGGTGACATGCTTCATAGATAACTGAATACGATGGGAATTGCTGTAATAAAACTTATGTCTCCCAGCATAATAAGCGCAAGGATATTCAATGCCATAACGAGAACTATCGTCCTGTACGCGCGCGCGCATAAAGACTTGAGACTACAGATAACAATCATATTGGTGAAATAAATCAAAGCAATAACACTATATGCGAACGCTGCCTGTGTAGCTACCTCCAAATTTGCAATCTTGAAATATAGGGCAACAAGGACAGGGAAAATTACATTCCCGATAATAAGAACGCGCAAAGGGTGATGTAAAATTATATTCTGCATCAAGAAACGATATCAAAGCAAAACTACTACGTCTAGTAGTTTTCTTGTTTAAAGGCTCTCAGCCAATTGCTTCAAACCGTCGAGATGTTGCGCGACCGGTAGGCTTGCATCGCCTTCGGCGGCAGCTAGAGCGGTCTCGGCTTTGGTGATTTCTTCGGAGATCATGTCGGCTTTGACATCGCTCATAGGTGTGCAGCTTTCAGCCAAAATAGTTAGTCCGTCCGGCATGACGTCGGCAAAACCGCCTTGGATCATGTAACGTGTCTCTGTACCCTCGTTATAAACGGTAATAGCACCCGTGCGGATAGCCGCCATGAAAGGTGCGTGGTGAGCAAATACGCCAAAATCACCCTCAGTACCCGGCACATCGACTTGGTCAACTTCACCCGAGAACAATTCCGCCTCWGGCGATACCAATGAAAACTGTAATTTATCTGCCATTTTAGCTTCCTAAATTTTCTTACTACCCAGAYMGGCCTCAAACATCGCAACCGCATTTTCRAATGTATCGCGGCARCCCGGATTGCAAAACCCAACGAYTTTACCTTTATACAGTGTCAAACCTTCGCTCGTCACAGGTTTGCCCGAATTGGGACAATGTGTATTCACACAGTCCGCTAATTCGAGCTTMCCACTCATGCTATGCWGCYTCTAAAGCCATTTTTTYGGCTTTTTTGATCACATCGTCAATACCACCAACCATGTAGAAAGCTTGCTCWGGRATATGGTCATATTCACCTTCGCAAACGCCGCGGAATGATTTCACAGTGTCTTTAACATCAACCAACAGGCCAGGCATGCCAGTAAATATTTCTGCAACGTGGAAAGGCTGGCTCAARAATTTTTCAACTTTACGCGCGCGTGATACCACGAGTTTGTCTTCTTCGGACAGCTCATCCATACCGAGGATGGCGATGATGTCTTGTAGTGATTTATACTTCTGCAAGATTTCTTGCACCATACGAGCAACTGCGTAATGGTCGTCGCCAACGATGCGCGGTTCTAGGATACGAGACGTACTATCGAGCGGGTCAACCGCAGGATAAATACCYTTTTCMGAAATCGCACGGTTCAGAACTGTGGTCGCGTCCAAATGGGCAAATGATGCCGCAGGGGCCGGATCGGTCAAGTCATCGGCTGGCACATAAATCGCCTGCACAGATGTAATCGAGCCTTTATTGGTTGACGTAATACGTTCCTGCATTTGGCCCATTTCTGTGGCCAAAGTAGGCTGGTAACCCACGGCAGAAGGRATACGTCCAAGTAGCGCCGACACTTCTGAACCAGCTTGCGTAAAGCGGAAGATATTATCCACGAARAACAATACRTCTTTGCCYTCTTCGTCGCGGAAATATTCAGCCTGTGTTAGACCCGTAAGGGCAACACGGGCACGGGCTCCGGGAGGCTCATTCATTTGTCCRTAAACGAGGGAACAACGGCTATCGCCGCCGCCGCCTTCTTCGTTCACATTACTCTCGATCATTTCCCAATAAAGGTCATTACCTTCGCGRGTACGCTCGCCAACACCCGCAAACACGGAATAGCCGCCATATGCTTTGGCGATATTGTTAATGAGTTCCATAATCAGAACCGTCTTRCCAACACCCGCRCCGCCGAACAGGCCGATTTTACCGCCTTTCACATAAGGGCAAAGCAGGTCGATAACTTTGATACCGGTGGCCAGAACTTCGGATTCTGTGGCTTGGTCTTTAAAGGCTGGCGCTTCTCTGTGGATGGACATGCGTTTTGTGGTTTTAATCGGGCCAGCCTCGTCGACCGGCTCCCCGATAACATTCATGATGCGGCCAAGGGTAGCCGGGCCAACAGGAACATGGATGGARTCGCCTGTATCGCTGACAGGTTCGCCGCGAACTAGACCTTCCGTACTRTCCATCGCAATGGTCCGTACAGTGTTTTGTCCCAAATGTTGGGCAACCTCGAGCACAAGACGGTTGCCTTGGTTGTCAGTTTCAAGCGCGTTCAAAATCGCGGGCAATTCGCCTGTGAATTCAACGTCAATAACCGCGCCAATAATCTGGCTGATGCGGCCGGTTGCCTTTTTAGCAACTGCTTTTTTTGCAGGTGCTTTTTTCTTAGCGGGAGCTTTGCGTTTTACCGGAGCTTTTTTAGCTACTGGTTTCTTTGCTACTGGTTTCTTGGCCATCTCTTGGTCTTCCTCTTTACTAAAGCGCTTCTGCGCCGGAAATAATTTCGATCAATTCAGACGTAATTTGCGCCTGCCTTGAACGGTTAAATGTCAATGTTAATTTGTCGATCATGTCGCCCGCACTACGGGTCGCATTATCCATGGCCGCCATTTTGGAGCCCATTTCACCTGCGCTATTTTCCAACAGAGCCGAGAAAATTTGTGTGTTGATATTGCGCGGGAGAAGAACAGCAAGAATACCCTCTTCGTCCGGTTCATATTCATAAGCCGCACCTTTAAGATCAGGTGCAAACACATCATCAGATGCATGCGCGCCTTCCTTACCAGCGTGTACACCCATATCGCCAATAGCTGGGATCATGGTTTTAACGGTCGGGATTTGCGTCATGACATTTTCAAACTGGGAATAGATCAGCTTACACACATCAAATTCACCAGCATCAAACATTGAAGTGATTGTACCACCAAGTTCCGCAGCAATAGCGCCYGTCAGYGTTTTATGCTCTTTCAGMGACACCATCTTGATGATTTTATCACTATATAGACGGTCAAGTTGGTCAAAACCCTTTTTGCCAATGCAGAATATTTTAACTGTTTTCCCAGCCGCTTCCAGCGCGGTAATTTCCTCACGAGCTTTACGGACGATATTGGTGTTAAAACCACCACACAAACCGCGGTCAGCTGTAGCAACAACCAGCAAATGTACATTTGCTTCGCCCGTGCCAACAAGCAGTTTTGGTGCACCTTGGCTGCCTGCCATAGAGGCTGACAAATTGGTAATAACGGCGCCAATACGGTCTGAATAAGGCCGTGAGCGCTCAGCCGCATCTTGTGCTTTACGTAATTTCGCAGCCGCAACCATCTGCATGGCTTTGGTGATCTTTTGCGTGTTCTTAACGCTTTTGATCCGGTTTTGTAAGTCTTTTAAGCTGGCCATAGCCGCGCTCCTAAGCTTTATCTAGTTCTAGGCTTAACCCGCGAAATTCGAGGTGAAGTTCTCAAGGATTGTCTTGAGTTGGGCTTCAAGGTCATCAGTCAACTTTTTGCCAGTTTTAATCTCGTTCAAGAACTTAGCGTGCTGACCTTTCAAATGAACCAAAAGTTCTTTTTCGTACGAACTAACCTTTTTCACTGCAATACTGTCAAGATAACCACGTGTGCCCGCATAAAGCACACAAACTTGYTCTTCYACTTGTAGSGGAGAGTATTGTGGYTGCNTTAAGNAGCTCWGTCARACGYTCRCCRCGTGCCAACATGGCTTGGGTRGAMGCATCAAGGTCAGAACCAAATTGCGCAAATGCCGCCATTTCTCGGTATTGCGCCAGCTCGCCTTTAATAGGGCCAGCAACTTGCTTCATGGCTTTGATCTGGGCCGATGAACCCACGCGGGACACAGACAGACCAACATTAAGAGCTGGGCGTATGCCTTGAAAAAACAAGTCTGTTTCCAAGAAAATCTGGCCATCGGTAATAGAAATCACATTGGTCGGAATAAAGGCCGACACGTCATTGCCTTGAGTTTCGATGATCGGCAACGCCGTCATAGAACCACCGCCGTTGGCTTCGTTGAGTTTCGCAGAACGCTCAAGAAGACGGGAGTGAAGATAGAACACATCACCAGGATACGCTTCACGGCCCGGAGGACGACGCAGAAGCAAAGACATCTGGCGGTAAGCAACAGCCTGTTTGGACAAATCATCATAAACGATGAGAGCATGCATGCCTCCATCACGGAAAAATTCGCCCATGGCACAACCAGCGAACGGTGCCAAATACTGCATAGGTGCAGGTTCTGACGCTGTCGCAGCAACAATAATGGAATATTCCATTGCGCCGTTTTCTTCGAGTGTTTTAACCAATTGCGCAACAGTTGAGCGCTTCTGGCCAATCACAACATAGATACAGTAAAGCTTCTCATTTTCATCATCATTATCAAAAGCAGCTTTTTGGTTGATGATCGCATCAACGGCCACAGCAGTCTTACCTGTTTGGCGGTCACCAATAATCAATTCACGTTGACCACGACCGATCGGGATCAGCGCATCAATGGCTTTGATACCAGTTTGCACAGGTTCATGCACAGATTTACGCGGGATAATTCCAGGCGCCTTCACATCCACACGGCGACGTTCTTTGGCTTTAATCGGACCTTTGCCGTCAATAGGCTCACCCAAAGCGTTCACAACGCGACCAAGCAGACCCATGCCAACTGGCACATCCACAATCTCGCCGAGACGCTTAACAGTATCGCCTTCTTTGATGCCGCGGTCATCGCCAAAAATCACGATACCGACATTGTCACTCTCGAGGTTCAGGGCCATACCTTTGACACCACCTGGAAATTCAACCATTTCACCAGCGCCAACATTGTCGAGCCCGTAAACGCGGGCAATTCCGTCACCAACGGAGAGCACTTGTCCAATGTCACTGATTTTGGCCTTAGTGCCATAACCTTTAATTTGTTTTTTTAATATGCTTGAAATTTCAGCGGCGCGAATATCCATGTTCTTAAGCCTCTTTCATTGCTAATTTTAAACCCTCAAGTTTTGTTTTCAGGGTTGCATCATAATATCTGGATCCGATTTTAACGGCGAATCCACCAAGTAGTTCCGGATCAACGGCAGTTTCTAGTGTAACTGAGTGTCCGAGTGATTTCTTTAAATTTGCCGAGATCGACTTGACCTGCGCGGCAGTTAGTTTTTTCGCTGAAGTAACAAGCGCACTTTCCGTACCACGACGCTCAGCCAGCATTTGTTCAAATGCAACGATCATAGATGGTAGTTCGCCAGAGCGGCCATTGTCTGCAACAGTGCCAATAAAGTTTTTGGTTAATTTACTAAATTTGGCTTTGGTAGCCAAAGCTAGCATGGCCTTTGCCTTATTAGCGTCCGATATTACGGGGCTCGCAGCCATTTCCACTAAGTCAGCACTCGTGGTAAACATTGCTTTCAAAGACCTTAAATCTTTTTCTATTACTTTCAGCGACTTCGTCTCTTCAGCCAACCCCAAAAGAGCAGAGGCGTAGCGGTTGGCCGCTTCACTTGTAATGGCAATCGCGTTTGACATGCAAAAGGTCCATAATTGCGCCGTTTTACTTAATGATAATTCGGCGGATAAATCCAAAAAACTACAGGTATTCCGATAAAAATACCCAAAATAAGTCGAATCGCGCAAGTCACCCTGCACGAAATTCGCCCGCTCTTAGCACGGCTTTTTTTTGATTCCAAGCGTTGTTTTACACTGTTTTCATAGTGTACGCATTTGCTTCTTATCAGGTATCAGACCCCCTACGGATACTTAGCAATACTCCTGATACCAACAAAATGAGCACAATGCCCGTAGACACTAAATTTCCGTCCACGCCCATTACTAAATGCTCATGCCAGGATCGTGCAATTCAACGCCTATTCTTGCGCGAGAAGCAACAGCAACATAGAAGCCCATGGTAAACGCCATGCCCAAATATGCCATTAGACGTACAGACCGCCCTGTACCGTGTAGATTTTCGCCCCAAATTGCCCATAACATGACTGGCAGAGCCATCAAATTCCCGTAAAGCACCCATGTCAGATGAAACCGCGCATGGGGTGTCCAATGTTCAGAACCAATATGGCTAGCGCCAAAATCCACTGCAAAAGGTATGAGCGCATACATACACAGACCCAAACTCACCAATGTTTTTGCAACTAGCAATTTTTTCTCATATGTCATGTGAACTCCTTAAAAATTTAACCTTGCCCCAACGCCCCATCCTTCTTCACTGTCCCACCCAGCCGCCAAAGCAAGTTTCTTATTGAATTCATAGGCAAAGCCTACGCGGTACTCTTCGTCGGTCGAGGCTTCCCATTCCATTTGCAAGCGCTCAGTGAGTTGTAGCTCTGAGCTGACTTCCAGCTCCACATGCCCATCCGTGGCCAATTGCAAATCCGTTTTTATTAGCAAAGGCAAAACATATTGCACACCGATAACGCCGTTAGTTTCGCTACTGGCAAAACCTTCACGCTCACTCCTTACTCCGCCGTAAACCGACATATACCGGCTTAGATAACGCTTGGCATGGACTTGCACATCATAGGCACCATCATAATTCCAGTCATATTCCAATTCCACAGCAGTATCAGAGTTTGATAGGTTGGCCATGCCGTAAGCTAAATTATGATTTATGGTATGTGAATTGGCCGCGTACCACTTATCATGAGCGATTTGGCTGCGCCGCTCATCCGTGTAATTGGTACTATTCACATAGCTGACCACCCGCGCCATACCGCCCATCATATGATACAGGTTATGACAGTGGAAAAACCAGTCTTTCTCTTCATTGGCTGCAAACTCGATGATCACGGTTTCCATAGGCGGTACATTGACCGTGTGCTTGAGCGGGCTGAATTTACCCTGTCCGTTCAAGACGCGAAAGAAATGTCCGTGCAGATGGATGGGGTGGTGCATCATGGTTTCATTTTTAAGGACAAAACGTACAGTCTCGCCTTTCTTAATTTTGATACTATCTGCTTTGGACAGAACCGTATTGTTGAACGACCAAACATAACGTTCCATATTGCCCGTGAGCGATAGGTTAACCGTACGCAGATTGGTTTGCGGCAAACTAGTGTCTACAGGCGACCGAACGGCTTTATAATCAGTCATATGAGCGATGACATCCGTGTCACCATCACCCATATCCATAGCAGTCATATCATGCCCCATAGCTGAATGGTCCATTTCAGGTTCGTCCATTTCGAGTTTGTCCATGTCCATATCACCCATGTCATGGCCCATTCCATTGCTCATATTGGGCATATTCATCATATCATGACTAGACAAATACAGGTTCGGGCGTGGAATATCAGGTGCTGGCATTTTATGTCCCTCGCCTAGCCATGCCGAAGAATAACCCGTCCCGTCTTCCGATGTAGCCCGAAGCTCGTAGGCCATACCCATCGGAAGTGTAACCAGCACATCATATGTCTCAGCAACGGCCATGCGCAGGCGTTTAACCTTTATCGGTTCAATATCAATTCCGTCGGTAGCAATGATCGTCATGGGCCCGCCTGAAAATTCCACATTGAAATAGGAAGACGCTGCGGCATTGACCAAACGCAACTTCACTGTCTGCCCACCTTCAGCTTCGCCGAGGTCTATCGATTGCTTACCATTGGCCAAAAACGCATCATAACCGACATCAGAAATGTCCATTGGCCCCATGCGTGACCATGAACCTTGTAGTCTGTTCTTAATAGCTTCACGACCGTTAGCCAAGACACCCGCCCAAGACTGTACCGAGCCTTTCTTGAGCGCATAATAATCCCCGTCCTTTTTCAGATTGGCAAGGATATGTAGAGGATCTTCGTCAGACCAATCCGAAAACACGATGACATGCTCATCAGGCTCATCCATCATGTCCATTTTAGACGTATCCATTGTTGGCTTTGGGTGCAAAACCATAGCGCCGTAAACGCCGCGTTGCTCCTGCAATCCTGTATGAGAATGATACCAATAAGTACCGCTCTGAATAATCGGGTATTCGAATGTATGCGAGCTACCTGCCGCAATAGGTGAAGTGGTCAAAATTGGCACTCCATCTTGCTCATTAGGGAGTAAAATACCATGCCAATGAATAGAAGTCTGCACATCCATCTTATTGTTAAAGGTCACGCGTAAAATATCGCCCTCAGTTGCCTCAATGACAGGCCCCGGTGTACCGCCGTCTATAGTCATACCTTCAACAGGCGTCCCCGTCTTGTTAAGCATCTGTTTGGCAATATCAAATTCATAGACTACGGTTTTCGCAAACGCAGACTGCCCAACCAAAAGCGTGAATAGCATCAGAAAATATCTCATCATGTTCCAGTCTGTCATATTTTTACTTGGCTAGCACATGTAGTTGAAAATGCACATAAATTTCACGCCATATAAAACCTTGCAATCCCCCTCTCGTTGTATAGTGTTTCATTACCATTAAAAAAAGGGGAGGGTCACATGACAAAATTACCAATACTGGCAGCTACATTAACAATTGTTCTTTTATCTGCATGCGCGACATACACACCACCAGCTGAAAAAGACATCATAACCTCACGAACAATGGATGTGAGCTATGATATTGCTTGGGCAAAAGCGACAGAATGGTTCGCAAATAGCAATGTACCAATAAAAAACATTGCCAAAGATTCTGGATTAATTGCAACGGAATACCGATTACGGGCAAATTCAGACCAGATAGATTGTGGCGAAGCAACTGGAATGGTGGTTATCACAAATAAAACAGCTAATATGAATATCTTCATAAAAGAAAAATCTCCGCTATCAGTTTCCGTTTCAATTAATGTGTTTGGTAATGCCGAAGCAATTACAATGCAGGGCTCTGCCTATGAAACTAGAAAACGAATAGAATGCATTTCTTCTGGAGTACTTGAACGCGAAATATTGAGTGCCATTGACAATTAAGTAGTCACATAAATCCTTGCGGGTCTATGTCGATAGCGAATTTAATTTTATGAGGTGTGCGGACGCGAGATTTCCAGCTACGCATATATGCTGATAGATTTACRTCRGGTTCGGCCTTGATCAACAACCGCCTTCTGTGACGRCCWCGTAATATTGYTATGGGGGCTTCGGAAGGGCCGAGRATTTCYAYACCCTCGGCKCGCGGTGCTGAGTTTAGTACTTTTCGAGCAAAGTCATTAGCTTTGGCAGCATCTGGTGCTGATATGATGATAGCGGCGAGTTTACCAAACGGAGGYARTCCGAGGATTTCRCGCATGCCAAGTTCGGCKRAAATAAAGCCCTCGCGGTCACCTGCRGCCAGAGCCRCYAATGCTTCGTGGTCAGGCATATGAGTTTGTATCAATGCCCGCCCCGGTTTGTCAGCCCGCCCTGCCCGTCCGGCGACTTGTACTAAAGTTTGATACGTACGTTCCCCAGCGCGCAAATCACCGCCACCTAAACTTAAATCACCATCAACCACCCCTACGAATGTCAGATGTGGGAAGTTATGACCCTTAACTACCATTTGCGTGCCAACCATGATGTCGATGTCCCCTGCCGCCATAGCCGCCATGCGTTCACGAATACGTTCAGGATTCCCTGCCGTGTCCGACGAGAGAATTTCTATACGGGCATCAGGAAACAGATCCGCAGCTTCTTCGGCAACCCTCTCGACCCCCGGCCCGACAGGTGTCAGTGCGCCTTCAGTTTTACATTCAGGACACGAAGACGGCATGGGCATTGAATATCCAGTATGGTGGCACATAGCCCGCCCTGTGCGTTTGTGCTGCACAAGCCAACTATCAGTATCGGGAGATTTTAGTCGCTCCCCACAAGTTCTACATATAATCAACGGCGCATAACCACGCCTATTGAGGTATAACATGGCTTGCTCACCGCGTGATAGAGCTTCGGATACGCCGTCTATGACAGGCTGCGACAARAAACATCCTGCCTCGGGCTTGTGATCTTTTAAATCTACTAACGCCACGTCTGGCATAGTGGCYGCACCGGGTCTTTCCGGTAAAACCACATGATGATAGCGGCCAGAGCGCGCATTRGTCAGGCTCTCCAATGAAGGTGTCGCCGAKGCCAAGACAACCGCYGCACCCGCTAATTTACCGCGTACCACCGCCATATCGCGGGCATTGTATATAACGCCTTCGTCTTGCTTGTAAGATCCATCGTGTTCTTCGTCGACCACGATCAATTGCAAATCYGCRAACGGAAGATAAAGCGCAGAGCGCGCGCCGACYACCAGCCGCGCCCGCCCGTTATGGACTTCMCGCCAAACTCGCCGCCTCGCCGCATCGCCCATAGCAGAATGCCACTGCGCAGGTTCGGTTCCGAACCTTTCCGTAAAACGCTTTAATCCTGCTTGCGTTAAGGCAATTTCTGGCACTAATATTAACACCTGCCCACCAGCACGCAAAGCCTSTGCCGCAGCYTCCAGATACACTTCCGTCTTRCCTGAACCCGTTACTCCATCGAGTAARGCCACAGTGAACGATTTTCGCCGCACCAGTGCTTGTAGTTCCRCACCTGCATCTATTTGCCTTTGGGACAGTTTAAAATCYCGTCCGTCATGATCAGGGTTAGGTCTACCAAATGGTGGATCCAAGGGCGCTGAAAACCGCTCCAACAACCCTGCCTTGGCCATWGTTCTGAGAACCGACGCAGACACCGACGCKGCTTTGGYAAKCTCTCCGGCTCGTGCAGGCCAAATATCCTTTAGACATAATACACGTTTTCGGGCTGCGCTTAAACCGGGCGGGCGATCTCCTTTGGGCTTATAYAATGTCACATCAGGGCTAGTTTCTAATGCCTTATGAGAACGTAGCACCATGCGCAGCACCAAGCCTTGTAAGGTGCAATTATACTTGGCAGTGAAATTGACGAAATCAAGTATTTCTGGATTGAGCGGGCGGGCGGGTTTGCGTTCAAGAACCTGTTTTAACTTACTTATGTCTTCTCTTTCACAAAATTCCCAAACCACGCCTAGCTTAGCCTGTGCACCCAAGGGCGCATACACGAAATCCCCAATCGACAAGCGCATACCATCCGGTACTAGATAATCGAACGGTTCCGGCACAGCGACTGGAAACAAAATTTTCGCAATTTTTACCATAATTTACACATTAGTTACGCTTTACGGCTCTACATTGATTCGATCATACTAAAAGAGAAAGCCTAGAAAGAGAAACGACCATGAAATTTTTTATTGATACTGCCGAAGTCGATGCCATTAAAGCTCTAATACCCAGTGGCTTTGTGGACGGTGTGACTACCAATCCAACATTGATAGCCCGTTCTGGCCGTAACATCAAAGTAGTCATTCAAGAAATTTGTGCACTCACAGACGGCCCCGTAAGCGCAGAGGTTACTGCACTTGACACCAAAGGCATGATCGAAGAAGGCAAACGCGTTGCCGATTGGGCGGACAATGTGTGTGTAAAATTGCCGCTGACTTGGGCAGGYCYTGAAGCCACCAATGCGTTATCGTCCCAAGGYATCCCGATCAATGTCACACTTTGTTTTTCGGCTAATCARGCATTGCTCGCCGCCAAAGCCGGYGCAACATTTATATCRCCGTTTATCGGCAGGCTCGACGATATTGGTGAGGACGGTTGTGATTTGATTGCAGAAATCCGYATTCTCTATGATAATTACGGTTTCGACACTGAAATCCTAGCGGCTTCAATTCGTTCTTTGGAGCATATGGAAAACTGTGCCCTCATAGGTGCAGACGTTGCCACCGCCCCGCCAAACGTCATCCGCGACATGGCCAACCATGAACTGACRGACAAAGGTTTGGCCGCGTTTATGAAAGATTGGGAAAAAACTGGGCAAAGTATTCTGTAGAAAATTTTGCCAAGAATACTAATTGGAAACGTGCATTAATATTCCCTAAATGCTAAATCGACCAATTGCTGATTAATGGCAACTCTGCGTGCATCCATTCTCTTAAACCGCCGTCCATATGGGTGATGTTTTTGAAACCTTGTTCTTTGAATAACTCTAATACTTTGATACTGCGACCGCCAGAATGACAATGAATAAGATAGGGCACATCCCGATCAAGTCGTTTGATGCGGCGTTCAAAAAACTCGCTTTCACAGTCAARATTAACYGCATCYACTATATAAAACATTTCAAATTCATCARCCGTACGCAAGTCCARCACYACCATTTYAGGTRTGGTTTTTAAAAGCTCTTGAGCTTCATATACATTTACGTGYCTRGATTTCATGTCATGCCTGAATTGCAGAYATAGCATATAGGCATTATWCGTGGAGTAACAAGCCCGTTACTCGYAAACYCATTACTACAATACAATCAGGYYATTTYACTGTTGGYAATCCAGCTTTATTCCAACCRATCATACCGCCGTCCATATGGATAATATGAGAAAASCCYGCATCTTTGAAGACTGYSAGCGAGCGARTTGAGCGATTRCCTGAACGACAATGAATTAGATAATCTTGCGATMCATCGAGTTTAGCGATTTCTGTAGCAAAATTTGYATTTTTGAAATCAATATTGATTGCACCATCAATATGGCCATCCGCAAATTCAGCTGGTGTGCGTACATCAATAACCACTAATTCTGRGCGAGCACGCATAGTTTCGAGCGCTTTGCTAGCATCTACATGTGTGACTTGCATTTCTGTCACTTCTTGCACTAATTTCTGGACCTGTWCTTGAGACTGTGGAGCAGCGGCATTGGTGTCAGCCTGTGAACACGCAGATAAAGCACCAACAATGATCAATGTRAGTAGTTTTTTATTCATGATAATYMYCTTATRCTTYCTATTATGKTTTTTTATTAAATGGTARAATTARACACCAAAGTAAATGCGACGGTTTGTCYGTCTGGTACTGTGGTAGGCCRATKATCATTTCGTCRTGACCTTCTTGGGGYTGGTCAATATAGGAACCAAATATYCGGTCCCATACGGATAAGTTAAATCCATARTTAGAATTGGTTTCRTGRACGATGACTGAATGGTGTACRCGGTGCATATCCGGTGTCACAAATAAAACTCTGATGATTTTATCCAGCCACAAAGGCAGACGTACATTGGCATGATTAAACATGGCTGAGCCGTTCAAAACAACCTCAAACAAAATCACTCCAACAATATGGGGGCCGAGAATAAGGACAATAACCATTTTATATAACATGGATAATAGAATTTCTATTGGGTGAAACCGGATACCCGTAGTGGCATCAATATCACGATCTGCATGATGCATTTTGTGAAGTGACCAAATCACTGGTATTTTATGCGAAGCAACATGTTGCCAATAAACTGCCAAATCTAGCAAGATCGCAGAAATAAGTATATGAGCCCACAGTGGCAAATGAACAATATTCAGCAATCCCCACCCTTGCTGAGACGCATAAGCGGCGACCCCAACCGCAGCACCTATAGCTACAAAGAAAAACACAGCACGCATAAATACAGTATACAAAACAACTATTCCCAAATTGGTAGAAATATGGCGCAATCTGTTCTGTGTCCGTTTTTTACGAGGAAACAAAGTTTCTAAAAATAGCATTAGGACTAGCACCCCGCCAAAAACTGACAAGCGTATGAGACCTTCATTATTTGCTATATATTCATTCATAAAGTCACTTCACCAATGCCTAAGTGGTTATAAAACATAAAACAACAAGTCTCCATGCGGCAACTTATTTCATGTCAAATAATAGTGAACGGTCCGCAAGGCTCCGTGTGGAGGGAGCCGCTGCAGACCGTTCATGGCTTAAACATACGTTCAAACCAAACTATTTTACTAACTTATTTTCTCATAGAGCAGGTATTGATGCCAAGCAACTCATCTGCTGAAAATCCTGTGATATTTTGTGCCTGAGACATATTGTCCCTTTTTTAGAATCGTTTTAAGGCTATATAGAGCCTAAATTCATATTAGAGGACATTCATGAGAAATCCTAGCCAAAAGCCTATTGTAAAATCGTTCTTCGATCCGGACACCAACACCATCACCCATGTAGTTCACGAAGAAGTTAGCCGTGAAGCCATGATCTTTGATCCAGTATTAGACTATTGCGCCGCATCTGGTCGCACCAACACTAAATCTGCAGATGTGTTGATTGAGTACATAAAGAGCACTGATTTAACCACTAAATACATTATCGAAACCCATGCCCATGCAGACCATTTATCTTCGGCGCCTTATCTAAAAGAAAAATTAGGTGGGCAAACTATGATAGGTGCAGATATTGACGCCGTACAAAAAGTATTCGGAAAAGTGTTTAATGCAGGCAAGACATTTGCCACAAATGGTAGCCAGTTTGATGTTCTACCTGCGGACGGCGATACATTCATGCTGGGTGACCTTAAAGTAACCGCTATTCACACCCCCGGTCACACCCCTGCTTGCATGTCATATCATATTGGTGATGCAGTATTTGTCGGCGATACATTGTTTATGCCGGACTTCGGAACAGCCCGCTGCGATTTTCCGGGTGGCAGCGCTAAAACGCTCTATACCTCAATTCAAAAATTATTCGCCCTACCTGATGAAACCCGTGTGTTTCTCTGTCATGACTACAAAGCACCTGGACGTGATAAATTCGCATGGGAAACGACTATAGGTGAAGAAAAACGTAGCAATAAACATGTAGGTGGCAGTGCTGACATGGCTAGCTTCGTCAAAATGCGTACTGAGCGTGATGCAGAACTCGGCATGCCAAAATTGATTTTGCCATCCGTACAGGTTAACATGCGCGCCGGAGAATTTCCACCTGCAGATGATAACGGCACTGTTTACCTTAAAATTCCACTCAATGCTCTATAGGTACAAACATGCAGATTTCTAAAGTTAATAACCAGTTTTCCGTATCACCTCAGATCAACTATAATGATGTTAAAACGCTAGCCGACGCAGGATACACTTGCATTATCAATTGCCGTCCTGAAGGTGAAGAAACCTCACAACCTTTATCCAAGGCTCTGTTAAAAGCAGCCAAGAAAGCTGGACTTCATTATCACCATATTCCGTTCAAACCTGGCCACGCTACAGGTGATGATCGTGCCCGTTTCACTGCGGCATTAGAACAAAGTGAGGGCCCGGTTCTCGCCTTTTGCCGCTCCGGCATGCGAGCAAAGTCATTGCATAAATCCATCACAAAAGGTCCGGGGTTCTTTGCGCGCCTTTTTGGGAGATAAACACAACAATGGAAAACCCTGATTTTTGGCACGACAAGTGGAAGACCGACAAAATTGGTTTTCACAAAGATTATTATCATAGCTCTCTGGTAAAGTATTGGGCAGGTTTAAATTTAGCTAAAAACACCGCCGTTTTTGTGCCGTTATGCGGCAAGTCCTCGGATATGATCTGGCTGGCAGAACAAGGGCACACAGTCGTCGGCAATGAGTTGAATGCTATTGCCGCTAGAGATTTTTTTACCGAAAACAATATAAAGTATGAGATTACTAAATTTGGAAAATTTCGAAAATACCAAGGTGGTGCATACACAATATTGGTAGGCGATTTTTTCGACCTAACCAAAGCAGATRTACCRAAYATCAAAGYYGTCTATGACCGTGCYGCTCTAATTGCCCTACCCTCTGATATGCGCCAACGATATGTGGAACATATAAAATCCATAGTAAACAGCGGTACACAACTCCTACTCATCACATTRGCRTATGACCAAGCTTCCATGGACGGCCCACCGTTCAGTGTYACCRCTGACGAAGTGCAWARTARGTTTGGCGMATGGTGCAWAATCAACGCACTAGAAACCTCGCCCCCCGAAGATTTTCGCGGCACTAATGCRAATGAAACCGTGTATGAGATAGCGGTRAARTAGGGYARATTAGTYAAGCTAATCAACCCTATAARARAAYTACTTCAACTTATGTATTTTYAACAAGCTGCTGGAAACTTTYTCRAACGCTGATGTTGGCTTGCCTTTTGCYAARCGYTTCAARAACAATTTTTCGAACGCWACTTTCGCTGTRTGCACCCACTTACCCTCTGCAGCCCAATTYACATTGCGCGGCGGRATTTGTGGTTGTGCGACAAACATWACSCCRCYRTCGCCGAAATCGGCCAGRCAGATTGCATTCCAAGTGGCTTCYGCTGTGGCTTCACCRCCGCGCARAAYGGCGGCGATATTRTCCGTTGCCGCATGGGCCATGCTTTCGATCATATATCCAGTYTTYGGAACCCCAACWGGCACCAAAGAATTRCCCATTGGCGGAATAGCAATACATACGCCAATACCGTAAAYCTCAGGRTATTTYTCGTTGCGCTGGTTTTTATCTACAAACACAAATCCGGCTGGATTGACCAAACCGTCAAGCCCTTGCAAGGCATCAATKCCTTTRAAYGGTGGCAGCATCATGGAATAGGCRAAATCAAGTTCATGCTTTTGCTTGACCTTTTTTGTYGTTTCCATTTCATCTACATACATTTTATCTTTATCAATTTTTGTGACTTTTGCGTTAGTCACCCAACCGATATGACGATCACGCATTTCGGCCTCTAACAKACCCTTGGTGTTCCCGACACCATCCAGTCCCAAATGACCGATATAAGGTTCGGCAGTCACGAATGTCATTTTAACTTTGTCGCGAATTTTACGGCGCTTAAGTTCTGTATCAATGATCATAGCCGTTTCGTAGGCAGGGCCATAGCACGACGCACCCTGCACTGCCCCAACAATTAATGGGCCAGGGTTTTTACAGAATTCTTCAAATGCGATGTAACCTTCCTCAGCATGATCAATATGACAAACGGAATGGGTATTGTTTTTCGGCCCCAAACCTTCGATAGCGTCGTAATTCAATGTCGGCCCGGTAGCGATAATCAAGAAATCATACTCAACCTTGCGACCAGATTGACAATGAATAGTCTTGTTATCAGGGTCTAGCTTGGTYGCAGCATCGACAATAAATTCAATDCCCTTCTTCTTCATTGGYGCTTTCAAATCGATAGTCACCTTCTYACGKGTACGCCAACCAACAATAACCCACGGATTGGACGGYACAAACTGRTAAAAGTCTATATCATTGATAACRATAACTTCGTCTTCCYTACGWGCYTTCTCTTTCATCTCGTATGCRCACCCTACGCCRCCAAGTCCTGCTCCTAAAATAACTATTCTWGCCATATGTCCCTCTTGYTTATTTTTWWNTATTGCGTTATTGCGCAAATAGGCAATTTGTCGCATRTTMAGGGYARTTTATTCTGTTACCCTAATTCGTATTCGGCAAGTTACYGCCAATGAACGGAAARATAAAGCCAAACGACAAATGTTTTTAAATACGTAGAAACGGAATTATGATGAATATTCGATATTACACCCTAATTACACTTACTATGATTGGCGCAATGCTAGCGTCAACATACAGCTTGGCGCAAAYGCCAACAACGCTAAAGGTAAGMAAAGATGTGATAACAGACTACCGCCCGGTAGTCGCCCGCCTCGAATCCAGTGACACAGCAACAGCTCGTGCCCGAATCGCGGGTATCATAGTACGCCTCGACATAGATGAAGGTAGTGTGGTCAAGAAAGGGCAAATCATTGCCATTATAAGAGACGAAAGCCTCAACCCACAAATTGCCGCACTAGACGCCAAAATCAACGGTATAGAAAAACAACTAGCTCAGTATAAAACCGAGTTAGCACAGGCCGATAAATTATTCGAACGCGGTTTTGTGGCTTCTACAAAACGCGACCAAGCACAAACTGCCGTAGATATTACAGACAAAGAACTTAGCGGCACCAAGTCTCAACGTACCGCTCTACAAGCCCAACGCAGCAAAGGTGTGATCACTGCGCCTGCTGATGCTCGTGTTACCAATGTTAATGTARTWAAGGGCAGTGCCGTATCCYCGGGTGAAGTYATYGCMAWCATGGCAACATTAGACGGCGTTGTCCGCCTGTCTCTGCCTGAACGCCACGCGGGACAAATCAAAGAAGGCGAAATAATATCCCTGCGCCTTCCTGCGCGCGGCGGTGAAACACGCCAAGCTACAATCACCAAAGTCTACCCCGAACTGCGCGGTGGTGCGGTTATCGCAGATGCCGTAGTTGACGGCGGCTTATCTGCATTGGTCGGAGAGCGTGTCGATGTATTGGCGCCAGTCGGCGAGCGTTTTGCTTTACGTATCCCCAAATTATTTGTCACCACAAGATACGGCATAGATTTTGTCAAAGTTCATGTCGGTGAATACATTATTGACGCTCCTATAACTCTCGCCAACCCCAATGCGGATGCAGACGGGTTTGTCGAAGTCCTTGCCGGACTTCACGACGGCGACACAATAGAAATACCGAGCGAGTAACACTATGAAAACCGACATTTCAGGCTCACTGACCAAAGCCACTATACGTTCCCCCCTAACTCCGCTTTTTTTACTGGCCGCGCTCGCTCTTGGCTTGATGGCCTTAATGAATATAGCCCGTGAGGAAGAACCCCAAATCTCCGTTCCGTTAGTTGATGTACGTATTGCCGCACCCGGCTTAACTGCCGCGGATGTGGTCGAACAAGTATCCAAGCCGCTTGAAGAAATTTTCAAGGCAATCCCCGAGGTCGAACATGTCTATTCCTCCTCTCAAGACGACGGTGCACTAATCACCGCTCGTTTTGATGTTGGCACAGACGCTGATGATGCCATTTTGCGTATCCACGAACGAATAAATGCCAATATCCACCGTATTCCGCCCAATATTGCAGCTCCGCAAATTATCGGTCGTGGTATCAATGATGTGCCGATTGTCACACTAACGCTTAGCCCGGAAGATTATACTGGCAATATTTGGAACGACACTAATCTGCATATGATAGCCAGCGAACTTCAAGCAGAAATTATCAAAATTGATAATATAGGCCTTTCAACAATCGTCGGTGGACGCCCACTTGAAATCCGAGTCGAGCCAGACGTTAACGCTCTRGCTGCTTACGGTGTATCCTTACAAACCCTCGTGCAGACTCTGCGCGGTGCAGCCAATGCTTTCCCAGCTGGGATCACCAAAGAAAACGGTAAAGCCTATGTCTTGCAGGCAGGTGGTAGCATAAAATCTCCATCCGATTTAGAGCGTTTAAAAATACGCGGCTCSGGCGGKCAACAGGTTTAYGTCTCGGATGTCGCGCAAGTGTTAGTCATAGGACAAGATACGGAATCCCGCGCTTGGTCACTAGAACGCAAACCAAACCATTGGCGCACGGCTCCCGCAGTTACGCTCGCTTTGGCTAAACGGCCGGGCGCAAATGCCGTGGTTGTTGCCGAAGAAATTTTGCGCAAAGTCGAAAGCCTGAAAGGTGATCTTATCCCCGAAGGTCTATCCGTACATGTTACACGCAATTACGGCGAAACCGCCAACGACAAAGCCAATGAACTTTTGTTCCATTTGGGGCTTGCTACAATCTCCATCGTTATCTTGATTGCATTTATGATTGGGCGGCGTGAAGCGCTTGTGACACTTATTGTTATCCCCACCACAATTTTGCTGACTATGTTTGCATCTTATATGATGGGTTATACCATCAACAGAGTTAGTTTGTTCGCGCTGATATTCTCCATCGGAATATTGGTCGATGATGCCATTGTCATGGTCGAGAACATTGCACGCCATTGGAGTTTGGATGATGGACGTTCACGCCGTGTTGCCGCTATTGCAGCTGTTTCAGAAGTTGGCAATCCTACTATTGTCGCCACTTTAACAGTGATTGCGGCCTTGATGCCAATGATGTTCGTTTCCGGCCTAATGGGGCCTTATATGGCACCTATTCCAGCCAATGCATCTGCCGCAATGATCTTCTCATTCTTTGTCGCCGTTATCATTGCGCCGTGGTTGATGATGAAACTGGCTTCCAAAGCCAAGATCAAAGCTCACGCTCACAACGATGCTGGCAAACTCGGTAATTTTTACGCCGCCGCAGTATCCCCGATCATCAAAACCCGCAAACGATCTTGGGCGTTTCTAATTATTGTTGGTCTCCTCACACTACTATCCATGACTTTGTTCGCAACCAAAACCGTGCGTGTGAAGCTCCTGCCATTTGACAACAAAGCAGAAATGCAGATCGTTGTCGACTTGCCTGAAGGCGCCGCCCTTGAAGACACCGAACGCACCCTGTTCACTCTGGCCGAAACCATTCGCGGGATTGAAGAGATAGAAAGCATTCAAGCTTATGCAGGCACATCTGCACCGATCAACTTTAACGGTCTTGTGCGGCATTACTTCCTGCGTCAATCCCCAGAGCAAGGCGACTTACAAATCAACTTATCAGAGAAARGTCACCGTAAACGCAGTAGCCACGAAATTGCATTAGAAATTCGTGAGCTAATTAAGGCTGCCCCTCTGTATTCTGGTGCAAATACTAAGGTCGTAGAAGTCCCGCCTGGGCCGCCCGTAATCGCAACACTTCTTGCTGAAATATACGGCCCAGACGCCGAAAACCGCCGCGCTGTAGCTGCTCAAATCAAACGATTATTCGAAGACACTAATTACATCGTCGATGTGGATGATAGTATAGGCGAGCCGCGCCCTCGTTTGGCTGTATCTATCGACGCTCCGAGCGCAGCAGATTACGGTGTCTTACAACAGGATATTCTCGATACCATTGCCATCAGTTTTGGCGGCCAAACTATAGGCACAAGCCCGCGCGGTGAAGGTCGTGACCCCCTAGATATCCGTGTGGCTTTCCCRCGCTCGGAACAGGTCTGGTCGCAACAAATGACTTCTATTCCTGTCCCGCGCCGTTTGGCTGGCATTACTTCGGATCCTGTTGAACTGGGCGCTGTAGTCAATGTCTCTGAACAAGCCGGATCTCCAACCATCTTCCGCCGCGATGGCCGTTTTGCCGATCTTGTGCAGGGCGAGCTAGCAGGTGCCTATGAGGCTCCTATCTACGGCATGTTGGAGATACAAAAGCGCGTTAAAGCATTTGATTGGGCTAGTGTTGGTCTAGAGGCTCCAGTCATCCGTATGGCTGGACAACCAACTGACGAAACAATCAGCACTTTGCTGTGGGACGGAGAATGGGAAATTACATTTGTGACTTTCCGCGATATGGGTATCGCCTTTGGCGTAGCTCTAATCGGGATATATATCCTTGTCGTCGCCCAGTTCGGATCATTCAAATTACCGCTGGTTATCCTCGCGCCTGTGCCCCTCACCTTGATAGGCATCATGTTCGGACATTGGGTTTTTGGTGCACCGTTTACGGCTACCTCTATGATTGGGTTTATCGCATTAGCCGGTATTATTGTGCGTAACTCAATCTTACTGGTTGATTTTGTACGGCACAGACAAGGGGACGGTCACATACTTAAAGACGTGTTGATCGAAGCTGGTTCAATCCGCTTTAAACCAATCCTGCTAACGGCATTGGCCGCCATGATTGGCGCAGCCGTTATTTTGACTGATCCGATTTTCCAAGGCTTGGCAATATCACTATTGTTCGGTCTAGCTTCTTCCACAGCTTTAACTGTGCTGGTCATTCCAGCTATCTATGTCGCTCTACGTGGCCCGGATTGGGTGTACAAGGAAGCCAATAAAGACAGGGAAGCAGACAAAGTCGAGGACACAAAGGCATGAGCAAATCAACATCCATAACCGAGCAAATGGCCCATAATGTCGACACAGCGACAGGCGTTCTAAAAGCCCTTTCCAACGAGACACGCATCAAGCTAATGTGCATGCTCATGGACGGCGAAAAGTCTGCTGGTGAGTTGGCGCAAGGCGTAGATATGCGCCTGCCTGCAATCTCCCAGCATCTATCAAAAATGCGCGCCGCTGGTCTGGTTGTTTCGCGCCGCAACGCGCAGACAATCTACTACAAAGCCAAAGAAGGTGTTGGCCATGCTATTGTTGGAACTCTGTGTGACTACTACAGGGAATAAGCTTAACCCTAGGCATTGGCTTTAAAATAACATAACTTTGGCGGCATGAGCGATTTTATCAATGATGTGATYGAARGTGCKGGRCTRAYTATGCAAGTCGTCGACACTGAGCCTGATGTTTACGCTTGTACCATTACAGGTACTATCAAGCCCGACCTTGAATGGAAACGGAACATCACAACCAAACCCGGTCGCGGCTCACCAAGTCTTGGAAATGTGCTCTACTACTATGCACTACGCGCACAAGAAATCCGTCAATATGATGATGCACTAGGATGGTCAGATGATAACAAGCGCGACCTAAACGACCCCAAAACAATTCCTGAGTTTAAACAACTCGTCCAAGATAAAACCGACCTAGGCCTCCTGCTCGGCGAACCCATATACCAAACACTACTAACCGGACTAGAAATCAGCCAAGCTATCCATAACGCAGCTAGATATTAGGGATTCAAGTTTCCCCCTTCAACGCCGCAATTTTATCGCGCAACGCAGCGGCTTCTTCGAACTCTAAATTTTCTGCAGCGACGAACATGCGTTTTTCTAGGTCTGCAAGGACTGTACCTAGGTTTTCACCAATAAATTCTGCGCCATCTTCTGCGACTTCGTATTTTTTCTTAAGCTGACCGCTTGGGGTATATCTTGCCGCTTCGTCTTTGATTTGRTCGGCGGCTTGGGTATCGCCTACAACATCGGTTACGGCATGGGAGACGGACATAGGGGTGATGTTGTGTTTCTCGTTATGGGTTTGTTGGATTTTGCGGCGACGGTCGGTCTCGTCCATGGCGCGCTGCATGGAACCGGTGATTTTGTCGGCATAGAGAATGACTTTGGCTTCAACATTACGGGCGGCGCGGCCTATGGTCTGGATCATGGAGGTTTCCGAACGTAAAAAGCCCTCTTTATCCGCGTCCAATATCCCGACAAAGGCGCATTCTGGAATATCAAGACCTTCGCGMAGCAARTTGATCCCGATCAGTACGTCAAACACGCCAAGCCGCAAATCACGGATAATATCGATGCGCTCCAACGTATCGATATCTGAATGCATATARCGCACYTTTATCCCTTGATCGTGCATGTAYTCGGTCAGGTCTTCRGACATTTTTTTNGTCAAAGTSGTGACCAARGARCGRTAGCCTTTTTCAGTRGTTTTACGRACYTCATCRATTACATCATCGACCTGCGAAGCCCCATCTTTAGCAACRGGGCGYACTTCGACAGGGGGGTCGATTAGCCCTGTCGGRCGAATGACTTGTTCTACGAACACACCGCYCGTCTGGTTGAGTTCCCAAGGCCCCGGAGTGGCGGATACGAATACAGATTGCGGCCGCATAGCGTCCCATTCTTCGTGGCGGAGTGGACGGTTATCAATACAAGACGGTAAGCGGAAACCAAACTCTGCCAGTGTAGACTTACGGCTCATATCACCCTTGGACATGCCGCCGATTTGCGACACGCTAACATGGCTCTCATCCATAAACAGTAGGCAATTATCAGGCAGGTATTCAAACAAAGTCGGYGGAGGYTCGCCCGGATTACGYCCMGTCARATARCGCGAATAATTTTCAATGCCCGAGCAATGYCCTGCCGCCGCAATCATCTCCAAATCAAARCTRGTRCGYTCGGAMAGGCGTTGGGCTTCCAATAATTTACCCTCGGCATCRAATTGTTTCAGACGTTGATCCAGTTCGRTTTTWATCTTCTTGGCCGCCGTYTGCAAAGTCGGGCGCGGAGTGACATAATGRGAATTRGCATAGATRCGCRCATGTTCCAGCTTGCCTTGGGTCTTGCCCGTAAGAGGATCAAATTCTGTGATACTRTCTACTTCATCACCGAAGAAATCTATGCGCCAAGCTTGATCATCAAAATGCGCCGGAAACACTTCTATGGTATCGCCGCGCACACGAAACGTACCCCGTGCGAAAGCAATATCGTTACGGGTGTACTGCATTGCCACCAAGTCGGCCATCAATTGGCGTGGATCAAGATTGTCCCCAACCGCAATATCTGTTGTCATTTCTGTGTAAGTTTCTACTGATCCGATACCGTAAATACACGATACGGACGCTACTATAATCACATCATCCCGCTCCAGCAATGCCCGCGTAGCGGCATGGCGCATACGGTCGATTTGCTCATTAACCGAGCTATCTTTTTCAATAAAAGTATCCGTGCGCGGTACATAAGCTTCTGGCTGATAATAGTCATAATATGACACAAAATACTCAACCGCATTGTCTGGAAAAAACGCTTTAAATTCGCCGTACAATTGCGCCGCCAATGTTTTGTTATGAGCCATAATCAGAGCTGGACGTTGGGTCTGCTCAATCACCTTAGCCATTGTATAAGTCTTACCAGAACCGGTCACACCAAGCAAAACCTGCTCTCGCTCACCAGCCTCTAGGCCTGCACATATCTCAGCAATTGCTTGGGGTTGGTCACCTTTAGGTTCAAACGGTGATACCAACCGGAACGCCTTACCACCATCCATCTTTGCAGGTCGCTCTGGCCTGTGCGGCACCCACTTTTTCTGAAGTGCAGCAAATGCAGCAGGCGCTTCGCGCATTTCACTAGAACTAGAAGATGATTTGGTCATAAGAGAAAGATAATGAGTTTAGCGCAGAATGCAACATAAAGGGAACATAAGACAGATATATACTGTTCATAATATTCTGTTATTTATCACAATAAATACTCATCGTGTATATGAGCGAGGTGTCGTAAATCTATAGGGGCTATTCAAGGACGAATGGAAGTTGAGATTGACGGCTTTTCTCAGCGAGGTATAGTCACGCAAAACAAGGAAACCATATGTTCTATCTTCTACCAATTGCTGTACCATTTGCTGCTGTCTATGCAGCGACCAGAATTCTGAAAGGCGAGAACTTATCCAAATACGACGAGGACATCCCCGTAACTTTTGAATGTGAGCCTGAATCTGACGGCCTTAAAGAGATGAACGCATATTTATACGATAACTTTGAGATGCCTGCCGAAGGACATAAGGGCGGCGAGCCAATTGCCTCAAAGCGTGAGCGCTTTGACAAAGGTGGCTTGGTGCGAGACTTTCCCAATGTCACATTCACACCCCTCTCTATTCCTGCCTCATGGGGCGATATTGGTGGTGAATGGGTAATAGCAAAAAAGTCCGATCCAGACAAACGAATTTTGTATATTCACGGCGGTGCTTTTACTGTTGGTTCCTGCTTATCTCACCGTTCCCTAACGAGTAGACTTGCCGAGATGACCGGAGCAAGTGTCTGCGCCATCAATTACCGTTTAATGCCAGAACATAAGCGCATGGCCGGGGTCGAAGATTGCCGGACTGCATACAAATGGGTTTTGGAGAACGGACCGGACGGGCCCTTCTCGGTGAAAAAATTGTGTGTGGCAGGCGACTCGGCAGGTGGCAATCTCACCCTATCTACTATTCAGTGGGCGCGCGATGAAGGCTTACGCACCGCAGATGCGGTGGTGCCGCTTTCCCCTGTTGTAGACGGCACTTTTTCTTCACCAAGCATCAAAGAGAATATCAGCACAGACCATATGTTACGCCCTATGCTCGGCAATATTCTCAACGTGCCAAAAACGTTGCTCCTATGGGGCAGTTTTAAAGAACTAGGCATGTCACCCTCATCGCCTGTAGTTTCACCTATTTTTGGTGACCTTTCGGACTTGCCGCCTACCCTGATCCAAGCGAGTAGCGCAGAAATTTTACATGATGATGCCAGACGCTATACAGCCAAAGCACGCAAGGCTGGCTCAGATGTCAAGTTACAAACTTGGTCCCACATGCCGCATGTTTGGCAAATCTTTGATAACATGCTCCCCGAAGCGGATGATGCTCTGAAAGAAATAGCGACGTTTCTAAAAGGTCATGGATTTTAGAGAAGTTACTGGCCTGGTTGCTAATCACCCTAGCCTTTTCTCAAATCGTCCATTAAGCCAGAATCATGCGTATAGCTGATTTTTTTATTTTAAGTTTGTGCTGTCTGATTTGGGGCGGAAATTTTGTGCTGTCAAAATGGATGCTAAGCGATTTAGCTCTGCCGCCATTTTTCTTTGCCGCCGTTCGGTTTAGTCTGGTGGCCGTTCTTATGTCACCTTTCTTGTTTCCTATACCAAAACATTTTCTCAAACTTTGCTTTGCTGGACTATGCGTAGGAGCATTACATTTAGCATTTTTGTATACAGGGCTTAAAACTGCCCCAGCTGGTGCCTCAGCCATCGTCTCCCAAATGATGATACCCTTTGCGACTATATTATCTGTGGTGTTCTTGCATGAAAAAATTGGTTTGAAACGCGGTCTTGGCATTTGCGGGGCACTCATAGGGGTCATTATCCTTATTTATAATCCTGACAGCATGGCATTTGATACGGGACTTATTTATATAGCGATTGCGTTTTTTATTATAGCTGTTGGATCAGTCCTAATTAAGGGTGTTGGTGATATTGGTCCGTTTCAATATTTAGCTTGGATGGGTGTGTTGGCAGTGCCAAGCCTTGGTCTCGCCAGCTTTCTATTTGAAACCGGGCAGATAGAGGCTTCAAAAGCAGCAGGCACAGGTATAATTATTGGTGTTCTATACACGGCACTACTGGCCTCAATATTTGCTCATGGTCAATATTTCCGTCTGCTAAAAACTTACGACGTCAGCCTAGTTGTGCCCCTTACCTTGATGAGTCCGTTTTGGGCTGTTATATTAGGCGTTATTATTCGTGATGAACCGTTTGGTTTTAAGTTGATAATTGGCGCAGTGTTTATTTTAGCGAGTGTCTTTGTCATAGCCAGGCGCCAAAAGCAACTACCAGGCGATATCGTGTAGATATATCTATGAAAATACGGGCTAAACGATCAGACCTAATGAAAAAATCCACTTGAGAGGCAATGTGAAATTTATAGACGCACCATCCCCCAACCACGACGATCGTACCTTACCAATATCTTTATTGGTATTACATTACACGGGTATGGAAAATGGGGAAGCGGCTCTAGTACGCATGTTCGACCCAAAGGCCAAAGTTAGTGCCCATTATATGGTAGAAGAAGACGGTCGAGTTTTTAGGCTAGTCGATGAAAGCCGCAGAGCATGGCATGCCGGTCTTAGTTCATGGAACGGAGAAAATGACATTAACTCCGCTTCTGTTGGAATCGAAATCGTCAATGGCGGTCATGATTTTGGCTTGCCTCATTTTCCAAATGTACAAATTAAAGCCGTAATTTCTCTTTGCCGTGATATTATGCTGCGTCACAAAATCAATAATTTTAATGTTGTCGCACACAGCGATATCGCACCAACGCGTAAGCAAGATCCAGGAGAAAAGTTTCCTTGGCCACAACTTGCTGATGCCGATATTGGTAATTGGCCAGAGGTAAAGACAACAGATCAGCGCATACTTATAGATGCGCAAGGGGCTGACAAAAAGCACATTCGCCTTGTGCAAAGCGCACTTAGTTATCTTGGATATGATATAAAGATAACGTGTAAGTTTGACAGCAATACAAAATTAGTTGTTCAAGCCTTTCAGCGCCGTTATCGACCTGTCAAAATTGATGGACAAATGGACGTTCAAACCATAGCATTGCTGATATTACTTGTGAAGTATAAGCAGAAAACCCATCCATAAWSAKRMRRYGWWKRSRCRKKKSWKSTSRRKYKWKRTGSSKYMASKCMSKTYWMCRMMKMKYCTTCTGRAGCTTTGGACGACCGTACTTTTACAGCACGTTATATCCAGAGCTATTCTAGGCAAATATATCATTAATATTGCACTTCGATACTTATTTTGTACTCACTGTTATACAATAAGTACAGTGGTTTATTTTGATTATTTGAGAATAGTTAAAAACAGTAATCTGTGGCTAATCTATGATTTTAGATGTAGGTGACATACTTTCAAATAATCGCAAAGCTTCCGGCCCGGCACATGGATTTAATTTCGTAGCAACATCATCATTACTGACTTGAATTTCGCATGATTTACAGCGGATAATTACCTCGACTTTTTGTTCACATTTTTTGTGAACGACAGTAAGTGGCGCATCTGTTTTAGTGAAATGGCACTCAGCCCAAGCAGACAATCCAACAATTATTGGCCGTAAATCCTGGGCGATGTTTGTAAGTTGATACTCATAGCGCGGTGGGCTTGCATTGTATAGGTGCCGCACTAGAAGACCAGCATCTACAAGTTTATCTAATCTTGCAGACAAGAGATTTCTATTAATCCCTAGAAAGCTTTCAAACTGATTGAACCTACAAACACCGGAAAAGCAGCCCGACAGCACCATAAGAGACCAACGATCTCCCACCAAATCAACCGCCTTAGCCATTGACGAATTATCTTTGAGTAAACTCGACCAACTCATACATCCCCCAAAATGTAATTATGCGCACCCGTTAATACTACTTTAACCATAAAACAAAAAATGGCAAGGCTTGACGAAACAACTACCACTCGTATACATCAGCTGTTCAGAGGGTCGGGCGACCGCGGGATGTAAATTCCGAGGAAAGTCCGGGCTCCATTGAAGCAGGATGCCGGATAACGTCCGGCGGGCACATTGGTAACGATGTGCTTAGGGAAAGTGCAACAGAAAGCAAACCGCCTATTTTAGGTAAGGGTGAAAGGGTGTGGTAAGAGCGCACCGCCGTTTTGGCAACAAAGCGGGCATGGTAAACCCCATCCGGAGCAAGACCAAATAGGGGTGGCATTACGGCGAGCTTAAACGTCGCTGCCCGGGTTGGTCGCTAGAGGTGTTGGGTAACTGACACCCAAGATGAATGGTCGCCGCCTTTGTACTTAGGTGCAAAGCGTACAGAACCCGGCTTATAGACCCTCTGAACWATTTTTAGCTATGRCAATGYCKAACAAGGCTGATAATCGGCAATATTTAKTCGCACACGCAAGGGTTTTTAACTATAGCTGTGGATGACTAAATTTATGAATTTGTCCGCCACATTTTAAACACCATAAGTATTCRTAAGAACTGAGCCAACTATGACWAAAGCACAAAATACAYATGACGATTTCTACCGCATCAAAAAACTCCCTCCTTACGTGTTTCAAGAGGTCAATGCTCTGAAAGCCAAATTGCGGGGYGAAGGTGCAGATATTATTGACTTTGGTTTTGGCAATCCGGATCTCCCTACCCCACGTCATGTGATTGATAAATTAATCGAGACCGTACAAAAACCCAACACTACGGGCTATTCTGCATCACGCGGTATATTGGGCCTCCGTCAAGCCTGCGCGCGGTATTATAAACGGCGCTTTGATGTTGAACTTGACCCTGTCGACGAAATCATTGCCACTATTGGCTCTAAAGAAGGTTTTGCCAACTTGGCACAAGCGATAACCGCGCCTGGAGACATCATTTACGCACCCGACCCTTCTTATCCTCTGCATGCATACGGCTTTATTATAGCCGGTGCAGAAATTCAGACTATCCCGGCTATCACCGCTGACGAGTACCTAGCTGGTATCAAAGATGCATTGGTAAAAGCAGAAAAACTCCCCATAGCGATCGTTGTCTGCTTTCCTTCCAATCCGACGGGGCATGTTGCTGGTCTTGGTTTTTACGCTGAAATAGTCGCTATTGCTAAAAAGCACGGTATTTTGATCCTGTCTGATCTTGCTTACTCAGAAATATATTTCACCGACCCGCCTCCTTCTATATTTCAAATTCCTGGTGCAAAAGATATAGCAGTCGAGACTATATCCTTGTCCAAAACTTATTCTATGGCTGGATGGCGTATGGGGTTTGCCGTGGGCTCAAAACGCCTAATTGCTGCCCTCGCACGCGTTAAATCCTATTTGGATTATGGTGCATTCACACCTATTCAGGTGGCTGCATGTGCAGCTCTAGATGGGCCACAAGATTGCGTAGCAGAGGCACGCGGTATTTACAAAACCCGCCGAGATGTTTTGGTTAAAAGCTTTGCCCGCGCCGGATGGAATATTACCCCACCGGATGCATCTATGTTTGTCTGGGCTGAATTACCTGATGCCTATAAGTCCATAGGATCATTGGAATTTTCTAAGCAGTTGATGATAGAGGCAAGTATCGCAGTATCACCAGGTATTGGGTTCGGARATAACGGCGAAGGTTATGTTCGYATGGCKGTAGTTGAAAATGAGCAACGCATTAGACAAGCTGCCCGCAACCTCAAACAGTTTTTAAGYTGAAAATNNAAAATTNACCYTACGGTGCWACGCTCACTGGGCGTAACCTACGTTTTCTAGGCATGAAACGGTAAAACACATGGGTGTCATATTTACGAAGTTTGCGCAAACTTGGTGCCCATTTTGGATTAACATCCGTTGTGTGATAGTGGGTTGCACGATTAGTAATCGGCGTGCTGGCACTCATCATCATATGGCGCGCAATGTTTTGTGCTTCGCTCCAATGTTTGCCGTAAGGCAATTTGGCATTAGARCCATCACAGGAAAATGAAAACTGGCATCCTGTTGTACGTTCAGCACCTTGGTAAACTACAGAACATACCGTGTTTGGGAAAGCTTTATGCCCCACACGGTTAAGTACGACTTCGGCCACAGCTTTTTGACCAGACATCGTTTCAGAGCGCGCTTCGTAATATACGGCCTCTGCTAGGCAGTTAGTTTCCTGTGCCACAGCTTTGGCCTTAGCCACCATGGTTTGAGAATTTTGCGGAATATCGGAAGTGCTCAGGTAATCWAGCATATATGGATTGGTAATACTTGCATCCAAATGCTGACCTGCCAAYKTTTTAGCCARATTMGACGTGGARTAGTACTCTATGCCKATATTTTGYAAATTACTGGCACGCTCCTGCCACTTTGCCTGGTCTTTAAAGTCAGTAGATGCACCTGCCAACTTAGGCAGGCCTATAACCGTCGCCAAAGTAACAGCGATAACCAGTCCCCAACCGAGGAATATGTGATAGTTCTTTGTCATTTTGCCCACCATATATATACTATATAGATTCTTACAAGCCTTGTTATTGTGCCAGATAGATACTTAACAGTTAGTTTACAAGTGCTCGTACCGTTTTGGATTAGAAAAAGCATACTAAAATATCTATTAAGTAGAGAATAACACGCAAAGCCCGTGCCAAAACGCAWTAAAGAGATCATCCGTCCTCAAAAACRCGATAAAAATACAGGCAAACGCTGYATTAYTSTGCRAATTCCRARTTTAAGCGTCTTTACTCCGAATAGCAGCTTGAGCTGCGGCCAACCTAGCAATTGSYACCCGGTAAGGAGARCAGGACACATAATCCAGCCCCACACGGTGACAAAAATCGATAGACGCCGGRTCGCCGCCGTGTTCACCGCAAATRCCAAGTTTAATATCTGGGCGGGTTTTCTGGCCACGCGCCACGGCTATTTTGATCAAATCACCAACACCTTCTTGGTCAAGAGTGACAAACGGGTCTTTCTCAACAATACCCTGCGCAACATAATCAGGCAGGAAGCGCCCTGCATCATCRCGAGACARACCAAATGTAGTTTGGGTCAAGTCGTTAGTRCCAAACGAGAAAAACGCGGCATGCTCTGCGATTTTACCGGCTTGCAATGCGGCGCGCGGTAGTTCGATCATCGTACCTATTATATAAGTAACAGGCGTAGCGGTTTCGCGGGCCACATCGTCAGCAACAGCCGCAATGACATYTTTCAGRATTTTYARCTCTTTTTCAGARGACACCAACGGGATCATCACTTCGGCTACAGGGTTTACGCCCGTTTCTTTGGCCACAAGTGCTTGCGCTTCAAAAATCGCCCGCGCCTGCATTTCGTATATCTCTGGATATGATATACCAAGCCGGCACCCCCGGTGACCAAGCATCGGATTGGTTTCGTGCAGTTCTTTGGCACGTTCCATMARYTCRCTRGCTGATAATCCAGTGGCTTTCGCCACTGCCGCTACATCGGCTTCACCGTGTGGTAGGAATTCATGCAAGGGAGGATCTAGCAAACGGATGGTACAGGGTAGCACCCCCATGATCCGAAATATGGCGGCAAAGTCTTCACGTTGCACGGGCAGGATTTTACCCAATGCCGCAATACGCCCAGCCTTATTGGTTGCCAATATCATTTCACGAAAATGCGCCAAACGGGACGCTTCAAAGAACATGTGCTCGGTACGGCATAGACCAATGCCTTCTGCACCAAATCCCTTAGCGGTTTCTACGTCCAATGGTGTTTCTGCATTGGTGCGAATGCCGAGGGTACGAGCTTCGTCTGCCCAGCCCATAAGCGTAGAGAAATCTCCACTCATTTCCGGCTGCACCATGTCAACCGCACCTGCAAATACTTGCCCGGATGCGCCGTCAACTGTGACGATATCACCCTTTTGAACGATGCGCCCTGCAACAGAAAAAGTCTCGGCAGTGTAATCAATGCGCATACTGCCCGCACCGGATACACAAGGCGTGCCCATGCCCCGCGCGACCACGGCAGCGTGAGAAGTCATCCCGCCCCGCGCCGTAACGATAGCCTCGGCTGCGTGCATACCGTGAATGTCTTCGGGCGACGTTTCCGTACGCACYAAWATRACYTTRTGCCCTGCCCGYGCCAGCGTTTCWGCTTCRTCGGAYGAGAAYACCACTTCRCCRATGGCWGCRCCSGGYGATGCWGGYAASCCCATGACCAASAGGTCACGCGGGGCGTTAGCATCAAGYGTCGGATGTAAAAGCTGGTCAAGCGACATAGGYTCTATRCGCAGTACGGCYTCRTCTTTGSTGATYARNCCCTYMKYKNGCCATATCAACRGCAATCWTAMYWKCMRSMWTGGCAGTCCGCTTGCCGGAACGAGTTTGTAGCATCCACAAACGGTTGTCTTCGACGGTAAACTCTATGTCCTGCATGTCGCGGTAATGGGATTCCAGCTTGTCGAATACGGCGGCCAGTTCTGCGAATACTACGGGCATGGCTTCTTCCATGCTCGGGTCGGTCTCGCCCATTGCAACACGGGATTTTTTAGTCAGAGTTTGCGGGGTACGGATACCTGCCACCACATCTTCGCCTTGGGCGTTGATCAAAAACTCGCCGTAATAATCGTTATTGCCTGTGGACGGGTCGCGCGTAAAAGCGACACCGGTCGCCGATGTGTCGCCCATATTACCAAACACCATGGCCTGCACATTTACGGCAGTGCCCCAACTGGCAGGGATATCAGACAGGCGGCGGTAAGTAATCGCACGGTCATTCATCCAGCTATCAAATACGGCGGAAATGGCTTTCCAGAGCTGCTCGTCCGGATTTTGCGGAAAATCGCGACCAAGCTCATCGTGCACGGCAGATTTGTAATTTTCGATCAGAACTGTCCAATCGTCTGCGGTCATTTCCGTGTCCGACATATAGCCGCTGTCATCTTTGTGGTTCTCTAGGATGTCTTCAAACGTATGGTGCGCCATACCCAAAACCACATTGGAATACATTTGAATAAAGCGGCGATAGCTATCGAGCGCAAACCGCATATCCCCGGAGTGTTTTGCCAAGCCTTTGACGGTCTCGTCGTTGAGGCCAAGATTAAGAACCGTATCCATCATGCCCGGCATAGATGCCCGCCCGCCGGAACGCACGGAAAGAAGCAGCGGATTAACCGCATCGCCGAGAGTTTTTCCGGTGTCGGCTTCAAGAGCGCGCCCAGCCTGTTCGACTTGGGCTTTCAGGTCGTCAGGGTATTTTTTTCCGTTGTCATAATAGGCGGTACACACTTCGGTGGTCAGAGTAAATCCGGGAGGTACAGGCAAACCAAGCGCCGACATCTCGGCCARATTRGCKCCYTTACCRCCCAAAAGGTTCTTCATGGACGCATCCCCGTCCGTATCTTTTGCCCCAAATTTATAAACCCACTTTGTCATGGTTTGTCCTTTTTAAACCCGCTCATACCGTGCCACGACACGGTATCCAGCGAATAAAGAGCGAGCAAAGCTCGCACATAATTGTTTGAACTGGATTCCGGCTTTCGCCGGAATGAGCGGATTGAGGGTTGTGATACCCATCAACCCTCAACCTTATCAAAATCAGCAATCGTTCCGGCGAGGTTACGGATTTTAATTAGAAGTCCCAACCTATTTTCGCGCTCGGACGCCACGTCAGAATTAACAATAACATCATCAAAGAACACATCAATCGGCGCACGCAAACCCGCCAAAGCCGTCATAGCGCCTGCATAATCTTCGCTCGCCAAAGCTTTCTCGATCAAAGGTTCCGCGACCGCAAGTGCGCTAAACAGCGCATCCTCTTGCGGCAATGTGCCAGCGTTTGGTTCTACGTCAGGCAAGGTACCTTTCTTAGTCTCAGCCTTCAGTATATTGGCAGCACGTTTATATCCAGCAAGGAGGTTTGCACCGTCGTCGGTAGAGAGAAATTTTTGCAAAGCCATAACTCGATCGACCGAATCCACGATATCATAAACACCGCTTGCAAAGACTGCATCTATAACATCATAGCGCGTATCACCATCTTTCAAGAGGTTTCTTAGGCGATCAATGATAAAGTCATGAAGATTGTCAGCTGTGTCAATCGCACGCCCCCCACTACCGTCCACAACTCGTTCAATTAGAAAATCTTCATAATTGTTTGGTCGTTTTGGGTCAGTTACGTGAACAAGGCGTTCAATTTTCCTCTCATTAACATACCTCTCTGTATCAGAAATCGCGCGATCTTCGTCCCTGAAACCGAGCATACCCTGAAGTCTGTTAATCAAAGCTATAAAGACTAGATTGAGAGACAACTCCTTCACTCTATTGAACCAGATTATGGTTACAACACCTAATGCTGCTCTGCGCAGAGCATACGGATCTTTACTGCCTGTTGGTTTTTCATCAATCGCCCAGAAGCCTACGAGTGTGTCCAGTTTATCCGCCAAAGCTACGGCTACAGCGACTGGGTTTGTTGGCCACACATCACCTGGGCCTTGGGGTTTGTAGTGGTCTTCTATGGCAACGCAAATATCAGCGTCACCGCCTTCTTTTTCGTACATCAAGCGACCGATTTTGCCTTGTAGGCTAGTGAATTCCACCACCATATTAGTGACGAGGTCGCATTTGGCTAGTTTAGCGGCTAGCTCGGCTTTGTCAGGGTCTGCGCCGACTTTCGGGGCTAGTTCTCTAGCCAGTGCCGCGACACGTTCGCACTTATCTTTGACCGTGCCGAGTTTTTTGTGGAAAACAATTCCGTCTAATTTATCGTAATTATCGATTAGTTTTTTGCCGTCCCGCACATCTTCAGCTTGGAAGAACCGCGCATCATCTAGTCTTGCAGAGAGAACCCGCGCATTACCTTTRGCGATTTCTACGCCGCCGTCCGGTGCCACTTGATTGGCGACGACAACGAATTTAGCCGCCAGATTTCCGCCTTTGTCCTGCACTGAGAAATATTTCTGATGGGTGCGCATGGACAGTTGGATAACCTCCGCAGGTAATTCTAGGAACGCCGCGTCCATATCACCGAGCAACACGGTTGGCCATTCAGCCAAGCCCGCGACTTCGGCCAACAGACCTTCGTCCTCAACCAATGCCAAGCCCGCTTTATCACAGACAGCCTTAGCGGCTTTGCTGATAATATCCTTACGCGCGCAAGCATCCAAAATCACATGGCCTTTGCCCTCAAGCGTCTGCCTGTAATCTTTAAAACTTGTCACAGAAAACGGCCCACGTCCCATACGGCGATGGCCTTGAGTAATGTTGCCGCTGTCGATATCTGCAACCTCAAACGGAACAACTTTACCGTCCAAAACACACAAAATAGAGGTCAGAGGGCGCACCCATCTGAATGTGCCGTCGCCCCATTTCATAGATTTCGGCCACGGGAATTTCGCCATGACGGCGGGTACGGCTTCGGCGATTATCTCGCTTGCGTCCCTGCCCGGCTTTTCCAAAATTGCCACATAATGCTCGCCCTTTTTATCGCTGCGCGTTTCGGCT
>NVTC01000014.1 GCA_002732905.1 Robiginitomaculum sp.
CTCAACGAGAACGGTTATATCATTCCGGGCCTCGGCGATGCAGGCGATAAATTGTTCGGCACCAAATAGTAACTAAACCCAATAACTCTAAACCCAGGCTGGGACGCTCTCCGTTTTTAGAATATCTTCCATACTCGGGCGCTCTCTGATCACTGCAAATTTATCATCACTGACCAATACTTCCGGCACGAGCGGGCGGGAATTATATTGGCTGGCTTGTACCGCGCCGTAAGCGCCTGCGGAATGTAAGACAAGCAGATCACCGGCTTGCATTTCAGGCAATTGGCGGTGCTGGGTAAAGGTATCGCCGCTCTCGCATATTGGCCCAACCACATCATAACTGACCGTTTTAGCATCTGCCGCAGGCGTAGTAACAGGCTCGATATCGTGGTGAGCATCATAGAGCGCCGGACGAATAAGGTCGTTCATAGCCGCATCAATAATGAGGAAATTCCGCGCGCCGCCCCTCTTCACATAAATGGTTTTGGAGAGCAACACACCAGCATTGCCAACGATCATCCGTCCCGGCTCAAACAACATTTTCAGGCCAAGGCCGTCCGTCAAACGCCGGACCAGTTCACCGTATTCCGCAGGCTCCGGCGGTGCGGTTTCGCCCGCATGATACGGAATACCAAGACCACCACCAATATCGAAAGTATCAATGGTGTGTCCAGCAACACGCAAGCGTTCAATCAGACCTGCGCCCAATGTGAGCGCCGAAGCGAACGGCGCCAAATTATCAATCTGCGAGCCAATATGCATAGCAATCCCGCTGACAGAAATCCCCGGCAAATCCCGCGCCCGCTCAAACGCAGCATCGGCATCGGCAATATCCACACCAAATTTGTTTTCGGCGCGACCGGTACAGATTTTCTCGTGAGTGCCCGCACAAACATTGGGATTAATACGAAAAGCAATGGGCGCAACGGTGTCCATATCTACGGCAATAGAATTGAGTAAATCTAGTTCCGGTATCGATTCTACATTGAACTGAAAAATCTCGGCACTGAGGGCAGCGCGTAACTCGGTCTCGGTTTTACCGACGCCGGAGAATACAATTTTGCTAGCCGGAATACCCGCCGCTAAAGCACGCGCTAATTCGCCGCCGCTGACCACGTCTGCACCGCAACCAAGTTTGGCAAGCAAACTTAAGACGGCCAAATTAGAATTGGCTTTGACCGAATAGGCGATAAGCGCATCCATGGCGGATACGGCCTGCTCGAATACTTTGTAATGGCGGGTCAGGGTTGCCGCGGAATAAACATAGGCCGGGGTGCCAACTTCGGCCGCAATGGTAGAAAGGTTGACGTTTTCGACCATCATTTGGCCATTGGTGGGTGTAAAATGTCGCATAATAAAAATCCGTAAAAGAGAAACAAAAAGGGTGGTTTAAAATTTTACCGAGCAATAACGTAAGAATGGGTCTTTAGGCCGAGCGTGTTATTGCTCTACGGTTTTGACGGTTCTTGTTTCGACTTCTCTGCTTTGGTTTTATCGGTTTGGGACTTATCACCCCAAATTGGCGGTGGCGTTTTTAACTCGCCCTTGATACCGCAAGCAGCCAATGTCCCAAGCGCAAACACACCCAAAAGGGCTGTTAGTGTAAGTTTATGGACAAAAAGGTTTCTCATAAGGAGTCTATAAACATAGTGCAGCGGAAGTGTCAAACACTGTTAAATTACCAAAGTTTCACTGGCGCCGCGTACGCAGGTCGGTTTTATAAGCTCGGTACACATATGGGGAACCACCTGATGATAAAATTTTTATTGATATGCACTGCAATGTGCACGGCTTTGTTGGCTAGCGACACCCTTGCTTCAGAAGCAAAAGACATGGCCGCAGGCATCAAATGCTTGCCCGCAAAAAAAATCATCAAAACCATGCGTAAATTTGACGGTTTGAAGCCCGAGAAGAAGGACACAGTTGGCGTCACCCCAGAAATGCAGTTAACAGCAAGCGAAGGTGGGAGCTTACCCGAGCGCATTTATTTTCGCGAAGGCACAAGAGAACACAAATTTAACATGAATAAAGACGGCGTCGTGACTGATTTTGCCCGCATTGGCACCATGAGTAAAAAAGGTGAGCTTTGTATGCAGGGGCAACAATTCATTGGCAAAGCAGAGGGTGCGTCCGGTATCAATTTATCTATGGATTTTGACATACGTTTTAAAAGCACTTCCGGCAAACATACCGTGGCCGAATTGATTGACGGCACCAAAGACGGCAAGTCTCATTACAAAAAAATGTTTCCGGGCCCCATGGCGCTCATGGTGCCGAAAATGACCCATGTGGGCATCACCTATCTAGACGACCTCGAAACGGTTAAACCGAACATATATGCAGAAAAATCCGGAAATGAGATCAGCGGTCTGTTGGTAGAAAAGTTCGGCAGCATGTTCGTAGTCGGCATAGAAGACTTACAAAGTCTGGGCGCTGACAGCCTAAAAATTGAAGGCGGCAAATACCAACTCACCCCAATCCCCAGTGTAGAGAAAATGAAAAAATTTGGGTTTGGAGAAGGCGGTAAGAATAAGGAAAGCGAAACTACAGAAAGTTAACCCTTAGCTGTACAGGTTTTATAAGAGCGTATTTCCCCTACCACTCCGCTCATACCCGCGACGGCGGGTATCCAGTCAAATATCTCACTGGACTCCCGCCTGCGCGGGAGTGAGCGGGGTTAAAGGTAAGCTACACAGGTTTAATCAACGCGTGCTTTTTCTTACCGACTGAAATTTTAATTACACCGTCTGCATTGACATCGGACTGAGATAATTTTGCGCTTGCGTCTGTAACTTTCGCGTCATTGATTTTTAGAGCGCCCGCCTTGATATGACGCTTGGCTTCACCGTTGGATGCGCATAGTCCGCTCAGGACACCCGCTTCCAGAGAAGAAATATCGCCTAGAGTTTTAGCTGGTATTTCAATGGTAGGGAGACCTACAGCCGCGCCGCCTTGTTCAAATGTTTTTTGCGCCGTCTCTTCAGCCATTACCGCCGCGTCCATCCCGTGCAACATGGTCGTTGCTTCGTTCGCCAAGCGGATTTTGGCTTGGTTGATATCGGCGCCTTCTAGGGCTTCCAGTGTGGCGATTTCGCCCAAGGGTAAATCCGTAAACAGTTTGAGAAACCTACCCACATCGGCGTCTTCGGTGTTGCGCCAGAACTGCCAGTAATCATAGGCTGACAGGGTAAATTGTTTGCCCAAGCTTGCGTCTGCGTTGAGCCAACGTGCGCCCTCTGCCGTCTTGCCCATTTTACCGCCTGATGCAGTGGTGATAAGCGGCGTGGTGAAGCCGTAAACTTCGGCGGTCTCAAGCCGTCTGGTTAAATCAGCACCGCCGAGGATATTGCCCCATTGATCCGATCCACCGAGCTGCAAGCGACAGCCATGACGACGGTATAATTCTAAATAATCATAGGACTGTAATAAGGTGTAATTGAACTCTAAAAATGTCATAGGCTGCTCATTGTCGAGCCTGCGTTTCACACTTTCCAGAGCGATCATTTTATTGATAGTGAAGTGCTTGCCGATATCGCGCAAAAATTCAATATAGCCCAACTTGTCGAGCCAGTCGGCATTATCGACCATAATGGCCGCATTAGGACCATCAAAATCTAGGAATTTAGCGAACACCTGCTTGATACCGTTTTTATTTTCTTCGATTTTTTCAGGTGTTAAAATAGGGCGCGATTTATCCTTATCAGACGGGTCACCAATTTTTGTTGTACCGCCGCCCAGCAAGACAATCGGACGGCCACCGGATTTTTGCAAAATCCTGAGCATCATAATTTGTACCAATGAACCCACATGCAAGCTAGGTGCCGTGCAATCAAACCCAATATAACCCTTTAAACCACCCTTATCCGCCAAAGCATCCAAGGCAATTTCGTCAGTGCACTGATACAAAAACCCGCGCCCGGTCAGGGTTTTCATCAATTCGGATTTGTATTTGCTCATGGTTGTGCTCTAGTCTGTTCATTAAAGCGCACACTTACGGGAAACGCCAGCAATGAGCAAGACGTCTTATAAAGCATTGGGATTAATGAGCGGCACGTCGCTAGACGGTGTTGATGCGGCGGTTATTGAAACGGACGGCGAAACTGTATTCAGTTTTGGAGAAACGTATTTTCGGCCTTACAGTAAAGAAGAACAAGACGTATTAGCCAGTGCTACCCAAGCAGCCCTTACATGGAACTTTACAGGTGCGCCGCCCAACGTGTTCGCGCAGGCTGAAGCGGTTATCCACGCTGCACATATAGAAGCGGCGCAAGCTTTACTGTCTGATGAAATTGATCTTATCGGATTTCACGGCCAAACGGTTTTACACCGCCCGCCCATGCAAGGTAAAAGTGGGCAGACTTTACAGCTTGGAAACGGTCAGGTTCTGGCAGATGCCCTCGGTATTGATGTGGTCTTTGATTTTCGCACTGCGGATGTAGAAGCAGGCGGACAGGGCGCACCTCTTGCCCCCATTTATCACCAAGCCCTGTTAGAAAAATCGGGAGCAGACCTTCCTGTAGCCGTGCTTAATATTGGCGGGGTATCCAATATTACTTTGGTGACGAAAGGCGGAGAATTACTGGCGACCGATTGTGGGCCCGGCAACGGGCCGCTGGATAGCTGGGTGCAAATGTGCGGGCGCGGTACTTATGATAAGGACGGGGCCTTAGCTTTATCGGGCGTGCCTGATTTTGCCCTGATAGAAAAATGGTTATCCAGCGCGTTTTTTGCAAAACCCTTGCCCAAGTCCGCAGACAGATGGGATTTTGATGTTCTATCTGATCTAGAAAGCCATACACCGCAAAACGGTGCGGCGACTTTGGCGGCTTTCACCGCTATAGCTATTGCACAATCTGTGGCCTATTATGAGCAACCCATTGACACATTGATCGTCTGCGGCGGTGGGCGAAAGAATACTGCCATAATGGCCGCTTTGTGCGAGCAAAATATTGGTAAAATTGTGAGCGCTGAGCAAACTGGGTGGCGCGGCGATGATCTGGAGGCAGAAGCTTTCGCATATCTAGCTGTGCGCAGCACCCTAGGCTTACCGTTGTCTTATCCTGGAACTACCGGTGCAACCAAGCCTATGTGCGGCGGGGTGCAGACAAAAGCCTAATCCTCAAATCCGATCAAGCCGGGTTCTCTGGGCGGGCTGTATTTTTCGTCCAGTGCTTTATCGAGGTATTTTTCAACTTCTTCCAAAGCAATATCTAAATGCTGAGAATAAAAATGATCAGCGCCTTCGATGAGTTTACCGTAGATTTTTTGGCCTTTTTGAATGCGGATATTTTCTATGGCACGTTCAACCTCTTCAGGAGGAACCACCGAATCGAGGCTACCATAAGTGATCAGTCCTGAGGCTGGGCACGGTGCAAGAAACGCCAAATCATAGGTATTGGTCGGTAGGGACATGGAAATAAATCCAGCAACTTCCGGGCGGCGCATCAAGAGCTGCATGCCAATCCAAGCACCAAAGGAATACCCAGTAACCCAAGAAAACGGAGCATTTTGGTTGAAGCTTTGCAGATAATCCAACGCATAGGCTGCATCTTGCAGTTCGCCCGAACCGTGATCATACACGCCCTTAGAGCGGCCAATACCGCGAAAGTTAAACCGCAGCACGGAAAAACCGCGCCGTTTATAGCACTCATACATAGCAACCGGAATACGGTGATCCATATGACCGCCAGCCTTCGGATGTGGTGATAAAACAATGGCACATGGGGCTGCTGCATCATCGCTCGGATGATAGCGTCCCTCTAACCGACCTTCAGGGCCGGCAAAAATTACTTCTGGCATAAAATCCACTCATTTTGCGCGGATACGAATATTTAAAATATACAGCCGAATAATACTTGACTATTTTAGTCGGAATTCGTAAATCGCGTGTTTGAAACCTGTTTGTTGCGGGCTTCTAACAGGCCTTTGCGTAAAATGCAAAAAAAAATGCATTCTAACCAATAAAAGGTCGCTTAAAACGAAAGTAGACATGAAATTAACCGCCAAAGCTAGGTACGCCGTCATAGCCATCACCGATATTGCTGTCACCGCCCAAGACGGCGACGCGGTTAGCTTGTCGGATATTTCGGTGCGGCAAGACATTTCCCTATCCTTCTTAGAGCAATTATTTGGTAAATTACGCAAAGCGGGCATTGTCGAAAGTGTGCGCGGCGCCAGCGGCGGCTATATATTGACGCAAAACACCGCAGATTTAAATATTGGCGATGTAATGCGGGCCGTAGACGAAGAGGTGCAGACTAAAAGATGTGGCGATAAAGGGATCGGCTGCACGACCAAAGGTGCGAAATGCCTGTCCCATGATCTCTGGCAAGCTATGGAAGACCATATTGAAGGATTTTTCACGGCTACATCCATACAAGACGTTATTGACCAGCGTTTCCCGCAAATTTGCCCTGATTTAGCCAAAGAAATGTCAAGTAAAATGGAGGTTGCGGAATGAAGACGCCTCTTTATCTAGATTATAACGCCTCATCCCCAGCCAGGCCTGAGGTCATAGCAGCAATGAATGCGGCTTTACTGACCCCAGGCAACGCATCTGCACCGCACGGTTTTGGGCGCAGCGCCAGTAAATTGGTCGAGGATGGTCGTGAAGCAGTCGCGCTGGCCATGGGCGTCTGCGCACAGGATTTAATCTTTACAGCCAGCGGCACCGAAGCCGTCAACACAGCCATAAAATCTGCTGTGGATGCAGGCTGTAAACGCTTGTTAGTATCGAGCATGGACCATCCAGCCTCTTTTTTGATGGCGGAAGCAGTAGGCACTAAAGTCGATTTTATCCCTGCCAACGCAAACGGGCAATTGGACATGGGTTGGCTTGCTGATACACTGAATAATTGGGACGAGAAAGACGGCAGACCGTTTGTGTCCATGGTGGCGGCAAACTCTGAAACTGGTGTTTTGCAAGATGTCGAGCAGGCCACAGATAGTGTTCAAACTGCAAATGGTTTGATTTTGGTGGATGCAATTCAAGCACTGGGCAAAATCCCCATGACGTTTATGCCTGACTATTTAGCGGTATCTGCACATAAAATCGGCGGGCCGCAGGGTGTCGGGGCATTGTATGTTTCGCCGAGCACCCCATTTAGTAGTTATATGGTTGGCGGCGGACAAGAAAAACGTCGCCGCGCCGGTACGCTGAATGTTGCTGGCATCGCAGGGTTTGGCGCAGCAGCCAATACACTATCAAATAAGGCCATGTCCGATTTAAACCATACTTGTGCCATAAGAGATGCGATAGAATCTGGTCTCAAAGCTATGGAACCAGAACTCATCATTTTCGGCGAAAACGCAAAGCGTTTACCCAATACTTCTTTTTTCGCCGTGCCGGACACGGCTTCCAGTACATTGATGATGGCACTGGATTTAGAAAATATATCCGTCTCTACCGGATTGGCCTGCTCATCCGGCAAAGTTGGCGCTAGTCGAGCCGTCACTGCTATGGGGCTTTCGGATAAGGCACCTAATGGCGCCATTCGCATTAGTTTGGGTTACTCTTCCAAACTCGAAGACGCAGACATATTTTTACAAGCATGGGCGAAAATTCGCCGCCATGCCCTCAAAGGAGCCGCGTAATGGGCGAAGTGATGAACATGTACCGAGCGCAGCGAGGCAAGGGCACCAAGAAGGACTTAGGGTGGCCGTCGGCGCCAGTGCGCCGCACCCGCGTAGGCGTGCGTTCTTACGCACTTGCCGTGAGCGCAATAAAAGGAGCCGCGTAATGGGCGACATAAAAACCATCGCTAAAGACGCTATCGTCAAGGAAAGTATCGAAGCGGGGACCGTAGAAGGTGTTGCAGCCCTTGAGGCTGATAAATACAAATACGGTTTCGAGAGCGATATCGAACAAGAGTTCGCGCCCAAAGGCCTGAACGAAGACATCGTCCGGTTTATTAGCGCGAAGAAAAACGAGCCAGACTGGATGCTACAGTGGAGGCTGGATGCCTACGCACGTTGGCTAACTATGGAAGAACCCACATGGGCCATGGTTGATTATCCTGAAATCGATTATCAGGATGCCTATTATTACGCTGCGCCAAAATCGGATAAAGACGGACCTAAATCCTTAGATGAAGTTGATCCTGATTTGCTGGAAGTTTACAAAAAACTCGGCATTCCGCTGAAGGAACAAGAGGTTCTCGCAGGTGTGCAAGGTGCGCCGCGTGTGGCAGTTGACGCCATATTTGATAGTGTCAGTGTGGTGACAACCTTCAAAGAAGAACTGGCAAAAGTCGGGGTGATTTTTTGTCCCCTATCTGAGGCCATTAAAGACCATCCTGAACTGGTGAAAAAATACCTTGGCACCGTTGTCCCGCCCACGGATAATTTCTTTGCTACGCTGAACACGGCCGTGTTCTCTGAAGGCTCGTTCGTTTACATTCCGCCCGGTGTGCGCTGTCCTATGGAGCTGTCCACATATTTTCGCATGAATGCCCAAGGTACGGGCCAGTTTGAACGCACTTTAATTATTGCGGATAAAGGTTCTTATGTGTCCTATCTTGAGGGCTGTACCGCCCCCATGCGCGACGAAAATCAACTGCATGCCGCCGTGGTTGAATTAATTGTGCTAGAAGACGCCGAGATAAAATATTCCACGGTACAAAACTGGTGGCCGGGCGACGCCGAAGGTAAAGGCGGGGTGTATAATTTCGTCACCAAACGTGCTGATTGTCGCGGTAAAAATTCTAAAGTTAGCTGGACACAGGTCGAGACAGGTTCTGCGATTACGTGGAAATATCCATCCTGTATTTTACGCGGTGACGGATCTAGCGGCGAGTTTTATTCTATTGCTATTACGAACGGTTACCAACAAGCCGACACCGGCACAAAAATGATCCATCTCGGTAAGAACACCAAGTCCCGGATTATTTCAAAGGGCATATCTGCGGGTAAATCGAACCAGACTTACCGCGGGCTTGTCTCCGCCCATAAAAAAGCTACAGGCGCCCGTAATTTCACACAGTGCGACAGCTTGTTAATCGGTGATCAATGCGGTGCCCACACCGTGCCATATATAGAAACCAACACCCCTTCCGCGCAGTTTGAACACGAAGCCACCACATCCAAATTATCAGATGAGCAACTGTTCTATTGCCGTCAGCGCGGCCTTTCCGAAGAAGACGCAGTGGCATTACTGGTCAACGGGTTCTGCCGTGATGTGTTACAAAAACTGCCTATGGAATTTGCCGTAGAAGCACAGAAATTAGTGGCCATATCCCTAGAAGGAAGCGTCGGTTAAACGGCGTATAAACATGAGAGCAAAATGACCAATAAGAAAACTAAAAAACCAACCCGCAAACATGTTTCCAGTGGATCAGAATGGGAAGAAAAATTTGCCTATTCTCGCGCTGTCGCTCAGGGCGATTGGTGTTTCGTGTCGGGCACTACGGGTACAAATTACGAGCTTTCGACTATGCCCGAAGAAGCGGCGCAACAAACACGTAATGCGTTTACAACAATTGATGCCGCCTTGCGCGGCGCGGGTTTTGAAATGGGCCATGTGGTGCGGGTGCAATATACCGTTACCGACCGCAAATATATCGAGCAAATTCAGCCAGAGCTACAACGTGCATTTGGCGCGATAAAGCCTGCCGCCACACTGATCATCGCCAATTTGATCGAAGAAGGCATGAAAATWGAAATCGAAGTTACGGCGTATAAAGGATARWWYGRTGYWYWTWCTCAACATAWTCWCAAYTGTCATCCCGGGCTTGACCCGGGACCTCGGCGGTTGYKSTAAARTACGAGGTCCCGGCGACCTCTTGGAAGTACTCTTGTGGTGCTCTGCGCCGCAAGAGCGTCTTGACCGGGATGACAATTTGTTATGACCAAAAAAATAAACATCAACGAAAAATTCGCACTGTTCTCCGAACATTTCCGCCCAAAAATTGTGGCCGAGTTGAACGGGCAGGAATTTAAGCTGGTCAAAATTGAAGGGGCATACCCTTGGCATAGCCACGCGGACGCAGACGAAATGTTCTTTATCTGGAAGGGCAATATCACACTGGAGTTTCGCACTCATTCCGTTGATCTAACTGCGGGTGAAGCCATCGTCGTGCCAAAAGGCGTAGAGCACCGCCCGGTAGCCCACGGCGAAGTCCAGCTTTTCCTGATCGAACCAAAGGCAACAAAAAACAACGGCGACACAAAAGTAGACGAAAAATTCGACGCCCCTAACGATGTTTGGATATAGGCGATGTTTGGATATAGGCGATGTTTGGATATAGGCGATGAACAAACCAACCGCTCACCCCGTTGCAGAACGGGGTCCACCTATCGACTTTCACCATGGATCCCGACTTTCGTCGGGATGAGCGGAAAATAAGATATTAGAATAAATAGAACAGAGAAACAAAAATGATAAAAATTAACAATCTTACAACCACAGTAAATGAGGGTCAGCAGACTATCCTTAATGGGCTTAGCCTCGAAGTTCCGGCGGGTGAAGTGCATGCGATTATGGGGCCTAATGGTGCAGGTAAATCAACCTTGTCATATGCACTGACGGGCAAAGACGGCTATGACATTACGGGCGGCTCCGTTGATTATCTAGGGCAAGACTTGCTGGCTATGGAGCCCGAGGAACGGGCGGCGGCAGGCATGTTTTTATCCTTCCAGTATCCGCTGGAAATCCCCGGCGTCCCAACTATGCATTTTTTGCGTACGGCGCTCAACGCTCAAAGAAAAGCGCGCGGCGAAGAGCCGATGTCGGCACCTGATTTTCTTAAAAAAGCGCGCAAAATTGCTACCGATCTTAAAATCAAACCAGAYATGCTGAAGCGCCCTCTTAATGTTGGRTTTTCTGGCGGCGAAAAAAAGCGTATGGAAATTTTCCAAATGATGATGCTGGAGCCGAAATTTATCATCATGGACGAAACCGATTCCGGCCTTGATGTAGATGCCTTGCGTATTGTTGCAGACGGCGTTAATGCTCTGCGCGCACCTGACCGCGGCATGTTGATCATCACTCATTATCAGCGTCTGCTTGATTATATTGTGCCAGACCGTGTGCATGTTTTGGCAGACGGTAAAATAGTGGCCAGCGGCGATGCTGACTTCGCCAAACTGCTCGAAAAAGAAGGCTATGACAAATATGCTGCCTAATTTAACGGACATAGAAACCAAACTTGGTAGCCCTCTGCCCCAYCGCCGTATGGARGCTTGGAAGTGGACGGATGTGCGCGGGTCAGTYTCGGATGAGAAATCCGGTCTTACGACCGCYTGYGMGCCWAAATTCRRCYTMCCRWCCGGCTTGAATATTTCGCGTGAACAGGCACCGGCATCTGACACCCCTATGGGGAAATTAGCCGCTAGTTTTGGCGGTGATACCTATGCTATCACTGTGCCTTTGGGGTTCAACTCATCTGAAAAATTGACGATAAGTAGTCTGGGTAATGGCCATGCACGCATTGTCATTCGCTTAGGCGAAGGTGCGCAACTGCATATGGAAGAAGTCCACGCAAGCACTAATGCCGCATTTGTAAATCTTGACATACGGTTCGAATTAGCAAAAGGCGCCAAGCTCACCCGCACAGTCCTACACAACGACCATGCAGATACCACACGCATTGCGACAATCCAGATAAATGCATGGGCTAATGCCGAGATTAATCAACACAGCCTCAGTTTCGGCGCAGGGCTATCGCGGTTTGAAACACGGATTGCCAGTCTTGGTTCAAATCTGAAAGCCAATGTCCACGGCGCGTATTTACTGAACGATAAACGCCACTGCGATATGACGTCTTATATTGATTTGGGTGCGCAAAACGCCCATGTCCGCCAAAGCGTAAAAGGTGTTGTCACCAACAAAGCCCGCGGCGTATTTCAAGGCAAATTCCACGTCCGTAGGCCTGCGCAGTTAACCGATGCAGAAATGCGCCACGACGCAATTATGCTCTCTGATACTTGCGAAATTCGTTCTAAACCAGAGCTTGAAATCTACGCTGATGATGTAGCCTGCGCACACGGGAATACGGTCGGTGCGCTTGATGAAAGTGCGCTGTTTTACATGCGTCAGCGCGGTATTCCCGCCAAGCAAGCACGCGCACTGCTGACCCAGGCATTTGTTGCGCAAAGCTTTGACGGTATGGTGGACAACAGTGGTTTTATGGCTCTTATCACAAACTGGTTGGAGCAAAATTCATGAGCCTTAACTCTAAATTTGACGTCGGCTCAATCCGGGCGCAATTTCCGATCCTAAGGCGGCAGATCAACGGCAAACCATTGGCTTATCTAGACAATGCCGCCAGTGCGCAAAAGCCCGAAGCGGTGATCCAGGCCATGCAAGGCCAGATGGAACATGCATACGCAAATGTGCACCGGGGTCTGCACACTATGGCCAACGAAACCACCGAGGCGTTCGAGACTGCACGGCAGAAAGTCGCCAAATTTTTAGGTGCTGCGGAAGCCAACGAAATCATCTTTACCAAAGGTGCTACCGAAGCGCTCAACTTGGTGGCTTACGGCCTGATGGGCGAGATTAAAGCCGGCGATGAAATTATACTGACCAAGATGGAACACCATTCCAACATCGTGCCGTGGCATTTCTTACGCGAACGGTTTGGGGCGGTGATCAAATGGGTGCCKGTRYTSGAAGACGGCACAYTGGATTTAGATGYCTATAAATCYYTRTTCACAGCCCGCACAAAAATCGTCTCYGTCGTKCACATGTCCAATGTGACGGGCACAATAAACCCTGTTCGCGACATGGGTAAAACCGCCCACGATCATGGTTGTATTTTCGTGGTCGACGGCACCCAAGCCGCCGTACATTTCCCAGTTGATGTTTTGGATGTTGATGCAGATTTCTACGCCATGACCGGGCATAAATTATACGGCCCCACAGGTATTGGAGCCCTATACGGCAAGCGGGAAATGCTGGAACACCTACAACCATTTAACGGCGGCGGCGAAATGATCGAAGACGTGTTCTTAGACCGCATCACTTACGCTGACATTCCCCATAAATTCGAGGCTGGAACACCAGCAATTATAGAAGCGATAGGATTGGGCGCAGCCATAGATTGGTTGTCCCAGTATGATCGGGCCGAAATTGAAGCCCACGAAATGAAATTATACGACCGCGCTTTGGCAGGCCTCAAACAGGTGAATGCGTTTCGCCTCATTGGCAATGCGCCGAACAAAGGGGCCGTATTAGCCTTCACCCTAGAAGGCGCACACGCTCATGATATTGCGCAAATTCTTGACAAATACGGTGTAGCTATTCGCGCTGGCATGCATTGCACCCAACCCTTGATGGAAAGCTTCGGCGTCCATTCAACCGCCCGTGCTAGCTTCGCACTTTACAACACAGAAGACGAAGTTGACCGCCTTATCGAAGCCGTCAACAAAGCCAGAAAGTTTTTGTCATGATAAAAACTTTCAATAATGAAGCTGGGCTTTTTTATCCCAGAACAATGACTATATAGGTAAGACCATGACTGAAGATATGAAAACAGAATTAGATACAGAACACGACGTGATCGACGTATCACCTACTGCGCCTGCGACTAAACCCACCGATAAAGACATCGAGCGGGTGACAGCAGAAGTGATCACCCAGATCAAAACCGTATTTGACCCGGAAATTCCGGTGGATATCTATGAGCTTGGTTTGATTTACAAGGTCCAGCTTGAGGACGACTGGGTGTTGAAAGTTGACATGACACTGACCGCACCGGGTTGCCCCGTGGCCGGAGAAATGCCAATTTGGGTGCAAGAAGCCTGTATCATGATCGACGGTGTGGTCAAAGTAGAGGTTGATATGGTGTTCGATCCCCCTTGGACCCCGGATTTGATGAGCGACGAAGCCCGGCTTGAACTGAATATGTTTTAAACCCCAGTAGGAATAATGTGATAAGTAGGAATAATGTGATAAGTAGGAATAATGTGATGGCCCAAGTTAAAAAAAGAGAAATACCAAAACTCGTTACCCTAACCGACGCGGCAGCTGGGCGTGTGCGCGAGATACTCAGTGAAAAAGGCCAAGGTTATCTGCGGGTCGGCGTTACCAACGGCGGCTGTGCCGGCATGGAATACCTGATGGAGTATGTCGGCGAGATCGAAAAATTTGATGAAGTCGTCGAAGACAACGGCGTCAAAATTGTCGTGGATGCCAAGGCCGTTCTATTCCTGCTCGGTTCTATCGTAGACTACGAGACAGAAATCCTGCACTCAAAATTCGTGTTCAGAAACCCGAACCAGACCGACGCATGTGGTTGTGGTGAAAGTGTGACAATTATTCCGGTAGACGTAGCGGACGCATGAGTGAAGTAAAAAATGTTAAGTCCATTTATTTAACCACGATATATGCATATTTAGGCATTGCATCTTTTGTTCCAATCTACTTTTTAAATTTATCAAGTGGTTTAAATTTTTTATTACTGCTGTGTGGGAGTGCGCTATTTAGTTTTTGGTATTTCACGGTGAAAAAATTGCCACTCTGGAAAATACCAAAAACTCAACGGCGCGAAATTACTAAACACTATCAGTTTAACAAGTATGTAGTTTTCGGTATTTTTAGTACAAGCGTCTTGTCTGCTGTGTTGCACTTTAGTTTGTTCAAAACCAACTTTAAGGAAGTTATGGGCATAGGGATTATTGTTTTCATTGTTTTACTAAGCGTGTCCACTTTCGTGTATGCTCATAATATGAAAGAGAGTTCATAATGAAACTCATACATTCCCCTACATCGCCCTATTCCCGCAAATGCCGCATCCTTATTCTTGAAAAAAGATTGGACGTCGAAGATGTGACCACAATACCGTTTGACGACGACGATGTTTTACATAAGGCCAATCCGCTCGGCAAAGTTCCAGCCTTAGTTACCCCTGAGACGACACTTTACGATAGCCCTGTTATTTGTGAGTATTTGGATGCTTTAGAAAAGCCTTGGTTACCTAGGGGCGCATCCGCATGGCGGCAGAAGACTTTGCATGCACTCGGCGACGGCATTATTGATGCGGTTCTTGCATTCCGTATGGAGCGTATTCGGCCCCAAGAACAATGGTGGGATTTCTGGGCTGAGCGTCAGGAAAATGCTACAGTACGCGCACTGCAACACCTAGAAACCATTACGGACGAGTTGGGCGACCCTTGGGAATACGGCAATCTCTCTATAGCGTGCGCACTCGGATATGTAGACCTCCGCGCCGCTGACATGCAGTGGCGCGATCACATGCCTAAACTAGCCAAATGGCTTGAGACGTTTGAAAAACTGGACAGTTGGGTACAAACCGCACCGCCAGCTTAAGGGCTTAGCCCCCAGATGTAGCAGGCTTGAACAAGCTTTCGAGTGTATGTTCAGTTTTCGGAGCTTCGGCTACCGGCGCATCAACAACTGGCTTCAAAGCATCGCCTTGATCGCCCTTGGGCGCATTTTTGGCATCCAATTTAGCTTTCTTCTCAGCCGCAATTTTCACCGCTTCGTCCAAATCCATTTGTGAGCACAGGCCTAGGGAAACTGGGTCAGTTGGGTTAATGGTGCTGGTCTTCCAATGTGTCCGGTCACGGATAGAATTAATCGTTGGTTTAGTCGTACCGATCAGTTTTGAAATTTGCGGATCAGACACTTCCGGGTGATTACGGACGAGCCAAGCAATAGCATCCGGACGATCCTGACGACGTGATAACGGCGTATAACGGGGACCACGGCGTTTTTTGGTTTTGCTGGCTGGGATCGGTGAAGCATCAAAGCTGACGGCCACCAAATTATAACGTGCGTCTTTTTCTGCTTTTTCAATTTCGTCCCGGGTCACTTGGCCGTTTGAAATTGGGTCAGCACCGCGAATACCCGCAGCCACATCCCCATCAGCAATGCCTTTGACCTCTAGGATATGCAAATCGCAAAAAGCAGAAATTTGCTCAAACGTCATCACTGTATTGTCGATTAGCCAAACTGCTGTGGCTTTCGGCATTAAAATCTTGCTCATGTCTTTCTCCAACTATGAAAAGTGATCAAAGTTTCATTCTTTGATCAAATCCCATGAAAAAACCCCGCTCGGCGGGGTGGTTTTGGAAACCTTAGCTCCCGGTTAACCCTTATCTAAGCCTTTTAATTCGTTTTGGCAAGAGGGTACACTATTTATTGGCGAAGCTAGAAATTTGCCATATAAGGACTGAAATAGGGACGGGTTCACACATGGATATTTTGGACGATGCAGACTTAAAAAGGGCTGGCCAGGCATTTTGTGTCGGCGAGGACCTATACGGTGTCTCCGTAACCCAATTGAAGGAAAGATTGACAATACTGGAAGCTGAACAGGCACGCATCGCACGCGAGATCGATAAAAAAACCAAAGATTTATCAAGCGCTGAAACTTTTTTCGGAAAAACTTAAAGTTGGCGCGCACTTTGCACACATAAGCACAAACAGACTATTTTGATACACAGGCTAATATGCCCGTAATGGAGTTAACAATGAACGATAGCACAGGATTTAGCAAAGGATTTGGCGCAGGACGTACGCAACCAAATACCATGGTTGATACATTAGGGCCACAAGCTGAAACACGGCTCAAAGAATTTACGGCCTCAGAGTTGTTTGCTAAAACCTTCCGCGAAGGCATGGATATGGTCGAAGAAACCGCGGCTTATCTCGACGGCACTGGGCGGCAAGACAGTAAAATGCTCGCACGGAATGAAGCCCTTATCTATGCATCCCAAAGCATGCGGTTAACCACGCGCCTCATGCAGGTCGCTTCTTGGCTTTTGGTGCAACGCGCACTGAAAGAAGGTGAAATGACCGGAGCGGAGGCCAGAGCCGAAAAGTACAGACTTGTCCCTGAACGGGAAACAGATACCGAAAACGCAAAACCACTCGCGCAACATGCAGCAATCTTGCCTGCTTTATTGTTAGATTTGCTCGCCCGTTCCGAAAAATTATATGAGCGCATCGTTCGCCTTGATAGGTCTCTTTACGGTTCGATCAATGCTCAGCACGGTAATACGGTGGCCGACCAAATTAGCCGCCTAGAAGCAGCATTCTCTAATTTTCCCAGCTAATTCATTAAGCCAAACCCAATAAAAAACCCGCCAGCGAGGCGGGTTTTTTTGTGTTTGAAGTTAGGTTTATGCAAAACCTTTGAATTTGTCTTTGAAGCGTGAAACGCGGCCAGCGCGGTCCATAAGCTTTTGTCCGCCGCCGGTCCAAGCCGGATGGGAAGAAGCGTCAATATCCAATACCAAAGTATCGCCTTCTTTGCCGTAAGTAGAGCGGGTCATATATTCTGTGCCGTTGGTCATAACCACTTTGATCGTGTGGTAATCCGGGTGTAAATCTTTTTTCATTGTATTTTCCTGTGTAATGCACGGGTTCAAGCGTTTGTGGTCCCCCGCGAAGGCGGGCTTATAGCGCAGGGTTTTTAGGAAATCAAGCGGCTGTTGTAGGAAGTTTCACTCGTTTTTTCGCATGCTGAGAGCGGCTTACCTCACTGTCCTCTACAATAGCAGGCATATGCAACATGGCATGCTCTATAAATACGGATTGTGCGCCGGTTTTAAAATGTGCGTGGTCTTTCTGGAGGGCATCAACAATAAAGTCAAAAGCGGCACGTACCCGTGCGCTTTTCTTTAAATCTTCATGAGCAACCACCCAAAGGTCTTCTTCACGCGTTAAATCGGGCAAAACACGAACAAGCCCCATTTCCATTGCATGTGCAGCATGACCCACCATACCGATACCGTAACCAGCAAGCACAGCATTAAAATGCGCCATAAGATTATTTGTACGAAACACGATGCGCGGCGTGGGGACTACATTGCCAGATGCGTCCAACGGCCAAAATGTTTGCGTGCCGATATTGAGCCGGACACCATCATGATCAAGCAGATCTTCGGGGCTTTTTGGCGTACCCCTCTCCTCTAAATAAGCCCTTGATGCATAAAGACCAAAGCCAAAACGGGTAACGCGGCGGCCAATAAGGCTGTTTTGGGTGCCGGGCCCCATCCAGCGCAGGGCTATATCCGCCTCGCGCTGCGCCAAATTAGCGGCGCGGAAATCAATATTGACGTCGACAACGATATCCGGGTTATCCTTACGAAATTTTTGCATAATAGCCGGGAGCCAAAAATCACCAATGCCTTCAGAAGCGGTAATCATTACCGGGCCGACAAGAGAATGCTCCAATGTCGCCGAAGTGCGGGTAATCGCATCAGCTTCAGCTTCCATACGCCTGACATGGTCGAGCACCAGATAACCAAACTCTGTTGGTGCTAACTTACCATCTTCTTTCGTCAAGAGCGGCGCGCCAAAGCGAGCCTCTAAAGCCTTCATACGCCGCCCAACTGTTGGTTGGCTTATATTAAGCTGATCACCAGCAGCCGTAAGGCTACCCGTTTCGGCAACAGCAAGGAAAATTGGATAGTCGGACCAGTTGTTCATACAATTATGTATAACATCCCTGCGAAATACGTCAATTGTATTCTTATTTGAACTGCATACATGTAGCATGTTCACCAACACAGGAGTTTATCATGAACATTTCCCCCCCCAAATCCATGCTTCGCACCCTTTTGGTTGCAGCTATTGCTACAACTCTGACCGCGTCTGTAATCATTGGTATGTCCGGAACGGCATCCGCAGGCGAAACACAGACTGCGAGCAGCGCCCCTCACTTCACCGTCGAACAATCAGGCAAGCGTGTTATAAAACAGGGTGTTATCGCTTATAACAAAGGTGACTATGCCAAAGCCGCCGCCTTTAACCGCGATGCTCTCCATCAGGGATTAAGAATAAAACACAAGACAATTGTCTATAGCAATCAGTGTGCAACTCTCGGGTCCCAAGGCCGTTATGAGCAAGCATTGGCAGCTTGTGATAGTGCTTTGAAATTAGCCCCTACCAATTGGCAAGCATATTCTAACCGTGCAGCTGTTAACTGGCTTAATGGTGACAAGGTGCAAGCAAAGCTTGATATTAAATCCGCAGAAGCCCTCGACAGCACTGCTGCAGCTATCACTTACAATATAAATGTATTTGGCTAAATATATGTGGATAGGGATTTACCTCACCCATTCATTGTGGGGTGCGCGATCTTTGCGCGCCCCAAAAATAATTGACCCAGCACGGCACTTCAAGCATATTAATGTGCTATAAGGAGATGCTCTTGCCCACACCAATTGATTTATACTGGTCGTTTCGTTCGCCCTATTCTTATTTGGCAGTAAAGCCGACTATTGCGCTTGAGGCCGAATGGGACATTGACATCAATGTCAAAATTGTCTTGCCATTAGCCCTGCGTCAGCCGGATTTTTTTGAAAGTCGCGGCCCCGAATGGATGGGTTATTTGTTTCGAGACATTGTCCGGCTCGCAGAAATGAGCGGGCAAACACTTGCCATGCCACAGCCCGACCCTGTGATAACCGATCCAGAAACAGGCAGTTTTGCCAAAGAACAACCGCTTGTATGGCGACTATCACGCCTCGGTGTGTGCGCCAATGAAGCAGGGCGCGGCATGGCGTTCTTAAACGAGGTCGGCTCATTAGTTTGGAGCGGCAAAAATTGGCTGGAAGACGGTCGGCTGGACGCAGCCATTACCCGCACCGGTCTGGATTTGGAAAGCCTCGAATCCGAAATGGATACACAGCGCATTGACGCTCTTATTCACGAACATGACAAAGACCTGCGTGCTGCCGGACATTGGGGTGTACCAACATTTGTTTTGAACAATGAGCCGTTTTTTGGACAAGACCGCATAGATGCTCTGGCGTGGCGACTGGGAAAGCTCGGCGTTGCGCGGCGCTAGTCTGATTAAAGGCCGAGTGCTCCCGGATTAATAAGGCCCTTCGGATCCATCTGGGTTTTAACGGCTTTGAGCAAAGCCAAAGTGCTCGGATTTATAGATTGCTGATAATTATAAACCTTGCCAATTTGTAGATGTGCGGCTTGGTGACTAGCCATTAAGTTTTTGAGCTTGGTGCGCAATCCGTCAACGGCGACACGCGCATCAGGGTTATCTGCAAAACCGTTTATTTTACGCAAATGCCCCGCCTCGACTTTGCGGTGGTGGATATCCATCAAAGCATCTGGCCAGAAAAATACGGGCTCTAGGACCATAGCGCTCGCACCAACACTGGTCAGCAAATAGCCGATTCCAATGTCGTATTGATCACAAATATCTTTGTGCTCATCAAATAATGCCGTGATGGCATCCATCAAAGCCACAGCCCCCGAATGGGGTATTACGGCATGGACGGGTGCCCAGCGCTCGCCTGACGGGCCAATCATAGAATTGGGAGGGTTGAACGGATTGGCAGCCACCAAGGTTGGGATGGCATTTTCGATCTCTGTACCGCCTGCATTTTTGATGATGGTTTTGATGGTTTCAATATCAGATTTAGCTGCAGCCGCGTGGTGGTTCTCAGATGTGATATGAACGGAATAAGGCACGTCCTTCATAAATCCACGTCCGGCTGCGGCAAGTTTAGCGCCTGTTTTGAGCGCGCCCAGTACCGACCCGCTGGCTTTCATTTCTGCTTTTAGGGCGCCTGCTAAAGCCTTTACGTCCTTAGCCAAGCTTTCGCGTTTCATGCGCTGGGCTTGCAAAAACGGGTCAAAACCAAAGCACTCGGATGCCAAACCCTGTCTGGCTATTTTGCTCATAGCCGGAAGCATATCTTCGTAGCGCTCGAAACTAAACGAAGCATGGGCTTTGTGTTTTGGTGCACGGATCAAGCGCAGTGTAATTTCCGCCTTTATCCCAAGCGCACCGCAGTCCCCCGTAAACAGCCCGGTCATATCCGGGCCAAAATGCCGAAAGAAACCAGAACCTGTTTCGATAATATCACCGTTGGCCGCCACAACTTTAAGCCCCGTGACGCTGTCCGCAGATATACCGTAGAGACCAGAGCCGAAGAAAATAGAGTTCTGGCTAACCGACCCACCGACCGTGGCATAAAGCCCGGAAAGTGTCCCCCAAAACGGGGTGCGTAAATTCGTGCCCTGCAAAGCTTTGTGCAAATCGGCCCAACTACACCCAGCCTCCACTGTTACATACATGTCTTTCACATTAATTTCGACCACTCGGTTCATGCGCGATGTGTCAATGCTGACGGATTTATTAGTACTCGGAAGATAGCCGCCCGTATAAGATAGGCCGCCGCCGCGCGGAAACACCGCGAGGCCGTTTTGGGTTGCTAGCTTAACAACAGCCGCAAGATCATCAATATTTGCAGGTCGCAATACGGCCAAACTGGTAAATTCGGAACGGCTATATACATCTTGGGAAAAATACGCGCGTTCGCTTTCCTCCGTGGACACATGTTCGGCTCCAAGAACAGCGACCAGTTGTTTTTGCAATGCTTTATCCATACCCTATACCTAACAAATCATATTTATGTCCTAAAGTGGATGGACGCAAACAGAATGATTTTTCTCATTGTTAGAACTGGGTTTTGAAAATAGGGATGGCCCATGGATACACAGAATAAATTACAGAATGATTTGTTGGAGCCAAGCTATATGGCCCCCTACATGGCATTGGCGTTACAATCCGAGGTTCAGGCCGTCAATGCTTGCACTGGCCGCGAAGATGCACGCACACTTATGTTTGCAACACTAGACAGATTGGCGACCGAAATCCGCTCTAGTAAAATGTTTATCGGACAAGACTTAAAACTGCTGGTCTTGCCAGAATATTTCATGACCAGCTATCCGGCTGGTGAAACAATACCGCAGTGGGCAGACAAGGCCTGTATTGAAATAGACGGGCCCGAGTATGGTGCTCTGGGTAAAATAGCGCAGGACAACGGTTTATATTTAGCGGGCAATGCTTACGAGCTTGACCCACATTTTGAGGGTTTATACTTTCAAACCTGTTTTATTATTGCCCCGAACGGCGATACGGTTTTACGCTATCGTCGTCTCAATTCTATGTTTGCACCAACCCCTCATGATGTTTGGGACAAGTATCTGGATGTGTACGGTATGGACGGTGTTTTTCCAGTTGTGGATACAGATATTGGACGGTTAGCGTCTTTGGCTTCCGAAGAAATTTTATATCCGGAAATTGCGCGGGCGTTGGCTATGCGCGGCGCGGAAATCATCGTCCACCCCACCGGAGAAATGGGTAATATGTCCGAGACTCCAAAAGCCATTTGCCGCAAAGCGCGCGCCGTAGAAAACATGGTTTATATGGTTTCTGCCAATTGCGGCGGCATTGCAGGTCACGCCATGCCCGCAGGAGCAACAGACGGACGTTCGTCTATTGTTGATTACCAAGGTCGTACATTGGTGGAATCGGGTTGGGGGCAAACCATGACCGCTCATGCAACCCTCGACCTTAATGCGCTGCGCCAATACCGCCGCCGTCCGGGCATGGCCAATTTGCTGGCGCGCCAACGGTTTGAAATATTTTGCGAAACCTATAATAAATGTGGGTCTCAAACCGCCAATTCAATGCTGGATAAAAACGGCAATGTGCAAGTTCCCGACCGTAAGCATTTTTTGGCTGCGCAAACCAGATCAATAAAAGGTCTTGTGGATAGAGGCATTATTTAAGCTGTATCCACGGATTGTTTGCAAAATAATTTTTCTCAAACAACTCAATTTCACTGATAGATTCTATCGTTATATCAATAGCATCCAAACCTTGCACTAACATGTGTTTGTGCGGCGCGCTAATGTTAAACTCTGTGCCAGCAATGGTTTGCTTGACCAGGTCGACTTTAATGTCCCCATCGATTTTCACCAACCTAGCAATCTTTTTTTTGGAAAGTTGAATTGGCAAGACACCATTTACTATACAGTTATTATAGAAAATTTCACCGAAGCTTTCGGCCACAATCACCCGAAACCCGTACTCAACAAGCGCCCATACGGCTTGTTCCCGCGATGACCCACAGCCAAAATTTGCACCTGATAATAATATCTGCACGCCTCTAAACTGCGGCCAATTCAGGAGAAAATCAGAATTTAATTCCCGTTCCCCCGTATAACGCCAGCCCGCAAACAAGCCGTCTGCCAACCCGATTTTTGTCACGCCTTTAATCTCACGCGAAGGGATAATCGCGTCCGTATCAATATTATCGCGTAAAAGCGGCAGTGCTTTTGCACTCAGAACTGTTAACGGCTCACCCATCGTGCGGCTCCAAGTTGGAGACACTGCAAATATGTCCTGCCACAGCAGATGCTGCTACAGTTTCAGGACTGGCTAAATGTGTGCGGGCCCCAACACCTTGGCGTCCCTCAAAGTTTCGGTTGGTTGTAGAAATAACCCGCTTGCCATTGCCAAAACCTTCTCCGCCAGCATAAAAGCACATGGAACAGCCACTTTCACGCCATTCAAATCCAGCCTCTTTAAAAATAACATCAAGCCCCTCAGCTTCCGCAGCACGCTTAACGGAACTGGAACCCGGCACACAAATAGCACGAATATTTTTATGAACCCGCCGCCCTTGAAGCACTGCTGCTGCAGCGCGTAAATCCGATAGGCGCGCATTGGTGCATGAACCGATAAAGGCGGCATCAACACCTAAATCGGTAATTTTTACTCCAGCCACAAGCCCCATATAGGTCAAGGATTTTTTATCTTCTGCGCTGATGGGCGCCGGAATGTTTTCGCTTAGGGCTATAGATTGCGCCGGGCTGGTACCCCAACTGACGGTCGGCGCAATTGCACCTACATTCACTTTAATTGTTCTATCAAATTTAGCTTTTGTGTCGGTTGCAAGTTTTTGCCAGCTCTCCASCGCCGYATCCCAYGCCTTRCCCTTTGGCGTATAGGGYCTACCCTTTARCCAAGCATAAGTCTTTTCGTCTGGCGCAACCATCCCGGTAAACGCTCCGAACTCTACAGCCATATTGCACAGGGTCATACGGGCTTCCATATCTAATGCCCGTATGGCCGCTCCGCCGAACTCTATGGCATATCCGCGCCCACCAGCTGCACCGTGTGTACTGATCAAATGTAAGATCAAATCTTTAGCGSTWACCCCTTTTTGTAAAATRCCACTAAAATGWACCAGCATAGATTTGGGTTTAGACACACGCAAAGTCGAAGTGGCCATGGCGTGCTCAGCTTGCGTTGATCCAATGCCGAATGCGAGAGCTCCAAACGCACCTTGTGTGCAGGTATGGCTATCCGGACACACAATCGTCAGGCCGGGCAAGACTATACCCTGTTCTGGCGAGATAACGTGAACTATACCTTGACGCTCATCATCCAAATCGAACAAGGTGATACCAGCCTSTTTAGCAGCGCGGCGCGTGATATTTATAAAATTTGTACCGCCGGGCATGAGCGTTTTATCACTGCGCCCCGGATGTGTGTCGACGATATGATCCATGGTGGCAAAAACATGGTCTGGGCGACGGACTTTGTGTCCATCTGCCGCCATGCCCACTAATGCAATACCGCCCGTACGCTCATGTAAGAATATTCGGTCAATATAAAGCAGGTCTTCACCGCCGTCTAAAGCACGAAYATTATGRGCTTGCCATAATTTATCAAATAGTGTTTGGGCGCTCATAACNCKKTTATATTTTCACGATGGTTTTACCGAAATTGCCACCAGCCATGAGGGTGCAAAACGCATCAGGTGCATTCACCAAACCATCTGTTACATCTTCAACAAACTTGATTTGTCCAGAATTTATCCATTTTGTTGCTTTATCCAGAAACTCTGCYTGTTTGYCGAAATGATCATAGACCACCAAACCTTTGACGAGTGCRCGGGCRCGAATGATGGTGCCGGGATTAGGGCCTGGYGGTGGGYTATCTGTGTTATATTGCGCCATCAAGCCGCAYAAGATCACGCGGGCACCCAGTGCGAGCTGGTTCATGGCCGCATCTAAGATATCGCCGCCAACATTATCGAAATAAATRTCAACACCGTCCGGGCACAGGCGYTTAATGCCGTCSGCWGGKTTTTCRTCYTTATAATTAAAACAKCCRTCAAAACCGGCCACWTCSGTSARCCAATCCATCTTGCGCTGTTGACCCGCGATGCCAACGACCCGACAGCCCATGATTTTAGCGATTTGCCCMACCATRGARCCGACAGCRCCGGACGCTGCCGACACTAAAACCGTGTCCCCAGCTTTTGGTTCTGCCAGATGGACCAGTCCTGCATAAGCGGTTAGCCCCGGCATACCCAGAATACCCAGCGCCAATGAACGCGGGGAGATGCGCGCATCCAATTTTTCCATACCCGTACCGTCACTGACAGAATAGCGCTGCCAACCACCAAAATGTTTGACAAAATCTCCGGGTTTGAAATCCGCGTGGTTGGACTGCATCACCTCCGATACGGTTTCACCYCGCATCATCTCCCCTGGATGRATWGMBCCTGAAATATGGCGACCATTAATCTGTCCGCGCATATAGGGATCGAGGGATAGAAATTCCGTTTTGCATAGAATTTCGCCCGCRCTCAAGGTCGGCACATCATTTTCTACCATTTTAAAATCAGACGGTRCAGGGACTGCGTCCGGACGRTTTTTCAGCAAAATTTGTTGGTTAGTTTCCATCANATACCTAMGCMGWTTTTTTATCCCATACRGGCCTCTTCGGTGCGTCCAGACCTGTTTCCTTCTTACAGTTCTTACGCAGGGTTTCCAAATCAGGGCCATAGTTGAACACTTCGGTGCAAATACTGTCGGCCATTTCTGCCCGCAACTTTTCGGTAGCATTCGCGTCTACTTGACCTGACTTAGAGACAACCACGCCGAAACGTYTAGCACCTTTTTTACTGATYAAACCRCGTYTGACCTCTARKCCAAYAAATTCCGGATCGCGCTCCAGCGGGTTACCCCAGCCGCCGCCGCCCCATGTGTTATAGATCAGCAGATCACCAATTTCGACAGTGATACCGTCGCATTTGGAAGGCAGGACTTCTTCCTGACCGTCCGCTCGTATAATCATCTTCTTAGAACGCATGCCCGGCGTACCGCCGTTAACACCCCACGGATAAATAAACCAACGATCATCGTGAATGGAGATCGTGCCTTTTTCTAGGAACCTATAATGAATGGTGATACCGTTACCACCCCGAAACAGCCCGGCACCACCGCTATCAGGAATGCTTTCATAGCGTTCAATACGAAGCGGAAAATAGGCTTCTAGGAATTCGTTGGGCACATTGGTAAAGCCCGGCCACAAAGAATGCCCATCAGAACCATCACCGAACGGACGCCCCGGAATACCGCCAAAGCCGATCTGGAACAACTGGAACCATTCATCATTTTTGTCAGTACCGGAATACATCAAATGTGGGCTAGACGAGAAGCCAGCTGCTGATAAAAATTCTGGCGCACGTTGCCCAAGAAGTGCCCCAAGCACATCAAAAATACGGCCAAGCGCATGGGTTCGGCACGATAATGCTGCAGGGAATTTTGGCTTGAGCAAGGAACCTTCCGGGATACGCACATCAACCAAATCATAAAACCCGTCGTTGAATAAAATYTGCGGRTCGAACACCATAATCATGTAAATSCCRAAAAACATTTTCAGCATRTTYTCGTTCATCAAAAAATTAATCGAGCTTTCTGATTGTGGGTCGGTACCCTCCCAATCCAGAATGACTTTGCCGTCTTCGCGCCACATGGTGCATTTAATTTTATAGGGACCAAAACCACGACCATCATCACAGATGAAATCTTCAAACGACACAGGCTCCTCGCCGATAGAGGTTTCGATAAGATGCGCCATAGCCCGCTTATTGCGCGCCAGCAGTTTGTTGGTGGCAGAAATATATGTATCCGCCCCAAAGCGTCCGACCATTTCCACCACGCGGCGCTCGGCCATACGGCAGGCGGCAACAATGGCGTTTAGATCAGCACCAGCCCAGTCTGGCATCCGGCATTGATGTAGAACGATTTTGAGAATATCGTCATTTTTGACGCCTTTTTTGTAAAGTTTAACAGGCGGAATGCGGATACCTTCTTGGAAAATCGAGGTGGCATTGGTCGGTAAGGATCCCGGCACCATACCGCCCACATCAGTCATATGACCAAACATAGCACCCCAACCAACGAGCCGGTCATCTACGAATACGGGTACCATGACCAACCAGTCATTGGCATGGGAAACTGCGCCGTCGCACATATAAGGATCAGAGAGCCAAATSACATCACCTTCTTCGATCTCGCCGTCATAGTTTTCCAAAAAACCTTGAATAAACGAGCCAAACTGCCCCGCCAACATCAAGCCGGTATGATCTGCGATGAGGGGAAATGCGTCGCCCTGCTCGCGGATACCTGGCGACATAGCGGTACGAAACAGGGTTGCGTCCATTTCTTCACGGGCGTTTTTCAATGCGTTTTCAATAAGGTCTAAAGTGATAGGGTCGACATCGACAGTTTTGAACGCTTCGGTGTTTTTTTCAATAATTTGTGCAGCCATGATGCCCTCCTATACTTTTACTGGGTTGATTAAGATATTGCCGAATGCATCGACGGTCGCGACGTGGCCTGATAATATCAATGTGGTCGAGTCCATTTCTGTAACGATCGCAGGGCCATTGATTTTGTCTTTGGCCTTTAGTTTGGCGCGGTCATAAATGACGGCGTCTTGTTCTTTGCCGTCCATCCAAACCGTACTGGTTTTRATWATAGAAGCCTYGTCRGGYTTACCGTCRCCCMCCGGTATRTGACCCGCCGCMACATTTGGYGTTTCSCCCAAGACGGTCACGCGCAAATTGACCAGCTCGATGGGAAGCTCCAACGCAAAGGTAAAGAGCTTCTCATGTTCKKCGYSYRMAYSSYTKSYRMGKTYKYWMMARCSYGCRYCGKCRMWKYCTYKYKKCMSWMTKGKWMGWWYARCCTCAAAGCCTTGACCTTGATAGCGGACACCGGCTTCAAATTGAACTTCGTGTTCAGATACGGGTACACCCTGAGACACCAATTGATCACTGACCTCTTTGGCCATTTCTCCCATAATTTGCTCTAACCGCTTGCCGTCCGCCGTATCAAGGCGCGAAGAGAATGACCGGGCTTTTTCAGCGCGCATTCTTGTCGTCGCATCACCGTAGGCACACAGCACACCGGGCGCCATTGGTATAATCACTGGCCAGCTCTGGGCTAATTTTCCAATTGCATTCGCTTGCAAAGGCCCACCGCCGCCGAACCCCATAAGGGCAAAATCGCGGCTGTCATAACCTTGTTGCACGGAAACCAAACGGATAGCGCCGAAGATGTTTTCGTTGACAATATCAATAATACCTGCCGCCGCTTCCAGTAGAGAAATACCGAGCGCATCGGCGACAACTTGCACAGATTTTTTAGCCGCATCCACATCCAGTTTCATTGCGCCGCCGAGCAGTTGGGCTGGTAAATAGCCGAGCACCACATTAGCATCGGTTACTGTTGCAGCCTCGCCGCCGTTTCCGTAGCACGCTGGCCCGGGTGTCGCGCCCGCGCTTTCAGGCCCGACCCTAAGCGCCTGTGTCAATTCCGGCACATGGGCAATAGAACCGCCGCCTGCACCCACCGTTTTTACATCCAAGGAAGACGTGCGCACGGTGAGATCCCCGACCTCCGTATCCCGGGTTAAACGCGGTTGCCCGTTTTCAATCAAGGATACATCCGTAGACGTACCGCCCATGTCTAGTGTTAGGATATTGGCATAGCCTGCGTTTTTAGCCGCCCAGAGCGCACCCGTTACGCCGCCTGCGGGGCCGGACATAAGTAGAGCCACCGGCAAATCTTCRGCTTTTTCCGATGACATCAAGCCGCCGTCCGAGCGCAGCAAATTGATCTGCCCTTCCATATTTTGTGCACGAAGCTCTTTGCGCAAGTTTTGCACATATTGAGCCACAGTGGGCCGCACGGCAGAGTTKGCGACGGTGGTTAAAGCCCGCTCATACTCTTGTTTCTCAGGCAAAATRTCACTGGARATMGATACGGGCACATCTGGCATTTCGCGCTTAACGATTGCCTCTATTTCTTTTTCGTGTGCGTTATTGGCAAAAGARTTAATCAGGCAGATAGTTACCGCTTCGACATTTTCTGCCTTCAGGCGCTTGATGGCTTTGAGGACATTTTTCTTTTTAACGGTCTTCAGCACATTGCCGTCCGAATCCAGCCGCTCTTTAACCTCAACCGTAGCTTCTAACGGCGCTAAAATCGGTGGGCGATCCCAGATAATCCAGCCAGCCAAACCACCCGGCACCCAAGAGCGGGCAATTTGCAGGACTTGACGATAACCGTCCGTAACAATCAGACCGACCCTAGCAATTTTGTTTTCCAATATGGCGTTGGTYGCAACRGTKGTGCCGTGCATRAACAAMGATAARTCTGCWGGVRCAATTCCGGCCATTTCGCAAATACGYGCCGTACCGCTAATCACTGCTTGTGACGGGTCGCTAGGGGTTGAAGGAACTTTAGAGCGGTAAGTTTTGCCGCTCGCCTCTTCTATTAACAGTAGATCGGTAAATGTCCCGCCTACATCAACGCCTAATCTATATGCCATGCCGTCACTCCTCTAAATATTTTATGCTTCTTCGTTGTCCTTAGGGTGGTCGCTTACGCGCCGCTCTTTGTCTCCTGTTTATTGCTTATGCCCGTACAGTTCAGGCGCTAAGCTCTTGGCCTCCACTGTCTGGTCATTTTGGTTTGGCTTCGGAAAACCGCCGGCTTGAGCCACTTGGGACGGAACCGGCCTGCCAAGCACACCTTCCAACCAATGGGATGTCTCTATCAAACCGTCCAACGACACCCCAGTTTCTATGCCTGAGCGTTCAAGCATATAGATCAGATCGTCGGTCGGGATATTGCCAGTTGCGCGCGGCGCAAAGGGACATCCCCCAATGCCGCCAATACTGGCATCCAAAGTTTGCACCCCTGCTTCAACTGCTGCCATAGCATTGGCCAGTCCCGTTCCGCGCGTGTTGTGTAAATGGGTACGCAAAGGCATGCCCGGCACTGCGTCGGCTACCATACCCAATAAATCCCGCACTTGCGACGGCACGGCGACGCCGATGGAATCAGCCAAACACAATTCTACTGGTTCAGCCTCTGCCGCTCGTTTGGCAATATCWACAATYCGCATCGGTGMRAYYTCGCCCTCAAACGGACAGCCAAAGGCGCAGGAAATAGTGATTTGCGCTCTCATGCCCGCATTTTTGGCACCGCGCGCCATATGGGCCCACTGCCGAAGGGTTTCCTTCACGGACGCCCCTTGGTTTTTTTGGTTGAAGGTTTCAGTCGAGACAACAACACAGCCGATTTCGTCCATGCCCCAACCCTTGGCGTGCAAATCTGCCGCCCGCTCAAATCCGTGCCCATTGAGAACCAGACCCGTATATATAACGTCGTCTCGTTTGGGCAGAGCCTTAACCAGCTCGGCAGCGTCTGCCATTTGCGGTACCCGTTTCGGATTGACAAAGCTGGTCACTTCTATGCGCTTGAGCCCAGCATCCAGTGCCATATTGATCAGTTTGAGTTTGTCCGCAGTCGACACAGGTGTTTTTTCACTTTGCAGACCATCACGTGGTGAGACTTCCAAAATTTCTACCGATTGTGTCATTAGATCTCATAATTACTGCTGGACATTTTGTAAGGGTGGGTGCCATAAAAGGCAAGTTATTATATCATTATATCATTTAGGAATTAAGGCACATGAGTTCGGATAAAAACACAGAAGCGCCAATAGAAGCAACAGGGCCCTTAAAAGGTCTGCGTGTGATCGAGATGGGGCAACTGCTCGCCGGGCCATTTTGTGGCCAAATGATGGGCGATTACGGCGCCGAGGTCATCAAAATTGAGCAACCGAAAATCGGCGATCCCATGCGTGGTTGGGGTCGGGAAAAGCCCCACGGGCTTTCTTTGTGGTGGCCAGTGATAGCTCGCAATAAAAAATCGATCACACTGAATTTACGCGAGAAAGCTGGTTCCGACATCGTCAAACAACTGGTGGCTAAAGCAGATATCCTAATAGAAAATTTCCGCCCCGGTACCATGGAAAAATGGGGGCTTGGCTATGATGTTCTCCAGAAAATTAACCCCGGCCTGATCATGGTGCGGGTGTCCGGCTTTGGTCAGGACGGTCCATATTCGTCAAGGCCGGGGTACGGTGCTATCGGTGAAGCCATGGGCGGCATGCGTTATGTTGTCGGCGATCCGTCCAACCCGCCGTCCCGCATGGGCATATCCATTGGCGATCAATTAGCCGCCAGTTTTGCTTGTATGGGCGCGCTTGCTGCGCTGCACCACAAAGACAAGACAGGTGAAGGTCAAGTGATTGACAGCGCTATTTACGAAGCCGTGCTTGCTATGATGGAAAGCCTGATTACGGAATATGTAGAGGCTGATTATATCCGCGAACGCTCCGGCGCTATCCTACCCAATGTAGCACCGTCCAATATCTACCCAACTAAAGACGGACAAATGGTGCTGATAGCGGCCAATCAGGATACCGTATTTACCCGTCTCGCCGCCGCAATGGGCAAACCGGAATTAGCCAGCGATGAGCGTTATGCCACCCACGGTGCGCGCGGTGAAAACCAAACCGAACTGGACATTTTGGTCGGCGAGTGGACAAGCACTCTGGACGCGGTCGATTTGATGGTTGAACTTGACAAATTCGGCATCCCCCAAGGCAAGATTTTCCGAGCCCCAGACATGCTCGATGATCCACATTTCAAAGCCCGCGAAGCCATTATCAAAGTCGCACACCCACAGTTCAAGAATTTGCAAATGCAAAACGTAGCGCCTAAATTTTCCAAAACCCCAGGCAAAGTTCGTTGGACAGGGCCGACATTGGGGCAACACAACGACGAAATTTACAACGGTTTGCTGGGAATGTCCGAAGAGCAAGTACAACAATTAAAAGATGCTAAAATAATATAGAATTCTCTCCTTCCYCYRTTYWTNNGGGGGAAGTGCCGGAGCTCTTGCGSAGGCGATGGGGGSRWSMMYYTWMSKCKKRRSWAKSWYKMRRSAWYKTCYSYMSWWYRRKMNCCAASRSRMGMSCRYYWSCCCCSWWMMCSSSKKWRGRRTAYWYMSSCMMWGAAAAATGGAGGAAGGAAAGAGTTATCCTTTTCGGCCCGGTGCAGGACTGCTGTAATCACCCAGAGCCGTAAGCGCAGCACGGTCTTTAATGGTAATTGTCCACTTATCGGTGATGTCGATGAGGCCTTTGGTTTTAAGCCGTGTAAATGCTCGGCTCACCGTCTCTACGGTGAGACCAAGATAATCGGCAATATCTACGCGGGTCATGGGCATACGAAATGGGGGCATACGAAATGGGGGCATACGAAATGGGGGCACATCAAATGAGGATGCATCGAACCGCTCGGCCTGACCACTTGCATTCGCTTGCCTCGTTTCAATAAACAGTAAAAACCAGGCGATTTTTTCCGTGGCCTTCTTGCGGCCAAGCACAAATAATTGGTCCATAATAGCCTCAACCACCCTTGAGGTGATTTCGTGGACACGGGTTTCGAGCTTTGGGTATTTTTTGTATAGCGACTGTAAATCCGTTTCCTGCCATTGACATGCCGTGAGCGGCTTCAAGCCCCTTGCACTGACCGAATAGGACCGGCCGGACGCAATGCCTATAAAATCCCCTGCATAGCAAAACGCCATAATTTGCTTGGCACCATTGCTGGCCAAACGCTCCAATGCGAGCGCACCGGAAGAAATATTGTAAACTTGGCGCACCGGATCCTCTTCGTGTAGCAAATATTCTCCTGCTCCAATACGCCTAATATGTGCCAGAGAAAACAGGTCTTCTATCTCTATATCGGTGAATACCGAACACAAGGGACTGTTGCGTGCATGGCAGGAATTACAGGATATACTCATAATGCCTCTTGTCTTATATGATATAAAAGATATATCAATATATGTTATTTACCGTACCAGCAGGAATTTCATGGAAAATAAAACCCCCATACGAACAAACGATGCATCCAGCTTTCAAATGGCCATAGACGAAAAACTGCGCACTCCATTATATTACCAGATATATGTGCTGATAAGGGATAAAATACTTTCAGGTACTTACCCAAATAGCACACTAATACCGACAGAGAAGCAACTGGGGCAAACATTTAACGTATCGCGGATAACGGTTAAACGGGCGCTGGACGAACTAGCCAAAGAAGGCTTAGTCTCGCGCCAGCGAGGGCGCGGCACCATGGTGACGTTCTCTGCGCCCGTCTCATCCTCCCTTGGCAATATGGACGGACTGCTGGAAGACATGCTCAACATCGTTCTGGAAACCAAAGTCCAGATTTTAGAATTTGATTATGTTGTTGCCGCCCCACATGTCATGGATGCACTGCAACTATCACCGGACACCAAAGTGCAACATGCTGTGCGTACCCGCCATAAAGACGATACACCTTTTTCTTACGTTATCACTTATGTACCTGAAGACATTGGCCGTTCCTTTAAGCGAACTGATTTGAAAGATCAGCCAATTTTGGCCTTGATTGAAAAAACGGGTGTCAGTATTGCCCGTGCACGCCAGACGGTTACCGCCACTCTTGCAGACGGTACGACGGGGCCCGCGCTTAACATAGGTATAGGTTCACCGCTCCTGAAGGTTTCGCGCATCGTTTACGACAACGATGACCGCCCTGTGGAATATATCATTATTTATTACTGGCCTGGCCTGTACCGGATCAATATGGAGCTGTCGCGCATGCAAGATGCTGGTGACGGGGGCTCTAATTTCTGGGCTATGAATATGAAATAAGGCGGGCGCATGAGCTCTTTTATCGAAATCAGTGAAGTCGGTCCGCGCGACGGCCTGCAAAGCATCAAGCGGATTATGCCCCTAGCCGCTAAAAAAGCGTGGATAACAGCCGAAGCCGCCTGCGGTGTACCGGAAATAGAAGTCGGGTCGTTTGTACCAAAAAAACTGTTGCCGCAATTGGCTGATACGGCGGAATTGGTCGCCCATGCTCGCAGTATTAGCGGCTTAAAGGTCGCAGTGTTGGTGCCAAATTTACGCGGCGCCCAAGATGCTATCAAAGCCGGCGCTCACAAAATCACTATTCCTTTGTCCGCAAGCGAAACCCATTCCTTGGCCAATGTAAACCGTACCCACGTACAAATGTTGACCGCGGTACGGGACATAGCAGATTTAATTAAGACATTGCCAGCCGACGAGCGCCCGTTCTTTGAGGGCGGTATTTCCACCGCATTTGGCTGCACTTTAGAAGGCACGGTCCCCCAAGCAAAAATCCTTGAGCTGGCCAGCGCTTTGATGGATGCAGGCTGCGACGAAGTTGGTCTGTCGGACACGACAGGATATGCCGTACCGAACCATGTGGTCTCCTTGGTCAAGGCTGTGAAAGCCGAAGTTGGTGAGCAAAATTTGACAGGCCTGCACCTGCATAACACGCGGGGGCTTGGGCTCACGAATGTCTACGCAGCCCTTGATCACGGTATCACAACCATTGATGCATCCCTCGGCGGTATTGGCGGATGCCCGTTTGCCCCGGGTGCAAGCGGAAACATTGTTACAGAGGACCTTGTGTTTATGTTGGACAGTACGGGTTACGAGACAGGCATAGACTTGGAAGCCCTGCTCAAGGTTCGCGACATAGTGACAGATGCTCTACCCGGCGAACTTATGTACGGCTTTGTTCCCGATGCAGGCTTGCCTAAACTCTAATCACCTAAAATCTAGTCACCGAGACTTTAGTCAAATGTAAGGCCGCTATCACCATGTTCATTGGGTTCAGGGTCGGTTTTCAACATGGCATTGACACCAAAAGCTAACGCACCACCCACGGCGAGATAACTAATGGTGAACGGCAAACTCATTGCTTTAAGCATCCGGTCATAAACACCCAGTAGATATTCTACATCTGGGTTGTCCATATCTATGGATTCTTGCAAATTTTCTGCTTCTGTTACGATGTCAGGTGACATTACGCCGAGCAATACACTACCGACCATGTAGGAAACCACGAGAAAAATGATAAATATCAGTAGATACATCCAGCCGGACTTGCTGGCATCATGAAACCTTTTGGCAAACAAACAGCCCCAACAGTAAACCAAAACAAGAGACGCAAAGAACGCGATCACGCCTGCACCCAAACTTATCAACCAAGCTTGCCAGAGTAAAACATTGATAGTTAAGAGGATCACTGCACCTCTTTTGAAGGTATGTGCATCAATGCGGCCACCCGCTGTAAACAATAAATTCCCCATGATTTTCTCCTGTTTAATTTGTTTAATAAGCCTGTTTAATTTACTTAATAAGAATGGCAAACGGTCGATTCTGCAAGAAAAATTTACGTTACTTTGCAGGCACGGGATTATCCCCATAGCGGTTGTCACCCTCTTGTCCGGGGGCAAGTACCAGCCAGAGCGTAAACAGTGTCGGCAATATAGCCATGACCCACCGCGCTTTGGGCATACCGACAGCTAATTTATCTTGATAGGCTTCCAGAACTTTTTTCATTTCCTCTTCATTGCCCGCATATTCAGGATGCGCCATGACTGTATCGAAATATTCTACACCGCCATAGTTTAACGCCATGATGATCCATACAATAATAATTAGGGAAAACAATCCAATCAGTGGCCAAAATGAGCGTCCTAAATCATGAAGGCGCTTACCGTAGACCGCCATAATGATATGAAAATTCAAGAAGAATAAAGCCAAGGCAAAAAAGAAGCTTACTAAATTCATACCTACATATCGCCAGACAAATAGCTGCAAGACGATGAAAATCGCCAAGCCAGCGACACCGATGATAAAAGAACGGCGCGGTATACGCCCAGACGGTGATAAAAATAATGGCGGGGATAAAAACAGTTTTCTCATGCAAAGTGCTTTAAAACCAAAGAGAAATTTTGCAAGCCTTAACCGTGTGTTCAAGTCTTTAATATAAAGGCGTTTGCAAGAGTATCGTCAATGTTCCTTGTTATTTAGTTTAATAAAACCCTTGCGCGAGCTGATAAAGTGCGTGTAAATAAAGAAAGTTCGCGTAGATAAAGTTCGAGTAAAGTTCAAGTTATGATAAAACCTATTGGGCATATAATTGCTGTCGCCTCTCTGGCTTTTTTCGCTGCCTGCGAACGTACAGAGACGGCCTTAACCGAAGATCCTGAAGCCCCACAACAACAAACAGAGCCACAACAACAAACAGAGATAGCGCCTCAGCAAGAGCCAGCCATAAAAATTGAAGTGGACACTTCAGAACGCCAGCAAGACACGCCTGACGCTCGCACAGCGACAACAACCGCACTCGACACCCAAGTCCCACAAACCACAACCATCCGCAACAGCGCGCAGTTACAGGCCCCTTCCGCCCCGTTTCAAGTGCGGCGCTGTATGAATATGGGCAATGCGCTTGAAGCACCCAATGAAGGTGATTGGGGCTACAGAATTACGGCTCAGGACTTGCGCAGTGTTGCAGCAGCAGGGTTTGACACTGTACGTATTCCAATCCGCTGGGACGCACACACGGCACACCGCGCACCTTACAGTATTGACGCACCGTTTATGGCACGGGTTAATACCGTGGTCAGAGATGCGCAATCGGCAGGCCTTGGGGTCATTATTGATGTACATCATTACGAAGATTTGATGGCCCGTCCGACGCGCGAACAAGCTCGGTTTTTGGCCATATGGGATCAAATTGCCCGTAATTTCGCAGATGCGCCGGATACTGTCTATTTTGAAGTTCTCAACGAGCCTACTCTGCAACTCAGCAATGCCCAGGTGAACGGTTTATATGCCAAAGTTCTACCAATCATCAGAGCCACTAATCCAACCCGTAAGGTCATATTGGGCGGAAATTCATGGAATAGCATTGAAAGCTTAGACGAAGTCCGTTGGCCTCTAAATGCAAATAAAAAAGACGCTAATTTAGTTGCGACCTTCCATGATTACGGCCCCCATGCCTTTACCCACCAAGGTGCAGAGTGGTCAGAGCCTGTCTTGCCACTTGGCAGGCGTTGGGGCGGTCCAGCCGATATGGACGAGCTAGCCGACACTTATCAACGAGCCCGAGACTTTAAGGCTAAAACAGGGTTGCCCATTTTTGTCGGTGAGTTTGGTGTAATAGACAAAGTCCCTACGGCCGAACGTTTTGCGTGGACCAAAATACGGCGCAAAACCATGGAGGCACACGGGTTTTCTTGGTGCGCCTGGGATTTTTCAGGCGCGTTTAAATCCTATGACCTAAGCACAAGACGTTGGTTTCCAGGCGCGCAAGACGCCTTGTTTGGCCGTTAAGCCCAATTACATCCATAATATTTTGGTTAGCGGTTTATTCCCTTAGTGGTTTATTCCCTTAGCTGTTTATTATCAGGGCGAACGCGTTTATGAGGAAGCATGAATACGCCTAAACCTCTCATTGCAACGCCGCCTGCCCTGCTTAGATGGTCAGATGCAGGAGAGCCTGTAGCCCAAGAATTTGACGATGTATATTTCTCTAAGGGTGGTGGTTTGGATGAAACCAAAGCCGTGTTTTTGCAAGGCAGCAACTTGCCTGATGCTTGGAAAAATACCGATGTTTTTGTCATTGGAGAACTTGGGTTTGGCTCTGGTCTCAATTTTCTAGCCGCATGGGATTTGTGGGGAAAATCGGCGAAACAAGGACAATTACTGCATTTTTTATCCGTGGAAGCTTATCCGTTTTCAAAGGAACAATTAACCCGAGCATTGGGAAATTTTCCGAGCCTTAAACCGTTGGCAGATCAGCTGATATCCCAGTGGCCAGACCGGGTTAAAGGTGTGCACAGGCTGCATTTTGGAACTGTTGTTTTAACCCTATTTCACAGCAGCGTTGAACATGCATTGTCCAGCATGGATGCGCGGATAAACGCATGGTTTTTAGACGGGTTTTCCCCAGCAAAAAACCCGGATATGTGGTCAGATGCTGTATTTGAACATATGGCACGATTATCCGCACCGTCCGCCAGCATAGCCACATTTACCGTAGCCGGACATGTGCGGCGCGGACTGAGTAAGGCTGGCTTCCCTGTAGAGAAAAAATCAGGGTTTGGCCGCAAGCGAGAACGACTTGAAGCCGTATTTTCAGGCGGAATAGTGCCAAACAAACCCATAACCACATCCATAACCACATCCATAGACACACCGGTCATTATCGGCGGCGGTATCGCGGGTGCTTCTATCGCCCATGCCTTCGCAAGACGCGGTATCACCCCAATATTGATAGAACCGCACAAGGAACTGGACACAGCAGCCAGCGGTAACCCTGCGGGATTGATGATGCCGAAACTGGACTTGCAAGACAGACCAGAATCGCGGTTCTACAATGCGGCGTATTTGTATGCCTTGACCCTATATCGGTGCAAAGGCGTTGTTCTCGGCGAAGGGGTTGTACACATGGCCACGTCTGGAAAAGAAGCCGAGCGGTTCGAGAAAATTATTGCCAATAAAGCCATGCCAGAAACCGAAATGCAGTGGATTTCTCATGAGCAAGCCCGGGATAAACTTGGCCACGACTTAAGCACAAAATACGGCGGCCTGTACTTTCCGTCCGCACTGACCATATCTCCGAAACTGAGCACGCAAAACTTAAGTAAAAATTGCACGCACATCCACGCGCAAGTAGCCGAGATAAAGCAGCAAGATGGTCGTTGGCAGGTGTTGGGCAAGGACGGAGACATACTGGCTGATACAGATGCTTTATTTATCTGTAACGGGGCTAATATTCTTGACCTATGGCCAGTCAATGTGCGTTTTACACGCGGACAAATTTGTTGGGGAGAAACACCCAACAAACCGAGCACCGCATTGATTGCTGGCAATTACGCGACACCCCATGAAAACGGGATTTTGTTAGGGGCTAGCCATGATCATGTGGGAGCAGGCGAAACCGCAAAGACATACGCTTCAGATACCGAAACAATCCTATCCCAATACGGCGATGCCACCGGACAAAAAATAGACGCTCGCAATTGGCAAGCCCGTGCTGCCGTACGAGTGACGACACGCAATACTTTGCCAATCGCCACGATGCCCGAAGAAGGCTTATATGTGCTCAGCGGACTTGGCTCGCGCGGGCTTATGACGGCGCCTTTATTGGGGGAAGCTTTAGTTTGCAAAGCCCTAAGCGAGCCATCTCCCTTGGACATAAGGACGCAGGAACGCTTCACCAAGCAAGTTAAGGCTTGAGGCGCGCTCAACACGTCGATAGGTTGACGCAAATTTTAAAAATGAGGATATTATGAAACTTTCAAGTGATATTTCAGCCGTTATTACAGGCGGTGCATCAGGTCTGGGCGAAGGCACTGCACGGTTGATGGCTGCCAAAGGTGTTAAGGTCGGTATATTTGACATGAACGCAGAACGCGGCGAGAAAATTGCCAAAGAGCTCGGCGGCGTCTTTGCTTTGGTAGATGTGTCCGACGAGGACAGTATTGATGCCGGTTTTGAAAAGGTTCGCGCCGTCAACGGTCAAGAACGTGTCATGGTCAATTGCGCAGGCATTGCAGGCGGTATGAAAACCGCTTCGCGCGACCGCAAAACCGGAGAAATTCGGGCGCATTCGGCCACGTTCTTTTCTAAGATTATAGCCGTCAATCTCATTGGTACATTTATGTGTGTCTCAAAATCCGCAGCAGGTATGATGAGCTTGGACGGTGTAGAACCAGACGGTGAACGCGGCGTGATTGTCAACACCGCTTCCGTGGCCGCACAAGACGGCCAAATCGGGCAAGTCGCTTATGCTGCATCCAAAGGCGGTATCCTGTCCATGGCACTTCCGGTTGCCCGCGATTTGGCCCGTGAAGGCATTCGCTGTAATACTATTTTGCCGGGCTTTTTCGAAACCCCTATTTATGAGCAAATGAAGCCAGAGGTTAAAGATGCCCTGCGCGCTTATGTGCAATTCCCAGCAAGGTTTGGTACCACCGAAGAATACGCCCAACTGGTCACCACTCTTTGCGAGCAAATATACATTAACGGCGAGTACATCCGTGCTGATGCCGGTGCCCGCATGCCACCGAGATAGTTGAGTATAAAGCCAAATTACACCAGCATAAAGACACGTATGCACTTATGTTCCCGGCACCTAAAACAATAATGTGCCAGAATGCCGCCGCGTTAGGAGGGGCAAACGCACTAAATTACCCGTCAGGGTTATGAAGATGATAAAACTGTATAGATTTCTTGATGAAATCAGATTTTTTGTCTAATAGGTTTGCTGTTCGGAACAGGTTTCCGCTAATAACGACAATAACGGGGAATATTATGCACTTAAAGAAAATGCTTTTTATCACAGCTTTGACACTAGGTTTTGCAACATCTGCAGCCAGTGCCCAAGAACAGACAACTGAGGGCGAACAAGCCGTAACTGAAGCTACAGAGGCTGTTGAAGCCGTAGCTGATGAAGTTGTGACTGATACTGCGCCAGAGGTTACGCCAGTGAAAGCCACGGGCCCAGAGGGAATGTGGATACGCAGAAAAAACGGTAATCAAGTTCAAGTAGAATTTCGTGATGATGCCATGTATTGCACAATTATCAACCGCACGAAAAAAAGTGGTGAAGCCAAGAAAGACTTCGAAATGTGCCACGGCATGACAGCCGTAGAGGGCGCCTGGAAAGGCAAAAAAATGAAGCACCCTGAAATGCCGGGATTCTTAACTTTTAAAGGTACTGTGACCGTTGACGGCGATGTTCTCAAAATCAAAGGCTGTGCAGTTATGTGTGAAAGCGAAGAATGGGACCGCATGCCAGCAGAAGGCTAGGTCGACATTAACTAAAGTATACTGACTTCCAATAAAAAAGGCGTGCCCCACGGCACGCCTTTTTCGTTTTGTGATCGGGGTTTATTCCGCGAAATCATGCTCGATGAGCGCGGTGAAGTTTTGTGTTGGACGGCGTAATACATGCCGAGCAAGGCCGCGTTTGATATCTGCACCAATACCGTACAAGGCAGGTACAAAGAACAGGGTCACGAACAGGGCAAACAACACGCCAAAAGCCAGAGCAATACCGATTGGAATCAGCCATTGCGCTTGAATGGACCGTTCCATCATCAAAGGCAAAAGTCCGACAAATGTTGTCAATGATGTCAGCAAGATCGGGCGGAAACGCTTGGTCCCTGCTTCGATCAATGCTTGCGCCCCGTCCATACCTTTGGCACGAAGTTTATGTACATAATCCAGCAAGACTAGATTATCGTTCACCGCCACCCCGGCCGCAGCACTTATCCCTAGATATGACATCAAGGACAAAGGTTGCCCCATGAGTAAATGTCCAACGATGGCACCGGTAAAGCAAAACGGCATAGCCGCCAGCAATATTAGCATTGGTTCGAAATAAGACCTAAACGCGATAGCGATCAAGAAATATGCCACACCAACTGCGATAGCCAGCAGGAGGAAAATTTCTTGCATAAACTCAGCCTCGCCTTGGGCGCGACCGATATTACCACGTGTGATATCCGGATGGCGCAGATCAAAACCTTCAAAGAAATCTTCCTTGAGTGTATCGCGGATTTCGTTGATGCGTTCCGGTAAAACCTCGGCAGAGACAATAACCGCCCGTTGCCGTTCCCGACGTAAAATTTGCGAGACACCTTTGTCAAAACGTAAATCAGCAACGGTTGCCAGAGGCACTTCCCGTCCATCATTGGTGCGGATGCGAATTTGCCCAAGGAAATCCAGGCTTTCGCGGTCACTGCGCGGGTAACGCACATAGACACGCACGTCTTGGCCGTCCCGCGGTAAACGCTGCACTTCCTCACCGAAGAAACCCTGGCGGACTTGGCGGGCAACAATGGCAGAGGTAATACCGAGCGCTTCTGCACCTGGTTTAAGCTCAAAGCGTACTTCATCAGCACTGCTTTCACTGTCATTGATAACATTAAATACACCCTCATAAGACCGTAATTTAGTCATCAAATCATCTGCGGCCGCCGTAAGGGCTTCTAGGTTATTTGAATTCAGCACATATTGGATAGCCGGATCATTGTTGTTGTCTTTGTAGTTGACCTCAATTTTCTCGGCGTCCGGTACTTCACCGATCAAAACCCGCAAACGGTCTGCCGTTTCTTTGGCCGTTAAACTACGGGTTTCTGGCGGCACCAATTTGACAAGAGCGAGCACCTGATTATCGCGGGATCGGGTATACCAGTTTTCGATCAGCTTACCTTCGCCGGACGTGCTCTCGTTGATCTCTTCCACGAGCGCTTTTTCGGCCACTTGGATTTTCTTCAATACTTGCAATGTTCGTGTGTACGGCGTACCTTCTGGAAGATCCACTGTAATGGATATCTGATCAGATTCGCTTTCTGGCATGAAAGAGGTTTTGACAATACCGTTGGTCAACAGCCCTACGGATAACACCATAGACGCGATAAAACTAGCCGCCGTTAAGTAACGATGACGCAAGGCAAATATCATAAGCNGGWCKGTACCAATTACGGGCTACCCAAACCAGRCTATTMGCCAAGCGSGTYTGCAAKCGCGTCAGTGGGTTTTTAGGATTWACGGGCTTTAGATGAGCCAAATGAGCYGGYAATATCARYAAGCTTTCSACCAATGAGAATGTCAAAGCCAAAATMACTACKAGWGAAATCGCACGGGTAAATTCTTTGGTCGGCCCGGATAGGAACATCCACGGTGCAAAGAAAATCATGGTYGTCAGCACGGCAAAAATAACTGGCTTTATCACCATTTTCGTGCCGTTTACGGCGGCTTCAAGCCCYGTCTCACCCTCTTCGGTTTTCGCATGTATGGCCTCGCCGACAATGATGGCATCATCGACAATTACCCCCAGTACTAGTAAAAAAGCGAAGGTTGAAATCATGTTGAGCGAAACCCCGTTCATGGGTAAGAAGGCTAAGCCGCCTGCGAATGCCACTGCAATGCCGACCGAAACCCAAAAAGCGATACTGAAGCGTAAGAACAAAATTAATGTGAGAAACACCAAGGCAAGCCCCATAATAAAATTGGAGCTAATCGTGTCCATCCGGCCTGCGTAGACTTCAGAATTATCATTCCATAATGTCATGCTAATTCCGACAGGGAGCTCATCAGCCGCAGTTTTAATATATCCCTTCACCGCTTCGGCCATCTTGACGATGTCCATATTGGGGCCGCTCATGACTTGTACTAAAATTGTCCGTTCGCCGTTGACCGTAGCCATAAGATTGACCTGCTCGAAGCCGTCAATAACTTCGGCTACATCCGAGATACGCACCACAGCACCGTCCGATGTTTGGCGAATAATGATTTTTTCAAAGTCTTCGCGTGTGTCTGCGAGATTACGMGTACGRAGCTGCACATTWCCTAWRCCTGTACGCACAAYRCCTGATGAGGAGTTCACTGAAGTTGCCCGAACYGCAGTCGCCACCTCTTCCAATGTCATACCGTAAGATTTAAGAGCCGTTTCCGACACTTCAATGGACACTTCCTCACCGCGTACMCCGAACAGATCAACTGACGGCACATAAGGCAAGAGCGCTATTTCACGGCGAATTTTTTCTGCAGTGCGCTTAAGGAGCCGCTCATCAACTTCGCCAGATACGGCAACCCTGATAATTTCGTTTTTATTCTCAAACCGGCTTACTAYGGCWGGYTCWGCKGCWGCCGGAAACCCGTTTATAGAATCAACCCGTTGCTTAATGTCTTGTATAAACGCCGAACCATCTATGTCTTGTTTGCCTATGACGAATATGACGCCATTRCCTTCACCGGCTACGGCCCAGAGACGGTCAATGCCATTSACTTGGGACACTGCCTCTTCAAGCCGTACAACAATTTGTTCTTCTATGTCTTGGGGTGAAGCACCGAGCCAAGTGACATTTACCCGCGCACCAGGAAACTCTACATAGGGATCTAATTCTTTTTCAATGGTGAARAAACTAACCAGTCCACCTATCAAAATAATGATCATCAGCAGATTGGCAGCGACCTTGTTATCCGCCCACCATGTAATTATTGCGTTCATGGTTGTGTMCCTTTGTTTTCTGCGGAYTTGATYACRCCGTAASTATTTTCGGARTTTGCRTCWTCARTAAARTYYGCAARTTCKATTTTCATRCCGTCAGCTACRCCGCGAATGGGGGAYGTTATCACCCGCTCTCCGGACGTAAGACCTGAACTGATCACCACCATTTCGCGGCTTGAAGAGGCAACTATGACTGTACGCAAGGACARGGTCTTGTCYTTRTTGGCRATATATACCGTATCAGACCCACGWAGAGCAGTCCTCGGCACMACAATRCTGTTRACGACTTCGCGTCCGTCKATTTTCACATTCACRAAYARACCRGAYGCSARMGGYACRCCGTTRTCAGCACCYTTSCCGTAAGGRTCSGCAACYWCRGCRTARGCAAATAACACCCGTGTTGCCSWATCRTAACTGGARCTAATRCGCGCTATKTGGCCCTGCCATGTGTGAAGTTCCCCTGCTACAAYTGCGGAGAGATTAACGTCTGGSCCAGGKTGGGATTTTGTCGAGATAAAGCCAATACCGAGGCCAAGTCTTGCCATATCCATGTCGGTCAAGGGTAATTTCACTTCCGCAATAGCGACACCGTAAACGCGGCCAATATTTTGCCCCGGATTTATAGTATCGCCAAGACTAACCAGTTTCTCGCGGATACGGCCATTAAACGGTGCATAAACTACTGTACGRCTTTGTTGTAATTCGGCTTCGCCTAGTTGGGCTTCAGCTGCGGCTAAGCGAGCGCGCGCTTCAGCCATTTGTGGTTCGCGCAAAGTAAGYGGTGATGCTTGTCCTTCACCTAGGTCTGCCCAATCTCGTCTTGCAATGTCTGATTCGGATATTTCGCGGGTCAATACGGTTTGAGCTTGGGCAACATTAGCCTCAGCCTGTGTCACGCGCAGATCATATTCTGCAGATTCGAGACGCAAAATTACTTGCCCTTTTTTGAACCGTCCGCCTTCAAGAAAACCYGRRGCAAGCCAGTCAACACGTCCRCCCACCTGCGCAGCTAGGTTAATTTCRGTGCGCGGTCTTACTTCTCCTTGTGAATTAACGGATAGTTCAACAGATCTGGACTCGGCATAGGCCGTTACAACAGGGGTGGCGGTCGGTGGTTCATTTTTAGTTTCCGCCTTGGGCTTTAATTTACCCATAAACATAACGCCCGCAACCGCCATAGCCATGACGACTAAGGGTAGGACGATCTTTAAAGACCTCTTAAAAAAGCCCGCCCTTGGGCGTTCGCTTGTTACATAAGAATTTGCATCGTTATCGTGTGCCATTTTGACCTCTTCACTTWTAATTTTCTCTAGTCATAAGCATTTATTATCGAAAATCAATAATTATTATTGTTTTTCAATAAAAATATTTCGATAAACAAGATGTTAAGAGTGCAAAAATTGTGAAATTTTAGTGGAAAATAGCAAAATCACAGTGAAAACGCAGTGAAAACGCAGTGAAATCACAGTGAAAACATAGAGACATTCGACCAAAGCACGGCACGCMGCCTCTTGGATATTGTCTCACCAAAAAATGGCTAMCGTTTAATGTTGAAAATGTGGATTTGATTCGTAAYGGCTTGGTCTTGACCCATTCCGCCAAGTGTCAAAAACSTGTCTTCACCTAAATGCACWAGCGCGCGGTGATCCATTGTTGCGGTCTGTTTATCCGCAAACACAACATATTTATCGGCGCWAATATCATARCCCCAAACATGGYTACTKGGCGCGCTCGGYACTTTGTCATAACCGATACCGTTATAGTTATAAGGATTGTCGGAACCRCCCGCAAATATGATYRTATTTTCTTCTGGCCATCCAGTTGCAGCCATACGGTAATTGCCCTTACCGGGTAACTGCGGTAGTTTGCGCCACAGTATTGAAGATGGGTTTTTTCCGTCAATATCGCCGCGCCAGCAAGCATTAATATTTTCAAAACTACGCCGCTCATCGGGCCTTTTGGGTGGTATGATTTGCACACCATCACAAACCACCAGGACATTCCCGACGATGCCGCCCGCATGGCCAAATACAGGTGCACCGGGCCAATCTGTAGCKGGCGCCCATATGTCCTCCTGCGTATCATATATCTGCACATTGACCACATTGTCATCCTTGTGCCAGCCAGAAACGAGATAGATATAGCGGTCTAGATAAACCAGCGATACACTATCATCCACAGGTACGGGCATATCTGCTTTGGGGTTATAGGTTTGTGTTTTGACATCATAGGCCCAAACTTCGGGCATGGAAACTTCCGTCCCATCCTCAGTTACAGAATAGCCACCAAACACATAGATAATATCRCCAACGGTTTGTGCCGTCGAKGCTAACCGCCCGACACCATCTGGCAAAGAGGCAATAGTTTTACAGGCCTTGCGCYCCATATCACAAGCATAAGCCGCCGCAGTTACATCGCGCCATGTCTTACCCGCACGCAAACCAGCAAAGCTGTAAGCCGTCTGTGTCGGCGCGTGATAAGCGACTGCATTATTGGATATAGGCTCGGGTAGTTGTACGGTACTATCAGCACAACCAATTAGAAATGCACCGAATATGAGCGGCCAGTATTTTGCACCCACCACTATACGCCCAACCCCAATCGCTCGCGCATTCGATCTATGAAGGCTTGCTGAGCATTGTTTGGCTCACCGTCTACTTGGGATATTTTCTTGAGCATGTCAGACAAATCGTCTGCTTCCGCGCGGTTAATTGCCTTGGACAATACATTTGTCATAGGCGCCAACGCAGTGTCGGGTTGCGCCAAATCTTTCACGGCCCAACGCATTTGCGTTAAAAGCTCGTCGGCTTCCACTGCCGAAATTTTCATGTAYGATTTAAGGGTTGCAATAATCTGGCTGGTAGATGCRCCGCTGATCAARCCGTCATGTTCATGTGCATAATCAGACAGTTTAGCAACRCTGACCATAAGGACAGTTGCGGCCTCCATAGGGYTATCAATTAAATCTACTCCGCGTTTACCWGCCTTGCCTTTAAASCGCATTCGGCGCGGCATATTGCGCARGGTATTAGCGACATCAACCACATCTTTCGCACCCYTTGCGGCCCGACTAACCCAAAATATAGCGGTGGCGACTGCGATGATAATTCCGAGTATGTGCATATCTATCCCCTTTGTATGCAGTGTAGGGGATTTCTTACGGCAGGACAAGCAGGAGCCTCAAGCAATTCATGCATCARCTCAGGTGAATATCAYAATCAATTGTRYRGCNACGCAGAAAGAAAAACCTAGGCGGCTTCTGTTGCTTCAACTTCTGCCGTTTTTTTGATCAAAGCACGTTTGATCTTTTTGGCTTTGTCAGTCAATTTTGCGTTCTTAGTGTTCATCAGGAAGCCGTCGAGGCCRCCTTTAAAATCGACAGTACGCAAAGATGCTGCGGTAACGCGCATTTTGAATTTTTGACCTAAAATATCCGATGCCAAAGTGACATTGCACAAATTTGGYTCAAAACGGCGCCTTGTCCGCACTTTAGAGTGAGAAACATTATTTCCGCTCATTGGGCCTGTACCCATAAGATCGCAACGACGTGCCATGACAAAGTCCTTTAGTATTCTTTAGTAGTGTTCAATTCGTATATCCGAGCACAGTAATACCAGCCCTGAAAACAAGTTTGCGGGACATAAACGCCTAATACCCTGCCGTCAAGCGGCGTTTTAACCAAAGCCTAKAGAAATTCACSYRKYRYRSCSSSSMMGYRRMSARMSYRAMYWGMCYRAYTKKCYYAWYWKKCTTATMWYGYYYMYATSRWMYYYATGNNANTTATGAWYRKKRMCGGYAATCGGTTTGGAGTTTTTGACGCCCGCGAACACCCTAGCTTTGCTATGCGTTCAGACTTGGCCAAAGCTACCGCCGCCAAAGATGGCCCCATGGGCGAACTCGGCGCAGACCAAATCATTGTTATGCGCCAGCCCAAATCAGATAGTGCTGACATATTTATGGAGATTTGGAATGCTGACGGCGGTGAGGTAGATGCTTGCGGGAATGCCTCACGCTGTATTCCTTGGCTGGTGATGGTGGAAACGGGGCGCGGCGAAATTACACTTGAGACCAATGCAGGCATGTTACTAACCACGCGYATWAGYRAAGACCAAGTCGCCGTTGATATGGGKAAGCCGCATCTGGAATGGGACGAAATTCCMCTTAAAGAATACATGGACACTCATGTTGTTGACGTCAAAGTTGGRCCMATTGATGCACCMATYCTCGCACGRCCMGGWGCRGTGAAYATGGGWAAYCCMCAYTGCGTRTTTTTYGTTGACAATGCAGACGAAACGGCAGTGGATAAAATTGGYCCAATGATTGAATTCCATCCCCTATTCCCAGAGCAATGTAATGTTGGTTTTGCCGAGGTCAGAAACCGGAATGAAATTCGCCTGCGTGTCTGGGAACGCGGTGTTGGTATAACCAAGGCTTGCGGTACRGGTGCGTGTGCCGCGCTYGTCGCCGCCCACCGCCAAAAMCGTACTGMCCGAAAGGCGCGYATTATAATGGACGGCGGCGATCTTCATATTGATTGGCGCGCRRKTGATGAYCACGTTATTATGACGGGACCRGTMGAAYTRGARTTCGAAGGTGAATTAGATGTTTGAYACATCKACCAAAGCGCTTATTTTTTAAGACCGTGCTTGCGTAACAARCCTCTGAATTGGTGATAGGTCAGACCAAGATATTGTGCGGCTTTGCCCTGATGATTTTTGCTATGTGYCAAAGCTTCCTTTATAATAGCCAGTTCAAATGCWTCGGCTCGTTCTGTGAAATTTTTACCAGCCATATCATTTGCAGCAAGAACGGGTGCGCCGCTTGGCTCGGTTTGATSKTGAACATTCTTTTGCTCACTGCTAATTTCACCCAATTGCCAAGGTGCATCAAACGGGTCAAGGTTTATGTCTGAAATCGGCAGACTAAGCCCACCYTCTTCATTCCAWGCACGGCCKACYGCYCTTTCAATCACACTTTTCAACTCTCGAACATTGCATGGCCAGTCATAAGCTTGCAGAAATTCTATAAGYTCCGCRCTAAARCCTGAAAAATTCTCTTCRCCKARTAATGTGACCATATTGGCRGCAAATTTCTCTGCCATGGGCATAATATCAGTTTTACGGACGCGGAGCGGCGGCAAGGTAATGACATCATACGCCAATACAGACAATAGATTAGAGCTGAAACGCCCAGCCGTGACTTCTGCTCGTAAATCAACGGAGCTGGCAGACAAAATACGCACATCAACACTGACCACCTCTTCTGCGTTTGYAGATCTAAATACGCCCGTCTCMAYCACCCCCAGCARTTTCTCCTGCACGGCTAAAGACAGTGTCTCTATATTGTCCAAGAAGAGCGTCCCACCGTCAGCAGCTTCTAGCAGGCTAACCGCAAGTCCGGACGGACTTCCAAATATACGCGCCTCTAAATCCGCACCGCTCATAGTCGCACAATTCACGGCTTGCCATGTCTGTTCCCAACGCGGGGATAAGAAATGCAGCCGCCCCGCAACCGATGTTTTGCCCGTACCGTGCTCACCAACGACCAAAATTGGCTTATCAATCGCTGCTAATCCGGAAATCGAATCCAATGTCACAAGCCACGCAGGGCTTTGTCCTATCAATTTTTGTGCTATTTCAACCATGTTTAGCATATATGACGATATTTAGCATTAGTGTAAATAGCTATTTTTTAGTTATTTACACTAATGCTAAATTGAGCCATATGTCATTTTTACCTATTTATCTATATATTTCAATGGTTTATAAACTTCGTGACATTTTTTCAAACCTTGTCATTCTACTGAAGAAAGCCACACCAATTTGGGTGGCAAAAAACTAACCGGCCCTGGCACTTCCCCCTTCAACGCCAGGGCCACCCAAGCGCCCTTAGGGCAGAAAGAGGAGAGAAACCATGACGTATCGCACACTTGATACCAACACCACATTTACAGGAAGCCCTAGTGCTCCAGTTCGCCATTTACGGGCCAGACGCCGCGCATCAACGCTTCGTCACCGTTCTAGCGGTGTGACGTTGACCGGCTTTGGCATTTAACCCTTAAGTATAGGCACCAATATGACCGACGAAAAATTTGATTTCGAAAGCCGCACAGGAAACCGCGCCCAAAAGCATCAGGATTTTAAAGCAAAATTCTGGCGCTTCATAAAATATCTCAGCACCCGCAAATTGGAATGCTGGGGATTTTTCGCCGCCGGATATCTTATCGCAACAATTTTTTAGGGACTAGTCCCAAATTTAACGACAACCCCAAACCAATCAGAACTACTATAGGAGACTACAATGGGAATTTTTTCAAGAATGGGTGACATCATCAATTCCAACCTAAATTCAATGATCGAAAAAGCGGAAAATCCTGAAAAGATTACCCGTTTGATCATCCAGGAAATGGAAGACACGCTGGTCGAAGTTCGCACTTCTGCAGCGCGCAATATCGCCGAGACCAAAGAATTAGGCCGCAAAGCTGACCAATATGAAGCACGTTCAAAAGAATGGGCCGCTAAAGCTGAGCTGGCTCTGACTAAAGGCCGTGAAGATCTAGCCCGCGGTGCAGTTTCAGCCAAACAACAATCAGAACAAATGGCCGAAGTCCTACGCAAGGAAATTGAAATCCTTAAAGAAGCAGTATCCAAGGCCGATTCCGATTTGGAAAAATTGCAATCCAAATTAAACGAAGCCAAGGCTAAGCACAAGGCTCTGATGATGCGCGGTTCAACCGCCACCAACCAGATCAAGATGCGCAAGGTTATGACCTCTAACAAGGTTGATGATGCCCTACAGCGCTACGAGCGCGTAGAACGCAAAGTTGACGAGCTTGAGGCCCATGTAGAAGCTTTCGATCTGGGTAATGGCCAGAGCTTGGAAAGCCAATTTGCAGCCCTGGAAGCAGACGACGCCGTAGAAGCAGAGCTAACCGCCTTGAAAAAGAGCCTTGGCCGCTCTGTAAGCAAAGCTACAAAACCTGCTAAAAAGGTTGCGGCAAATAAATAACCGCAACCAAACGCAGCCTTCGTAACGTCTAACCTTTAGAGAGAGAAAATAGAATGAGTGAATTAGCTTTAATGATCCCGATCGTTGCCATTGTTGGCGGCATCGGGGCCGGGATGCTTAAATCCCATTATAAACACAAAGAAAAAATGATGGGACATATGAGTGTAGACCAAATGGCAGAGTTGGAACAAATGTCCAAAATTGCCGACATACTCGACCAGCGGGTCAATGTCCTGGAACGAATATTGGACGACGAAGTGCCAAACTGGAGAGACAACCAATCTCCAAAAAACAGTAAAGAAAGAGAGAACGATGACAAAACCATATAACAATGAATCCCACAATACTGTGCACGGCACGGACTGGGAAAGTGATGATAATGGTTATGCATATCACGAGCCTCGCAAACAATTCCGCCGCAATAAAATTGACGGTGTTATAGGCGGAGTTTGTGCCGGGATCAGTGATTATTCTGGGCTTGATCTCGTAATCGTCCGCATCCTTGCTGTCGTCTTCTTCTTCGTGGCTGGTCCAATAGCATTCTTCGTATACTGTGGGTTTTGGATTTTCGCGCCGTCTGATAAACGGGCACCTTACCGCCGGGACTACCGCCAGGCACGTAGAGCACAGCGTAAACACCAAGAAGATCCGAGCGAGCCCCTACGTACAGCCACTAATTACCGCACTGTAAGAGGTAAATTCCGCTCACTGGAAGAACGTCTACAAGACTTGGAAAGATCCATCACATCAAGTGAATGGCAACTACGCCGCGATTTTCGCGACCTAGAGAATTAATCTAAACATATCGGGCGGACTTTAAATCCGCCCGTAAAACCAACAACCCGCCAAGAACACAAAGGAGGACAAAGTGTTTACTAAATTATTCCTAATCGCCGCCGTCGGAACAGGTGCCCTCGGCACAGGCGCCGCAACAGGCTTCACCCCTACCGGTGTGGAATTTGCAGCTGGCCCCGTTAGAGTTGAAGCTGGCAACGGTAATTTTCTGACCGCTCATATGGCAGAACACACATCTTTGACATTAACAATCAATCTACAAGACGACCGCAAATTACAGCTAAAATTTTAACCAATCGGTTTTGACTGTTTAAAAAAATTGACAATCACGACAAATGTCGTTATATTGCCAAATCAACAAATATAGAGAGAGTGAACATGCGTAAATCTACCTATTTAAAAATGGCGACAATTACCGCCACATCTTGTTTGGCTTTACTTGCAAACACTGCGAACGCCAAAGATGCCCCTACCCTAACTATCAAAAATTTTATTGGGACGATTGATGTGAAAACCGGTGATTACGATAAAGTCACTGTCACAAGCGCTGACGGCGCAGACGTAAGCCGATTAGGCGCCAGCGTGCTGATTGACGACGATCAAACTATTAAAAATGCCAATTGCCGTAAATCCAATACCAGCATCAAAATTTCTGTCGGCGGTTGGAAATGGTACAAACTCAAAGGTAACTATAAAAACCTTAAAGAATACCCACAGCTAAAGATAACAGCCCCTGARAATACRCACCTTGTTATAGAMARCGCCATCATATTTGGCGACGTCGAYAATATTGGTTCCGCTGACATTCAATTGCGTTCCTGCGGCGRYMTTRAYCTTTCCAATGTCSATGGTCACATAGATTTACGSATTGCRGGCTCTGGCGATTTGRYCATGGRAAATGCTGGCACAGGYGACATCMGCATWGCAGGTTCMGGTGATTTCACAGCACAAAATATGCAAAGTRTCGAAGTYGCACTTGCAGGMTCAGGAGATGTACAAATCGGCGAYATAGCTGGTACGGCCACCATCGGTAGCGCYGGATCAGGTGATAATGAAATTGGTAGTGTYGGCGGAGATTTTAGCTTTGGCGGTGCTGGTTCCGGTGATCTGGATGTCGGYAATATTGGCGGCGACGCAGACATAACAACGGCTGGRTCTGGCGATGTAGAGATTGGCCGYCTTGAAGGYAACCTTTCTTATACGAGCGGCGGCAGTGGTGATTTTGACGCTGACTTTGTCGGYGGCGAAAAACTTTCTTCCAAATCTGGCGGAAGCGGTACAGTGGAAATAGACGRCGGCAATGTCACGGAATTATATATAAAAGTCGGCGGATCAGGCRATGCWMGRTAYGRCGGMAAATCAACRAAYGCCRATCTTTATGYTRGCGGYAGTGGTGAAATTACCATCMGTGAGCCAAGCGGTACACTCGTTAAAGAGAAACACGGCTCGGGCTCTATCCRCRTCAGATAACAAAYTWAAATCAGGAGAAAACCATGCGTAACARCAAAACAATAAGCACACTTGCAGCAACTAGCTGCCTTGCACTGATCTGTGCCTCGGCGTTTGCCAAGGAYGCRCCAGTWTTAAAAATAGAAAATTTCATAGGCACTGTTGAAATYGTCACMAGCAATACTGGGAAAATCACTATCAATGATGCTGACGGAGCCAAAATCTCTCGGTCTGGCAGTAATTTGACCATTGATGACGAAGTYTCCATCCATAAATATAATTGCCGAACCAAAAAAAATCGCGTCATGGTTGGCAAGAGCAAGTGGAGTGGYTAYTCCAACAAGGGRTAYCGCAATATCAAAGAATTTCCCCATGTAAAAATTACCGCCCCAGAAGGCGTGCATCTTGAAATCGATAACGCCATCATCTTCGGCAATGTCGAAACYATYGGMTCTGCTCATTTACATATAGGGTCTTGCGGYGACATAAAATTTGGAGATGTAAAKGGCCAACTAGACTTATCYGTMTCRGGTTCCGGTGATGTTAYTTTRGGMAATGCAGGCRTATCTGACATTAGCATTTCTGGTGCAGGCGATGTTAYTGCGAAAAATTTGGCAAGCGCTGATATTGATGTTTCCGGCAGCGGAGATTTGRAGCTTGGTGACATATTMGGCTCTGTAGGCATCTTATCGAGCGGCGCAGGTGATATAGAAATCAACAGCRTCACAGGTGATGACCTGACTATCAGTGTAAGCGGYAGTAGCGACATTAYGATCGACGGYGGTAGTGTCRACACACTATCCATCAAAGCATCAGGTGCCAGCGATGTTACCTATAATGGYAGTTCCGTTGACGCTGTAGCCCGCGCTAGCGGTGCTAGCGATATMAAYATTAGCAAACCATCTGGTCATYTGCGTAGYAGYGATAGCGGTGCTGCTGACGTGAACATCCACGGCTAAAYACACAYMCCCCAATAACGGTAAGGCGATTGTCTWAAGCTGGCCCCATTAACCAGCAAACCGTTRGGTGCGCTTCGCAGRCARGATTCTCTCTCGACTGCGGAGCGCACTTTTTTGTTTTCAGTGCTAGAGCCTAATCACCACTTCGAATAAATCTGAAATAATGTGGCGTCCTGCCTTCTCTGTACGCCTTCGCTTCATAGCGCGTACCAGGCCAACCTTTGTAGGGTTCTTGCCARTCSGAACACCCCTCAACATTCCATTTAAACCCGCCGTGCCTGAGTATCCGCACCAACGCCCAGTCTATATARGACGGRATGTCACTRGCGAAATGCAACGCGCRWCCCGGTTTTAAKACACGGYAGAACTCACCTATAAKATCTTCTTGAATRAGGCGGCGTTTATAATGCCGCAGTTTTGGCCAAGGGTCTGGATACAGTATATCAATATGTTCAAGACTGGCGTTTGGTAGGTTTTCCAAAAACTGCCAGACATCGCCGTGGTGCAAACGGATATTAGTAAGATCCTTTGCGTCGATACCTGCCAACGCTTTAGCAATACCGTTGAGGAATGGCTCAACACCTATAAATGCCGTGTCCGGGTTTTCTGCGGCGCGGTRCAGCAAATGTTCTGCACCACCRAACCCAACTTCCATACGGATGCTCTTRAAGCCCTCTAGTCCCGCYATTGGGTTTTCAACATCTACGGACATACCTGCCAGYTTCGTCTCCACCAACCCACTTTGGTAAGGGCTCAGTGGTTTGCCTTTAGCCCGACCCCATAAACGGCGATAACGCTGTCCATTGCTTGGCCTMGTGGGTGTGTCCGTCATATCATTTACAYTCTTACATAAATAAACCCCGCACGGTCTATKCGTGCAGGGTTTATAAATCTGYCTACCCATAAAAGCTACGGGAAGATTTAACYTATAGTTTTTNAGTCTTCGTCTGCCGCCAATGAGCGGGCYAGTTCAAGAATTTGACGGCGGACCGCTTTGTTTTTGATCTTGGACACAGCCATAGCAAGAGAGACGCCGTCYGTAGAGTTGATAAACTCATATACAATTGGCGTTTGATCTCCTTCACCAAATTCAGTAGACGGCATATCTTCGCCAAGCCCATCATAGAAAAAACTTACAGGTACATCTAGAACCTGTGACATACGCCATAAGCGAGATGCGCCTACGCGATTAGCRCCGCGTTCATATTTTTGTACTTGTTGGAAAGTAACGCCAAGTTGGTCTCCTAGTTTTTCTTGGCTCATTTTCAAAATCTGCCGRCGCAATCTAACGCGTGTACCGACATGRAGGTCTACCGGGTTTGGCGACCGAGGTGCATGTTGTGATTTCATTGCTTCATCCTTTATTGTGATTATTATRTAGAATGTGTTCGCGCCCCTTAACAATACGCCAACCAAACTGATAATGCATAACCGTCTTGAATGCAGTCAAGACCCTCTATGCACACCCGTTATACATCCTATAAGTAGAGCGGTAATTAGCAAGAGTATAATATAGTTAACACTCAACTTATAACTTGTACTTAGGATAGGACGCGGTAAACGTGCATCTACAACACCTTGTTCGCCTGGCCCCAATTGGCTGATCTGGCGGCCAAAAGGATCTATTACACCGGATACACCACCTGATGTTGCTCGCACCACTGGCAGACCCTGTTCAATTGCGCGGTACCGTGCTTGATTGATATGTTGGCGCGGGCCTGTGGAATTCCCGTACCAAGAATCGTTAGACAAGTTTAAAATCCAATTTGGCAGTTGCCCATTKTGTGGCTGCGMGCGACTTGTAAAACCYGGAAAAATAATTTCATAACAAATTTGAATRCTRACRGGYGGCAGGCCTGGCAAGGTGGGTACATCGCCGCTTTTMCCGGGSGTCATAGATTCCAGTGCCGTAGACAGGCTCTGTAGCCCGATGCTCTCTAGCAAGTCACCACCAGGAATAAATTCACCGAATGGCACCAATTTTTGCTTGTCATAAAAGGGGGATATTTCAGGCACCTGCCCATCTCTAAACGTCACAGCGGCGGCAGCATTATAGTAAGCTAGCTTGTTGGACATTGGCTTTGCTTCGGCCCGCAATGTTTGGGTGATGAATACCGGCGGCGTGCCGCTTCGCGATCGAAACATACTATCTATGGCCGCCATGAGGCCTTGGTCCTCTAGCATCAAGCCCGGGATGGCCCCCTCAGGCCAAATAATATGGGTGATATCATCAAAGCCCTCGCTCCGTGACAATTGCAAATACGTATTCGCCGTACTGACATATTTGGCTGGATCAAATTTATCCCTTTGGGGAATATTGGCATGGACAATGCGTAATTTTACGCCATCAACATATTGGATTTCAGCACTGCCGAGACGCAGTGCACCATAACTAAAGCACGCCATCAGCACAGTGCTGCAAACCGCCATTGGCAGCCATTGTTCTCTGCGTTCAATCAAGAGAGCAAGACACGCTGATAGAGAAAACACCAACACGGTGAGGCCGTAAATTCCAACTATAGAAGCGGTTTGCGAGATCGGCTTACCGGCCGCAAATATATAGCCTGGTAAATTCCACGGAAAACCGCTCAATACATGCCCACGCAAAAACTCAACAATAAAAAACACGCAAACAAATATACCGGCGCGCCACATTGAGGAAACACCAGCGCGGCTCAACCGCACATAGACAAGTCCCCCCGCACCCCAGAACAARGCCAAGCCCGCAGCCATCGCCAATATAGCAAAAGGCATGTAAGGGATAAATTCAGGGCCACGMGCAATAAAGGCCGAGCCAAYCCAATAGAGACCCGCTAGGAAATATCCGAACGCAAATGCAAATGCAGCCCAAAAACCATTGCGCAGCGGACGGTTCTGAGAGTGCGCTCTATCGAGACGTAGCATCAACAATGCAAAACAGAGAATAGTCAAAGGCCATAGGTAAAAAGGCGCATGACCCAAAACAGAAAAAGCGCCCAGTAAAATGTTAAATACAATTCCCGAAAAACCACTGACGCTCAATATGCGGTTAAGCTTCCCCTTGTACATTTCACTATACGGCACTAACTGCCCTCTTTTACGCTGGAAGTAGGGCGCAAACGCAACCGCTTCACGCGTCTTGGACTGGCCTCCAAAATCTCAAACTCTATCCCGAGAGGATGAGAAATAATTTCACCGCGCTCTGGCACTCGCCCCGCTAGAGAAAACACTAAACCACCCAATGTATCAACCTCTTCGTCCTGCTCTGGCGTAGCAATATCCCGCCCCAGCACAGCCTCAAAGTCTTCGATATCGGCCCGTGCATCAGCTTCCCAATATGTTTGGCCTTTTTTATCTTTGAGGGTGTTTATTTCAAGTTCGGCATCGTCGTGCTCATCTTCAATATCGCCGACAATCGGCTCGATCAAATCTTCCAAGGTCACTAAGCCGTCCGTGCCGCCGTATTCATCAACAACAATGGCCATATGGACACGGCCAACCTGCATTTTCTTAAGCAAGACATCCGCCGCCATAGACTGCGGCACAAAAATGACCGGGCGGATAATTTTACTGATAATCTTTTTGTTCGGATAGGACTTGGCAGACCGACCGGGCGCATCGAGTGCCAAAAATTCAAGCAAGTCTTTGACATGCACGAAACCGGTGGGCTCGTCTAAAGTCTCGCCGTAAACAGGTAAGCGAGAATGTCCCGCATTTTTAAAGCACTGCGTCAAAAGTTGAAGAGATGTATCTCCGGCAACCGCAATGATGTCAGCCCGCGGCACCATAACATCTTCAACACATAAGGAATGAAAATTTTCCGCAGCACTCATCAGCGATTTGCGCTCATGCTCACTTTCAGTATCCACACTGCTGTCGCCGCCAAACAGACGACCAAACAAGCTCTTTAAAGAATTATGTTCACTCACGAGACATCTTTACCATAGGGGTTGGTAATTCCCAACCCCGCTAGCGCTTTTATTTCGTGGGTTTCCATTATCAGAGCATCAGCGTCCGTTTCGTGGTCAAGCCCTTGCAAATGCAAATACCCATGGATCAACAAATGAGTGATGTGATCTTCAAGACCTATGCCGCTTTGGCGGGCTTCAAACTCAATCGTTTCAAATGCTAAAACCACATCCCCCAAGATGGGAACCGCTAGCGATATGTTAGTTGGGAACGATAATACATTGGTTGGTTTGTCTTTACCGCGGTAGGTACGGTTTAAATCTTTGATTTGGCTGTTGTCGGTAAACAACAAGCTGATTTCTGTGAAGGGGCGGACGCAATATTGCGCGACGACAGCAGACAAGGCGGCTCGCGATAACGCCGCTAAATCATCGACAGCGTCCCAGCGTGTACCGCGAATATCAATGTCTATTTCGATGTTGATGTTGATGTTGATGTCTTCTGGGGGCAGCTTTTTCATTTTACTGGTTTTTTGCATCCGCGTCATATGCTTTGACAATTTTGCCAACCAACGGATGGCGCACCACATCGTTCGCATCAAATTCGATCATAGAAATATCGTCAATACCACCAAGGATTGCCAGTGCATGGGAAAGCCCGGACAGTTGACCATGGGGTAAATCGCTTTGGCTGGGATCGCCCGTCACCGCATAGCAAGCGTCTTCACCAAGCCGTGTCAGAGCCATTTTCATTTGCGCAACCGTCGCGTTTTGCGCTTCGTCAATAACAACAAAAGCATTGGACAAAGTCCGGCCGCGCATAAATGCCAAAGGTGCCACCTCAATTTCGCCAGACGCCTTACGTCTTTCAACCTCGTCCGCGCCCAGCACCATTATCAGAGCATCATAGATAGGTTGCAAATACGGATCAATTTTTTCCATTAAATCACCCGGCAAAAACCCAAGYTTTTCCCCAGCTTCAACCGCAGGACGACAGGCGATGAATTTACCAACTTCGCCCCGCGCCAATAATGACGCACCATAAGCCGTAGCCAAAAATGTTTTACCCGTACCCGCAGGACCAACACCAAATGTGATAGTGTTTTCACGCATTGCGGTTATGAAGTCGCCTTGGTGCTTGGTCTTAGGCACGATGGGTTTGCGGCGCGGCACTGGAATAACTTGGCTTATATCTGATTGAGCGAAATTGCCTTCACCTTGTCCCATTATCAGGCTTTCTATATCCGCGCGGGTGCAGGGCCAACCAGTTTCTAGCCGCTCATAAATTTCTTTGATGACGCCTGCTGCACGGGCRCGGGCTTTGGCATTACCATTAATAACAACGCTGGATCCGGGTGCCTCTAGATAAACATCGAATGCTTGCTCGATCAGCGCCAGATTGACATGGCCAGGGCCAGTGAGTTCACGTACCAAATCCACATTGGCAAATTCTATGATTTCAGTTTTACCTCTAGCCATCAACAAGTTCCCCTCCCTCTAAAACACCACGAAGGGAATTTTGCCCTGCGTCTGTAATTTTTACCAAAGCAACTTGTCCTATTAAACTTTCGTCGCCTGTAAAATGCGTGCCTTGTAAGTAGGGTGCGCGGCCAAACAGTTCATTTTCACCGCGACTAGTACCCTCAACCAATACGGAAAGCGTTTTACCGAGCAGGCTTTTGTTAAAGGCCAATTGCTGGCTGGTTAGCAGTTTTTGCAAGCGAGCCAAACGTTCAGACTTAACGTCTTCCGGCACTTGGCCGGGCAAAGCCGCACCGGGCGTTCCGGGGCGGGCAGAATATTTAAAGCTGAACGAAGATGCGAAGCCGATTTCTTCGACGGCCTCTAAGGTACGTTTAAAGTCCAGTTCACTCTCGCCCGGAAAGCCAACAATGAAATCAGACGACAAAGCCAGTTCCGGTTTTGCGGCCCGTATTTTTGCCACCAAGTCTTTAAACTCGGCATAAGTATGCCCTCGGTTCATAGCCTTGAGTATTCGGTCACTGCCCGCTTGTAGAGGCAAATGTAAATACGGCATCAATGTAGGTTCGTCTTTGTGAACCTCAATCAACGCGTCGTCCATGTCGCGGGGATGGGATGTAGTATAGCGCAGCCTATCCAACCCGCCGATTTTTGCCAGATGCCGGATTAACTGGCCAAGCCCCCAAATGGCGTCGCCCTCTAATTTCGGTGCATCCCCGTGGTAAGCATTGACGTTCTGACCGAGCAATGTGATCTCGCGCACTCCTTGCGCAATCAAGGCTCTTGCTTCAGCGACAATTTGGTCRACGGGKCGGGAGAACTCCGCRCCGCGCGTATAAGGYACRACACAAAATGTGCAAAATTTATCRCAACCTTCTTGTATGGTCAGGAATGCCGTAGGGCCATCAACTGTCCTAGTCTGCGGCATCAAATCAAACTTCTCTTGCGTATCAAAATCCGTCTCTAGGCGTTCGCCCAACTGCCTGCTAACTCTTGCAATCATCTCGGGCAATTTATGATAGCTTTGCGGGCCGAGAACCAAATCCACGACAGGCGCACGGCGCATAATCTCTTCGCCCTCAGCTTGGGCCACACACCCGGCTACGGCGACCTTCATAGTGCCGCCGGCAGCTTCTTTTTTCTCTTTGAGCTTACGGATACGGCCAAGTTCGGAATAAACTTTCTCCGCCGCTTTCTCGCGGATATGGCAAGTGTTCAGCACCACTAAATCGGCACCGTCGGGACTATCCACAGGCACATAGCCCACGGGTGCGAGCACATCGCGCATACGTTCACTATCATAGACATTCATCTGACAGCCATAGGTCTTGATAAAAAGAGTTTTCGTATTCGCGGTTTTGTTGCTCTCGGCTTTATCCGATTTTGCCGTATCCACTGATGTCTGGTGGCCCATAAGCCAAATATCCTGTAAAAATCCGTATAAAGCCTAAAATAACAGATTTAGCAAGGGGCTTTAACTGAGTGCTTCACCTGTCGTACTTTCTTTAGAGTTTGGTAAAAATCGCCCAAGTGCAATAAAGACAGCCCCGCCGACACCATAAAGCGCCAAAAACCCAATCATATTGATGCCTACCCCAACCAAGCCAAGCTCGAAAACGTTTAAAAACGGGTAAGGGTAAATTCCGCTGAGCGCGCCGCGAACAATCGTATAAGCACCGTAAACGGTCGGATAAATCAACCAATACGGTATATGGGCAAACCGCAGAGCACGCTTGGGAGAAAAGAAAACCCAGTCAAGAAAATACAGTATGGGTAGCACGGTGTGCAGCGCTATGTCGGTGACAAGTTGCAAGCCTTGCGGATCCCATAAATCCCGCAGCATGATGTGATACACAACGGCAACGAATGAAATATACAGCGCTATCGCTGCGCGCACAGCAGGCTTTGTAAAAAACCTATGCAGTTTTGTTGTCGGCACCAACAACGGCGCAGTAAATGCCAAGACCACCAAAAAATTGGTCAAGATGGTAAAATAGCTAAGATAACTGATCGTGGCCGCAGCTAAATTTGCGTGCTCGCCTCCGCTCACCACAAGAAAGTATTGCGCAATCAGCGTAGCCCAACCAATTAGTGCACCAATTGTTCTATACAAAATTTTTCCAGACATCATTTATCTCACTTATTTATTCTGAGGTATTGGGGCGATACTTGGTCATATAATATATTGGCAAGCCCATCAAAAATAGAACTACACCCCAAATAATGATTTGGAGGCCCGAGCCAAGGATAGCAACTGCAGAATAAACAACAGCGAGCAGGGCCACACTGGCCCACCCTTTCGCGCTGCGCCACGAAATGCGTAATTCCGCTATGGCAGACAGCATATAAGGCAGTAGCAAGCAAAGAGTTGACATGGAAATCAGAAAAGTAAATGCAGCGAGCAAACCATCCGAATAATTGAACACGAGTAACACGGTTGATATAACTGCAGATAACACTAAAGCCGTCACGGGTGCTCCACTGGCATTTCTACGCGCTAAAAATTTCGGTGCAAGCCCGTCAAGAGAAACGGCCAGAGGCATTTGCCCCGACAATAAAATATTGCCATTTGCAGCCCCGGCAGTTGCCACCAGTGCACCAAGAGCAATAAATGTACCGCCCCATGGCCCAAGCTTGGCCGCAGCGTCAACAAAAGGAGCCTGTGATGTCTCCAGCATATCCATCGGAACGAGCATCATAACCGCTGCAGTAGCAGCTATATAGACAAAGGTTGCCGTCAGTGTGCCCACGACAACCGCGCGCGGAATCGTCCGTTTCGGATTGTGTACATCCGCCGCCGCTACTGTACCTGCCTCTATGCCCAGAAATGCCCACATAGTTAGCAAGGCTACTGCCGAAATCGCCCCTAAGACTGGCTTATTACCCGGATTAAAGGGCGGAATATTATCCGTGCTTCCCGCAGTAACACCGAGCAGAATTATGACAACAAGCGGCACGAGTTTTAATATTGTTGTCAACAACTGTACACTGGCCCCAGCGCCGACACCTTTAATATTGATAGCGATCAATGTCCATGTGAGTACAACGGCGACTACAGCCTGCATTACAGTACTGGCCCCAATCGACGGAACTATTGCTCCCAAATACCCCGCAAAGGCAACCGTAATCGCGGTGGTAGCAAAAACTATGGACAGCCAATACCCCCAAGCAACAATGAAGCCGGTAAGATCACCAAAGGCCTCTTGCGTATACACATAAAAACCGCCTGATTTTTCAGTGCGGCTCGCTAACCGTCCAAGCACCAAGGCTATGGTTATGGCGCCAACGCTGGTCAACAGCCAACCCAGAAAACTAAGTGAACCATAGGGCGCCAGTAAGGCAGGCAACATAAAGACACCTGAACCAATCATGACACCAACCGTCATAGCCCAACATTTCCAAAACCCCATTTTAGATTTCGCTTTTAGTTTTTGTGTGTTCGTTTTCATGTGCTTTCCTTTGTGGTGTTCTTATATTTACATAAATAAGAAAACCGAAACACCGAACGGCTATCACGGCTCCATTCTTGATCTAGGATATGTTTTATTATGCAGCGGAAGATCATTGTTGCACCTCATTCAGTTTTTCCAAAGTGGCGGTTGCTGTGTCGGTGGCATTACCAATCACACCCAATTGCGCACCCAATACACTGAGATGAAATCTCAGTTCCTGCTGAACTTCTACATTACTGTGTAGCCGAGCGATTTCAGCTTTTAGAGCCTCCTCAGCAATGTCTATTTCGCAAGCCTTTGGGAGTAGGACATAATAAAAATTATTTACATCCGTGACCCATTTATCACCGCAATTTTCACGAATTTGGGCTTGCACAGTTTGGTGCATATATAATCTGGCAATGCGGCGATATTGGCTTGTTTGGTTAAGAGTAAAACTCGTCTGGCCACCGCGAAGATAATGATTGGACAATATGGTGCGGAGCTTCTCATCACGTATATTGACAATCCTTCCAGTTGATTGCAGCTCGTCAAATGTGGCCCGGTTCGGTGCAACATACCAAACTTGGCTGGCTTGATAAAGGGCAATCAAAAACTGTTCGTCCAAACTTTCGAGCGGCGCAGAAAATCCGTCCAGTGCAATGTTTCCGTAATCACGAGCCGTACCGAAATAGTCTGTCGCCTTGCCCCAAAGCGCCTGCTCCAAGCCAATATCCGTCTGTAGGCGTTCAATATAGTTTTCCGCCAAATTTTGACTTTGCCGTGCCTCGTTCCAGTTTGAAACTTGAAGTCCAATAAACACACCAAACACAACAATGAAAAAATCAAGACCGACCGCGAACCAATTTTGGTCTTTTACGTGTTTTGTGAGTGATCGTAGAATCATTGTATTGCCCCCAGCTTTTCTTTGACCTTTTCCAAGAGCCCAAGCTCTACATTAGCCTGACTGACAAGTCCTTTTGTACGTCCTAAATTGCTCAACATCTTGTTTTGAAAAGCACGGTTGGCTCGTATGGCCTCAAGGTCACAAATAACGACATTCGTATCTTCCGCCAAATTAAACTTTCTTGTAAAAACATCCGGATAATTATCTACAACATTGGCAAAATCCTGACTGATATAACTCACTGTCTGACGTCAGCGCTTATGGCACAGATTTAAGTCTGCACTAAGAGAGAGTTTGCTCACCTTTGTTGATTGATACTAAGCTACGGCTTTACGGTATTGCAAGCGCCGATGTTCGAT
>NVTC01000015.1 GCA_002732905.1 Robiginitomaculum sp.
CTCATCACTGCGCTTATTGGTGGCCGACCGGGAATGATATCCGGTGCCACCGGTGCGCTGGCCGTTGTCATGGTTGAGTTGGTTTTGCACCACGGGGTCGAATATTTGTTCGCGACCGTGGTCTTGATGGGCATTTTGCAGATATTGGCAGGCGTGTTTCATCTGGGTAAATTTATTAGGCTGGTGCCGCATCCGGTTATGCTAGGCTTTGTAAACGGGCTGGCTATCGTGATCTTTAGCTCGCAATTAGATATGTTTAAAGCCGGGCCCGAGGGCGCCAAAGTTTGGATGGACGCGGTAATGATGGTCACCATGCTCGGCCTTGTCGGGCTGACCATGGCCATTATTTGGGTTATGCCCAAAATTACCCATATTGTTCCTGCGCCCCTCGCCGGGATTGTTATCACAGCRGCCATAGTTATTGGCTTTGGGATTAATGTGCCGGACGTTGGTTCTATGGGGTCTATTAAAGGCGGCCTGCCAAGTTTTCACATTCCGTATTTAAAGGACTTTATGGAAGCTGGCGGCGCGGACAAATTCCAAGCTGCTTGGGATGTGCTTGTGATTATCTTTCCGTATTCACTAATTCTTGCCGCTATTGGCCTAATCGAAAGTCTGCTGACCTTAAATTTGGTCGGCGAGATGACCAACAAACGTGGCGGTACGTCTCAAGAATGCTTGGCACAAGGTATATCCAACACAGTCACAGGGTTCTTTGGCGGCATGGGCGGTTGCGCCATGATYGGCCAATCTATGATCAATGTTAAATCCGGTGGYCGCACACGCTTGTCCGGTGTAACCGCGGCCTTGTTCTTGCTGGGATTCATCTTATTTGGTTCGAGCATTATCGAGCGTGTTCCCCTGGCCTCGTTGGTCGGCGTGATGTTCATGGTCGTGATCGGGACATTTGCCTGGCGTAGCTTGGTGATCATGAAAAAAATCCCTCTAACCGATGCCCTCGTGATCATTTTGGTGACTGTGGTAACCGTAATGACTGACTTGGCCATTGCGGTAATTGTCGGCGTTATTGTTTCAGCACTGGCCTTTGCGTGGAGCACTGCCACCCGTACTATGGCTCGGGTAGAGACAACTGACGACGGAACAAAAATATATAATCTCGAAGGGCCACTGTTCTTTGGCTCCATAGAAAGTTTCGCAGAACTGTTCGACCCGGATAATGACCCCGACCATGTTATTGTTGATTTCATGAACAGCCGGGTTGTCGACCAGTCTGCTTTACAGGCCATTGAAAACCTAGCCTTTAGATATAAATCGCGCGGTAAAGTCATTCAACTCAGACAYCTCACCCATGATTGTCACAAGCTCTTRAAGCGTGCAGGTCAGTTRATGATAGAYGCAAACGACGACCCTGAATATCAGGTTGCCGTAGATTATTCCGTAAAAACYGGAATTTTAGGCGGTGGGCACTAARGTTTTTRTTAATSTAGATTACCAAAKGATTCAYTAATCTGAATCAAATCTAAAAATAAATRCWCAGGTTAACTTTATTTTAACCAACTTCGTTAATAAGCGAGAAGTCTTCTCTTGAAGACRCCCCACCATTCACCTAACACCTTCGGGAGCTTTCGAGCTCCCTTTTTTTTGCCTGRATWTCAAGACCGYTAAAGGGCTTGGAAAAAACTTCAGTATGAGGTAAAATAACTATTGTCGCGCYRMGYATCTTAGTGTTAATAGGCACGACCTTGATAACAAGAGGCGTGGAGGGTCTTTGACCCGACAGGGAAGACAAAGTGAATATTCCGCAATAGCTCAGTTGGTAGAGCAATTGACTGTTAATCAATGGGTCGCAGGTTCGAGTCCTGCTTGCGGAGCCACTTTTCACCCTTCCAACATTAACTAAAGCGTTTGCAGTACGTCCAGTTAATCTGCGGTCTCACTCTTCGGGCCGTGCTCATCAAACCATTTACGGATATAAAGCTGGGTACGCAACCAATTGGACGGTATCGAGCCTGTACCGTGATACTCCCCTCGCATAGGGATCAGTTTTGTCGGCACATCAAGTTGCTTTAAAGCATTATAATATTGCTCAGCTTGTGCAATCGGTGTCCGTAAATCTTTGTCTCCGGTCATGAAAAGCGTCGGTGTCTTCACTTTATGCGCATGCATCAGAGGCGAATGTGCCAGCCAGTCTGTAGAATCCTCCCAATATGGCTTTTCAAAAAATGCATTTGCCCAACCGTTTACATCTGTCGTACCTGCCATAGAAATCCAATTCGTAACAGTACAACGTGCCACCGCGGCCGCAAAACGATCCGTTTGGCTCACAACCCAATTTGTCAATACACCGCCACCTGAACAGCCCTCTATAAACAAACGATCCGTATCAATATATCCTTTGGCAATGGTCGCATCGACACCAGCCATCAAATCATCAAAATCACGCCGTCCGGGATATGCGTTTGCAATCGCATTGGAAAATGCACGACCATAGCCCGTTGACCCCCTCGGGTTAGTATAAACCACGACATACCCATTTGCGGCTTGCTCCAGACGTGACATAGAAAACCCAACATTATRCATGGCAAATGGCCCGCCATGAATACTGAGATAAAGTGGGTATTTTTTTGTCGGGTCGAATTCTGGTGGCTTGACAATCCAGCCCTGAACCCGTGCACCATCGGAAGAATCATACCAAATTTCTTCAACACTACCAAAATCGACATCAGAAAAAATATCTTCATTTACATCAGTTAATTGCTGCTCTTGCCGTCCATTACGCTCATTAAAGCGAACAATATTCCCAGATTTTACGAAGCTGGATTTGGTTCCTACAGCAATACCATTATCGCTTACAGATGACACGCCAATGACATGAGTACCCTTGGTCAATGCTGTGACATCACCTGATTCGGACACAGAATAGAGATTAATATTTCCGCGGCTGGCGAGCATAAAATTAACCCCCCATCCTTTTTTTGCCCAACGTAAACCTGCAGGACTGTTATCCAAATCCTTCGTCAGCACACGCTGATTACCACCATTTGCCTGCATCACCCACACATCGGAAAATGGGGAGGCCAAATCGCGGTCAGGAAAGCCTAAATACGCTATATCGTTACCATCATCGGAAAACTTAGGGGATGTCCAAGTACCATTTCCTTGAGTAAGCTGATTTATCTCGAGCGTTTTTACATCAACAGTATAAATATGAGACACGAAAAAATTCTTTTCCCAATCCTCATTATTATTTCCGTCAAAAGCGATCTTACTGCTATCCGCGGACCAACTGAGCCGTGCGGAGGATGCAATAGCACCAATTCCGCGAGCCCCGACATTCCAGTCTCCACTGGTAATTTTCCGGGACGTTCCCCCGCCTGACGGTACAACAAAAATATGGTCATGGCTCTGGTTATAATCGCCAACCCGATCCTGACGGTAATGAAGTGTATCGATTATATTGGGATCTTCGGTCCACTTTGCCCCTTTCTGCTTGGCCGGCAGTTTAATAGTCCAGTCAGTCTTGTTGGGAACACGGGCTAAAAAGGCAATATGCTTTCCGTTAGGCGACCAAGACATACCGCGTGGGCCAAACTCTCCGTGTGTAATTTGTGTCATAGAACCTTCAGCATCCATCCAACGAACAAATATTTGGGGTTTTTCATTTTCATCTTGACGAACAAGGGCAATCCGTGTGCCATCCGGAGACCATAACGCCCCACCACCTTTTGTAAGTTGGCGCTTGCGCGTTCCGTCAACATTCATAATCCAGAGACTTGAAACCTGTCGGTCCTTAAGTTGGTCTACTCTACGCCTAGTATAGATAATTTGTGTTCCATTTGGTGAGATTTGCGGATTAGAAACAGATTCATACTCTAAAAAATCTTCCAATTTCAAAGGTCGTGCATCAGCACGAGTCCCAATAACAAGCAACATAAGCCCCATCAGAACCGACAATCCGAGTGTAAAGTGTTTCATACCCCCCCCTTAAAATTTAAATATGAAGCCAAGAATAACAAGATGTACAGTAATTACAATACTGATCGCCAAAACTTATATTCTGCAACGTCCTGACCACCCCACTGACAGGTATTTTTATTTTCTTTGCATTATTAAGCGCTTCGTGGTTACTGCACTTATGAACAGTAATATGAAAATTTACACAGCCCTCTCCATTTGTGTTTTTGGTGTCCACTTTGCTCAGCCAAGTTTTGCTCGTGAAGATGAAATTATCGTGACAGCAACCCGCCACCCTATTCAGGCGCAGGATTATGCGGGGAGTGTTTCCGTTTTAGGCATAGAGAATTTGCAGCTAACTGCGCCCGTCCACCCCGCTGAATTGCTCAAYSARRTRGCRGGCGTTAACATACACAGAAATAGTGGCCAAGAACATCTTACAGCTATTCGCTCACCTGTCCTAACWGGCGGCGCTGGGGCKGGMTCATTTCTWTACYTRGAAGACGGTGTACCSTTACGYGCCGCCGGGTTTTCCAACGTMAACGGWYTGTTTGARGGCGCTCTGGAAATCGCAGGCGGCGTAGAGGTTACTAAAGGRCCAGGTAGTGTGYTTTACGGTTCTAATGCGGTGCACGGYCTTATMAATATTTTATCMCAAAYACCGTCAGAGACCCGTGATTTGTCATTTGATMTTCTTGGCAATGATGACGGCTATGTACGGTTAMAAACATCATTRAGTGGTMGTGYATTATCGGGACGCTACCGCATTGCWGCTAATTTTTCTCAYGAYCCTGGCTTTCGTGCTAATTCAGGTTTTGACCAGCAAAAACTACAAGTGCGCCATGATATGGATRTGGGTAAATGGGCAGTRAAAACACTGGCTACATTYCAAAACCTCAATCAAGAAACTGCTGGATTYATACAAGGYGTRGATGCCTATAAAGACAAGGCTTTGGCACTTACGAACCCTAACCCAGAGGCTTTTAGGGATGGTCAATCTGCCCGTATAGCTGTGCATTTAAATAAAACTATTGATGAAAACACACGMATTTCCCTCATCCCTTACGCGCGYTGGACAGATCTATCATTTCGCCGMCATTTYGTACCGGGCAARGCTCTGGAAGACAGCGGGCACAAAAGCATTGGGCTCTTAGCGTCTTATACAAACGGCTCAAATGCCAGCGGCTATACGCTTGGATTTGACAGTGAATATACCAAAGGGTTTTTACACGAATACCAACCCGGGCCCGGCGTGTTTTCTTTCATTCAAGGCGAACACTTCGATTATGAGGTTAAAGCCGTCGTTCTTTCGCCCTATGTGCAGACTTGGTATTCTTTRAGCKCGCACACAAAAATAAATATTGGTGCGCGCGCCGACTACACAAATTATAAKTATCACAACAATATTGAYGACGGCAATTTTGGGCGCTTCATACGCATCCCTGACCGCAAGGACGGTTTCTTTACGSTAACMCCCAAAATCGGCATCACSCACGCCCTTAGCGAKAATATGACGGCATATGGYCGGTATGCWCGCGGTGCAAGAGCRCCACAAGTCACAGATGCCTACAGCCTGCAAYWGGGTCAAACACCGGGCGATATAAAGTCCGAAACCTTGGATTCTCTGGAATTTGGYCTAAAAGGYAACCTGTCCCAACTCAATTTCGAGTTAGCCGTATTTGCCATGSGCAAAGACAATTTCTTCTTCAGAAATGCGAACGGGTTTAATGTCATWGACGGAAAAACCAATCACAAAGGYATAGAGTTTAGCTTCGATACGCCTGTTACTAACAMCATTGAATTATCTGGCGGYTTYACCCTTGCAAACCACACCTATGCTTTCACCGATATTGTCGGTTCGCCGTCCAGTTCAATAAACGACGGCGACCAAGTRGATACGGCGCCTAACACSCTCGGGTTTATGCAAGTAACAATCGCGCCCTCCAMAGCTGCGCRGCTTTCCCTYAAGTGGCRACATGTGGGTRASTATTATACAGATCCRGGAAACACGGCAAAATATCCGGGGCAAAATGCTTTTACTTTGCGCGGCAATTATGAACTCACAAAACAGTTCAGCCTGTACGGCCGAATAGATAATTTATTSAACGCCGCCTACGCAGACCGTGCCGACTTTGCATTTGGTAATCACCGCTATTTTCCGGCACGTCCACGAACAGTGTTCTTTGGTGTCAGGTACACCAGCTAATTAAACTGCAAGCACTCATATTTACGCCTGCAAACTAGCCACAAGAACAACAAACTCCATCTATATACCTTGCGACCCAAATGGTAAGCTTGCTCGATAATCTTATTATCTCAGCAGTTTAGAGGTTGCCGCTAAATTTTAATTAGTCTTAACCCAGCGAAACATTCTGAATATATTCAGGGTCAATACATAGGCAAAAAAAGTAGAATTAACGAAACACATTATTACAGGAAATATAACCGCCGATCTAGATATGTATTAGGAAAATTCAAATTCCAATGAAGTCATGATCGTATGACCTACCTAAAACCGTTCTAAAAAGTACTACTTAACCCGTATAACGCGAATCGCAGTCCCTTTACCGTTAATCCTTAGCAGGTAACTGCCTAAGGCAGCTTTACTTATATGTGCGTTGTTGAGTGACTTTTTATTTATACGGATTGATCGACTATCAACTTGCTTCCAKATTTGCCCGTTTTCTAAATAGAATTTAGTTTTCTTATAGCCAAATTCGGTAGTTTTAATAATCTTTATAATTACGTTTTTGGGGGTTTCACTATCTTGTTTCTTATTTGTATTCATACGGTTGCGAATATTATTTCGAACTTTACTAAACAATCCATTTGACGGTTTGGGAGTTGGCGTTGAAAGACCAAATTCCTTTGTTTCTTGGGAATTGTCTTCAATAGTTGGTGAAGCATTCTCATTAGAGAAAACTTCCGCCGTTTTATCATAGCAATTTAACCTAACTTCCTTGTTTTCTATTCTCCGACAATCAGCCATGGTAGTTTTCATCTCTTGCGCTACCGTTTGCGCGTAAGATTTATTACTGGGAACAGCTAATAATAAAAGTAGTGTACCTAGAAGCAGTATATTAAAACTCTTGTCTGAAAAATATTGAGTTAGCACGTTTTACTCCGCTTTACAGTTTGATTTAGTTACAATTCAATTCCTAACCTTCTCGAAGTACTTATACGTAAAAAGGGTCAAAGGGAATAATAAAACTCGTTCGTTCTCTGAATACGATAAAAGCGGCCCCCAAAGGAGGCCGCTTCACAATTACATTTAAGTCTGTTTTAGAAAGAGGCGCGTACACGCATTGTGACACGGCGACCCAAAACTTCAGCGTTATTGAAATTACCGAATTGTTCACGAAGACCGCGACCAACTTTACGGTTAAACACATTGTCAACGTTAAACTGAAGGACAATAGGCTTATCATAACTATCCGTTAATTCAGATAAATCGTATGAAATAGACGCATTATGCATTAAACGCCCGCCAACACTTGAGATAAGCTTATCATTTGCGTCAGCAAAGTAATTATTGCCTGATGGACTCCACAAATTGCGATCTTGCCATAATGTGCGCCAGAAAATCCGTGCACCAGCAACATTATAAGTTAAATCAACCGTACCTGACCAGCGTGGATCAGCAAACCCACCGATTGTATTATCAAGCGTTACGCCATCAACAATTTGTGCGCGCTCAATAACGTGAAAGGCTGTTACGTCAATATTAAAGTGACCAAGATCAGAGGTATTTTTTCCGCCTAACAAAGACAATGCATCTGCTACATCGAATCCATAGTCAGCTCTTATATTTAAGAACTGGTTCTCAGAACTATCTGAATTGGCTTGACCTGACAAGAAATCAGAGACTTGACCCGCAGAATCACGTGTGAAAGATGCACACGCCGTAGAATTAGGGTCAAATGTATCCGCATCGAAGCAGGCTTCCATATTTTGATTTAAACTTCTAGCACCAATAAGGTCATCAATTTTGATGTTAATGTAGTCAACGGTAACCGTTAATCCAGAAACATAATCTGGCTGATACACTGCACCCAAGGTCCAAGCATCCGCTGTTTCATTATTCAAATTTGGATTACCACCAGTGCGGCCTTGCGCCGTAGCATTTACAACATTCGAAGTAAATGGTTGCGAAATGCCTACTGCAGCACAATTGGCTGCCCGGTTTGGACCATCACCAATAAAGCGAGAATCACATGGATCGGATGCAAAGCTAAATGTTGATACAATCGGTAAGAACAACTCCGTTAGAGATGGTGCACGTACAGACCGCGTTCTATTGCCGCGAATAGTCAGCGTTTCAATTGGAGAGAAATCGCCCCCAACTGTCCAAACTGTCGCATCACCAGCTAGATTATTACTAATCTCACGAATTGAGCCCTCAGCACTAGCCGAGTGAAGGAACGGAATGTTCATATCAGGCGAAACAACCGGTACGAATATCTCACCAGAAAACTCGTTACTGGTAAACGACCCGCCAGTATCAGGAGTAGCAGAGCCACGTCCCAAACCAACTTCTAAAGCACCACTGCTAGCAAACAATGCCACTTCGTGACGTGTTTCATAACCAACATTGAACCGAACAGAGCCCGCTGGTGCATCAAACAACTCACCACCAAAGTTTGCGGCCCAAACTCTCTGTTCAAAGTCATTTAGTGACACGCCGCGTTGCACTACATAATCCAGTGCTGCAACTGACCCGTTACCGTCTCCAAATAAATTCAATGGCGCACAAGCGTTGATATCGTCAAAAGTCTGATCAACGACACCAGAGCCACTCTGCACTCCACGAATAGATGTGAAAGCAGAATTACTTAAAACACGACTGCCGGTTGAAATAACACCTAAATCACGCTGCACTTGACAAACAATATCGCCAGCAGAGCCAATTGGATTATTACCTGCTGCGGCAATATCATCAACATCCGTCTGTGTCAGACTATAGGCTTCAATTGCATTTAAGAACCGCAAGTCGTTAAGTAGAGCGTTAGATGTTCTATTCGTTGATTGTCCAGCAACCCCATGAACATCCCAAAAGAAAGTCTTTCCAGACCACTCAAATTCTCCGTCAACTCCGGCAGAAATTCTCCAAAGATTTGTCTCTGAATCACGTTTACCACCATCAAGGAGGTCATTATTAAACCGCGAGAGGAAGAAAGTATCAGTAGGAGCAAAACCAATATCATTTATCAAAACGTCCCGAGCCTGAGCCGTTAAGAATGGATTGGAAACAGACATTTGCAACGCACCGCTAACATCATTGTTCGGAGTACCGTCAAAAGCAAATGTTTGAAAACCACCTTGATTAACTAGTTCATCAGCCTTGGTGTTAGCCACCTGCACATCAGCCCTAAACGTCATCGCACTGTTAATGTCATATTTTACGGTTGAACCGAAATTTATGCGTTCAAGCGGGGATTGAATTTGGCGAACTTCATCAAAGAAATCATACTCGTTTCCGCCTTGGGCGAAAAACAGACTTTGTCCCGGGATACTCGTACCAGGTACATAGTCAACCAAGTTGCCATCATCGGCAAACTGGTAAAAATCGCCACCAAATCCACCAAGACCGATAGACGGCAAAACTAAACGCGATGGTGAAATTACGCCGCCATTTGTGAAAAGCTGTACGTTTTGACCAGCGCCACCAGCTTGGTTAAACACCCGGAATACGCCATCAGGGGTTCCATCGCCATCCGCATCAATATCAGTAAACCCTGCTGTTCCAACAGGCACCTCTGACACAAATGGATCATCCGTAAATATATCCGCGCGATCTAAAACCGCAACACCATCTTGCTTAAAATATTCTACTGAAAATGTCACATTTCCGCGACCATCATCAGAATTCACACCTGCAACAATTTGAAATTGCGAACGGTCTGCATCACCACGGCTAGTTTCGCCGTATAGAGCAGTTCCTTCAAGGCCTTCAAAATCATCTTTCAAAATAACGTTAATCGTACCAGCAATCGCGTCAGCACCATAGATCGGCGCGCCGCCAACACCAATGGTGTCAATACGCTCTACAAGAGCAATTGGAATAACGTTAAAGTCAACAGACAAACCACTTCCGCCAGCATCTGAGGTAACAAACCGACGACCATTAACAACTGTCAAAGTTCTTTGTACGCCCAAATCAAGGAAATCAACGAAGTTTGAACCAATATTGGATCCCTGATTACCATTAGGGTCAATACCACCACCAAAAGCAGGGATTTCCGTTAAGGCGTCAGCAATATTCGTAAATGCACTTTTCTCTAAAGCTTCTGAAGTAACGACTGTAGTTGGGAAAATCGTGTCCAACTCAGGGCGACGAATGCGCGATCCAGTTACAATAACGTAATCATCGACTTCATCGGCTGCGTCTACCGCGTCTGCTTCTTCCACCTCGATTGGAGCAGGAGCTTCTTGTGCATAAGCCTGCATAGAAAAGCCAGCTATCATCACCGCACTCAGGACTGAGGTTTGGAGTAAGCGTGTTTTATTTAAAATGTTCATTATGGAAATCCCCTTTGAACTAGTTCATATCATTTTTACGGATTCATCCCGTACTCTGGTGAGCTTATAGCCGCACAAATGTACGGCGCTCAAGCGAAAACATTACTAAAAGTACATGGAACACATTTTTCTTAATAATTGTTGCAAATTTACCACGTCCCTTTTACTGACACTCTTGCAACGACTTGCAGTAAAATTAATATACTAACAACACTGATGGTTGAGAATGCAAATACTTAATAGGACTTTCCTATTTAGCATTTAACGCAAACAATTTAGTCAAAGAACTATGAAAAGTCAGCCATTTACATTTTCTGTCGCACCAATGATGGACTGGACGGACCGGCATTGTCGTATGTTTCACAGGATGTTGTCTAAGCAGGCATTGCTKTATTCCGAAATGGTCGTGGCAGATGCAGTTATCCACGGCAATCGGGAGTATTTACTGGGGTTTCACCCCGAAGAACACCCTGTAGCTTTGCAAATTGGCGGCTCTGACCCTGCTAAGTTGGCGCAAGCTGCTCGGATAGGTGCTGACTATGGTTACGCAGAGATCAATTTAAATGTTGGTTGTCCTTCTGACCGCGTGCAGGCAGGACGGTTCGGGGCTAGTTTAATGGCAGAACCTAAATTGGTGGCAGAATGCTTTGCAGCAATGCAAGCGGCCGTTGATATTCCCGTTACGATTAAATGCCGGGTTGGCATCGACGAACAAATTCCGCAAAAAACATTGCCCAAATTTTTGGATGTCGTGCGCACAGCTGGCTGCAAGCATTTCATAATTCATGCGCGTAAGGCTTGGCTCAAAGGGCTTAGCCCCAAAGAAAACCGTACCGTGCCACCGCTGGAATATGATTTAGCGCGAGCCATGAAAACCGAATTTCCTGATTTAACGCTTGTGCTAAACGGCGGTTTGCAAACGCTTGAGCAAGCCAAGGCTGAAATGCCCACACCGGACGGAAATGTGCTCGACGGTGTCATGCTAGGCCGCGCAGCATACCACAATCCGTGGATATTAAGCCGCGTCGACGAAATGTTTTTCGGGGCAACACCCGGTCAAATAACCCGGGGCGATGTCGTTCAAAGCCTAATTGCCTATGGCGAAAGAATTGAAGATACCGACCCAACGGTCAAAGCTCTGACACGTCATATCATGGGGTTATTCCACGGTGAAAAAGGGGCCCGATTGTGGCGTCGGTGTCTGAGCGAAGCGGATAGATCGCTATCAACATCGCGGCGCATAGAATATGCCTATGATGCCCTAGTGCAGGCAAAAAAGAGGGCCGTCTAATGGATGCACAGATACTCTATTTTGTAGCCGCTCTCATGGTCGTTGGCGGCGCCGCTGGCTTTAGTGCCGGGCTATTTGGGATTGGCGGCGGTGCGATAATTGTGCCTGCGCTTTACTACACATTCAGTGCACTAGGATATCCAAATGAGGTCATTATGCACACCGCAGTGGCTACATCGTCGGCGACTATCATCGTAACATCATTACGGTCAGCCTTCGGACATAACAAACACGGTGCTGTGGATTGGAATTTAATCTGGCCAGGGAATACACCCTCCAAAATATTGGTGAGTTGGGGTGTCTGGATTGGTATTGGCGCACTGTTCGCGGCTGCTGTATTGGCAAAACATTTATCGKGYGCAATGTTAACGCTGATATTTGGCGGTCTGGCCAGTCTCATAGCYTTACAACTTATTTTTGGCAGACCTGATTGGAGACTAGCCGACAAGGTGCCTGTGAACGCAGTGACACCGCCAATTGGGTTTACACTGGGTGCATTGTGCTCACTTATGGGTATCGGCTTTGGATCGTTTGGTGTGACATTCATGGTATTGTGCGCAAAGCGTATTCATAGCGCTATCGGRACAGCAGCRGCCCTTGGAATTTTTATCAGTATTCCTGCAACAATCGGGTTCATTATCAGTGGGCAAGGCGTCATAGACCGCCCACCCTTCTCGCTAGGCTATGTAAATTTACTGGGTTTTGCTCTTATAGCCAGTATGAGTTTTTTGTTCATTCCGCTTGGCGTCCGCACAGCTCACAATATGCAGCAAAATAAATTGCGCATGGCATTTGGCATCTGTTTATTGTTGGTCGCGCTTAATATGCTGCGCAAAGCATTACTGGTTTAAGGTTTTCTTTCGCAGAAATTATTGGCGCAGAAATTATTGGCGCAGAAATTATTGGCGCAGAAACTATTGGCGCAAAATTATGGCGCCTTTACTGACCTCAACGGTTTGCAGCTCTCCTAAATAGCTCATGCCAAGCAAAGAATGCGGTAGACCTTTGTTAATTACAACGGCGCGTACATCACGTACACTGACATTACCGACTGATACAATAGACAGTTTTACTGGTGCTGCCATGACTTGACCCGATGCAGTATTAACGGTCGAGGTGTATTTCAGTGTCTGCAAATTTATGCCAGACAGCTGCGCGTCTAGTGGCGTCAAAGCAACAACGCTTGCGCCTGTATCCACTAAAAAACGAATGCTGGATGCATTGACTTGTGCCTCAACCCAGAAATGCCCATCCATTGATTTACTTATGGATGTAGCTGATCCGCTAGTAATGACCATAGCCCTAGCATCGATTGGTGCTGGTTCACTCGTTTTACCCAAACGGTTAGCGCGTGCTTGGGCAATATCACTGGGATAAATTCCGATTAACTCGTAGATAACCTCGCGTTGGGTTAGTGCAAAAAAACCACAAGCGAAAATAACAGTCATAAAAACAGCGTCGCGAATCAATTTTGAACTCATTTTCATCCCTTAAACTCGCCCATTAGCTAAACTTCTGTGAAAACTAGTATAATGTGGTTACAGATGTATGAAATTTTGAACCTAGACAATGTTCTACAAAAATGGGGGTTTTACAAAAATGGGGTTGATTGCCAAGAGAGTACATGTTCTGAACAGATATAGAGAAAAAAATGACACAAAAAAAATCACACCCCTTTGACGACATAAGAAAGCTCGTAACAAATCTGCCAACGGGCGATTTAGAAGCTGCAAAGCATGTCACCGACAAGCTGGATCACTCCTTGGCTGGCCTAAAACCATTAGGACGCTTGGATAAGGCCGTAGCATGGCTGGCCCGATGGCAAGGCACAAATCAACCTTCACTATCAAAGCCTTTAGTCAGCGTATTTATTGGTGCGCATCAGGTAACGCGCTATATTCTAGATGCTGACCCAGTAGAAGGCGCTCGAACCCGTATTGCAGCATTATCGTCTGGAAGCGCATCTGTACGCGGGATTGCTGGCGCCGAATCAGCTTTCTTTAAAATTTTCGAAATGGGCATTGAAGCACCAGCAGCAGATATGCGGGTTGAACCATCATTGCTAGAACGTGACTGTGCCGCCGCTATTGCCTACGGCATGGAAGTGGTTGCAGAGGATTGCGACATCATTGTTATAGGGTGTGCCGGCTTTGGCACTGCAACAGCTGCGGCAGGTATTGCGCGCGGGTTGTTTGGTGGCACTGCGAGCTATTGGGCCGGCGGCGACAGCTCACATGCAGCACGTCATATCGAAGCCGTAGAAATGGCAGCAACAACACATAAAGATATTTTGGATGATCCTTTGGAAATTTTGCGCTGTTTTGGTGGACGTGATATTGCAGGTATGGTCGGTGCTATTCTGGCCGCGCGGCACCAAAAAATCCCCGTTTTACTCGATGGTTACGCTGTTTGCGCAGCGGCGGCGGTCTTACATGCACTCAATCCAGAGGCATTAGATCATTGTATTGCCGCCCATATCACCGTCGAGCCAGCACACGAAGCACTGCTTGACCGTATCGGTAAAAAGCCACTTCTTGATTTAGGGATCGGCATTGGTGATGGCAGTGGCGCTACATTAGCACTCGGTATACTGCGCGCCGCAGCGGCGGGTGCGCGGGAACTATAAAACATGCTCAATGGTTTTATTCTAGTTTATTCCTTTAAAACAAATCCGTATTGCTAAATTTCTTGAACTACACAATTTAATTGCCTGGGAATGGTCTTAGTTTGCAAAAATATTCTTACATATTTCATTCGTTAGCAGGCTCTTCTCATGCTCAACTAACATAAAATCAACGGAATTCACCATGGCGATTTTTGAACATCCTTCTTTTGATGAACACGAAAGTGTCCACAGTTTTTATGATCCTGAAACAGGTTTGAAAGCTTTTGTTGCGGTGCACTCGACCCATCTTGGCCCATCAGCTGGTGGGACACGGTTTTGGCGCTACGAAAACTCCGATTTAGCTTTACGCGATGTGCTCAGATTATCACGCGGTATGAGTTACAAAAATGCTATGGCTGGGCTTAAGCTCGGCGGCGGTAAAGCCGTTGTCATGAAGCCAGAAGGCGATTTTGACCGCAATGCGTTGTTCACTAAATTCGGCGAATTCATTAACTCTATAGGTGGTGCATATTACACCGCTGAAGATGTTGGAATGACGACAGACGATATGCGCACTATCCGCACTAAAACGAAATTTGTTGCGGGTCTTGATGAAGGCGATGCCGCCTCTGGCGATCCATCCCCGATCACCGCAGACGGTGTGTTTCGTTGCATCAAACTTGCCGCTAACAAGCGGGGGTTGGATCTAGCCGGAGCGACAATAGCCGTTCAAGGCCTTGGTCATGTTGGTTATACGGTGTGTAGACTTCTACATGCCGCAGGTGCCAAATTAATAGTCACTGACATTAACCAGCAAGCTGCCAACAATGCTGCCGATGAATTCGGCGCTAAGATAGTTGCTCCGGACGAAATTTACGCCCAAACGGCAGATGTGTTTTCGCCCTGTGCACTCGGTGCTATCCTTAATCCCGAAACCGTAAACCTATTGAAAGCCAACATCATCGCAGGTGCTGCTAACAACCAGCTTTCCACACCAGAAATAGGGCTAGCCTTACAAGATCGGGATATTCTCTACTGTCCAGACTATGTGGTCAATGCAGGCGGTATCATCAATATCGCTGGAGAAATAGAAGGCAATTACAGTCCTGAATGGGTTGAGACAAAACTGCAAGGTATCGAAAAAACCTTAGGGCAAATATTTGACCTCGCAACAGAAACTGGTCGTACCACAGACGCCATAGCCGATGAAATGGCTCGCGCACGAATAGGGCGATAAACCACCCACCTGATTCTCAGCTTCTAACCCTACATCTTGACAATATCTCTCATTCTGCTATTTCTGTAATTACAGAATATACTGAAATCAAGGAGCTGCGTCATGAAACTAACCCCAACAACCGAAAAGTTTATTGTTCATTGGGGAGAAATGGGCAGCCAATGGGGTGTGAGCCGCTCTGTGGCGCAGATACATGCGTTGCTATATCTATCAGAACATTCATTCCATGCAGAGCAAATAGCCGTTATACTTAACCTTGCACGCTCTAATGTTTCGACATCTCTAAAAGAATTACTTGCGTGGCGGCTCATTACCCGGGTGCAAATCCTAGGTGATCGACGTGATCATTATGAAGCCATCAAAGACAACTGGGAAATCGTCTTGCGAATTTCTGAGGGCCGGAAAAAACGCGAAATCGACCCGACCTTGCATCTATTGCGACTAGTTGCCAACAATACGCAATACGACCACGAAGTCACAGTAGCACAACGCAAGCAGATAGATGAACTAGTCGGATTTATGGAAACTATGACCAATTGGTATGATGACATTCGCACCGTACCCAAGGAAAAATTATTCCGCTTGATGAAACTCGGCGCGAAGATAGTTAAATTTATTGGTAAGTAATATCGTGGAAAAAATCGCGTGCCAAACTTTGAAACGCTTGTTGGAAAAGACGACATATTCTCAGCTCCACACAGCAAAACGACTAACTTCCCCTTGGGACAGGTGTGCCGTAAAGTTTGGAGAAATAGATACCAATGTCGCGTGCATTGGGCAGATAGTCATACCCATTAGCCGTTTTCACCCTTACAGGGTCTGGAATTTTTGTACCTTTAGGCAATACGAGTGTCGGGCAATTGTGGTTGCCCGCCCCCAGCAAGTCCACCAATCCTCCTCGCGGATGATGGATAGTCTCATACCGAATTTCAATCGCCTCTTTAATTGCCGGAAAATAAGAAAGCACACCCCACATCTCGGCGCACTCTGGACAATATTCTCTGCGAGCGTGATCCTCAAACCCCGGCGCAAGAAGAAATAAAATTGGTTTATGCATTGTGCATCCCTGTTCTTGACGTTTGACCCTTTAAAGCCCATTTAGCGCCTTATGGCAAATGAAGTTAAAATGATTACGCTTGGTTGCCGCCTCAATGCTTATGAGAGCGAGGTGATGGCTAAGCATGCGCGGGACGCAGGGCTTAAAGATGCCGTCATTATTAACACCTGCGCCGTGACKAATGAAGCCGTGCGTCAAGGRCGGMAAACCATCCGCCGTGCCGTTCGCGAACATAARRRCTCCAARATTATTGTYACCGGATGCGCTGCCCAGATAGAGCCAAAAACCTATGCCAATATGGACGGGGTCAACCATGTGCTTGGCAATGCCGAAAAAATGGCGGCTGAGAGTTTCATACTGAAGAAAAAATCTCCAAAATCAGTGGTAAATGTCAGCGACATWATGAAAGCACGGACTGCGGACAAATCCCGTGCCGGTGGGCTCATCGAACGTGCGCGCGCTATTGTGCAAATCCAAAACGGCTGTGATCACCGCTGTACATTTTGCATCATCCCTTTTGGACGCGGTAATTCTCGCTCTGTCYCTGCGCAAGAAGTTGTGCGCCGTATAGCCGCCCTGACGGCACAAGGTTTCAACGAAATCGTTCTGACGGGTGTAGACATATCTTCTTGGGGTGACGATTTGCCCGGTAAGCCTTTGCTGGGGAATTTGGTGGCRCGGATATTAAAGTCCGTCCCYGMYCTGCCSCGCCTMCGTCTATCGTCTATTGATAGTGCCGAAGTCGAYGATGAGCTTTTCAACCTGTTTGCKACTGAAGARCGCCTGACMCCCTATCTACATCTYTCCCTKCAGCACGGYGAYAAYATGATTCTCAAGCGTATGAARCGCCGCCACAGCCGCGAAGATGCTATCTTGCTCTGTGAACGCCTACGCCGTGTACGTCCTGACATTAGCTTTGGTGCCGACATCATTGCAGGGTTTCCAACAGAAACCGAAGAAATGTTTGAAAATTCTATCCGGCTAGTCGAGCAATGCAGCTTAGCTTGGTTGCATGTATTCCCCTATTCGGCGCGCCAAGGCACACCTGCCGCCAAGATGCCGCAAGTCAACGGCGCGGTGATTAAAGAACGAGCCAAGCGGTTACGCGAAGCCGGCAACAAAACCCGCAATGCATTTTTAAAATCCCGTGCATATGGCCACGACTTGGCTCTCATTGAAAAGGGTAATTTAGCCCGACTGGCCGACTTTTCCCCAGTGCAATTACCGCAGCACAATGTACCTGCTGGGCAGTTGCGCTCTGTACGAATTACAGGCTATGGTGACGGGAAACTACTGGGGGAACTCGTGTGAGCGCCGAAGACAATAAAGACGAAAAAAAGAAGAAAAAAGTCGGGTTTTTTAAACGMGCTTTCGGCTTTAAATCCAAAGAAGAAAAGCTGGCTGAAGCGGCTGCACTAAAGGCTGAACAACAGGCCGAAGTTGACGCGCAAATGGCCGAACGCATGGCCGCTATTAACGCCGCTGCCTTGAAGGCCGCACGCGAACAAGACGAAGCCCACCTTAATGAAGCCGAGAAAGCGCGGATAGAAGAACAAGAACGCAAGCAGGCCGAGGCCCAAGCTAAAGAAGACGCAAAAACCGCTAAACGCATAGTCGAAGAAAAACGTGAGCGAGAAGAAGCCGCCAAGCGTAAAGCCGAAGAAGATGCGGCGCGCGCCAAGGAAGAAGCTGAGGAAGCAAAGCGGTTAGCCGCAGAAAAACGGGCTAGCGAAAAGGCGGAAGCAGAAGAGATTACACGCCTCAAAGCTGCCGAAGAAAAAGCGGCAAAAGAGGCTGCCAAACAAGCTAAACAAGCCGCAGAAAAATTAGCGAAACTAGAAAAACTAGAAAAATTAGAAAAAGAAGGGGCAAAACTGGCAAAGGCCAAAGAAGTTGCCAAAAAAATTGCCGAAGAAACTGCAAAAYTACGCGCCGAAGCTAAAGCCGCYAAAATAGCACAAGCCGAAGAAGCGGCGCGCCTCAAAGCCGAACGGGAACAGGTTGAGCATGCCGCCGCAAAACGCCGCGAAACAGAAAAACTAGCTGCAAAACAAGCCGCCGCAGAAAAGGCCGCAGCTGAGCGCCTTTCAGCCGAGCAGGCTACCCGTGATGAAGCCAAACGCGAAGAGCTCAAGGCTCAATTAATCAAAGAACAGGCCGAGCGCGAAGAGAAAGCCCGCCAAGAGCGGAAAGTGTGGGAAGTGGAGCAAGCAAAACTCCTTAAAAGTGAACGCGAACAAGGTTTTCTTGGCCGCATTTCCAAAGGRCTTAGCAAATCAACCACSCAAATGTCGGACAATATTTCCGCCGTTTTCAACAAACGCAAACTTGACGCGGAAGCATTAGAGGATCTGGAAGATTTACTCATCGCAGCAGACTTTGGTGTTGGGCCCGCTACCCGTACGGCCGCATTATTAGCCAAAGACCGCTTCGATAAGCAAGTTACAGACACTGAAATTAAAATCGCCCTCGCAGACGTAATAGCGGAAGTTTTAACACCGCTAGAAAAACCGATTATACTCACAGGTGCCAAACCTGAAATCATGTTATTTGTCGGTGTAAATGGTTCGGGTAAAACCACCACTCTCGGCAAGATCGCTAAGCGTTATACCGATGAAGGCAARAAAGTTATGATGGCAGCMGGTGATACGTTTCGCGCCGCCGCCGTTGAACAACTGCAAATTTGGGGCGAACGCKCTGGCGCACCCGTAGTTTCCGCCCCGCTGGGCGCAGATGCATCCGGGCTMGTCTATGATGCRATCAGTCGCGCCAAAGCGGAGGACGTAGATATCCTGATGATCGACACTGCGGGACGATTGCAAAACCGCACAGAGCTTATGGACGAGTTGGCAAAAATTGTACGCGTCATCAAAAAACAAGACGACACCGCCCCGCACCATTCTATCTTGGTTTTGGATGCGACGGTTGGCCAAAACGCACTTCTACAAACCGAAGCTTTCCAAAAAACCGCTGGGATCACAGGCTTGATCATGACCAAGCTCGACGGCACGGCCAAAGGCGGTGTCCTGGTTGCCCTCGCGGATAAATTCAAGCTACCCATCCATGCCATCGGCATAGGTGAACGCATAGAAGATCTAGAAAACTTCAGCGCGCCAGTGTTCGCAGCCGCCCTATCAGGGATCGCTGATGCAGTCGTAGAAGTTAACTAGGTTAGCTCAATAGTTTTTTCAATTTTGGGAATAGTTTTTCGCTTGAACAGAGCAAGTTGCCGCTTGTCACTACATCATCAGCACCTGTGTCCAAATCCTGAACAATGCCGCCTGCTTCACGAACAATGACCACGCCCGCTGCAATGTCCCATGCATTTAGGCGACGTTCCCAGAAACCGTCATAGCGGCCTGCTGCTAGCCATGCCAAGTCGAGAGCGGCTGAACCGTTGCGGCGAATACCTGCCGTTTCGGCCATAACTTTGTGTAGCTCGGTGAGAAATTTTGCATGACCAGGCTTACCGCGAAACGGAGAGCCTGTTGCAATTGTACAGATAGTCAGGTCATCACGCTGCGGAATACGCAGACGCTTCTCAACACCGCGTCCATCAACCAAAAAAGCGCCCTTGCCAACTTCGGCAAAAAACATTTCATCGCGGATCACATCATAGATAACACCTGCATGAAGCTCGCCGTCACGTTCAACGCCGATAGAAATCGCAAAATGCGGATTACCGCGCATGAAGTTTGTTGTCCCGTCCAGCGGATCAATAATAAACCTGTGCGTTTTATCAGACCCTCCAACCGCGCCGCGTTCTTCTAACAGATAACCATAACCCGGGCGATCATGYCGYAGACTTTCAAAGATTTTTTCTTCGGACATTTTGTCAGCTGCCGTAACAAAATCTGCTGGCCCTTTACGAGACACTTGCAGGTTTTCTACTTCGCCAAAATCACGAGATAGAGAGCGCGCACCTTTACGGGCGGCAGTCATCATTACATCAACAAGAGGGGAAAAATTTGCCATTAGTCAGCTCGCTTCACATAAGAACCATCTTCGGTCAACACCAAGATTTTCTCGCCGACATTGACGAATGGAGGCACCGTTGTACGAACGCCATTTTCTAAAATAGCGGGCTTATAGGAATTGGCCGCAGTTTGACCTTTAACCACTGGTTCGGTCTCGCTGATTTCCAGCACTACCTGATCAGGCAAGGAAACGGATATAGGTTGATCTTCGTGGAATTCCAACTGCACTTCCATACCATCGGTTAGGAACGCGGCGCGGTCCCCAATAAACTCTGCCTGTAAATTGATCTGCTCATAGTTCTCAGAATTCATGAACACCAACATATCTCCCTCGGTATAAAGATAGGTATGCGGTTTCTGATCCAGTCTAATTTTTTCAACAGTTTCTGATGCGCGAAAGCGTTCGTTAAGCTTGCGTCCGTCAATCAAATTTTTAAGCTCAACCTGATTAAACGCCCCACCCTTGCCAGGCTTGACAGCATTGGTTTTTACCGCAACCCATAGACCATTTTGGTGGCTGATAATATTACCAGGCTTAATTTCATTACCGTTAATTTTCATTATRCTTCCTTAACTCGCACATTAAGTAAATACTGCGCGCAAACTTTGGCGGCTCTTACCAAACAGACTGCGTGGCGGCAACAGCATAATTACATAGATCATTATTGGAAAGCACTTGGGAAAGCCAATTGACAAAACCGTGATTAGCATCATGCATGACTTTGGGTTANGTCACAAAAAACGGAGAAACTATGTCCCTATTCCCGAGCCTTGCTCCTAATCTTGGCGATACCCCACATTTAGGTGCCGTTTTTCAGGCATTTCCAGATGCAGTCAAACCACTATTGCAATACCATGATATATTGCTGCGCGGTGACAGCCCTCTCAGTATTGCTGAGCGTGAATTAATCGCAACTTATGTTTCTGGCCTCAATGCTTGCACATTTTGCTTTGGTGCCCACAAAATTTACGCAAAAGTGTTCGGGATTGAGGAAAGCCTTATCGATGCAATGATGGAGGACATCGAAACGGCTCCCCTGCCCAAGAACATGAAACCCATATTAGCCTATGTTAAAAAACTGAACGCGTTACCGGCAAATATGAGAGACGCTGATGCCAAGGCGGTATATGATGCGGGGTGGAATGAACGCGCTCTTTATGACGCCGTTCAGATTTGCGCTCTTTTTAATTTCATGAACCGTATCATTGAAGGTACGGGTGTGACATTTGACTATGGTGCGACCCCGCCAACCGACGACGAGCTACAAGCACGCCGCACACGTACCTATATGGACTATGGCCGCGAACTTGGTATAGTAGATTAAAGGGAGAGAAATATGATGGATTTAATGAACGGCTTTATGGCTGATATGAAAGCWGGACCAGCTTGGGTCTATTACTGGGTWMTGTTTATGGGGCTRTTGTTTATGCTCTCCATTCCTTTTKCCTTTAAAAACAAACAGGCACGGATTATTCTRCTCTCYACATTGGTYTTTGCCCCCATKATTATGATGGCTGTGTATGCCAAATTTGGCTATGAACGCATATTGGGCTTGGGGCATGTTTTAGCATGGACACCTGCCCTTTATTATTTATTCAAGACACGAAGCGATTGGCGAGGCGGCACTGGGTTGGTCAGTAAATGGCTATCCGTCACACTTATTGTAATGTGCATTTCACTGGTTTTCGATGTGACCGATGTTGTTCGCTACGCGTTAGGTTCACGAGGCTAACTTAGATTAGCCAAGGTTAGCGGCCATACGCATCCCGGCCGGTGTCAGCACTACGATAAACAAAACCGGCAAGAAGAATACGATCATTGGCACTGTCAATTTTGCAGGGAGAGCTGCGGCTTTTTTCTCGGCTGCAAGTATMCGCAATTSCCGGTTTTCATYGGCCATAGTACGCAGTGTTGAACCRAGCGGRGTACCGTAACGTTCTGWCTGAATAAGAGCMGTAGACACTGCGCGAATACCARCATGATTATTGCGYCGGCCAAAATTTTCATAAGCTTGGCGGCGGCTYTGTAGATATGACAGYTCTGCCGTAGTCAGRGAAAATTCTTCCGCRAGTTCAATGGAGTTTTCCGCCATTTCTSCAGCAACTTTRCCGAAAGCTAATTCAATTGACATTCCAGACTCCACACAGATCAACAATAAATCAAGTGCGTCAGGAAATACCGGCGCAATAGAGCTCATGCGCTTTCCGGCTTTATTTTTAATATATATGCCGGGCGCATAATAACCCAGCAGCATCATGGAAMAAGCAGCARCTAATGACTGCATCATACGCCAGTCAAGTGGGTTCAGCACAACAAAATAAAGTAKGCCGAGTACAAACAAGACAATAGGCATAATCAAGCGGAACATATAGAATAAGTATATTGGRCGTTGCCCGCGCAWTCCAGCTTGGCTCAGTTTATCCTTCAAGTCYGGTGCMGCCAACAATYTTTCCAAGGAYAAATTATCGACAAGTTTTTTGACAAAGCCCTTTGATTCGGATCGTAAACCTTGCGRATTATCTAGGTCAGCCAGACGTTGCATGCGCATATTGTCACGTTCACTGRCAATRCCGCTCATGCGTTTTTTYAACCCATCAGCTTCCAACAACGGGGACAAAAGTGCGTATAATGTCGCAACAGTGCCAAAGCAAACAAGCAATATCAGTGCATTTGTAATTAAGTCGGATAAACCAGTTTCCATATCAATCTCTAAAACTTGAAGTTAATCATTTTACGCATCACCCAAATACCGAATGCCATCATGCCTGCACTGATCATCAAATTGGTTTGGCCCGTTTTGGTAAAATATAAATCATGCATGTAATCGGGGGAAACAACACTCACCATAGTCATCACACCTGGTGGTAAAATACCAATAATAATTGCCGAAACTTTAGCTTCTGCTGCAAGCGCTTTGATTTTTTCACGTAACAATTTACGGCCGCGCAACACCTTCGAGAGATTATCTAGGCTTTCGCCCAAATTACCACCGGTTGAGCGTTGTATTGACAGCACAGTACCAAAAAAGTTCACCTCAGACAGCGGCATRCGTTCATACATACGTTCAAYACAGGTYTCCAAAGGYACSCCWACACTCTCGCCTTCAACAAGTTTCCGAAATTCTCCACCGACTGGTTCAGGKGAYTCATGGGCTATCATCCGCAAACAATCTCCAAGAGGTAATCCTGTGCGGACGCCCCGCACGATAATATCCATGGCATCTGAAAAATTTGCCGTAAATGCTTTTTGACGTTTGGTAATAAGGAAATTTAAGACAAACCTTGGYAGCCCAAAGCCAARTACAAATCCAATGCCTAAAGATAACAATAAACCTAAACCTAAGAAAATGGGTATKCCAGCAGYAAYCASACCTAWRRCAAGTGATATTATGATAAATACTTTTGGATCTGTCTTTAAATTAGCATGAAGCAATTTTGCCTTAAGNNNTNNKMTTTTCTTTTCNNNTNTTNGGATTTTTGGTTTTTTTCTAAATCAGCRAGCGAACTTTCAATCATTTTACGACGACTGCTCGTGTCATTCATCTTCAKGAAAAAAAATGCTGATTTTTTTTCCTTACTTTTCGTAACAGCGTACTTCTCAGCTCTTTTTTGACCTGAGTTGCCACCAGAATCTATAATTAAATAACCGACAATGGCCACACCRATTGCACCCATAATAGCAAGCATTATGTACGATTCCATTAGCCYYCTCCAGCCTCGTCGAGCGCCATAGCHAGTTCTTTYTCAAGATTAAAATAACGTGCTCGCTCCCAAAATGCCGGGCGCGCAATACCGGTCGACTTATGTTCACCTATAATTTTACCATTGGCATCTTCCCCGYCCATYTCATAAAGGAYCAAATCTTGGGTAACAATTACGTCGCCCTCCATACCCAAAACCTCTGTAATATGTGTAATTTTACGCGAACCATCTCTGAGGCGAGTTGCCTGAATAACAATATCAATAGAACCAACAATCATTTCACGGATTGTCCGTGTTGGCAGAGAAAACCCCCCCATAGTAATCATACTTTCCAGACGTGACAAACCTTCACGCGGTGAGTTAGCATGMARTGTTCCCATTGAGCCGTCATGACCAGTATTCATGGCTTGCAAAAGGTCAAAAGCTTCTGGCCCACGAACCTCACCCACAATTATTCGCTCCGGGCGCATCCGAAGACAGTTTTTTACCAAGTCTGACATGGTAATCTTACCTTTRCCCTCAAGATTTGGTGGGCGTGTTTCAAGACGTACAACGTGTGGCTGTTGCAATTGAAGTTCCGCAGCATCTTCACAGGTAATAATCCGTTCATCGGGATGGATGAAGGCGGTCAAACAGTTTAATAAAGTAGTTTTACCTGAACCCGTACCACCTGAGATCAAAATATTACACTGACAGGCGCCAATAATTTTCAAAACTTTGGCAGCCGCAGGCGATATTGAACCAAAACCAACCAAATCATCTAACGTCARTTTATCTTTCTTAAATTTTCGAATTGTCAGTACCGGGCCGTCAATCGCCAAAGGCGGCGCAATAACATTGACCCGAGAYCCATCTAACAAGCGGGCATCACAAATCGGCGAACTTTCATCAACACGACGGCCAACTTGTGAAACAATGCGCTGGCAAATATTCATTAACTGCTGGTTATCTCTAAAGCGGATATTGGTTTTCTCCATCCGCCCATCTGTTTCGATGAAGACATTTTTAGCACCATTTACCATTATATCGGCAATATCATCACGCATGAGTAAGGGTTCTAATGGCCCATAACCGAGAATATCATCACAAATTTCACCAATCAGTTGCGTTTGCTCAATTATGGATAACCGAACATTACGRATAGCGATTATCTCATCAACAATTGTCTTGATTTCTTCCCGAGCCGCATCTGGCTCCATCCCGGCTAGAGCAGAAACATCAATTGTCTCAAACAATGCATTAAAAATCGTAGCCTTCGTTTCGTAATAAGCATCCGATACATTGCCGTCCTGCGCCGTCGGCGTATGCTCAGGTTCTTGTACGTTGGCTGGTTCTGCAACATYCTCGGYAACAGCCGAGCTGTCTGCTGAGGGAACCTCAACAGTACGTACTGCATTACCACTTGCTCTTTTTCCAAACATAGGTACCTATTTCCGTTTTTTCAGACTGGAAAGAAAACCGCCTGATTTTTTTTCTTTTTTAACGCGCATACCCTTGTCCGCTTTGCGTCGTTTTTTACCACTMATCTCAAGYGGGAACTCACCGGTTTTTAGTCTTTGCGCTAGATACATAATGCCATCAAATGCTGCTTCAGCAGATTTGAYGTCACTGAGCATTTTGCCGTCATTAGAAGCTTCTGTGTAAATCACTGGCTCATATGCCAAGACTAACGCYGGCTTGATACCRACTGCCGCAGTAAARTCTTTAATYGGTATCTCGGCAGTTTTCGGRACACCCGTCTTATTCAAGATCAACAAAGGCTCAGGGTCGTTTGGCCGCGCCGTCTTCAAAAACTCTATCAAGTTTTTTGCATTTYGTAGATTTGCCAAATCAGGCGTGGCTGTAATAACGACCTCRTCYGCGCTCTTTAAAATTWGTTGTGACCATTTACTCCAGACATGCGGCATATCCAAAATTGTCATAGGCGATAAACCACGCATTCCGTTCACCAATGCCTCATAGGCTTCCGGTGAACTTGGTGCCGCCGAACCAAGYGTGGCTGCTGCAGGCAAAATAGATAATTTTTCCGTATGCCTAATCATTATACGGTCAAGCAAAGTTTCATCAAGACGCTCATGATCAGCCAAAGCCTCTTCCACCCCTTGTGAACTATCATAATTAAAGTCGAGGCCTGCAGTACCCCAACTCGAATCAAGATCAACCAATGCTGTCTCTTGCATCATTTTTGCTGCCATACCCCAGGCAAYATTGTGTGCTAATGTCGAAGAKCCAACKCCACCTTTGGCACCAAAAAAKGCAACAACTCGACCRATAAACTTCTTATCTGGGTCAGCGTACATKTCAGAAATAGARCGAATAAGTGTAAGTGGATGAAAAGGTGGCACAAGGTATTCACTTAAACCCYGATCCATTAAATCACGGTACAATTTGATGTCATTTATTGCACCAATCATGACAACTTTTGTATCAGCGTCACATACTGATGCTAACTGTTCTAGTTGAMSRMMAMGTTMTYSKYYAYGCMKACMRRATYMSMRKMWYMWKRGMRMRKGYSWWSKCYSAMMHCGRYARWMSYCRMKWRCAGCCGGCAAACCGCCCATATATATTTTTAAATTTGTTCGCGCCATRCGCCAATCATGCGTCGTCGCTTGTATTGTCGCAGCCGTCTCAGARCGTTCACAAAAAGCATGTATTGCTATACGTGGYAAAGCCTTCTCACCGCCTTCTCGGCTTTGTTCAACCATCGGCGCCACAACTGTAGACTGGTGCACAGGCGCACTTGGTGCTGGCATTACCGGGTTAGACATCGCCGYATGGGGCACACCTTGTTGTGGTTGTTGATACTGTGCYTGACCTTGCTGGGGATGACCTTGCTGKRGMWKWSSYKGMWRWSSMMYWKGAGGTTGAGGTGCCAAGCCTTGCGGCACAGACGCCGCCTGCATAGGAATAGGATTACCTAACTGAGCAGGGGGCACCATAGATTGTTGACCAGGAATTTGGCCAGGTACAGCCTGTCCCGGGGCTGGATAAGCCTGGGGTGCTGGAGACAGATATATTTGCGGCTGTTTCATAGTGTTATCCAGTTTCTCTCATCAAGCATTCTTCTTTTCCCACAAAAGATATTAAATGTTTTGAACCATATTAAGTTCATCTTATCGTGCACCTTCTGTTGCAGATACTTCCTGCCCCTCAGGTTTGGCAGATGCGGTTACTTCACCGGCAATATATTTATCAATAACGGTCATGCGGCGTGCTGCATAAGCATTATCAAAGCCGTACGGCGCTAACAATTGCATCGGGTTATCTATGAGCGCTGCTAAATTTGCAGTTTGTGCACAGCCAAAGTTTCCGTAAGGCTGATTATTCGATGTATGCGTTAAACTTGCACCTTGCGAACAATCTATCGGCACAGTTCTTAAACGGCGGTAAGATACAATAACGGGAGCCGCCGCCCCTTCTTCGACCTTATATTGGCCTGCCTGCATACTGGCACCATTCAAACCCATTCGTCCTAAATARCTCTGAATAATTGACTGCGCCTGCTCAACGCCCTGACTTGTAGCACCACTAGAAGGGACATTAATATACAAAGGCCCCTGCCCCGAAGATGCATATTGAGAAAGGAATGCCGCAACCGCATTCTCATCGCGTGATGACAAATGCAAACCTGCCTGCCCAACATAAAGTTCCAATCGTTCGACTGATTCTGTGACCGTGATTTTATTGCGCATCACTGTTGGTGCATATGATGGCTGGTAAGTTGTACAGCCACTTACGGCAAGTGCGGCTAAAACAGCCAAACCTACGGCATCTAGACGCAGGGAATTGACAGTATTTTTGCATACGTTATTTTGTTTTTGCATTGATCTACTCCTAATCCACCACATGCCCGAACGTTCCAAATAATCGCTGCTTCGGATCTGGCCGACTATTTTTGCCATATACTTTATTCAAACGGCCCAAAAATGCCGCCTCACGGTCATTTGCAGGAACCAACCCGTCCAATGGTGTTTGCAATTTGTCTGGGTGGGTTGGACTAACCAAATAAGGGGTTACAATAATAACCAATTCCGTCTCTGTTGTTTGGTCATTTCTAGAGCGGAAAAACGCCCCTAAGCCAGGAATATCTTTAAGTCCCGGCGTGCCATCTGTACTTTGACGGCTCTCCTCGCGGATTAATCCAGCAATGACCATGCTGCCACCTGCCGGCAACTCAACAACTGTATTTGCTCGGCGGGTACGAATAGCCAAAACATCGGAACCACCCGTTTGAAACGCGCCCTCAGTTGTCGGTTCGGAAACTTCTGTAGAAATACTAAGAGAAATTCGCCCCTCACTCATTACAACTGGTGTAAACCCTAGTGAAACGCCGAACGGCTTGTACTCGAACTCGCGTTGCAACTGACCATTATCATCAATAAAAACATTTGTTAGAAGAGGGAACTCACCACCGGATAGGAAATTTGCAGTTTCTCCGGAAATTGTCGTCAACACCGGCTCCGCCAATGTCCGCACGAGGCCAACTTTTTCAAGTGCCTGCAAATTACTACTCAATGATTGCAGCGCGCCACCACCAGAGTTATTCCACGAAAAATTACCGTTAAGCCCAGTACCAGCTGCAACCGCAGTACTGCCAATTAACCCAAAACTAGCATCCCCGACTTGAGCTAAGGCATTGAAGTCAATACCCATTTGCTTGGTAACAGATCTCTGCATTTCCACGATGCGAACTTTGAGCATCACTTGCTCATTTCCCATCACCTGCATAATATTGGTAATGCCCCCAGCCTCACCAGACGGTGTCTCCTCAGTTAACCACAACCGAGCCAAATCCATAACCACCTTGGAAGTCCCCGCATTCGCAACCTCACCTGATAACAAAATATTATTGTTAAATGATCTGACTGTGATTTTATTACCCGGCGCATGCTCTGCAATAAGATCCCTAAGACCCGTTACATCACGCTCAACCCTAACTTCAAGATCAAGAACCTCATTTCCGCTACTATCATAGAAAAATACATTGGTCTGTCCGGGTTGTTTACCTATAAGCAATACACGACTACGCGTATGAACAATCGCATCGATAACATCAGGATTAGCGACAACAACATCCGCCATACCGTTCGGAAGATCAATTGTACTGGCCTTACCGTAAGAAATAAGCATTGATTTTTTCACTGAAGTCACAAAAGCACTCTGCGGGGCATTCACCCTAACATCTGCGTAAGAGCGCGGGCCAGCCTGAGCCGTTAATGACAAACTGGCCAAACATGCCAATGCCAACCCAGTCGAATAAAATAGTGCTTTATATGGTCTAAGCGACATTTCAGTTTCCTTGTATCGAGACTTGCTGTTTTTGGCCGTTTCTATAGATGAAAACCGCCCTGACCGAACTAGAGGTTTTTTTGCGAATAGATGTAGCCGCACTGGGCACATTAGCCGCCCCGCGACTATCAAGTCCACGGAGCACAAGAGAGATATCCCCCCTCGACTGCGCTTCAATGAGCACCTCTGAATCTGCCAACGACATTTCCAGCAAAGCKGTAGAACCAATTACATATGCMGTTCCATCAGGGGTTTGATTACTGGTTTGCCCAATAGCCAAGACCGGAACATTTTCAAAAATTGTGTTGGCAACATAATTATTTTGCACGCTTACCATACTCGCCTGCAGAGTGCGCGGAAGTTGCGTGGTTAAAACCACATCAACATGGTCACCTGGCTGGATAAACCCCCCAGCAGCCGTATCGGCTGTAATCCKTGTAGAWATCGCGCGCATACCGGGACCKAGCAACGCMGACATCAAACCTCTGTCTCCAGCCTGYACCACCTTTTGCCGCATAATCGGCTCACCGGCGWAGATTGCTGTACGCGTAACGGCGCCTGCATACTCTTCCAATGCTTGYGGCTGATTTTGRATGTCTATCTGATTGGGCTCGAGCGCCTCAGCCGGCCACCTTTTCCATTTTAGATAATCCGGCGTTAAACGTGTACCRCGCTGTATATCCATWGATGCAACCAAAATATCCACATAGTCCACCKCGACAACAACCTGAGCAACSGGYGTTGCCCTTGYWRCAGGMGCGGYTGGCGCTGGCGCAGACATTTTCTTTARCTGCAAAAAGGCAACTACAGAAATAACACCAAGTCCACCGAGCAATAATATTTTTTTYGTATTCATAACCCCTCACAAGTTAAATGTTGAGCCCRTTTCAGYGAAAATTTAGCCCCCCATATGATAAAGCATGGTTAATAAGTGTAAATTTTCTTACGTTTTCCCCCGATAATTACATTAATCCGGCGACATATAGATAAATATCACTTTTAGGCAGTGTCATTAGGGCGCCGAATGCCAACGCCAGACCGTATGGCATTTTCTTTTCATCTTTGAATAAACGATGCATCCAGTCAGTAGTCAGCACCTTGACGGGCAAATATTTGCGCCCAACCAATAAGAATATAGCTAATACGCCACCCGCTATAGCCGTATACACTAGATAATACGGCCAAACATCACCCCAAACCCACCATAATGATGTCGCGGCAAACAGTTTTGCATCACCGCCGCCCAACCAGCCTAAAGCGAACATACCAACACCCACTGTGAAACATGTAAGTCCGACCAGAATGTGTGTGCCCAACACCGCCCAACCCTGCCATGCGAATGGGGTCAGCATGAAAAACCCCGCAACCAAAACCAAACTGATCCAATTAGGGATCGTCATGCTGGTCAAATCACTCCAACTTGCCGCAAGCATGCAGCCTACGACAACAAAAATTATATATAGCGTCAGCATAATACCCTCATATTTACGCAGATAGGGTGTTGCCCCATCAAATCATTCGAATATTGCTAACAAAACAGGGTTAACGGGGCGTTTAGAGAAGGCGGCAGAAGCATAAAAAAACCGCTCCGAGCTATGCGCGAAGCGGTTGGTATTTTCAATTTCTCCGCTCCCGAATGGAAGGGGAAAGTTCAATTCCGTAAACGGTACTTATTAAGCGCCATCAACAGCAGTTGCAACTTCATTGAATTTAGTAGCAAGATTGTCGCCCAATGATGTAGCAGCGGCAATAATACCAACTGAGATCAAAGCGGCAATAAGGCCATATTCAATAGCAGTTGCACCGGATTCGTCGTTCATAAAACGAGTAATAAAATTTTGCATAGCTAACTCCCACATATGCATTAAAATAGAAGGTTTCCCTTTTCAGGATCATCCCTGATACACAACATAAGAGACAAGAATTTACCAACCAAATAAGGAACACGGTAAAAATTTGGTAAAATTATCAGTGCTCGCAATTGTTCTTATATCTGCGCATAAAAAACCGCCCCGAGCTTACGCGCGAAGCGGTTGGTATTTTCAATTTCTCTGCTCCTAAGCGAAAGAAAAAAGTTCAAATCCGTAAACGGTACTTATTGAGTCGGTGCAGACGTACTAATAGCATCTGCAACAGTATTGAATTTATCAGCAATACTGCCGCCCAATGATGTAGCAGCGGCAATAATGCCAACTGCGATCAAAGCAGCAATAAGGCCATATTCAATAGCGGTTGCACCGGATTCGTCGTTCATAAAATGAGTAATAAAATTTTGCATAAGTAACTCCCACGTATGCATTAAAATAAGGGCGTACCCTTTTCAGGGCCAATCCCTGATATATGCAACTTAAAGGAGAGTTTTTACTAGCCAGCTAAAAAACATGGTAAAAATTTGGTAAAATTATCACCGGAGCCCAATTTCAACCAAAAACGCAATATACTCACAAATATTGCATCACGTTAAATTTTGTAAACGCTTCATTCACCACATCGGACTATCTATATCTAAAATGTAGAGGAAAACTCAATGTCTATACAACTATACACATATATTTCGCGTGGAATGATTGGTGTTGCCAGCCTGTGCTTTTCTATTTTTTTACCAAACATAGCCCTTGCGGATAGCTATAATGTTGAAATCAACAAAACAAAAATTATGCACCTTCCAGCGCCTGCTGGTGCAATTATAGTCGGCAATCCAGAAATTGCAGATATTTCAGTCCACTCCCCGACACTCTTGTTTATTCTAGGTCGCGGTTACGGTGTGACTAATGTTATTATACTCGATGATCTCGGCAATACTATTCTAGAAACAGATATCCAAGTAGGTGGCAACCAATCAGGTTCTGGCAAACGCTTGTTGATGGCTGGCCAAGGTTGGCAATCCTATGATTGTACACCTTTCTGCCAACCGGCCCCTGTGTTAGGTGATGATCCTAAATTCTTGGCTAATTTCAAGGGTCAAGGCCAAGCTATTGATAATACAGGCACGCCAATCACGACAACCGAAATTTCCGTACCGAGTACGAATGTAGGCGTTTTAAACTCTACCCTCCCTAATACATCAGCATCTTTTGCAAATGCAACCAGCCAACCGACTGCACAAATTCAAAGTCGTAGAGTTATCGAATATTAATTCCTAACCTAGGTTAGGTATATTTTAACCACTATATTTAAGTCAAAATTAGTCCCCTTTTGTTATATTTCTCGACAGAGATTAATGTGGAAAAGAGATATGCGCACTAAAATTATACAAAATAATCGCCAAGGCAAACGTAAACTATTCAGTTTACTCCGCCGTGATAAAACTGGTGCAACAGCTGTCGAGTTTGCTTTGCTAGGTATACCGTTTATGGCATTGCTGTTCGGCATAGTCGAAATTTCCATACTATTCTTTATTACATCAACAGTGCATCATGCCGTAGCTGAAGTTGCCAGGGAAATAAGAACTGGTGAATTTCAATTGTCAGGTGGTGGTGCTGGCGAATTTAAGGCGGCTATATGTAGCGCTATGAGCACAGTCGGCAATTGTGACAATTTGCGTGTGGACGTTATCTCTTCAGCCTCCGGTAAATTTTCTGCGCTTGCCTTACCCGCATCACCAACATCTTGCTCTGGCACCCCGGCAGAAGTAAAAGCTTGTGAAGCAAGTGACCCCGCAATGCCAGCCGACCAATACGAGAATACTGAAGGTGGTGATGTCGTTATTGTCAGGGTTCAATATGTGCACCATCTATCGGTTCCAAACGAACTGACACGTCTCTCGAATGCAGCAGGCAATACGCATGTGATTACGGCGACGACTGCCTTTAAAAATGAACCCTTTTAGGTTTGCCAGGAGAGACCAATGTATAAAGCTATGAAATACTCTATTGCTAATTTGCAAACTTTGGCAAAGCGCGTCATTAAGAACAAAGACGGTGTGGCCGCAATTGAGTTTGCCTTTGTTGCTCCTGTAATGATTGCCCTTTATATTGGCCTAGCAGAAGTATCCCTGCTGATTTCGGTTGACCGCAATGTTTCTCATGCAACTTCTGTTACGGGCGACTTAGCCACTCAAGAAGCGAGCCTAAACGTAAACGATGTAGAAGACATTTTCAATGCCGCTCTGGCCGTGCTTGGTACAAGTTATACCAACTCTCAGCGGGTGAGCATAGATATGATCAGCTTTGAAGTTGACGCTGCTGGCATCACACAGGAAGTCGGCTACGCAAAACTTGGCACTGGTTTTAGTACAAAATTTGATCCGGCGGGCACAAGTACCACACTGTTGAACGAAACTTCAGGTTTAGTCGTGACCAGGATTATATATGAATATCATTCACCATCACGTACCTATGTGCAAACACCAAGTTTGTCAGAAACATTTATGCTCAAACCCCGTAAATCAAAATCTATTTCTTTTGGTGGTACCGCAATTACCTGCACCGTGATAAACTCGAGCAATGGCCCTCGGGCAAATTGCTAATAACGATATTTTACTGCGTATAATGCGCTCTCAAATCGGCAATGTTTTGCGCACTAAGCGTCAAAATTTCACGGGCATATTGCTCTACATCACCTATAACCCGTAGCGAGCGTTCAAGATAATCCGGTTCCACATGAAAATACGGCCTTAACGCATCTACCGTAAAACTACGATCATAGCGTTTTTCCATTTTCTGAGTGATTAAGGGGATAATGGCGTCGAGATCAACGGCATCTTGGGTGCGCATATACTCTTCCATTACGTCATCGCTAGATGCACCTAACAACATAAGCAATATTGCCGAAAATGTGCCAGTTCGGTCTTTACCGGCAGCACAGTGTACATAAGCCCCCTCGCCCGTCCCAGCCATACGTTTCAAACTTTTGGCCGTCAATCCAGTGAACCCCGGATCCAATGGTCTATCTTCATAAGAGCCAAGCATATATCGCCGAGCATCATCCGCCGTGTTCAACTTGTGAATAGCGAAAGCCTCATGGGGTGCTAATTCGTTTGGATCCGTTTGATCATGTGCCGCCTCGAATTCAAATATTTCAGGTCGAAATATATCTGACACAGGCGTGGATTGGCGTTTTCGCTCGGGAAGATACCGTAGATCAATAAGCAACGAGATACCCATATCAGCCAAGCGCTGCTGCTCGTCTTTTGACATTGAACTAAGCTGTGCACCTCTAAACAACTTGCCAAGGACGACCTTGCGCCCATCTGGTAAATCATGCCCACCATAATCGCGAACATTCAGGATATTATCAAACTGCAAAATTCGGTACATGGACATCTTTCACGCTAGAAAATTACTTTTAACTATTTGCAGTTTTAGTCGAATTATGTTTCTCGAACATGCCCCAAACACCCTCTTCGCCGTGCCATTCGCCCTGAGAAGCACCTTTAGAATACTCGGTAGAGCGCGCCTCAAAAAAATTGGCATGCTCAACACCGTTTAGGATTTCCACCAACCACGGTAGCGGATGCTCTTTGATACCGTAAACTATTGGCAGGTCGAGCTGTTGTAAACGCCAGTCAGCAATATAGCGGATATAGGATTTGATATCCTGGGCTGTCATACCTTCAACCGGCCCCATTTCAAACGCGAGGTCGATAAATTTATCCTCAAGTCCGACGACGGTTTTACAACAATCTATAATATCGTCTTTCACCGATTGCGTAACACAGCCAGTTTCGTGGGCAAATGTGTGGAACAATTTGATCATGCCCTCACAGTGCAAACTTTCATCGCGGATTGACCAAGTGATGATTTGCCCCATGCCCTTCATTTTATTAAAGCGCGGAAAGTTCATCAACATGGCGAAGGATGCAAACAATTGTAGCCCTTCCGTAAAACCACCAAACATAGCAATCGAACGAGCAATATCTTCATTGGTATCCGTGCCAAACTCTTGCATATAATTATGCTTGGCCGCCATACTCTCATATTCCATAAAGGTAGAAAACTCGGATTCCGGCATGCCAATAGTTTCGATGAGCAAAGCATAGGCCGCGATATGAACGGTTTCGATATTCGAGAACGCCGCTATCATCATCTTAAGCTCGGTTGGTTTGAACACCCGGGCATAGTGCTCCATATAATTGTCATTGACCTCAATATCACCCTGGGTGAAAAATCGAAAGATTTGGGTCAGCAGGTTACGCTCAGAATCGGTTAGGCTTGTTGCCCAGTCCTTGCAGTCCTCACCGAGCGGCACTTCTTCGGGCATCCAATGCACTTGCTGTTGCTTTTGCCAAAAATCATAGGCCCACGGATAGCGAAACGGCTTATAGCCAACGGAGGGGGTTAATAATCCCGGTTTTTCTGCACCAATGATAATAGAACCAGGTTTTTTTGAAATTGGCATTTTTCTCTCCCGTTATACGAATCGTCAGGCAAAGCATGCCCCCAATCCGTAAATAATCTATATATAGATGTTAGCAATATAAAATCATCCATATCTTGTATTTTCTGTGTAAAACACGCGTGTACGCCTCCGACACTGAAACAACCTACAATACTGTATTTCATACTTTGGTTTCTATGTGCTAGGTTATGCAAAAATGGGGAACATACATGACAAAATTATTAGATTTTCTCTCAAGCACTAGAATTATCATCGCGAGCTTGATCATTATGATAGTCATCGGTGTGGTCTTCTCGTTCATGCCGAGATTGGTTGGCGGTGAGCTTTTGGACATGCAAATGTCTGCTATTGATGCAAATGCACGGCTGTCTGAAATGAGTAGCTGGCACAAATCTAACCATATTTTTATCACCCTGTTCTTAGATAGTCTTTACCCCCTAGCTTACGGTGGATTTCTGGCTGGTATAGCGGCACGGTTCGCCAAGCCCTGGCGCAAGTTCGCCGTCATTCCTGCTTTTGCCACAATCATTGTCGATTTTGCCGAAAACCTAGTTCAAGTTGTGGCACTGGCTGGCTCGGCAAACATACTCATTTTAAAGAACATCATCACACCTATCAAATTCGGCGGGCTCTTTTTCGCCGCAATACTTGCTCTCATTCTCTTGCTTATTGCTTTGGTCAAATGGATGCGGAAGCAGTTGAATTGATTGTCAATAAACGTAAATCTGGAAACGTAAATCTGAACGCCAAGCTTCGACAATCAAAGCAATACAGGTAAGTTTCGAAGATCGGGATGCTTGGTTGAAATCAAGAGCGGTGCCAGAAATCACGGCAATCTAGTGTTTCTTTACTAGCGTTTCCAAGTAATGGAAAGTGCAGCAGCGTCCTCATCATAACGGTAATTTTCAGCTTTTGCCTGCCGCTTGTAATATGTCAGAGCTAGATCTGCATCACCAATACGGTAACCCACGCCAGCCTGAGCATCACCAATAATAATGCGGTTTTGCAAGTGGAAACCACCGCTGGTCAAACTGCGTACAGAATTAGGGGTATAAGACAACGCCTCGGCGTCTGCACCGGCGAAAATATACCATGTATTAGATTTTTCGCCCGAGCCTTCATGCAAATTATCACCTATACGTACCAAAGCTCCGACAAGCGCACTTTGACTATCATCATCAATACGCAAACCACCATGCGGAGTAAGCTGTAAGTTAAACCCGTTCTTTTTACCTTTTGTGATATTCTTAGCGTAGCCAAAATCAATCCGGCGGGTCGTGTTAGCACTACATTCCACGGCCGTCCCAAGACACGGTTGGCCACCTAGATCCAACTTGAATACCGATGAATTAACATTATCGACGATTGGCATATCGAACAAAGCACCACGTAATGACGAACTGAGATTGATCACACCATCAGAACGTGACGTAACTTCAAGCGGCTTACCAATCCTGACAACAGATGTTTCACCTATAGTCAGCAAATCTTCAGTAGACAGCAAATCAGACGGTAAAACATCTGCCTGCATCCGCGGGCTAGTAATGGGTTGCGGAGGCCTAATACTAGCTGCACTCAATCCGGTTGTCTGTGTTAAAGTCTGTGCGTCCCAGCGGTTGCTTCGCGCACTTCTTAGCCGCTTAATATCTTTAGGGTTAATCGTGCGAGCCGTAGGTGTTTTCAATACTTCGGGCTGTAAATCACGGGGCAATGCACCAGAAACAGTGACTTCAGGTATTGTTGTGGCAATAATTGGCTGGTCTATTTGTGTTTCACTGTCGTCTTGGCTTTGAGCATAAGCAGTGCTTGTTGCGAAAAGTGATACACTTGCACCAACAAGCAAAGCAGTCTTTAATACTGCTCTCCTCACAGATCTCCTCATAGGGGCATTTCCCCTAAGGTTTAATCCTCTTGGGATACATATGTATCGCTGCTTGAGCATTTTTCTCCTATACACTTCGCACCAAATAATTCGATTTGTTACTATAAACATATAAGCTATGAGCGGGAATCATACCCTAACTTGCATTAAATATGCATTAATCTCTGCTAATGATGCGTTTATGCAACACAATTTTACCTTGATGACTAAAAATATACCCGCCTAAGGACAAGTTTACAAGTAAAATGGATCACAATTGCCTCTCTTTTAACAGTAAGCACTCGCAAATTGGCTGATTCTTAATAAAAATGCTTTTTTTTGCTGAAAACCCTGTCAACACCCATATAAGCCCCTCCAAAAGACATTTTAAAAAGAAGAATGAAGAAAATAATGGCCCCACCAATTCTCACATTGAAGAATATACACCTGTCCTTTGGCTCAACGCCTTTGCTCGAAGGCGCTGAGTTCACTGTTGAGCCAGGCGCACGAATGTGCTTGGTAGGGCGTAACGGATCAGGCAAATCTACACTGCTAAAAATCGCAGCAGGGATAATCCAGTCAGACGAGGGAGAACGGTTTTTAAAGCCGGGTACAACCGTCCGCTATATGCATCAGGAGCCGGATTTGTCGTCGTACGCCAACCTTGCTGACTATATTTCAGGCGGACTTGAAGGCGCCGACGATGGCTACCGTATCCATTACCTTATGGACGCTTTAGGACTAGACGGGGATGCCGATCCAAAAAATATATCTGGTGGTGAAGCACGCCGTGCCGCCCTCGCCCGCGCTCTAGCACCTGAACCTGATTTGTTGATGTTAGATGAGCCGACCAACCATTTGGACTTGCCGATTATCGAATGGCTCGAAGGTGAGTTATCATCCTATAAAGGAGCACTTATTTTAATCTCCCATGATCGACGATTTCTGTCAAAACTGACCCGCGAAACCATTTGGGTGGACAGAGGCGAAACCAGGCAGATCAACAAAGGCTTTGGAAGTTTCGAAGACTGGCGTGATAACTTTCTGGAACAAGAGCAACTTGATCGTCACAAATTATCACGCAAAATCGAACGGGAACAGCACTGGGTTGTCCACGGTGTATCGGGCCGCCGCAAACGCAATGTCCGCCGGCTCAAGGAACTCGGAAATTTGCGCGATACAAAACGCAATGAAAAGCAATCCATCGGCAAAGCTAATATTAGTGTCACAAAAGGGCAAACTTCAGGCAAATTGGTCGCTAAGTTAGAGCAAGTCAGCAAAGCTTTTGGTGATCGCATTATCATTGATAATTTCTCGACCCGAATTGCCCGTGGTGACCGCATTGGTATTATCGGGCCTAACGGTAGTGGCAAAACCACCCTACTTAAATTGATCATGGGGCAGTTGGATGCTGACGACGGCACAATCAAACTTGGCACCAATCTCCAACCATTAGTTCTTGACCAAAAGCGTGAAGGGCTTGAGCCAGAAACCACTCTGAAAGATGCACTGACAGGCGGCGGCGGGGATAGTGTTATAGTCGGAGATATACAAAAACATGTCATCGGGTATATGAAAGATTTTCTCTTTTTACCGGAACAACAACGCACCCCTATAAGCCGGTTATCTGGCGGGGAACGGGCGCGTTTGGAGTTAGCGCGCGGTCTGCGCCTCCCGTCTAATCTTCTTATCTTAGATGAACCAACCAACGACCTCGACTTGGAAACATTGGATTTGTTGCAAGAACTAATCGCCGATTACAAGGGCACTGTATTGCTGGTGTCCCATGATCGAGACTTTCTTGATCGCACCGTAAATTCTGTCATCGCCTTTGAAGGAGATGCACATTGGCAAGAATATGCGGGCGGCTATAGCGATATGATCGCGCAACGCGGGTACGGCGTTAAAGCAGCAGAGAAAGATCGGCAAAAAACCAGTTCCAGCGGATCAAAATCAAATTCAAATACAGATTCAAATACCGGCAAACCAAAGCTCAGTTACAAGCATAAATTTGCGTTGGAAACACTGCCAAAAACCATAGCAGCATTAGAGGTTGAACTCGCCAAGCTAAATGCCAAGCTGGAAGATCCTGAATACTACATCAAAGACCCGGACGGGTTTACACAGACAATTGAAAATCTGGACATCGCCCAAACCAAATTAGAAAAATGTGAAGAGGAATGGCTAGAATTAGAGCTCCTTCGCGAAACCGCAGAGCAATAAATTACCGTATCAAACGTGCACCTTCATCTGAGCGCGGCAAGGTCGGTGGAACACCACCTGTTTCATGGTCAACATGGACTTGCGTATTGCTCTTGCCTGAAAATTTTAGCCTGTAAGCAATGAATGATGTTGACGGAGATTCCGACACAATCGAATTATCACTACTAATGTCTAATGCTTGAGTAGGAAAATAAGCAGTCCCTACAATAGAAAGGCCACCGCCAGTTTCGATAGTACTCACTCCGCTAGGCAGTCTTGATTTTTTGCCGACTTTTGGCACATGTGGAACTTGAAAAAACACCAACCCCGCTGTAGCACCAGTATTCGGCGCCCGCAGATTAACCAACGCATTTCTTTCTATTTTCAACCGAGATTTCTCTTTTAAAACGAATGTCACACGATCTCCAGTAGCCTCTGCACCCTTACTGAAGCCTAATGGACCGCCTTTGATGATATATATACCAGGCAGGAATGTCACATTCACACCTTTGATCCGCATACCATTGCAATAGGTGCCAAGCTTAAGAACGGCGCCATTGCCAAAAGTATCCGCGGTATCGCCCTTGCCTTTAACTTTCCCTAAATAGCTATTTGTTGCTCCGGGCGAAATACAAGTACCATCTGCCGGCGGGATCAAATTTGCATAAGGATCAGCTACTTGCGAACACGCATTTTTTACAAAGGGAGAAAATTGACCTTGGCTAATTCCGGCCACACAAAACGATAGCGCATTTGGCGGCGTGACGACACCTGAAACCATTGCAAATGGGCTTACTGAATTGACCTGAACGGAACATGCAGGTGCATTAAATATAGCCTGATCTTCAAATTCAAGCGCTCTGTCACCATAAGGATCAAGCGCTAAAACACAGACAACGTCAGACCTGGTCAGTTCCGCAGTTGAGTTTTCCGAAACACCTACCGTATCAATACCAACAATCCCGCTTATCATAGTAGGCACTTTTGCTGTGGCTTCTATCGCAACCAATCCTCGGCCACCACTAACGCTCAGATCAACATCAAGCCCACCGAAATAATTTCTTTCAAACACTTCTTCTGCGTAAGCAAACCGTTCACTATTTGACATATTATCAGGTATAACGGCAGCGAGAGCGGCGGCGTCTAAAGCAAAACGCAAACCTACATCCTGCCCGTGTGCGCGGTTAATATCCACARCRCTAGCCGTTAGMAACAATATTGGCAAGCCGACCATCGCCGTAATAACAGCAAATTGTCCACTTGCATCCTTGCGGAATTTGTTGGCAAATTTACCAATTTTATCTACTAATCTCATCGTTGCGCCCTCAACAGAAAAATCTGCATTTAAGGAAACATTATAGGAGAAAACCTTTTATTTTTCGTTTCAAAACAGGATTAATGATTTATTTATTTTGTTGTGCCTCAAGATGAACCCTTACAGCAATAACATGCTCGACCCAGTCTTTGCTTGCCCACATTCCCGTACCAACTTTGTAGGTGGTGCGATTAAGGTTTAGCGCAGCGTCCATGTTTGCATAGCCATTTTCTATTTTTAAAGTAAATGGCAGGTTAATGCTTCCCGTAGTGCCACGGATGGACAAACCTCCCTTGGCTTCATAGCTGTCACCACCCAAATATTTGAAATCAGTAGCCTCAAATTTGGCAGTTGGAAATTTGCGAACATTAAACCATTCTTTGCCCGGCAAAGCATTGGTACTCTCGACATCATCCGTTTCTGCACTATTCATGTCAATTATGACGACAACCGTGGCAGTCGTAAGATTGTCAGGATCAAAATTTATCGTTGCACCAAAGTCAGAAAATGAACCCGTGAATGCTTCTCCGCTTAGGACACCCGAGAACGTGAGAGTGGATTTAGCTTTATTAACCGTCCAACTGGCCTCATTTTGTTCCGTATTGGCAGTTTTATCTAACTGTTGAGCTTGAGCTTGCGCATGCACATTAGCATCACTACAAGCCAGCAGACCAATGAAGCCAATAAAAAAGCTCAAACGCCTCATGARCCACTTTTACGGCTATAGTTTGGTATCATACGCACGAGAATATCCCGTCCTGCTTTGTGATGCTTTAGCGCAGCAAACACATGCAACAAGATCAAAGCAATTCCCGCAAAAGCCATCAATTCATGCGTTTCTTCGAAAAACTCATGCACATCGTGCTTGGCGACTGTTTCCAAACCGCTCCAAAATGGCAGTTCAGGTATACGCATTTTCGTCCAATTAAAAAAGAATGACGGAAAACGCGATGTGGAAATAATTGCCCAGCCAAGCAGAGGCATGCCGATCATAAACACATAAAACAAAGAATGCAGTGATTTTGCCATCATTTTTTCCCAAGCCTTCAAGCCGGGCAAAGGTGCAGGTGCTTTATGGGTCAACTTCCAGAGCAAGCGAACAACAGACAATATCAAAATCAGCATACCAATGGTTTTATGCCAATTATAAACCATTGCCCGTAGCGAAATATCATCCTTAGGAATATATCCCATCGAAAAACCGACAATCAACAAAAACCCGATTAAACCGCCAATGCTCCAATGCAGCCAGACGGCTATTTTRTTATATGATTGACTGTCCGTTTTTAATGCATCTGTCATTAGTCCACCTTGTTAAATTCCGCTGAAATAGAAATACTAACCGTGTCTCCCACATATGGGACGAATTTGCCAAGTTTAAATTCAGACCTGAGCAGACTAGCCTGCCCTTCAACACCTATTGTGGGTAGTTTTCCGCCTGCCGTCCCTACAAGAACCACATCAAAACTAACAGATTGTGTCACGCCCATCATGGTCAAATCTCCAACCATCTTGCCGCTAGTGGCACTAGCGCGCGTAAAGCTTGTAGATTTAAAGGTGATTTTCGGATGAACCACCGTATTAAAAAAATCAGCGCTATTTAAATGCGCATCGAATTTTGCAACACCGCTATCAATATTGCTTGCCAGTATCGTTACGTCGATTTGTGAATTTTCAGGGTGCTCTGCATCCAGAACCAAAGCCGCATCAACATCATTGAACCGCAGAACCGGGTGGGATAAGCCCTTGTGTGAATAGCTAAAGGTCACTGAACCATGAGACTTGTCCATGACATATGTACCGGAAGGGACGTCTAAGCCTTCATAGGTCTGCACTACTGCAACGTCTTTGCTTGGGCTGTCTGCAGCATTACTGGTTTTTGAAAGTGCTGCTACACCAATGAGTGCAACACCTAAAACTAAGTTCGATATTATCTTTTGCATAAATTTCTCCTCTATTGTTAGGTATGGTATACAAGTGAGAGGCAAATTTGCATAGAATAACATTTTCACGACTGCGTGAGATTTTTGCATCCAAACACCGACCCCACATCGTCTTAGGTGTAGAGACAAACAAAAAAGGAGGTTCTCATGGAAGGAACATTTGCAGTTATCGGCGTTTTCGGGATGATCCCGTTGATCGTATTTTTAGGATTATTTTTTCGCAATAAAGCGCGCGCAAAAAATGTGGAGCTGGTACAAGCCATGCTCGACAAAGACCGAGACATAACACCGGAGGTTATCCGCGCCGTCGGCTTTACAGGCAAGCGGTCACACTCAGACTTACGTACAGGCATGATACTTGTTGCAGTTGGTGTGGCCATATTCATATTTGGCGGCGTAATTCCTGAAGAGGAAGCACAAAGTGTACTCGGCGGCCTAGCCATGTTCCCAATATTTATCGGCATCGCATATCTCGGCTTCTGGTTCATGATCAGCCGCAAAGATCCGGAATAGGTTTTGCTCCCAAACAGGGAACATAATCACGCACAATTATGTGCAGCGCTCGTAAAAACCCACCAAGGGCAGATACGGGCGTTTCTGCGTCGCCTTACCCGCAATTCTGCGTTGGCGGACGATTTGGCGCAAGATACTTTCCTGCGGGCCTTTCAAAGCATGGGCCAAGTAAAAGACGACACTAAAACCAAATCCTGGCTATTCCAAATAGCCTACCGGATATTTCTGGATCACATCCGCAAGCATAAGCGCAGGCAAGAATTAGCCGATGCAAACATGCCGCCTGATGATGGAACATTCTCAAGTCCGAGCGGCATGAAAATGGACATAGAGCAGGCAATGAACAGTCTGACACCAGAGCAAAGAGCAGCGGTTATGCTCTGTTTATCCTACGGTTTTAGTCATTCCGAAGCCGCTAAAGCTCTAAATCAGCCCTTGGGTACTGTAAAATCACACGTCGCACGGGGAAAAGACAAGCTTAGGGCTTTCCTTTGCGTTTATGAGAAGGCATAATACAATGATGGTAGACRATACTGAAAACAACGAATTTCGCGAACTCCTATCGGACTACGCCGCTCCTATTAGCGACGATGGCTTTTCCGATCATGTTCTGATGCAAGCACATGCGCCGCAAAATACGAGCACTATTAAAAACTTGATGGTCGGCATGGCCGCTCTTTTGGCTACGTTTACCGCCGTGCCACAATTGGGTAAATTAAAACAATTGCTCGGCGGAGTGCAGCTTCCAGATATTACATTACCAGCAAATATTCTGGAAAGTGCCAGCGTACCTAACTTGACTGTATTTGCGCTACTTGCTCTCATGATAGTCAGCCTAGGTGGATCTTTTCTGTTCAGTTCAGATATTTAAGCAAGGCATATATGATCATTGATCCCAACGATTATATTGTTACCTCAAAAACCAAATTTAAGCTGGCCAACAGGCCAACCCGAGTCGATATATTTGCCAATAAAAAAACTGCCAAAGGCAACATAAAGCAAGATGCTAAGGCAATCGCTGGTTTATCCCACAAACTATACGCCCAAAATAAAAAGTCCCTCCTCATCGTCCTGCAAGGCATGGACACGTCCGGCAAGGACGGCACAATTTCTGCCATGTTTTCGCGCACCCCACCGCTCAACCTGCATGTGGCAGCGTTCAAGGTCCCCAGTAAGCGCGAGTTGGCTCACGACTATCTTTGGCGTGTGCACGATGTTTGCCCCAGGAAAGGCCAAATTACTGTCTTTAACCGTTCCCATTACGAAGATGTTTTGGTGGTAAARGTYCGTAAATTYGCACCAACCAAAGCCGTCAATAAGCGCTAYCGYCAGATCAATGATTTCGAGCAGCACCTGACGGAAAACGGTACAACAATTTTGAAATTTATGCTCAACATTTCCCATGAAGCCCAAGGTCAAAGGCTGGCTGAGCGCCTTGTCGAACCTCATAAATATTGGAAATTTAACCCCGGCGATCTCGAAGACCGCCTGCTGTGGCCAAAGTTTATGAAAGCCTACGAGATCATGGTCAAGCGCACCTCAACGGGCCACGCGCCTTGGCACATCATCCCGTCCGACAACCGCGCGACACGGGGCGCCATCATTGCGAGCATCGTCAGGCAAACCTTGGAAAACATGAAGCCTGAATATCCTGACCCGGGCTACAGATCAGGTGATTTTGAAATCAGTTAAGCGGCACAAAAATCCGTTTTAGCAACTGATACATATTAAAGGAAAACCATGAAAGCTGCATACATTAACGCCTATGGTGGCCCCGATAAAGTTGAGATCGGTGAACAACCAGAACCAGTACTTCAACCTGGACAACTACGGATAAAAATGAAGGCTGCCAGCGTCAATCCTATTGACTGGAAAACCGTAAACGGAGATTTGAAAGCCCTGATCAAGCCAGCCTTTCCCATAATGCTTGGCAGTGACGGTGCAGGTATCGTCGAAAGTATTGGCGAAGGCGTTTCARAKTTTMAAATTGGYGAYGAAGTRTWTTTYCGCTGCMATAAAATGGATACGGGTACWTTTGCAGARTATTTTTGTGTKCCCGCTGCATTGGTAGCCCTTAAGCCAAAAAATATGTCGTTCAATGAAGCGGCCTCTATTCCGCTTGTCGGTCTAACGGTTGTGCAATCCTTGAAAGAGAAAGCCGACATGAAAGCCGGCTCCAAAGTGTTGATCCATGCAGGCGCAGGCGGAGTTGGTACATTTGCAATTCAATATGCCAAGGCTTGCGGAACCACTGTCGCCACCACGGCCAGCAAGAAACGCAATGCCTTGCTGACTGAACTTGGTGCAGACGAAATCATTGATTACCATTCTCAAAACATAGAAGACGTATTATCAGACTATGATATCGTACTCGATACATTGGGTGCCGATGTCCATGATGCTTCTTACAAGACCCTTAAAAAAGGCGGGGTTTTGGTTACAGTGCTCGGCATTCCAGACAACGAAACCATCGCAGAATACAATGCCAATTTTGTGGTCAAACTTGTCGCCCGCCTACACAATAAGAAAATGCGCAAGTTGGCGGCAAAACACGGCGCAACTTACAAACACCATTTGATGTATGCTAGCGGCTCCCAATTAGCCCAAATCGCGAAACTCATCGAGGCGGGTAAAATCAAAGCCATCATCGATTCGACTTACCCTCTGGATCACGTGCAAGCTGCCTTCGAGCGCAGTATGACGGGACGTGCGCAAGGCAAAATCATTATTACAATGGACTAAATAGCTCGGTTCCATTTTATAAGTCCGTCCCGAAATAAAGCCCAACCATGCCAATGGTATCAATGACGCCGTGGAAGAAAATCATCGGCCAAAGACTGCGTTTAAAGACTAAAAACAAGGCACCAAAGGCCAGTGCGATTGCCCCGGTGGTTATAAACCCGCGTAAACCTTGGTAATAGACATGACCGTAACCGAAAAATGCAGCTGCCAAAATAACGGCAAATACGCTGGCAAATGGGACGCCGGTTAAGGCGGCTTGTAACCGCGTGATCATGAAGCCCCTAAAGAACATTTCCTCACCGAACGCTGCCGCAGTCCAAACAATCCCTAACCACAATAACAAATGCGGCAGGCTGCCCTCAATAGCACCCCAGCGGTCTTCAACGCCTTCTGGGATAGCGCCCATAAATTCCAAACCAATTGCCTGACCACCAAAAACCGTTATGGCGACAGCGGCAGCAAATGCGGCCATAACCATTAGCATTTGCGGGAAAACCATGAGTTTAGCGCGTGTGCCCTCAAGCTTTTTTAACCCCATATCGCGCCAAGTCCGGCCCTGTGTACGGGAATATATCGTAATCAACCCAATGAGGAAAAATAGCGAAACCGGGCCAGCATAGCGCCACATCACCAATGAAAGCACCCATTTTGATGCCAGTGCCAATATAGCAAATACAGCAACTTCAATGACTGCTTTGCGTTGTTCTTTAAAACTAATGTCGTTTTGCATGTGTATAATATCCCATTATTTTGTATTAACTACTACTTTGACGTCACCATATCGTCAGTTGGATGCAAAATTAATTGAGTAGACGCACTGGCTTGAAATTAAAAACACGGTCATTACCGCTTGTAAAACCCAAGCATATCGGCAACTTTACGTTAGTATAAGGAATCGGTATGCGCAGACAGTCTTTCAATCGACGTAGGGGCGGATTTCGCTGGAAAATCATGCTGGTGTTTGCCGTAGGCGCAGCCGGGTACTATTTTGCCAACCAGGAATCAGTGCCTTTTACTGGCCGAAGACAAATGAGCAAAATATAGCTATGGCAGACACATCCAAACTCTTTAACGACAAATCGGATTTGTACGCGCAGGCGCGACCCCAATACCCCGCTGAACTATTTACGTTCATAAAAACACTTGCCCCCAATGCAGATTCCGCTTGGGATTGCGCGACCGGTAACGGCCAAGCCGCCGTTGGATTGTCAAAAATATTTGACCATGTATATGCCACAGACATTAGCGATGAGCAGATCGCTAATCATCTAGATGTTGAAAGTGTCACATTTTCAGTAAGCCCCGCAGAGCACACAAAATTTGACGATAATATGTTCGGTTTAGTCAGTGTCGCACAAGCCTTACACTGGTTTGATTTCGGCAAATTCTGGCCGGAAGTCCAGCGCGTGCTCAAGCCGGGCGGAGCGCTTATCACATATGCTTATCTATGGTTTTCTGTGACCCCGGAAATCGATGCCTTGGTTGAAAGCGAGGTAAAATCTGTAATTTCCCCCTATTGGGCACCTAACAACCAATTGGCAATCGACGGCTATAAAGATGTCACGTTTCCGTTCAAAAAACTGAATGTGCCAAATTTTGACATCAAGGTTGAATGGAATTTCGATCAAATGATCAACTATCTACACACTTGGTCGGCTACCCGCCGCTGTATGGATGCGCAAGGCCCAGCATTTTTTGAACAGGCACGCAAAAAGCTAAAACAAGCTTGGGGAAATCCAAAAGACATAAAAATAGCGACGAGCCCACTTATTGTTATAGCCGGATATCCCAATTAAATTTGAGATAAAGGCCAATCATGCGCTGTCCAAAACTTTTTTTGAACCGAAACCCTCTTACGTCTGACTTATATAGTATAGGACGGCAATGGAGGACATGGTTTTGCGCCCAAATGTACCGCGAATATATGACGAATATCTAATCACCTGCGCCAAGGCAGGTGATATTAGTGCGTTTTCTAGATTAGCAGAAAGCTGGCAAAAACGATTATTGGCACATGCATACCGATTAACAGGCGACCTGGAAATGGCACGCGATGTGACACAGGACGGCTGGGCGGATATTGTTAGGGGCTTGCCGAGTTTAAAAGAGCCATCTGTGTTTCCAGCGTGGGCATATAGGATAATCACGCGCAGGGCTGCTGATGTTATCGGACGCACACAAAGAAAACGCCGCACCGAAGCAGCCTATGCAGCCGAACCTGCAMGGCAAGATAGATCTAMCAGCAAGATGGAAACTCTCGCAGACAACAACCCATTGCACTTGGCGATTGAGGCTCTGCCTACCAAACAACGGACGGTAATCGCCCTGTATTACCTAGAAGAATTCAGCATTACGGAGATTTCCGTTGCGCTATCGGTTCCGGCGGGMACCGTAAAAACTCGCCTCATGCACGCACGYAAAAAGCTGCGGGCAAACCTTGATGGAGAAAATAATGCCCAATAATGATATGAACGAACTTGATGATAAAATACGCGWWGCCTTAAGCGAACAAGATCAGGCGCTCATGGCTCATTTTGAAGAACAGGGGTTATTTGGCCAACTTGGCTCTCTGTTTAAAGGCAAACTGGCATGGCTGTCTATTGTGACCTTGTTCATTGGTACAATASTCACTTTTGTGGCCATATATGCTATCTGGAAATTTGTAACTACTGATGACTTGGCCAGCATGATACGGTGGGGCGGCTTGGCCTGGATTGCCGGTGTATCGCAAATGATGATCAAACTGTGGAGTTGGATGCGTATGGAAACCAACCGAACTTTACGCGAAATTAAACGCTTAGAACTTCAAATCGTCCGCATGCAAAACGGCTAAACTTCGCCGTCTGCCAGTTTAATCAAATACTTGCCGTACCCGCTTTTCTTTAAGGGTGCGGCGAGTGTGAGGAGTTGCTCCGCTGATATCCAGCCTTGACGAAAAGCGGTAGCCTCTGGGCAAGAAATACGGATGCCTTGGCGGYGYTCTAGAACTTGCACAAATTGTGCGGCTTGCATCATGGAATCCGGTGTCCCCGTATCGAGCCAAGTAGCACCRGAATGTAGRCGCTTGACACTMAGRTTRCCTTTTTCCAGRTAAATTTTATTAAGRTCMGTGATYTCCAACTCGYCKCGATCAGAWGGTATAATGGTTTTTGCGTATTGTGGGGCATGTTCGTCGTAAAAATAYAGRCCTGTAACAGCAAAATTAGATTTTGGTTTTTTGGGTTTTTCTTCTATGGACACCGCRGTATCATCGCCGTTGAACTCAACAACGCCGTAGCGATCCGGGTYTTGGACTTGGTAAGCAAAAATCGTAGCACCTTCCGGTTTTTCTCCGGCTTCTTTTAAGTCTCTCGTCAATTCCGCGCCGTAAAATAAATTGTCTCCAAGGATAAGCRCACWTGCCTGCCCATCCAAAAATTCTTCGGCAATGATAAGGGCTTGCGCTAAACCATCGGGTTTAGGCTGAACTGCATAGGACAGTTTAATGCCGAACCGCCCGCCGTCGCCAAACAGGTTTTGAAACATAGGCATATCGTCTGGCGTAGTGATCAACAATATGTCCGAAATTCCTGCCTGCATTAATGTGCTCAGCGGGTAATAGATCATTGGCTTATCAAATATAGGCATCAGTTGTTTGGAAACGGCCAAAGTAATTGGATACAAACGTGTACCGCTCCCACCTGCYAAAATGATGCCTTTTCGGTTTTGTGTATTCATGTTCACCCCACTTTTGCCAGCATGTGTTTAAGCCCAATTTGCCAATCCGGCAAGTCCACACCAAATGTAGATGTAAAACTCCCAGTGTCCAGTACCGCATRTTGAGGTCGCGGCGCAATGGCTGCGAACTGCTTTGATGATATAGGTTCAACCCTCGTTTTGAGACCAACAGAYTGGATAATTAATTTAGCAAAATCATACCGATTTATGGGYGTGCCACCACCGGCAATATGGTAGACYTGATCAAGCKKTATGGACGGATTGGCAAACGTGTAACGGATGGCTTTCAATATAGCATTTGCTAAATCTGGCGCATAAGTCGGCAGTCCAGTTTGATCGCCGACAACCTGAATGGYTTCGTACTTCTTGGCTACCCTCAGCATTGCCTTCACAAAATTATGTCCGGTGTTTGARAACACCCATGAAGTGCGAAAAATAGTGCCCGTGCCATTTACCACCCGGACCAAGCGCTCGCCTTCGAGCTTAGTAAAACCGTAAAAATTAGCCGGGGTTTCATTGCAGGTTGTGTGGTAAGGTGTAGAATTTTTACCGGCGAACACACTCTCTGTCGAGACGTGGAAGAAAGGAATATTCCGCGCCTTACAGGCTTTCGCCATTTGCTCCGGTGCCAAGGCATTTAGTATCCAAGCACTTTCAGAACCCTGCATTTCTGCTTTGTCTACATCCGTATACGCGCTGGCATTTATCACGCCATCAATAGACCTTGAATTTAGAATAAAATCATAAATATCAGTTATTTGATCTATTAAGTTAAACTCAGATGATCCAATAAATTTTAACTGAAATTTTGCATTAATGTTGACTTCTGCCAAGGCAGTTGCCAATTGTCCGTTCTTGCCAAAAACGAGAATGCGGGTCACTTCGCACCCAATCCTTGGCGTTCTGTTACGGCATTACGATCAAGAATTCTCTGCCACCAATCTGTGTTATCCAAATACCATTTTATGGTTCTCTCTAGTCCTTGCTGTAAATCCGTCGCAGGCGACCATCCCAGCTCTGTACTAATTTTTTTTATATTCATTGCGTAGCGCCTATCGTGACCAGGGCGGTCTGAAATGAATTTTATGAGGTCTACATAGGAACCCTGTTTGCGCGGGCGAAGGTCGTCTAGTACCGCGCAAAGACACTTCACCAAATCTAAATTCGTGCGCTCTTCTTCACCGCCAACATTATAGGTTTCGCCGATACAGCCATCCTTCAACACTGTCAAAATAGCATCAGCATGATCTTGCACATATAGCCAGTCACGAACATTTTCACCGGTACCGTAAACCGGGATTTCTTGGTCAGCCAAGGCGCGCAATATCACTAACGGAATCAACTTTTCCGGAAACTGGTTCGGGCCATAATTATTGGAACAATTTGTAATTAAAATGGGTAAGCCGTGCGTACGGTGCCACGCACGAACCAAATGATCTGATGATGCCTTGCTAGCCGCATAGGGGGAACTCGGCGCATAAGGTGTGGTTTCACTAAAAGCTGGATCGGTTGGGCCAAGATCACCATACACTTCATCTGTGGACACATGCAAAAAACGGAAAATATCATAACGCTTACCAACCAAGCTATTCCTATAATCTGTTGCGGCATCTAGCAATATCTGCGTCCCCAGCACATTGGTCTTGATAAAGTCACTGGCGCTATCAATAGATTTATCAACATGGGTTTCAGCAGCTAGGTGGATAATGGCGTCCGGTTTTGTGCGTGTAAACAGTTCCGTGACCAGTTCCCCATCACAAATATCACCGTGGATAAATTCATAGTTTTTATTGTCACAAACATCTGAGAGATTGTCAGGGTTTGCCGCATAAGTCAGAACATCTAAATTAACGACAGAATGTCCAGCCTTCAATGCCCGCCTTACGAGCCAAGACCCGATAAATCCGCATCCACCTGTCACCAATATCTTCATAGGGCGACAAATGGGCTGTTCAAAGAGGCAAAACTTTGTGCCTGAGTATCTTTGTCAGACAACACCACATCGCCCTCCTCCAAGCCCCAATCCAAGGCTAAATCTGGGTCATTCCACAGYAYAGATATTTCACTGTTCGGCGCATAATACCCTGTTTGTTTATAGAAGACTGTCGTGGAGGCGCGCATCGTTGCATAGCCATGTAAAAAACCGGCAGGCACCCATAATTGGGAGCGGTTTTCAGCTGATAAGACGACCCGAACATTTTCGCCAAAAGTAGGACTGTCCTTGCGTACATCAACGGCAATATCAATAATGGAGCCGCGCACACACTGGACAAGTTTACCGATTGCGTAGGGTGGTTTTTGAGCATGCAGTCCTCTAATCGTACCTGCCATTTCTGAAGTCGATAGATTGTCTTGCAAAAATTCTACATTAGCCCCTATGATTTTATTAAACTCGTCAGCGCGGTAAACCTCGCTAAACAAGCCACGGTCATCGCCGTGTGACGCCGGAGTAATCAACACAGGACCTGTGATAGAGAACCGTTTTATTTCAGAAGAACTATACATTGTACCCTGCCCTAATACGTGACTATAGCCCTGTCAACGTGGCGTAATAATAGCTAGTAATTTCATGCAAAAAAGTTTACCAATATTTGTTACACATTTTGGATATATATAATAATTCACCATTTTGAAATTCAATCTATACGACTAGGCAAGCGGCGATAAATAATATGAATAAGCAAGACAAAGTGAGCGCACTACACACGGAGGTTGGACAAGCCCTAGCCACCAGCCGTAGCGCCTTTGTCGGCATTGCCATTTTCACGGCGTTCATCAAYATTCTYATGCTGACGGGCCCTCTCTATATGCTRCAAGTTTATGAYCGGGTGCTAGCATCGGGCAGTATATCAACCTTGGTGACAATCTCGGTTTTGATGGCTGTAATGTATGCATTCATGGGGTTTCTTGAACATGTGCGGTCACGGGTTTTGGTGCGTATCGGGGACAAATTGGAAACAGACCTCGGCGAGCGCACCTTTAGCATTTGGATGAAACAAGGCCTATACGGAAAAGCTGGGCAGAGGCATCGTCCCTTACAAGATGTCAGTATGCTCAGACAGTTTTTGTCAGGTGCAGCGCCAGCAACATTCTTCGATATGCCGTGGGCRCCGCTCTATATTGCCGTAATGTTTTTGTTCCATTGGAGTTTGGGCGTTGTCGGCATTATCGGTGCTSTCATCATTTTCATATTCGCCTGGCTAAACGAARTTTCAACGAGGAAACCACTTCAAGAMGCCAATGCTCTTCGYATAAARGGCCAAATGTTTGCTGATATTGCACACCGCAATGCYGACACTGTKACCGCAATGGGTATGAGCGGCAATATGCWGGTCCGCTGGCAAAAATATAGCAAAGAGGCAGCAAGTGCCACAGTGCTCGGMAGTGACAGAGCCGGGAGTTTAACGTCTGCATCCAAAGCGTTTCGYATGTTCATTCAGTCCGGSRTTCTAGGTTGGGGCGCATTACTTGCCGTGCARGGCATTGTAACGCCGGGCACTATGATTGCAGGYTCTATTATCATGGGTCGTGCACTSGCTCCCATACAAATGGCGCTTGGRCAATGGCGCGGGTTTATTGGAGCAAGRCAAGCTTTTMATCGGCTRAAYAAATTTTACGAAATAATYCCTGAGCAARCSGACAACCTTTCATTGCCAGCRCCCATWGGGGAACTTTCAGTTACGAATATTTTGGCCGCCCCACCTGGCAGCAAAGTTCCTATTTTAACCGGRCTTAATTTTACCGTAAAACCTGGACAAGGCTTGGGCGTCATAGGGCCAAGCGCATCAGGTAAATCGACTTTAGCAAGGCTCTTAGTCGGMATTTGGATACCGCAAAAAGGCTCCGTCCGCMTTGACGGGGCGACATTTGATCAGTGGAACAGTGATGAACTGGGGCCATATATCGGATATTTACCGCAACAAGTGGAGTTGTTTGACGGYACTATCGGCGAAAATATTGGRCGCTTCTACCAAGATGCAAGTGCAGAAGAYATTGTCCTAGCTGCCCGCCGCGCYRCTGTTCACGACATGATTTTGCACCTGCCAGACGGTTATGACACACGYATMGGTGAAGGCGGAACTGTACTCTCCGGTGGTCAGGTACAGCGCATAGCTTTAGCGCGSGCRTTGTTYGGCGATCCGGCATTAGTGGTTTTGGACGAGCCAAACGCWAATCTTGATGCGGAGGGTGACGCAGCCCTAACCGCCGCAATWACAGATTTACGCAAACGCGGTAAAACYGTCGTCGTCATGGCCCATAGACCAAGCGCTATTGCCGCCGTWGACCAATTATTGATKCTGMGGGACGGCAAACAAAYCGCCTTTGGCCCYAARRACGAYGTTATAAAAGAAATGACAAAACAAGGTCAGAAACTACCAACCGCAAAAAACGGAGAACCACAAACACCGCCAGCCAAACCCAAACAACCACGCAAACGGGTCAGCATGCCAGTATTCTCTAGCCCTGCACCGCCTAAACCCGGAACAAGATCATGAATGCACCAATGGGAAAAATAGATAAAAAGCCACAAGAGGCTTATACTAAATATCTACGCCAAGGTTTCATGGCCCTATTTGTGCTGGTGGTTTGTATCGGCGGCTGGTCCGCCATATTCAAAATAAAAGGCGCCGTAATTGCCTCAGGCGTTATCGTTGTCGAAGGCGAGCCAAAAACCTTRCAACATTTGGACGGCGGGATCGTCGGCGAAATTTTAGTGAAAAACGGCGATGTTGTGAAGCAAGGGCAAACCTTGGTTCGYCTCGATCCAACGGCCATAGATGCCAGTAGAACAATAGTGGAAAAACGCCTGTTCGAAGCRCAAGCGCGCATAGACCGYTTGARGGCAGAATGGAACGAAACTACAGAAATTTCCTGGTCAAAAATTTTGGTCGAGGCAAAAACACGGGCTGACGTGACAGAAATTCTTACCGGCCAACAAAAATTGTTTGAGGCGCGCAAAAAATCCATGAACGGCCAGGTTGCGCAATTGCGACAGCGCATTRCACAGTCCCGCGAACAAATTCAGGGCCTGCGTGATCTAATAGATTCTAAGCAGGAACAAATATCCTTGATCGGTGAAGAGCTAGAAGGGTTACGAACTTTGCTCGAAAAAGGTTATGTTAGTAAAACCAGAGTTCTCGCCTTAGAGCGTGAACAGGCACGTCTCGGCGGGGATATTTCAACACACCGCTCGGATATATCACGTACCAATAGTGCAATTGGTGAAACTGAAATCCAAATCTTACAAATTAAAAAAGACGCTACTGCCGAAATTCTCACCGAATTACGTCAGGTGGAAAGCGAACGCAGYGACCTCAGTGAACAATTAATCACGGCATCCGACCAATTCAAACGCATTGATATCACCAGCCCCGTAGCCGGGATCGTCCACGATATGAGCGTTACGACCATTGGCGGCGTCATCGCACCGGGCCAAGCTATACTACAAATCATTCCCACTAACGAGCGTCTGATTATCGAGGCCCGTATACAACCAATTGATATTGACCAAGTTTATGTCGGCCAACCCGCACGGATAAATCTTTCTGCTTTCAGCCAGCGCACCACGCCGCAGCTCGACGGTTTTGTCATTAATACCTCCGCAGATAGCCTTRTCGACCAAGTTACAGGTGCRCCGTATTTCAGTGTCCGCATAGAAATTCCGGCGAGCGAGCGCGCAAAGCTTGGTGATCTCACCTTAATCCCGGGCATGCCGGCCGAAAGCTTTATTCAAACCGAAGAGCGCACTGTGCTAAATTATATATTAAAGCCATTTTCTGAACAGCTTGGACGGTCGTTTAGGGAAGAATAGCTGACAACTTGACGTCTGTTCCCTTGCGCCGTAACCTCGTAAAAAAAGCGCGGGGTTTTATGAGTTTTTCAAAATTTACACACCAGTTTTGCTGGGCAATCGCCGTATTGCGCGCCAGTTTTTTGCTGCTTATGTTCGGTCTAATGTCAACATTAGCAATGGCACAGCAAGCGGCTGAACCAACCGAGATTCCTACGGCCGAAACTCCAACGCCCAAAACTGATGCAACAGAAAAAGAAATTCAGGTAGAAATCGACGCCCAAACCCATTTGACCAACTCGTTATTATCWCTRAGCGAAACACTGGCYGCYAGACAGRTAAGGTTGGCYGATCTCGGMAAAGAGATGTCGCGCACGAATGAGGAAATCGACAAAAYCGCTCTACAAATAGAGATTGATGCTCTGGCACTGGAAATTACACAGGTTGAACAAGAGATGGACCTAGTTGTGCTTGGTTTGCAAGCGCGACAATACTCCAAAGATAACGGCGAACAAAAACCCATCAATATTCGTGAAGAAATYGSCCGTGTCTTTGAGCCAATCATCATGTCCGTAGAACGGGCTACCGAACCAGCCAGACGCATGGAAGAGTTACGCCAACTGGCAGATCAAGCTGAGAAGCGCATCGTCATAGCGCAAAATACTCTGGACAGCATCAATGGGTTTAGAGACACAGACGTTAAATACCCCAAAGATGTACAAGAACGGCTCAATAAGCATCATGAGCTTTGGCAAAACCGTCTGCAAGAAGCACAAAATATCGACATTGCGCTKACRGAACAACTAGCAGCAACGAGACGGGCACGCGGCAATTCTCTCAAACAATTTTCGGAAGATTTTGGTGGATTTATCCTAAACCGGGGSGCTAGCTTGCTCATGGCTATGGGRCTTGGTTTCGGYTTTATCATTTTATGCCAAATGATCAGATCATCTACAACCTATTGGTACCGGCACACACACAATAACGTATTGTCGGCTTCCATGCGCATATTTTCCATGTTTATTACMTTAATTGGMATTATCGGYGGTTTTGCTATTGCKGTCACTATTTTCAATATCCGGCAAGACTGGCTGATGTTAGCSATGAGCCTTTTGCTCGCACTAGCCCTRTCTTGGACTTTTGTACGTTCATTGCCGGCACTGGGTGAGCAAACTAGGCTATTGATGAACTTGGGCGCGGTGCGTGAAGGTGAACGGACACTTGTCAACGGACTACCGTACAGRATTGAGAGRTTGTCTATGTACACGAAATTGGTCAACCCTGCCCTCAGYGGCGGCGAACTGATTTACCCTGTACGCGAACTTATCGGTATGCACTCCAGACCCGTAACKAAGGGCGAGGCTTGGTTTCCCACCCAAGTTGGCGACTGGATTGTCAGAGATGACAAGCATTACCAAGTCACCAAACAAACCCCWGAACATGTTATTATTAGGCGTCCCGGCGGCGCAGAAGATTTCGTCCCKGCGCAAGAGTTTATGGAYACYTTRTTCGAGATCATCAGCRRYGGATATCGAGCMGTTTATGAATTTGGSTTGGATTATAAACATCTTGCCGACGCCCGCGTGGAAATCCCCGAAYTTATCAATCAATGTGTTAGGGAGCATATCGGCGAAATTTTAGGYGAWGAAGCTYTRCTRGCCGTAGATACAAGATTTGTCGAGCTTGGAGATAGCGCCCTTATTTTCACGGTTCAGGCTGATCTCGGCCCCGGCTTGGGACATGAGTGGAGAAAAATGCAAAAATACYTAAACCACGCAGTCGTAGAAGCYTGYYTARRCCAAAARTGGGATATYCCGTTCCCACAACTTGTTGTGCATAAGGGVDAATRMGKGRRMNTTGTYWSARKRARGTTYWYASTTTACGGTTTACCTAAAGTATTCTCGTTGCGTAATTCGGTTACTGTAACCGTAACTTAAGTTGCGCTAGTAAATAAATTAGTCCTTAATTTAAGAGAAAGGTGTAGGTAATGTGGTATATCATAATTTTGCTTAGTATCGGCTTTATTATCTCTATGGCTTTTTACATAGTAAAGGCTGTATTGGCTATTTCTTATAGTCTTGTTGTTGCTATTTTGACTATTCCCACAAACCTGCGAGTTGAAGAAAATCTCTCTAATTCTGAACAGAAAATAGACTTCGACTCCAATTGGAGCGGCGAAGAAAATCAAAGATTCCTTGTTGAGGCCAAATATAACAGTGGTTCGGATTATCATTGGATTGTGAAGGGGGGAGTTTTTGGCACAAAAAAAACCAAACACCTAAAGAGAAAATTCTTTAATCTAAACAATGCTCTCAACGATGCCGATCGTTTGGAATTTCATGATGAAGCTGATAAGATACGGGTCAAAGATCTCAAAACAAATCGCATAATTTTAAGGAAAGGTTTGTTCCTAATATTTTGATCGGCATTGTCAGAGGAAAGCAAGTGTATTATGGTGACAGTGAGCAACGGGAATATCTATCCTTTGAAATGGATGTGTTCTTAGTTCCGTATCTCTCTCCACTCCCGCTCCTTCCCGCGCAGGCGGGAATCCAGTAATGACTTGCAAAATCCACAAAATTAGCATAAGTTCACTGTATGTTCTTTGTGTATATACTGGCGTGTATACCCCAGAAATACGTATAGACTCATGAACAAGAATCGTGATAAGAAGCGCTATGCGTACAAATCAGTTGAAATACTTGGGGACTGCCCCGCTAGTATTAAAATTTATCCAGTTTCTTTTAGTAGAGGCGGGCATGTCTCACCCGTGGTGGGATAWGRTGCCTTGGGATATTTTAGTTCCGGCGAGCATAGGCGCAACGCTTATGATTTTAATACAAGATTTTTCAGACCCAAACACGTGGATTAGGCGTTTTTGGCGACATATGTTTTCAAAATTTGATGTAGAACAAATTTTTGCTGACCCACGCTATGTTAATGGAGAGGGACAGGCAGATAGAATAATTTTGTGTGCTAGAATACGTTACAAAAGAAAGATAGAAAAGGGAACTGTCTTAATATACGCAACACAAAATAGCTTGAAAAAGCCAGAGCGAAAGCTTGTGGCAAGAGTAGAAATTGGGGACAAAGTTAAAGACGAAGTGGATTTAAAATTTCCAATTCTAGTTAAACATATATCAAGACCAGGGTGGACGCCAAGACACGATGCTTTTGGTGTAAATGATGGCAATAGCGGCAATGTAGAGCTGCCAAATTCGTCATGGCTAACCCCTGCATTTAGTGGTTTAATTGAATTGGAACTAGAGGGACAAAGACGAAACCTTTATACTTATGCAGCACCTATGCGTAATACGGAAAATACTGGGTTACAGGTTTTTGATCTTCAGGATGCTGCTTTTGCGTATGGCAACCCAATGGTGAAACTAAAACAAAGTAAGCCCGAAATAAAGGCAATAGAAAATAATGACAACTCTTAGAAAAGCACAATATACTGGTAAACTTGATGACTTCATCAAAGAACGTGAACCTATGGAAGCTGATAAAACCGCTGTACGGTGCTATATAGACGCAAGTGCTACCCCTTTGGAAAGCAAGTCAAAAGGTCAGTCAAATTCGCGCCCTGATTTTTCCGACGATTATAAATAAATTCGGCTTCTTTTGCATACTTAGCTAAGTGCTTAGGTGATACCCAAATATGGGTTCCGCTGATTGAGCGCTTTAAGTGCATGAAAAAACCTTCGATGCCGTTTGTTGTCTGCCCCTCACTACCAACATATTCGTCTCTTGAGTGAACCACTGTCTTGTGAGTATTGGCAACTTCATGCTTAAGGTTTTTATAGGCCGCTAATTCATCTGTATGAATTTCAGAGCCGCGCGCTACATTTGTAGCAATTACAGGAAATAACGTAAATTCTTTGCGGTTGGGTACGACCTTGGTCATTATATCGCCGCCCTTTTCGAGCATACCAAGCACGATAGCCTTACCTTTGCCGCCTACTGCACCCTTTTCGTAACCGCCAATAAAGGCTTCATCAATTTCAACGGCTTTGCCTGCACCGCCTAGAGGTTCATCGCCATCAACACGCGCCATATGCTCACGGATTTTATGACCGATGCGCCAAGCTGTTTTGTATGTGACACCTAATTGACGCTCTAATTCCTTAGCGGATACGCCGTTACGGGACTTGGTGAACAAGAACATAGCGTAAAACCATAATTGTAGGGGCGTTGTAGACCCCTGATAGATAGTGCCTGCCATAGGGTGTATGTGGTGACCGCACCACTGGCRAGAAAACGCTTTGTGACCCTTTAAACGATGCCATTTGCCCGCTTTGCTACACTTTGGGCATTCGTGGTTATCGCCGTACCGAACATTAAATAGATGTTGCAGACRAGTATCATCATCTGGGAATTGAGTAAAAAACTGGCGAATTGTTTGTTTAGACATTTTGTATCTCCCTATGGCTATTATGTAGCATAGGTTAGTACGTATGTCTAGGGGATATACGCCTATATACTAGCAAACAAACAAAATGGCACTCTGTATCTAGGCCATACAGACGACCTTGGTGAACGAATTTTGCAACATAAATTAAAAATCAATTACGGGTTTTCTTCACAATATAACTGTGTCCATCTAGTATGGTTCGAGACGCACGAAACGCGCGCATCCGCTTTTAAACGCGAACGGCAAATGAAGAAGTGGAACCGTGCATGGAAGATGAGACGTATTGAAACTGACAATCCAGACTGGGTTGATCTATATGACGGATTAACTACAGACCAAGTTTATCACCCGCGCCAGCAGTACCAAGCCGCAAAGCTCTAACTGGATTCCCGCCTGCGCGGGAATGAGCGGAGAGGGGGGGATATTTTTTATAATTACAAAAAAACTTATCCACGGTTCCGTAAACACCCTTATATTCAAATTGTTCTCTTCTTTGGGACAGGCAAGTGCACGTTGACTAGCTGGAGGAGAGACGGTGTCTGTCGGTGTAGATGCTTTGGTAACACAGAGTGGTCGG
>NVTC01000016.1 GCA_002732905.1 Robiginitomaculum sp.
TTGCGGTTGGCTATGCCGGTCAAAGCATCTGTCATGGCTTCGGTACGTACTTTTTCCAGATTTTCGCGCAAGGTATTCACCTCAGCAGACGGCGCCAAGCGTCCTAAATAACCGCGGTTATAGGAGTAATATAATATGTCCCGTCGCCACCGCGCAGAAAAACGTGAAATCAATCCAGATCCAAAATTTGGTGATCTCGTTCTGACAAAATTTATGAATGCCATCATGCTTGATGGTAAAAAATCAAAAGCCGAGCGCATCGTTTATGGTGCGCTTGACCAAGTGCAGGAAAAGTCAAAAGCTGATCCAATGGAGCAATTCCATTCAGCTCTTGAAAATGTAGCGCCTCACGCTGAGGTTCGTTCTCGCCGTGTTGGTGGTGCTACGTATCAGGTGCCTGTTGAAGTTCGTACAGAACGTCGTCAAGCTCTTGCTATCCGTTGGGTTATTGGTGCGGCGCGCAAGCGTAATGAGACAACAATGATCGAGCGTCTTTCAGGCGAGTTGCTTGATGCTGCAAATAACCGTGGCGCTGCTGTAAAGAAGCGTGAAGATACACACAAAATGGCAGACGCCAACAAAGCGTTCTCTCATTACCGCTGGTAAATTTTTATAAAGGTAGACGGCAATGGCCCGTGAATATCCATTAAAAGACTATCGTAATTTTGGTATCATGGCTCACATTGATGCGGGTAAAACCACATGTACCGAGCGGATCCTTTACTACACTGGTAAAAACCACAAGATTGCCGAAGTTCATGATGGTGCTGCCACTATGGATTGGATGGAGCAAGAGCAAGAGCGCGGAATTACGATTACCTCTGCTGCGACAACTTGTTTCTGGCGTGGTAAGCGTTTGAACATTATTGACACACCGGGACACGTTGATTTCACAATTGAGGTTGAGCGCTCTTTGCGTGTGCTAGACGGCGCGGTTGCGCTTCTTGATGCCAATGCCGGTGTTGAGCCGCAAACGGAAACCGTTTGGCGTCAGGCTGATAAATATAACGTGCCACGCATGATTTTCGTCAATAAGATGGATAAATTGGGTGCCGACTTCTTCGCTTCATTTGACAGCGTTGTTAAGCGTCTTGGTGCGCCTGCGCTGGCTATGCAACTGCCAATCGGGGCTGAAAACGATTTTGTCGGCATGGTCGACTTGATCGAAATGTGTGCTTATGTTTGGGCGGATGATGCGGAATTGGGTGCCAAATTTGACACCACTGATATTCCGGCTGATCTGGTTGACCAGGCTGCTGAATACCGCGAGAAACTTGTGGAAATGGTTGCCGAGCTTGATGACGACGTCATGGAAGCTTACCTTGAGGGCGAAACCATTGATAATGAGACTTTGAAGCGCCTTATCCGTAAGGGTACGCTTGAGGGTACGCTTGTGCCTGTGTTCTGTGGTACCGCATTTAAAAACAAGGGTGTTCAGCCTTTGCTAGATGCTGTCGTTGATTATCTACCAAGCCCGTCTGATATTCCTGCCATCAAAGGTATCGACCTTAAAACCGGCGAAGAAACAACTCGCAAGGCTTCTGATGAAGCGCCGCTGTCTATGTTGGCCTTCAAAATTATGAATGACCCATTTGTGGGTACTTTGACGTTCTGTCGTTTGTATTCTGGCGTGCTGGAATCCGGTACGACCTTGATGAACACAGTAAAAGAAAAGCGCGAGCGCGTTGGTCGTATGTTGATCATGCACTCTAATGATCGTGATGACATTAAAATTGCCCATGCTGGTGATATTGTGGCTATTGCATCTTTGAAGAACACTACAACAGGCGATACTTTGTCTGATATGAACCATCCGGTTATTCTTGAGCGTATGGAATTCCCTGATCCTGTGATCGAAATCTCTGTCGAGCCAAAGACTAAGGTTGACCAAGAAAAGCTTGGCGTTGGTCTTCAGAGGCTTGCTGCAGAAGATCCGTCTTTCCGGGTTTCGACCGATCACGAATCTGGTCAAACTATCATGGCGGGCATGGGCGAACTTCACTTGGACATTCTGGTTGATCGCTTGAAGCGTGAATTTGGTGTTGAAGCTAATATCGGCCAGCCGCAGGTAGCTTACCGCGAAACCCTTATTGGCCCGATTGATATTGATTATACCCACAAGAAACAATCTGGTGGTTCTGGTCAGTCTGGTCGTGTTAAAATTAGATTTACGCCGTCTGAGCCGGGTGAAGGTATCACCTTCGAGAGTAAAGTTGTTGGCGGTAATGTGCCTAAGGAATATATTCCGGGCGTTGAAAAAGGTATTCGGACAATGGCCGAGGCTGGTCTGTTGGCTGGCTTCCCGGTTATTGATTTCCATGCAGAGCTTTATGATGGTGCTTACCATGATGTCGATAGCTCGGTGATGGCGTTTGAAATTGCTGCCCGTGCAGCGTTTCGCGAAATCAAGAAAGAGGGCGGCATTAAATTGCTTGAGCCTATCATGAAAGTCGAAGTCGTTACTCCTGAAGATTATATGGGTGATGTGATTGGCGATCTAAGTTCTCGCCGCGGCATGATTTCCGGTACGGAAGTTCGCGGTGTTGTGACGGCTATTAATGCAATGGTGCCGCTAGCCAACATGTTCGGTTATGTGAGTAATTTGCGCGGTATGTCTCAAGGACGTGCGCAGTTCACCATGACATTTGATCATTACGAAACCACGCCAAAAGCGATTTCGGATGAAGTAATTGAAAAGCAGGGCGGCGCATAAGCATCCCTAAATATATTTTAAGAAGAAAGTAAACGGAGAGTATAATGGCTAAAGAGAAATTTGAACGCACCAAGCCGCATGCGAATATTGGTACGATTGGTCACGTTGATCACGGTAAGACCACTTTGACGGCTGCGATCACAAAGTATTTCGGTGATTTCAAGGATTATGATGAAATTGACGGTGCGCCAGAAGAAAAAGCGCGCGGTATCACTATCTCTACTGCACATGTTGAGTACGAAACAGAAAATCGTCACTATGCCCACGTGGATTGCCCGGGACATGCTGACTATGTGAAGAACATGATCACAGGTGCGGCGCAAATGGACGGCGGTATCTTGGTTGTTTCTGCTGCTGATGGCCCTATGCCTCAGACACGTGAGCACATTTTGCTAGCTCGCCAGGTTGGCGTGCCTGCCCTCGTTATCTACATGAACAAGGTTGATCAGGTTGACGACGACGAGCTTCTTGAGCTTGTTGAAATGGAAATCCGTGAGCTTCTTWSSTCTTACGATTACCCTGGCGACGACATTCCGATCRTYATGGGTTCAGCTCTTGCTGCTCTTGAAGGCCGCGATCCTGAAATCGGCGAAGAAAGCATTCGTAARTTGATGGCTGCCGTTGACGAATATATCCCRCAGCCTGAGCGCGACATTGACAAGCCGTTTTTGCTGCCAATCGAAGATGTGTTCTCTATCTCTGGACGCGGTACTGTTGTTACCGGTCGGGTTGAGCGCGGTGTTATCAATGTTGGCGACGGCGTTGAAATCGTTGGTATCAGAGACACACAAAAAACCACATGTACCGGTGTTGAAATGTTCCGCAAGCTGCTTGACCGCGGTGAAGCTGGCGACAATGTTGGCGTGCTTATCCGTGGTATTGACCGCGAACAGGTTGAGCGCGGCCAGGTTCTTTGTGCACCGGGTTCAGTGAACCCGCACAAGAAGTTCGTTGGTGAAGCTTATATCCTGACCAAAGAAGAGGGTGGCCGTCATACGCCGTTCTTYAACAACTATCGTCCGCAGTTYTACTTCCGTACAACTGATGTGACCGGTGTTGTGACTTTGAACAAGGGTACAGAGATGGTTATGCCTGGCGACAATGTTGCGATTAACGTCGAACTTATCGTACCGATTGCTATGGAAGAAAGCCTCCGCTTTGCTATCCGTGAAGGTGGCCGCACAGTAGGCGCCGGCGTCGTTGGTAAAATTATTGAGTAGAGTTATCGGGCCGCTCATTATCCTTTTGGGTAAAGGCGGCTCATTTATTGTTTAAAAGTGATATCGGCCTGAAAACAGGAAAAGAAGATTATGGAACGTCAAAATATACGCATCCGGCTWAAAGCCTTCGATCACAGGATTTTGGATCATTCGACCCAAGAGATTGTGAACACGGCTAAACGGACAGGCGCGCAAGTKCGCGGCCCKATCCCKTTGCCWACGCGCATCGAAAAATTTACGGTCAACCGTTCACCGCACGTGAACAAGAAATCCCGTGAGCAGTTTGAAATCCGTACGCATAAGCGTATGCTCGATATCGTCGATCCAACACCACAAACTGTGGACGCGCTTATGAAGCTCGACCTAGCTGCCGGTGTTGATATCGAGATTAAGTTGGGAGCATAGTTATGCAACGTTCAGGAATTTTAGCCAAAAAACTCGGCATGACCCGGGTATTTACGGAAGAGGGCGCTGTTGTGCCTGTGACCGTATTGGCGCTTGAAGGCTGTCAGGTTGTTGCCCACAAAACTCAAGAGCGTGACGGTTACACCGCACTGCAACTTGGTTCAGGTACGGCTAAGCCCAAACGTGTTTCCAAAGCCGAGCGCGAACGTTTCGCCAAGGCTAAAGTTGCACCGAAAATGAAACTCGTTGAGTTTCGTGTACCGGGCGACAACATGATTGAAGTTGGTGCTGCTATGAGTGCCGACCATTTCGTAATYGGKCAAAAAGTTGAYGTTTCTGGTATTTCTATCGGTAAAGGTTTTCAGGGYGCYATGAAGCGTCAYAACTTTAGYGGWTTGCGYGCGACCCACGGTGTGWMYWYYTSMSRWAKMKYMSWYKKWTMRWYYGSWCMKWRWYARGWHYYSRSWWMDGKKTYMWWRGSWWMRARRWTKRYMKKKSRYAYGGGTGCYGTTCGCACCACGACRCAAAATGTTGAAATCGTTCGTACCGATGTTGAAGATGGTTTGATCCTTATTCAAGGTTCTGTACCGGGTTCAAAAGGTACGTGGATTGAAATCCGTGATGCTGTTAAAGGCACAAAGGTCGACGATTTGCCAATGCCAGGTAAATTCACCGTTGGTGCGCCAGAAGTCAAAGAAGAAGTTAAAGCGCCAGAAGCTAAGGCGGAAGAAAAAGTAGAAGCTAAAGCGGCTCCTGCTCCTGAAAAAACATCTGGTGAGGAAGAATAGTCATGAAACTTGATGTGCAAACATTAGCAGCTAAGAAAGACGGGTCTGTGACCTTGGATAAAGCTGTGTTCGGCTGTGAGCCGCGCAAAGATATATTACACCGCATGGTGCGYTATCAATTGGCCAAGCGTCGTTCTGGTACGCATTTCGTACAAGAACGTGGYGATGTAAAGAAGACCACYAAGCGGATTGGTAAGCAAAAAGGCGGCGGTACTGCACGTCATGGTAATGGGTCTGTTTCCCAGTTCCGTGGTGGTGGTAAAGCCCACGGTCCGCGTGTTCGTGACCATGCCCACAGCTTGCCGAAAAAAGTTCGGGCTATGGCATTGCGTCATGCTTTGTCTGCCAAAGCTCAATCCGGCGAAATCATTATTCTTGATGATGCTGTGATGAAGGCGCCTAAAACGTCTGATCTGAAAAGCTCTTTGGCGAAACTTGGTCTTGAAAACGCATTRCTTATCAGTGGTTCTGCCGTTGATGAAAACTTTTCAAAAGCTGCYCGCAACATTCCAAACTTTGACGTACTGCCGTCACAAGGTGCGAATGTTTATGACATTCTTAGGCGTCACACATTGGTGCTTACGAAGCAGGCCGTTACGGATTTGGAGGCTCGCCTAGCATGAGTATGAAAACTAAATATTACGATGCGATTGTTGCGCCGATTATCACGGAAAAAGCAACGATTTTGTCCGAACACAATCAAGTGGTTTTTGAGGTGCCGGTTACGGCCACAAAGCCCGAGATTAAAGAAGCCGTCGAGCAACTTTTCAAAGTGACCGTCGAAGCCGTCAATACCATTCGCCAAAAAGGCAAGACCAAGAAATTYCGTGGTCATGCTGGGCGCCGTAAAATGATCAAAAAAGCTATTGTTACCCTCAAAGACGGTGACACCATTGATATTGCTAGCGGTCTGTAGGAGGAATAAATGGCACTGAATACATATAATCCGACCTCACCTTCGCGCCGTGCWTTGGTGCAAGTTGACCGTAGCGAGCTYTAYAAGGGTAAGCCGGAAAAAGCTCTGACCGTTGGTTTGAGCAAAAAAGGTGGTCGTAACAATGCRGGCCGCATCACCATGCGTCGTCAAGGTGGTGGTCACAAACGTTCTTACCGTCTTGTCGATTTCAAGCGTAATAAGTTCGATATTCCTGCGACTGTTATTAATCTACAATACGATCCTAACCGGACCGCATTTATCGCACTTTTGAAATATAAAGACGGCGAAAAAGCTTATATCCTGGCACCACAACGGCTCGCAAAAGGTGATACTGTTATCGCTGGCGCCAAAGTTGATGTGAAACCCGGCAATGCTATGCCAATYCGTGCTATTCCAGTCGGAACAATCATCCACAATATCGAGATGAAGCCAGGTAAGGGTGGTCAAATTGCCCGTTCTGCTGGTGCATATGCTCAGCTTGTTGGTCGTGATGGTSGGTATGCTCAAATYAGGCTCAAGTCCGGCGAAGTCCGCTTGATCCACCAAGAATGTATGGCAACTGTCGGTGCGGTTTCAAACCCGGATCACATGAACATCAATCTTGGTAAAGCTGGCCGTAAACGCTGGCTCGGYAAACGTCCGCAAGTTCGCGGTGTTGCCATGAACCCGGTTGATCACCCGCATGGTGGTGGTGAAGGYCGTACTTCYGGTGGTCGTCACCCAGTGACACCTTGGGGTAAGCCAACAAAAGGTGCGCGTACGCGCTCAAACAAAGCTTCGGATAAATTCATTATCCGTTCGCGTCACAAGAAAAAGAAACGGTAGGAATTAGATATGCCACGTTCTGTATGGAAAGGTCCATTTGTTGATGGGTATCTGCTGAAAAAAGCAGAAGTTGCTCACGCTGAGGGTCATAGAAAACCAATTAAAACATGGTCGCGCCGTTCGACCATTATGCCGCAATTTATCGGCCTGACATTTCAGGTCTATAACGGGAAGAAATTTATCCCTGTTTTGGTCAACGAAGATATGGTTGGTCACAAGCTAGGTGAATTTTCTCCAACACGCACTTATCATGGCCACGGCGGTGATAAAAAAGCGAGCCGGAGCTAGATATGTCTAAAGAGAAAAACAAACGCCGCGTTGCAGATAACGAAGCTATGGCAAAAGTCCGTATGCTGCGTACGAGCCCGCAAAAACTTAACCTTGTTGCACAAATGATTCGCGGCAAGAAAGTTCAACGCGCTCTTGATGATTTGACATTCAGCCGCAAGCGGATTGCCAAAGATGTGTACAAATGTCTGTATTCAGCTATCTCTAATGCAGAGAATAATCACGGTCTAGATCTTGATGATCTGATTGTATCAGAAGCATTCGTTGGCAAAAACTTGGTTATGAAACGCTTTAAAGCCCGGGCCCGTGGTCGTGGTGCTCAAATCTTGAAGCCGTTTTCTGAACTTACAATTATCGTTCGTGCGCCTAGTCTAATGCAAGATGCGGCCGATCAAGGGGAGGCTTCCTAATGGGACAGAAAGTAAATCCAATTGGCTTGCGCCTCGGTATTAACCGTACGTGGGAATCTCGTTGGTATGCCAACACCAATGATTACGGTGATTTGTTACATGCAGATATTACTATGCGTAATTTCATCCTCAATGAGTTGAAAGCTGCATCCATTTCTCGCGTGATTATTGAGCGCCCACACAAAACTTGCCGCATCACAATCCATACGGCTCGTCCGGGCATTGTTATCGGTAAAAAGGGTGCGGATATTGAAGTTCTTCGCAAGAAGTTAGCTAAATATGTAGACGGTGAGCTGTTCATCAACCTGGTTGAAGTTCGCAAGCCTGAAATTGATGCTAACATCGTTGCCGACAGTATTGCTCAGCAACTTGAGCGCCGTGTATCTTATCGCCGCGCCATGAAACGGGCTTTGCAAACAGCTATGCGCATGGGCGCAATTGGTTGCAAAATTAAAGTCGGTGGTCGTCTCGGCGGTATCGAAATCGCTCGCTTCGAACAATATCAAGAAGGCAGTGTGCCATTACATACGCTACGGGCTGACATCGATTACGGCACAGCACGCGCTATGACCGCAATGGGTATTATCGGTATCAAAGTGTGGATCAACAAGGGCGAGATTATGGAACACGATCCATATGCCCATGATAAACGCATTGCTGAGCAAAGTGGTGGTGGACGTCCGCAAGGTCAACGCACTGGTGGTCGCCCACAAGGCGCAGGCCGCGGAAGATAAGGTGAGGGGGCTAGCTCTCTACGCTAATTAGGAAATAAAGACATGTTACAGCCAAAACGTACAAAATTTCGCAAAGCCCATAAGGGCCGTATTAAGGGCCTGGCCAAAGGTGGCACTGCACTTAATTTCGGTTCATACGGCTTGAAAGCTCTTGAGCCAAGCCGCGTAACTGCGCGTCAAATCGAAGCGACACGTCGTGCTATCACCCGTCACATGAAACGGGCTGGTCGCGTGTGGATCCGGATTTTTCCAGATGTACCTGTTACAAAGAAACCAACCGAAGTCCGTATGGGTAAAGGTAAGGGTTCTGTAGAATTTTGGGCCGCTAAAGTTAAGCCTGGTCGTATCATGTTTGAGATCGACGGCGTTAATGATGAAGTTGCCCGCCAAGCATTGACACTCGGTGCAGCTAAGTTGCCGATCAAGTGTAAAATCGTCACAAGACCTGGCGAATAGGAAAAGACAATGAACACGATAGACTTACGCAATATGAGCGAAGATCAACTAAGCGAAGAGCTGGTTAATCTTAAAAAAGAACAATTTAATCTGCGATTCCAGCAGGCCACAAGCCAGTTGGAAAAGACCGGACGCATTCGTATTGTGCGCCGCGCAATTGCCCAGATTAAAACCATCATGCGTGAACAAAAAAACGCTGAAGCGAATAAGTAGGAAAAGCTATGCCAAGACGAATATTACAAGGTGTTGTGGTCAGTGATAAGGGCCAAAAAACTGTAGTGGTGCGGGTTGACCGTACTTATCTTCATCCTTTGCTGCAAAAAACTTTGCGTAAATCAAAGAAATATCATGCCCATGATGAAGAAAACCTATTCAAAATCGGTGACAGTGTTCGCATCCGCGAATGCCCGCCGAAATCAAAGTTAAAACGCTGGGAAGTGGTTACTGCTTAGGTCTTTGACCTAGTGGTATATTAAAGAGGCCTGTTATGATTCAGATGCAAACAAATTTGGAAGTTGCTGACAACTCCGGTGCAAAACGTGTTCAGTGCATTAAAGTGCTGGGTGGTTCTCACCGTCGTTATGCYAGTGTTGGCGACTTGATCGTCGTTTCTATTAAAGAAGCCGCACCGCGTTCACGCGTGAAAAAAGGTGAGGTACGCCGTGCAATCGTTGTGCGTGTGAAAAAAGATATTCACCGTCCAGATGGCAGCGTTATTCGCTTTGACAGCAATGCTGCGGTTATCGTCAATAATAACGGCGAGTTGCTTGGTACACGGATTTTTGGCCCAGTTCCTCGTGAACTTCGTGCGAAAAACCAAATGAAAATTATTTCCTTAGCGCCGGAGGTTCTATAATGGCCGCGAAGATTAAAAAGGGCGATTACGTCCAGGTTATTTCCGGTTCTTTGAAGAACGGAAAAGGCAAAAAAGGTGAAGTCCTGCGGGTCTTTACGAACGAAAACCGGGTTCTGGTTGCGGGTATTAACATGGTTAAACGTCATGTGAAGCCAAGCCAGGCTGATCCTGAAGGCGGGATCAAAACATTTGAAGCGCCTATCGCGATTTCAAACGTAGCCCATCTTGACCCGAAAGACGGCAAGCCGACACGGGTTGGATTTAAAACGTTAAAAGACGGCAAAAAAGTGCGCGTTGCAAAACGTTCAGGAGAAGAGATCGATGACTGATACATACGAGCCTAGATTGGCCACAAAATACCGGGAAAAAATTCGCGGTATGATGAAAGAGAAATTTGGTTATTCCAACGACATGCAAATCCCTAAAGTAACGAAAATCGTTATCAATATGGGTGTTGGCGATGCAGTTGGTGACAGCAAGAAAACAAAAACGGCTTTGGCTGATTTGGAGCTGATTGCTGGTCAAAAACCAGTGATGACAGTTGCTAAGAAATCTGTCGCGACATTTAAACTTCGCGAAGGCATGAACATTGGTACCAAAGTGACATTGCGCCGCAACCAAATGTATGAATTTATTGACCGTTTGACCAATATTGCGCTACCGCGCGTACGGGACTTTCGCGGTCTGAACCACAAGAGCTTTGATGGCAATGGCAATTTCGCCATGGGTCTGAAAGAGCAAATCGTGTTCCCTGAAATCGACTATGATAAAGTGGACACAATTCGCGGTATGGACATTGTTGTTTGTACCAATGCGAAAACAGATGAAGAAGCAAAGGCACTGCTGGCCGAGTTTGACTTTCCTTTTAAGAAGTAAAGCGGACTAACGCAGTAGGCAAAGCGGCCCGCCGGCCGCAACAACGGAGAAAAAAATGGCAAAAGTAAGCTCAATCGAGCGCAACGAGAAAAGAAAAAGAATGGTCGCGAAATACGCTGCCAAACGTGCAGAGCTAAAAGCGATTGCGCGCAATACGGAACTGCCTGTAGAAGAGCGCTTTGCTGCTCAGCTTAAGCTGTCCAAATTGCCGCGTAATTCTGCACCTACACGGGTGCGTAATCGCTGCCGTATTACTGGTCGTCCGCGCGGTTATTACCGTAAAATGCAAATGTCCCGTATCGCCCTTCGTGAGCTTGGCTCGCAAGGTTTGTTGCCGGGTCTCGTGAAATCTAGCTGGTAGGAGGAATATATGTCTTTTAGTGATCCTCTTGGTGATATGCTCACCCGCATCAGAAATGCCCATCTACGCGGCAAATCTAAATGTGATACACCTGCCTCTAATCTTCGCGGTCGTGTTCTCGACGTGCTGGAGAGCGAAGGCTATATTCGCGGCTATGCGTCTATCGAAAAAGACGGTTTCAGACACTTTGAAATCGAGCTTAAATATTTCGAAGGTGCGCCGGTTATTCGCCACATTTCTCGTATTTCCAAACCAGGTCGTCGGGTGTATTCATCCGTGAAAAGCCTACCGCAGGTTCGTAATGGTCTTGGTATTTCAATCCTTTCTACGCCTAAAGGCGTGATGTCAGATAATATTGCCCGCGAAGAAAATGTCGGTGGCGAAATTCTCTGCCAGGTATCATAGGAGCACAATATGTCACGTATTGGAAAAAATCCTGTTACCGTGCCTGCAGGCGTTACTTTGACCCAAGACGGTCAAAAGGTCAGCGTCAAGGGTGCTAAAGGTACGCTTGAGTTCACCATGCCTTCTGCCGTTACCGGCAAGTTGGACGGTGATCAATTTATTGTTGCAGCTGTTAAGGATGACAAAGAAGGCCGCTCTATGTGGGGCATGTCGCGCACAATGATCGCAAATCTGATTGAAGGCGTAACCAATGGTTACACTAAAAATCTAGAACTACGCGGTGTTGGTTACAGAGCCCAAATGAAAGGCTCAACATTGTCTTTGCAGCTTGGTCTGTCACATGATGTAAACTACGTAGCACCGGAAGGTGTTACAATCGTCGTGCCAAAAGCAACGGAAATCAATGTATCCGGCATCAATAAGCAAATGGTTGGTCAAGTGGCTGCGGAAATACGCTCCTACAGAAAACCAGAACCTTATAAGGGCAAAGGTATTCGCTATGTAGGCGAATTTGTCCGTCAGAAAGAGGGTAAGAAGAAGTAAAATGAAAACAACACAAGAAAAATTGAAACGCCGCGCGCAACGTGTACGCCGCCGCCTCAAGAAAAATGCGAACGGTCAGCCGCGTCTGTCTGTATATCGCAGTTCGAAAAACATCTCTGCCCAAATCATTGACGACGCAAAAGGTATCACTTTGGCCTCTGCTTCGACTTTGGAAAAAGATTTGCAAAAATCTAAAGGTACAGATGTGGCTGCTGCGGCTGTCATCGGCAAATTGATCGGTGAACGCGCCAAAAAAGCTGGTGTTAAACAAGTAATCTTTGACCGGGGCGGGTATTTGTACCATGGCCGTGTTAAAGCTCTAGCAGAAGCCGCTCGTGAAGCTGGCTTGGAATTTTAGGAGACGTTATGGCACGCCGTGATGATAAAAGAGGTAAACGCGACCGCGAAGAGCAGGACGAATTTGTCGAAAAACTGGTTCATATTAACCGGGTAGCAAAAACCGTTAAAGGTGGTCGCAATATGAGCTTTGCTGCTCTGGTTGTGGTTGGCGACGGAAAAGGCCAAGTTGGCTTTGGTAAGGGTAAAGCCCGTGAAGTTCCAGAATGTATCCGTAAGGGTACGGAGCTTGCGCGCAAAAGCCTGATTCGCGTTCCTATGCGTGAAGGCCGTACATTGCATCATGATTGCAAAGGCCGTCACGGTGCTGGTAAAGTATTGCTCCGTGCAGCGCCTCCGGGAACTGGTATTATTGCCGGTGGCCCAATGCGCGCCGTACTAGAGAGCTTGGGTATGCAGGACGTTGTGGCGAAATCTACAGGCAGTTCAAACCCGTACAACATGGTTCGTGCAACATTTGATGCGCTGAAGTCACAAGAAAACCCTCGCATGATTGCTGCTAAACGCGGCAAGAAAGTTGGAGATATTGTTGGTCGTCGTCGTGATGGTGCCTCTGCACCGGAAGCTGAAGGTCTTGATACATAAATCAGGGTTTCAAAGAATAGAAGAGTAAGAAAATGGCTAAAAAAGCAACAGTCACAGTTCGTCAGACAGGGTCTTCGACCCGCCGTCCAAAAGATCAGCACGCCACATTGGTTGGCCTTGGTCTAGGCCGGATTGGCAAACAAAAAACATTAGAAGATACACCATCTGTGCGCGGTATGATCCGCAAAGTTGCACATATGGTAGAAATAGTTGAAGGCTAACCAACTCGGTTATCCGTACGGAGAATATGATGCGTTTAAATGAACTACAAAACAATCCGGGTGCCACTAAAGCGCGTAAGCGCCTTGGTCGCGGTATTGGTTCTGGCAAAGGCAAAACCGGTGGCCGGGGTGTCAAAGGTCAAAAGTCCCGCTCAGGTGTGGCGATTAAAGGTTTTGAAGGCGGCCAAATGCCGATCTATATGCGTTTGCCAAAACGTGGATTTAACAAACCAAACCGTAAGAAGTATGCAGAGGTTTCTATCCGCCGTCTTGGCCAAGCCATTGAAGCGGGTGTTTTGGATCTGAAAAAAGATGTAGATGCTAATGCTCTTGTTGCTGCGGGTGTTATCCGCCGTGCACATTCGGGTGTGCGTTTGCTTGGTACTGGTAAATTGTCTGCAGCCGTCAAGTTGACTGTTGCTTACGCTACACCTGGCGCACAAAAAATTATTGAAAAAGCTAAAGGTTCTGTAACAATTTCAGAAGCAAAGCCTGTTAAATCAGACGAGAAGCCTGCTGCTCCAGAAGCTAAAAAGCCAGCGGCTAAGAAAGCGGCCCCAAAAGCTGCTGAAAAGCCAGTTGCTAAGAAAACTCCAGCTAAAAAAGCTACTGAAAAGCCAGTTGCTAAAAAAGCTCCAGTTAAAAAAGCTGCGCCTAAAAAAGTGGCTCCAAAAGCTGCAGCAAAAAAAGCACCTGCTAAAAAAGCTGCTGCTAAGAAGCCTGCGCCTAAGAAATCATAAGCTAGAAATCATAAGCTAGAAATCATAAGCCAGAAATCACAAGAAAGACGACAGTGATCTCTAGGTGCAGATTTTCGAGCCGGATAATGAGAGGAAGGCCTTTAAAATTGTAATCAACTCCCCATATGAGGAGCTATTGCAAAAGGGAAAATAAAAATGGCATCTGCATCGGAACAGCTCGCGCAAAATTTAAGCTTTGGTACATTTGGCAAAGCCAAAGAATTGCAAAAGCGTCTTCTTTTCACTGTTCTGATTCTGATTGTTTACCGTATCGGTACATTTATTCCGGTTCCGGGCGTCGACATGGCGGCTTATTCACAAGTCTTTACCACAGGTGGTCAAGCGGGCGGCGGAGCAGGTCTCCTAACCCGTATGAATATGTTCGCAGGTGGTGCGGTGGAACGTATGGCAATTTTTGCCCTCAACGTTATGCCTTATATTACGGCGTCTATTATTATGACACTGATGAAAGGCTCTATCCCGAGCCTTGTCGCCCTTGATAAAGACGGCGAACAAGGCCGTAAGCAGATCAACCAATATACACGCTATTTGACCGTATTTTTAGCGGCGTTTCAAGCTTTCGGCATTGCAAGACTTCTAGAATCCCAAGGCTTTGTCTATAATCCAGGTGCGTTTTTCGAAGCTACAGCAGTGATTACGTTGGTTGGTGGTACCTTATTCCTGATGTGGATGGGTGAGCAAATTACCGCCCGCGGTATTGGTAATGGTGTGTCTTTAATTATTTTGGCCGGTATTGTTGCCGAGCTACCAAAAGCTATTTTCCAAGTATTTAACCTCAACGCCATTGGCTCTTTGTCGGCTGGTTTAATGTTGATGGTCATTATTATGGGTGTCGGTTTGGTTGGTTTGATTGTTTACGTTGAACGTGCGCAGCGCCGCCTTCTCGTGCAATACCCGAAACGCCAAGTGGCTGGTGGTAAAATGTTTGGCGGTGATAGTTCATTCTTGCCGCTTAAGCTAAACGCTGCTGGTGTTATCCCGCCAATTTTTGCATCCTCAATTTTGTTGCTACCTGCAACGGCTGGTACATTTATCGCSGAAGATGCGCCGGGTTGGGTGCGTCAAATCCTGTCACAAACTGGTTATGGCTCACCAATATATTTGGCKCTCTATACTTTGTTGATTATCTTCTTCTGCTTCTTYTATGTACCTTATGTATTTAAGCCAGAAGATACAGCTGATAACCTMCGCAARCACGGCGGMTTYTTGCCGGGTATTCGCCCAGGTGCGCGGACTGCRGAATATCTRCAATACGTTCTAAACCGCTTGACATTTATCGGCGCGATTTATGTGGCCTTCGTTTGTGTACTTCCKGARTTYGCTATTGCCCAAACYGGCGGTAAAATYCCACCYAGTGTGGCTATGCTCATYGGCGGTATGTCCTTGTTGATTGTTGTCTCTGTGACCCTAGATACGGTTGCGCAAGTTCAATCTCATCTGGTGGCACACCAATATGAAGGTCTGATCAAAAAATCCCGCATGGGTCGCAGACGTAAAAARTAGTGGGCATGATATTATGAACATCGTAATGTTCGGCCCACCTGCGGCCGGTAAAGGCACACAGGCTAAACTCCTTACCGCGCAGCGCGGKCTTATCCAGCTTTCTACAGGCGATATGTTGCGCGCAGCCCGTAYATCTGGMTCTGAGCTTGGCAAAAAAGTTGCCAGTATTATGGACCGGGGCGATCTAGTTTCCGACGAAATCGTTATCGCCMTAATYGAAGAACAACTAGAYATCAACAAAGATGCRCCAGGCTTTATATTTGATGGTTTCCCGCGCACGGTYGAACAGGCYAAAGCGCTAGACGTTACGTTAAAGCAGCGCGGCCAAGAAGTCGACGGCGTGGTACGTTTATGCGTCGATGATAAAGTGCTTTTGGGACGTATTGAAAAACGTTTCAAAGAAGAAGGCCGTAAAGACGACAACCCGGAAAGCTTTAAAATACGGCTWGGTAATTACCATGAACAAACAGCACCATTGCTGCCCTTTTATGCGGCGCAGGGTAAATTGACCGAAGTTGATGGTCTTGCTGAGATAGATACAGTTGCAGCCGCCATTGCCCAAGTGCTGGACATGCAAAAAAYTGTRGCGGAAAAATCCACAAAGYCGTGGTGGAAGAGAATTTTTGGGGGCTGATCCCAGTACGGGAATGGTCAAGAGAATAACAGTAAAAAGTGGCGTTTAAGGTCAATTGTAAGGTTGACCTTGGCGGCTAAGAGGATATAACTACCCGCTTTCGCGGAATCTGTCGAAATACSGGTCTCCATGTGATTTTTCATGTGGGACGTATAGATGGTTTTGTGAATAAGRWATTACTAAAGGAGAGCCGTTGTGGCACGTATTGCAGGTRTAAACATACCAACTAACAAGCGCGTARTTATCGCGCTAACATATATTCACGGCATTGGCCCGGCAAAATCYSTRGAGATTTGCGAAAAGGTCGGCATTGAAGACACACGTCGTGTGCAAGATCTCAGCGATGCTGATGTRGCGAACATCCGYGATGCRATTWCHGAYGGCCATTTGGTCGAAGGTGATYTRCGYCGCCAGACATCTATGAAYATCAAACGCTTGATGGAYATGGGTAATTACCGTGGTATTCGTCAYCGTCGTGGYCTRCCYGTTCGYGGTCAGCGYACACATACWAATGCACGTACYCGCAAAGGTCCYGCTAGGGCCATTGCCGGYAAGAARAAATNNAGATAAAGAGGGCTYWYGAAAATGGCTAAAGAACCGGGTCGCGTCCGCCGCGCTGATAGAAAAAAYATTACATCAGGTGTAGCGCATATYAATGCGACATTTAACAACACCATGATYACCATTGCYGACATYCAGGGYAATACCATTGCTTGGTGTTCCGCTGGTGCAATGGGCTTTAAGGGCTCACGTAAATCTACGCCTTATGCGGCGCAAGTTGCTGCTGAAGAAGTTGCGCGTAAAGCGCAAGATCACGGCATGCAAACCCTTGAAATTAATGTAAACGGTCCGGGTTCCGGTCGTGAAAGTGCCGTTCGTGCGCTGCAAGCTGCTGGCTTGACCATTACAACTATTCGCGACGTTACACCCATTCCGCATAATGGTTGTCGTCCCCCTAAACGCCGCAGAGTCTAAGAAGCGTTTAGTCCCTAATTYAAACCTTTAATCTTAAGAGGTAYACAAGTGATTGAAAAAAATTGGCAAGAACTCATCCGTCCGATCAACCCTGAAGTTGAGCCTGGWCGYGWTCCTGAAAAACAAGCTACGATTATTGCAGAACCACTAGAGCGTGGTTTTGGTATGACAGTTGGTAATGCGCTKCGCCGYGTTTTACTGTCATCCTTGCAAGGTGCAGCMGTGACATCTATCCAAATTGATGGTGTTGTTCACGAATTTACATCTATTCCCGGTGTACGTGAAGACGTCACCAATATCGTGTTGAATATGAAAGGCCTGGCTGTGCGTATGCACTCTGAAGGGCCTAAGCGTTTGCTMYTKAAAAAAWCYGGTGCAGGCCCCGTAACTGGTGCAGATATCGAAGAGACTGCAGAYGTMGAAATCTTGAATCCTGACCATGTWATTTGTACTATGGACGAGGACACTGATTTGCGCATGGAACTGACCGTAAATACGGGCAAAGGCTATGTTGCAGCATCTGATTTGCGCCCTGAAGATGCGCCGATYGGCCTCATCAGTATTGACGCACTATACAGCCCGGTTACCCGTGTGACTTACCGCGTTGAGAACACTCGTGAAGGTCAGGTTCTTGATTATGATAAATTATTAATCGACGTCGAGACTAACGGCGCGGTTACGCCCGAAGATGCMGTTGCTGTTGCAGCCCGCATTYTRCARGATCAGTTCCAAGTGTTTGTCAACTTTGACGAYCCRGAAGATATYGGYCGGGGCGAAGAAAAAGATGAGCTGGATTTCAACCCTGCGCTTCTACGCAAAGTCGACGAATTAGAACTATCTGTTCGCTCTGCAAACTGCCTGAAAAACGACAATATCGTTTATATCGGCGATTTGATCTTGAAATCCGAAGCAGAAATGCTCCGCACACCGAACTTTGGCCGCAAATCTTTGAACGAAATCAAAGAAGTGTTGGCTGCTATGGGTTTGCATCTCGGTATGGACGCGCCAAATTGGCCGCCTGAGAATATCGAAGAGCTCGCTAAGAAATACGACGATCACTATTAAGCCGCCAAATTAAGCCGAAAGTCGGCCCCGTAACGGGAAAACAGAATAAGGAATACAGCCATGCGCCACCGCATTGCCCATCGGAAACTAAACAAAACAAGCTCGCACCGCAAAGCGATGTTTGCCAACATGTCTTCCAGCTTGATCGAGCACGAGCAAATCGTAACCACTGTACCAAAAGCTAAAGAGCTTCGCCCATTCGTGGAAAAACTTATTACGCTTGCGAAAAAAGGTGATCTGGGTTCACGCCGTTTGGCTATTGCCCGCACACGTAACCTAGAAATGAGCAAGAAATTGTTTGAAGTGCTTGGCCCGCGTTATAAAGATCGTCAAGGCGGCTATATCCGCATTATGAAAGCCGGTTACCGCTACGGCGACAACGCACCAATGGCCGTTATCGAATTCGTAGACCGCGACGAAAGTGCCAAAGGCGCAGGTGACCACGCCCGCACAGCGGCTGAGGAAACAACTGAAGCGTAAGCGTAGACGTATAATACAAAATACGAAAAACCCGCCCTCAAAGATGGGTTTTTTGCTATAGGTGTATGGGCGTATTTGTCCCTCTATAAATCCGCTCATACCCGCGACGGCGGGTATCCAGTGAGATGGTCGCTAAATCCACATAATGTCTGAAGCGGAATGACCAAAATTCCCTACAAGCAGATATTCGAAAACACTGGACGTGCATGTTTTTCTATGGCTTACCTACTGCATGAAACCACTTGTTATAAAGGCGAATACGAAAAGTGCCCAAAATAGTGCTTTGGTAATCGGGTTTATAACGATTTCTCTATTTATGGGCGGGCTGATAATTGCAGTAACTCAAGACGTAGATTGGGGAGGGCCATTGACATGGTTTTTCAGCGCTATTGTTTTTGGCTGGCTGTTCTTAGTTTTGGTGAGCGTTAGTTTTTGGCTTTTTCAGCTCAGTCGTTTTGAAGGCCCATTAATAACTATCGGAACCGAAGGTATAACAGACCACTTTAATAATGATGATTTTCTAGAGTGGGGTGAGATTTGTTTAATTGATTGGAAGAGAGCCTATCATAAAGGTGTAGGGGTTGTGTTGTTTAGGGTTATACCGAACAAACGGTCTATCAAATATACAATGTTAAGCCTTTTCGGTAGAGGACGCCTTCAATATCCAGAACAATACCTGTCTGTTCAAGCAAGTGAAATTACTCAATTTATATTGAAGGCAGCACCAGCAGGTATTTTAAAATAACCCAATCAATATGTTTGCTTTTGCCTCCATTACAGACATCTCACTGGTTTCCCGCCTTCGCGGGAATGAGCGGTTTTTTTGAGGGTGAGTGTTTTTGATTGTGCCATATGGAAGTTAGCTAAACACTCACAAAATTAAAAAACCCCCATTTGTGACCTTTGGGCTTTAAAATAGGGCGGATAAGCCCTATTTTAATCTCATGAGAAAATTATTTAGTTCGTTTRTTGGGTCTTTCTTCGGGGGGGCTTTGGTGATTGGCGCGGTGTTTATTCCTGCSGCTTGYGCAGATCCTGCGCAGCAAGAGACACCGCTTTCCGAAACTTCCATCATGATGCCGCAGATGGTGCCAGAATCGTCGGGGCAGATGAAAATGTCATTTGCGCCTGTGGTCAAAGAGACCGCACCTGCTGTGGTCAATGTTTATTCCGARCGTAAAGTGCGCCAACAGGTCGATCCATTTTTCTCGTTTTTTGGTCGAGGTATYCCGCGTGAACGTACCGAGCGTTCTCTTGGTTCTGGYGTAATTGTTCGTTCCAACGGCGTAATTGTGACCAATGCCCATGTRATTAAAGGCGCGCAGGAAATRCGGGTCGTTCTGGCAGAYAGGCGCGAGTTTRAGGCSACACTATTGGCTGCTGATACGGAATCAGATTTRGCGATTTTACAAATAGACACCAAGGGYGAGCGYTTACCCGTCCTRCCAATTGCAAGTRATAATACTTTGGAAGTRGGSGAYTTGGTAYTGGCYATMGGCAATCCGTTYGGTGTTGGCCAAACCGTGACTAGCGGCATTGTCTCGGCTCTTGGCCGGACGCAAGTTTCAGATTTGGCCAATTTCATCCAGACAGATGCTGCCGTCAATCCCGGTAATTCCGGTGGGGCTTTGGTGGATATGGACGGGCATTTGGTCGGTGTGAACACAGCGATTTTCTCACGTTCTGGGGGTTCTAACGGTATTGGTTTTGCTATTCCTGGTGAGCTGGTTAAGCGGGCTGTGGACAGTGCTCTGTCAGAGGGGAAAATTATACGCCCCTGGATTGGCACGCGTACCGAAGGCGTTAATGCGGTGATGGCTGAAGCACTTGGCTTGGATAGGCCGCGCGGTGCTATAGTCGAAGAGATTTACGCGGGTGGGCCGGCTGATAAGGCAGGCATAAAACGCCGCGATGTGGTGCTGTCTATAGACGACACTGAAATTTTTGATGATAGCGGGTTGCGCTTTAAGCTTGCAACATTTTCTCCGGGCCACAAAGCGCGCGTGCAAATTTGGCGCGACGGTAAAACTCGTACCGTGTCGGTACGTGCTGACACGCCCAAAGAAAACCCCAAACGCGACCAATTAACCCTTGAGGGGACTAATCCGTTTGACGGTCTTAGTGTCGTCAATATGTCACCGGCATTGGCCGAAGAAATGGATTTTGATCCTTTCGCTAGCGGTGTCGTTATTGCAGGACGCAGCCGTAACGGCTTATCAGCCAAATACAGATTTCGCACGGGTGATATGTTATTGCAGATCATGGGCGTGGACATAACCTCTACTGAGCAATTGCAAGACGTGCTCGATGAATATGACGGTGAACGTAATTGGCAGATCAAGCTTGATCGTGGTGGCCGTGTTACCAATAGCCGTATTCGGTTTTAGGTTCCAATTGCCCTTTATATAAGCAATAACAAGCCATGAGTGACCTTTTCCAATCTGCTGGTCTTGCTGATGACGCACCGCGCCCTTTGGCGGATTTGTTGCGGCCACGGACAATAAAAGATGTCGTCGGGCAAGATCATTTGCTTGCGGACAGTGAGCCTATAGGCCGGATGCTGAAGAGCGGGCGTATAGCTTCAATGATATTATGGGGGCCGCCCGGGGTAGGGAAAACCACCATTGCAAGATTAATTGCCGGACATGCGGATATGGAATTTGTCCAGCTGTCCGCCGTATTTTCCGGTGTTAAAGATCTCCGCGAAGTGTTTGCAGCCGCAGAAGCTAGGCGGGCAACCGGGCGCGGCACACTGTTATTCGTCGATGAAATCCACCGATTTAACAAAGCTCAACAAGACGGTTTTCTTCCTTATGTAGAGGCTGGAATTGTCACGCTCATAGGAGCAACGACGGAGAATCCTAGCTTTGAGCTTAACGGTGCTTTGCTGTCACGGGCGCAAGTATTTGTGCTGAAACGTCTCAGTGAAAAAGCGTTGGATGAGTTGTTGGTACGGGCAGAAAAAACCACGGAGCAAGACCTGCCGCTTACGCGGGATGGTCGTGATGCATTAATAGCTTTTGCCGACGGGGATGGACGGTATTTACTTAATTTGGCGGAAGAGATATTTGCGCTTGCTACACAAAAACAACTGGATGCCAAGGGTGTAGCAAGACACCTACAAAAACGTGCGCCAGCTTATGATAAAAACCGTGAAGAGCATTATAATCTGATCTCGGCATTACATAAGTCCATTCGTGGTTCTGATCCGGATGCGGCTTTGTATTGGTTGGCGCGTATGCTCACGGGCGGTGAAGATCCGCTATATATTGCCCGCCGTATTATTCGTATGGCGTCCGAGGATATAGGCTTGGCTGATCCGCTGGCATTGATGTTGGCCAATGAAGCCATGAACACATATAGGTTTTTGGGCTCGCCCGAGGGTGAACTCGCCATAGCGCACGCCGTTGTTCATATGGCCACTGCGCCCAAGTCCAACGCAGTTTACACGGCGTTTAAATTGGCAATGCGGGCGGCTAAGAGAACGGGCTCCTTATCGCCGCCGACGCATATCCTCAACGCACCAACCAAGATGATGAAAGACTTAGGCTACGGCAAAGGTTATGCCTATGACCACGATACAGAAGAAGGTTTCTCAGGCCAAAACTATTTTCCGGACGGTATGGATAGAGAGCAGTTCTACGCACCCAAAGGTGAGGGGCGCGAGCGGGAAATTAAGGCAAGGCTTGAGAGGTGGGCAGCACTTAGAAAAACTTCTAATCAATCCTGATCATGTACTTACCTTCGTCCGGTTTGCCAGGCATCATACATCTATAGGCTGACATGCCCACTCGCCCACTTGAGGTAGAAAACGCATTATAACGCATCTCACCATTATTATTACAACAGGCCGTCCAGCGTTTGGGGTTTTTTGAACCAGCGGATTTTTGCGCACAGGTCTGATTGCCTCTGTCAATTTTTATACCGTAAGTAGATCGCGGTGTATAAGGTGTATACCCTACTTTATTTTTTTCGGGTTTAGCTGATGGTGGCTTGGCTCTATACTTGTCAGCGCATGCCAGAGTGTTGGCATGGGGATCCAACATGGGAAACCCCGGGGTTGGTTTGATATTTGCAATGCAGTTTTTCATAAACGAATTTTGCTGATTGGCCTGATTAACTAAATTGTCAAAATATTGGTTGTTTTGCTGTACAGCCGCACCGGTTTGTTGGTTTTCTGCCTGAATTTGATAGGCGGCCTGGCTAACACCAGCGGCAAGCTCCTGCAAAGCAGCGACGAATTGCCTGTGTTTTTCTGCTTTGATCCTGGCTTCCTCTTCTCGCCTTGCTTCGATAGCAGCAAATTTTTGATTGGCCTGTGCATTTGAGTAGGCTGCATCTTGCGCGCTTTTTGCCGCAAGCTCGTCGCGCATCGCCCATTTATCTTGTTCCGTAAGTGAGGACGTCGTGAGGTCCTCATCAATATCGTCCCAGTCGTCATCGCTCGCGTTTTTAAGCTTCTCTGCTGCTGCCAAACGTATATTTTCTTCTCGTTGGAGCCTATCCGCTTCTTCTTGGGCTTTAAGGGCAGCGGCCTTTTCTGCATCTTGTCGCATTATTTTTTTACGGTTTGCTTCTATCAGCTTTGCTAAAGCATCTGATTCGGCCTGCCGGATAGCATCTTTTTGATCAAAGGCTTGCCAGCTTAAGTCGTCAATTGCCGTGAAAAAGTCACCACCATTCTGGACGGATTCCAAACCAATATTATAAGCTTCAACTGAAGTCATACCGTCTGGTAAGCCGTCCATTTCCTGGTCGGCTATAAGCTCCTTAAGATAAACGCGATATGCATTTTCACGTTCTTGTTCTGCATTTTTTTTGCCATGTCCATAATAGGAATCGTAAAAGCTACCAGCCGCTTCTTCTACGTGTTGGTGGATATTTTTGCCGTCGGAGCCGATGGGAATATAGCCTATATAGGTGCCAGCAGTATAGCCAACATCATAGGCCATAATCAGTTCACCCGCACCCGGAATGATGCGTTCCAAAACTTTAAACCCGACAAAGCTTTTGGTTTCATTTCCGGCAATATCCCAAAGCTTGTCTGTATTTCCGTTATATATGGCACCGCCGATCTCTAATCCTGTTCGATAGTCGCTGTACCAACCCATGCCTTTTGTAAATTTACGGCTTCCAGCAAGCACGGTTTTATTACCTGTTGGCAGTTTTTTTATTTTATTATAGCTCGGGATTTTTTTGTTAGCGGCGGCTATTTTTTGCCGCAATGTTTTTTTAGCTGGAATAACTATCATTTTAGAAGGTGCCCGCCCAGATAGAGCATCTGCATTTGCTTGTGTAACAGCGCTAACACGGCTTTTTTCGTCGATGAGTTTTGACTTTTTAGTTGTTATGGCTTCGGCGAGGGCTTTTACCTTTTCACTATCCGGGGTGTCCTTTTCGATTTCGGTTTTGTATTCTTGGTTTAGTTTATCGATGTGGTTTTGGTCGCGCTGAATGGCGGCATTTTTATGAGTATCCGCCTTGTCAACCATCGCATTTTGCACATCAGAAATCGCGTCTCTGAACTGACCTGGCTTATTTGGCTCAAGCGTATCAATATTTATTAGTTTTTCACGCCCATATATTTTTTCTAGGGAATTTCTGAATTCTGCCGGGGTGGAATTCAAGCCGTTTTTTTTCAAGATAACATCAATTTCGGCATCACTAAGCCGAATGTTGGGAGGGCTATCAGTGAGCATCTTATGTGTAGATTTTGCCCCGGTTTGCAAGTTGACACTGGGTTTGCCGTCTTTACCTGTTTTAAAAACATTGCTGGGTGGACTTCGTCTTAGTTTAACTGTTTTTGCAACATGATCTTGCATTTCTACAAAATCCCGTTTTGCGCCTTTATCCATTTCTACAAATAAGAATCGTTCCTTGTCTCTGGCATCCGCTAGCAGTCCTGCATCACGGGCGCTGGATCCGATCTTGTTATTTGGGTCTTGCAGTACGCCCTTGCCTGAAACCACATTTGTGGTGTGTTCCAAAATGGGGATATCGACTACATTACCAACCATAGTCGGGTTAAGCCCGTGGGCTTTGGCTATGGCATATTGTTTTCTCAAGGCTTCGACCGAGCCTTGGGTATCAATATCACTAGCGGCACCAGAATAATTCTTATTCAATATACGCTGGCCCTTTTTATCGCGCTTATATCTCGTTTTATTTTTCCCCGGCATTTTTTCCGTCTCCCAAATATCCTTTCCAAGACCCATTTTGATATGTTTTTTTTTGTCAGGGATATTTGCATTGACCATTTTGATGAGGCGGGCATTTAGTGGTCGACGATATTTTATCACATTGGCGGTGCTGTCTCTTCTGTATTCTTCTTGTGCCAGTTCGCGTAACTGCACTTTTCTGTCCAGTGAAAGATTTGTATTCTTGTTAATTGCCTTATTGGTGTGTTCCAGCCTCTCCTTGAGACGGGATTCATTTTCAAAGAAGTTATTCTTATAATTATCAATCAGGCGTGTCAGCTGCGGATCGTTTTTTTGTTGGCGTAATTGCTGTATGGCAGCTGGGTCAGCTTGCGCGCTCCCCATATTGGTGTTGCGGGGCGGTTTTACGGCTTTCTTTCCGGGAAATTCTGTATCAGGTATATAGGCCCGCTCGGATTTTAAATCGTCCATGAATTGTGTCATAGGGTCTTTGTCTTCTTCTTGACCCTTCGGTTTGTCCGTTGATTGAGCAAAACCAGAGCAAGATAGTGCGAGCACACTTGTGGAAAATACCAGACCGGCAATCACGGCGCGCATAGGCGTTTTTGAAATAATTTTATACATAGGAACCTCCTCCTAATTCTGTTGATCTATTGTATGGCACCAAGGGTTTTCCATTGTTGCTCAAGCTGTCGAGCGCGTTGTTTGATTTCACTGGATACTGGGGCAGGGTAAGAGCCGCTATAGAGCATTTTTACGGTTTGCAAGGAGGCCTCATGGTCGCCTTGAGCGCGTTGTAACATGGCAATTAATAGATTGGCATTTGCAAGCGCGGGCTTGCGCATAAGCATAGCCTTTACGTCATTAACACCCTCATAAGTGTGTTCGCTCAACGTATAAGCCATGAAAGCCGTATCCAATTGAGATTGGGTGAAATAATCTGGATGATTATTCATGAGAAACTGAAATTGTGGTATTGCACTATCATAATCCCCACTTTGCATGAAAATCGTAATTAGGTTCTTTCGCGCTTGCAGGTCTGTTGGCATAATTTCCAACACGCGTAAAAATGCTCCCTCGGCCTCAATAGCAGAAACTGGCCCACCTTTATTGAACATATTGATGGCGCCGTATAAGCGCCAAAACTCTGCTGTGTCCTGGTTGAGTTCTGTGGCTTTCTTAGAGTAAGAATATGCTGTGCTAAGGGCATCTAAATGCTGATCTTTTGAAAATTGAGAAGCCTTTGGTTTATCTAGTAGCTTAGAAAAAGCGTCTTGAGCTGCGTCATGTAATATCCAGGCTAGTGCTGTCCGGCGGGAGGGTGTGTTTTTGTCCTCGATTCGCTTGATCATTGTTTGAATTTCTTCATCAAAATTGCGAACCGTTCCAGCAATTCCACTCTGCGCAAAAGCCGGAGTAATCATCAATAAGATCGCGGTGGAACTCGCTATAAAGTATTTAAAAGCTCTGATCATGTTTGCTCCTAAATTAATTGAGGGGCAATTTAAAATCCAGAAACGCCACACGTTTCAAATTCTGGATTTGCAGATAAAGTTCATCACCCTCGCTCAAGCTTTTGCTTTTTACAAATACTATGCCTTGTACCGTTTCACCTGGGTTGATGACTATGTGGGGTAAGGACTTCTCCAAAATGTTTGTGCGCAGTACAGCGTCACGCATATCGTCTTTGTTTCCTTTGCCGCCGGGATCGATAGCCTCAATAACACTGCTTAAATCGACATGTGGGTAGGCTTGGCCGCCAACATTTTTTATTACAATTTGGTTTATATAAATACGAAATTGGGAATTGTTTGTAACGGCAATGTCAAAGGGTAGGTATTTGCTTGTGCTGTTACCTAATAGTCGTTTCATGCCATCTTTGCTGATGCGCTCAAGCCCAACTTCAATATTGCGATTACTAACATGGTTGGCATAACTTGCCGCTTCACGAAAGTTCAGGTGATTGTGAACAGCTTCAAAATATTTATCAGGTTTTTTAGCCGCAGCCGAAAAAGCGAAACCGAAAATAGCGAGGTTTATAAGTAGTAAGGATAGGTATTTCATTTTTTCACCTCTAGCCCTAGATATCGTAAGGAGTTTTTCATGTCGTCAAACCCATTTCGGATGGCATTTATGGCACTTGGACCATAGTCTTCGGCGGACACGCGTTTGTCGGTGTTCAGTTGCCCGTCTTCGCGCTCAATAGTTTCTGCCCATAGCACTGCGCCGGTTTTAGTGTCGATAAGTTGCCCAAAGACACCAAAGCGAACATTGATTTTAAAGTCTAGCCCCCTTTTGCTTTTGTTCATTTTTTCTCTGAGCAAGTTAAAAGTCGTGAGGTCTGCAATAAAAATATAATCAACATGATGTTGCGCTGCCAAAGATTTGATGTCTTTGCGGGTTAGGCTATTGCTCACTTTTCCGGGAATTCTTTTGACCTGCTCAAAAGCGCGACTTGCTTTGATCTCCAAGTACAAAGAACTAGATAAAGTGTTCAATACGGGTTCAGAAAAATAAATGTCCTCACCACCGTAAAATAGCATGGCGCGTTTGTCGCGCAAACCCAACACACCTACACGTCCAGTATATTTTGGTGGCATTCTGGAAACATTGGGCCGATAGGATAAATTGGGCCGGCGTTTGGCTTTTGGCGGTTTTACTTTTTTAACTTTTTCACCTGCATTCGCATCAGGTATGAAAAATGAATGTGATGTGGGTAGTAACACTATGAAAGCTACCAATAGAATAGTGAGTATTTTGATGCGTGAAATTAGCGTCATATTAATGCGTCCCCAATAATTATTTTATTACAGCGAACCTAACCCTAGGCTTTGCAAATGTCAAAAAATATTGGCATGCATCCACCAGTATTACGTCCACGAAACAACTTGCATTATTTAGAATGATTCTTATATTATTTTGAGAATAAGGAAACTAAATGGACAGTATGTTGAATAAACACGGTATTCGGCCTACAAAAATCCGCAGAGCAATTGCGGAGCTTTTGTTCGACGGTACGGATAAGCATGTGAGCGTGGATGATGTTATTGATCTCGCACGTGCCCAAAAAATCAAAACATCTGTGGCAAGTGTATATAACACCTTGAACCAGTTTGCTGTAGCAGGGCTTTTACGCAAGGTGACGGTAGAGCAGGGGCGGGCATTTTTTGATACAAACCTCTCTGAGCATCATCATTTTTATTTCGAAGATGAAGAGCGACTTGAGGACATTCCGGTCGATGCCATTAACATTAGTGGTTTGCCGAAACTACCAAAGGGCCGGCGGATTAAATCCATTGATGTCACTATTCGTATCTAGGTATATTTAAGAGCTATTCTAAAATTTAGAATAATTCTAAAAATTATTGACCATATGCCGAAATTTTGTTAAACTAATCGGGTCAATTTGATTCTTAAGGGAGAGCGTTATGGGATTAGCTAACAGTAAAACACTCGAAAATTTAAAAGATGCATTTGCAGGGGAAAGTCAGGCAAACCGCCGCTATTTATACTTCGCGCAAAAAGCTGACATTGAAGGTTATAATGATGTTGCTTCCGTATTTCGTTCAACTGCAGAAGGTGAAACTGGGCATGCTCACGGCCATTTAGAGTTTATGGAAGAAGTTGGCGATCCGGCGACAGGTCTCCCGATTGGGGGTACTGCCGATAACCTGAAGGCCGCTATTGAAGGTGAAACACACGAATACACAGACATGTATCCAGGCATGGCGCGTACAGCACGCGAGGAAGGCTTTGACGAAATTGCCGACTGGTTCGAGACATTGGCGAAAGCGGAAAAATCCCATGCGGGTCGCTTCACCAAAGCATTAGGGAGCATGGACGACTAGTTTTCTAGAACTCCGGGTTTCTTATAACCAGCCGGTTGCTCCACACCAATCGGCTGGTGCTTTTTTAACAGGATTTGATTATGGCTCAACCATTTTCCCCTTCTCAGAAAAAAGAGGGCAGTCTTGCCGCGCCCACCCGTCACGCCCTAGATTGGCAGAACGACAATTTTTATGATGATGCTCTTATTACTGAAGAGCTAGAACGCGTGTTTGATATTTGCCATGGCTGTCGCCGCTGTTTTAATTTGTGCGAGAGCTTCCCTATCCTGTTTGACATGATCGATGATAGTGAAAGCGGTGAGTTGGACACGGTTGATAAGTCCGAATATAGCAAGGTCGTGGATGCCTGTACCCTGTGTGATATGTGCTTCATGGTCAAATGTCCTTATGTACCACCCCATGAATTTGATCTTGATTTTCCGCATTTAATGCTACGCGCACGTGCCGCAAAATTTAAGAAAAAGGGCGCGAGTTTTACTGAAAAACAATTGGTCAAAATGGACCGTAACGGCAAATTAATTGGCCCCATATCCGGTATTGCCAATTGGGCGTCTAAGCTGGGCAATAAACTCACCCGACCTGTAATGGAAAAAATGACCGGCATTGATAAAGATGCTGATCTCCCTAAATTTCATAGCAAAACATTTGAAAAACTTTCAGCCAAAAACCCGCCTATACGTAATATGGATGCGCCAGCCACAGCTCGAAAAGCTGTGATCTATGCCACTTGCTATGTGGACTATAACAAACCAGAAAGCGGTACGGCGGCTCATGCGGTATTGGCAAAGAACGGCGTCGAGACGGAAGTGGTTTACCCGGCCTGTTGCGGCATGCCTTACCTGGAGCAAGGCAATATCGAGCAGGTTGCCAAACAAGCCGAAAAGGTAAAAGCAGAACTGTTGCCTTGGGTTGATAAAGGTTATGATATTATTGCTCTGACGGCGTCTTGTGGTCTGATGATGAAAATGGAATGGCCATTAATTTTGCCGGACGACCCAGACATAAAACGCTTATCTGCAGCAACCTATGATGTGGCCGAATACATGGTGGATATTGCCAAAAAAGAAGGCTTGGCTGAGGGGTTGTCACCTATAGAAGGCGGTATAACTGTCCATTCCGCTTGCCATGCGCGGGCGCAAAATATGGGTGCCAAATCCGCCGAAATGTTGCGRAAAATTCCAGATACTAAAGTCGATATTGTCGAGCGATGCTCCGGTCACGGCGGCACATTTGGTATTATGAAAGAAACACGCAAAATGGCGGTAAAAGTCGCCCGCCCTGCTGTGCGCCAAATTAAAGCCAAGGGGAATGCTAATTTGTGYTCAGATTGTCCGTTRGCTTGCAAGCATTTAATCAATGTCATGGGCGCCCCCGARGAGGGCCGGGAACCTAYGGCGCCCGATCAYCCTATGGAACTTATGGCCAAGGCTTACGGCTTATAAAACGGAAAATTCATTATGYCYAAATTASAACGTACCATTACGCATGCCGATATWCTTTCAAACGCRGMRTTTGCACCTGTGCGCAAAGAGCGCCGCGCTGCACTCAAGCCGTCTAAAGCTCTGCGCCGGATAGACCTAGGCCGTGATTGCACATTTTATTTCGAGAGTTTTGAAACCATGTTGTTCCAAATTCAAGAAATGCTCTATATCGAAAAGGGTGGGGCAGAACAGTTAGAGGATGAGTTACGGGCTTATAATCCTCTTGTGCCAAATGGTAATGAACTGGTTGTTACGATGATGTTCGAAATTGATGATCCGATCAGACGGCTGAATTTACTCTTGCAATTGGGGGGGATTGAAAATCATATTTATGTGCAAATAGGGGATGAGAAAATATATGTTGTCCCCGAAGATGATGCTGAACGTACCAGCGCTGACGGTAAAACTTCGTCCGTACATTTCTTTCACTTCCCGCTAAGCGGTACACAAAAGGCGGTGTTCCAAGATACAAACAATCAAGTTGTCTTAGGCTCCGACCATCCCGCCTACGCCCATATGACTGTTTTGAATACAGATACAATCGCGGAATTGGCGAAGGATTTTTCCTAAGCCTTACCTAAACCATATCTAAGCCATATCTAACTTTGGGCAATCATCTCTTCCGTCATATTCCACAACCTGCCAGCTTTTTCTGGGTCACATATCCATTCTCTGGCGTGCTGGTAGCGGCCAGAATTTTCATCGCCAATCATAGCTATATCGCAGTCTTCACAAAACACGCCGCCCATRCCGTCAAGCTGYGGGYTAAGGGTACACCATAGAGCCGTTGCCCCGCCTGCGGCTGGGGATTTGAACATTTGTGCGACCGCATCCGGSATAGTGCCGTCTGGGTTCTTCCACCCTAAYGCCACCATGTCKTCTAGKGACATATGACGYTGTAATGGTGTGAAGATGCCGCCYGGATGYGCGGAAARCGCCCTCACTCCATCGGCTTTCCAYYTTCTATCAAGTTCAAGTGCGAACAATGCATTGGCAGTTTTGGCTTGTCCRTARGCTTGCCATTTRTCGTATTCGTGCTTGCGGAAATGTGGGTCGTCCCAATGGATATCCGTGATGATATGSGCCGTAGATGACAAGGCAACCACGCGTGCGCCCTGCGTRTTTTTCAAAGTTGYTTCCAAGCCTTTGGTCAATTCAAAATGCCCAATATGGCAGGTGGCGAATTGTAATTCCCAACCRTTACCGATGCGCGAAAGCGGACACGCCATAACGCCTGCGTTATTGATCAACCCGTGTAAGCCCCGTCCTGTATCTGCGTATTCACGAGCAAACTTACGTACACTGGCAAGGTCGCCTAGGTCCATATCAGCAATTTCGATTTTGCCGGATAAACCGGACAAAGCTACTTCGGCTTTTTTGCGGTTCCGTGCGGGTACAGTGACAAGGGCGCCTGCGCCAGCAAGAACACGTACATCCTCAAGGCCAATGCCGGAATAACCACCGGTAACGATATAGTGTTTTCCGGACAGATCAGTGTCGCCAATGATCTCCTCAACGGTTGTACCGTGACCGAAGCCTGAGCCAATTGGTTTTTGTTGTGTCTGCGCCATAGTTCTCTCACATTGTTTTTTTTGAGCATAGCCTAAATCAGGTATGCGTAAAATGTAATTTATCGCGCCTTGCCATAGAGCGGACGCAAGCCTAAAATAAAGTAACCAGCCCATAAGAGGCTCGTATAAATTAATAGTCATGTAATAATTATTGGTGGGGACAGATATGAATAAATTTATAGCACTCATGGGTGTACCGACGATTTTACTGTCCGCTTGTGTAGCGGTACCAAAGGCCAAGCTAACAACAGAAACTGATATTAAAATTGTAGCTGAAGTTACCAAAAAGCCAAAATACAAGCCGCTTGTTTACGGCGAAGAAAAACCCTTGATCTGCACGGAYCYGGTTTTGGCKCRMGGTAAAYTGACGGGGCGGCCTAAYCTGCAAGTGATGTGGGAAAACTATCTTTATGATAGGCCCGCAGGTATTTGGGGCGAGATYGGCGGACTTGTCGAGGTCAATGGCAATTTACCCTTCGATCAAGGGCAGTGGACAAATGCYTGYACTGTKCGGCTGTCACATATGCTCAATAARGCAGGTCATAAAATCCCGCGCGTRCCRCAACAAACTGTGAGCGGCGGCAATAAGGACCAATATTATTAYCGGGTTGCCGATTTAGAAGCATATTTAATCAAAACATACGGGAAGCCGGACGTCGAAATTGTGGACGGTACGGGCAATCAGTTTGATTTACCAATAACGCCCGGCATTGTRCTGATGGATTTCCCTAATAGTAGCTACACAGGTCACGTCACTATATGGAACGGAGCGGGGACGGTGGACGGTGCCAATATTGGTGGCTACCGCGTGTTGTTTTGGCATTTACCGTGCTTCATACCTGCAGGCAGGAAAGTCTTRGTAAATGCGAATGACGGCAGTGTTTCGGTARYGCCTTAAAGYTCTGGYTCTTCTRGYATGAACCTGAAATGYCCATTGATTGTGGTGTTGAACAACAGATCATCTTCGACAGGGCCAGCRCCAATATTATGGATGATTAAAGGCGTRCCCCATTCTGATTTATTTTCAGATACGATACCRATATGTGGTAAAAAWCCCCCGAGCCGCCAGCTGACAATATCACCGGGTAAGTAATCTTCGGCTTTTTTAGTGATAGGCAGTGCAGCGCCTTGGCGTTTGAGAAACTTCTCAATGTTCGGCACACGGCGGTGGTCTATATTTTTATCAGGCCGCTTTAAACCCCAATTTTTTGGATAGGCTTTAAAATTGGCACGCATGTCTTCGTGGATGGCTTTTTGGAAGTCAAAATCGAAGGCAGTACGATATGCCCGGATAACCACATCAGTACAAACCCCGGTATCTGCAGGCACATCACCACCAGGGTAGCTCAGCCTTACATATGCTGGGTCATAACGGACACTGGCTTTTGTACGCTCATGAGCTGCAGCAACCACGGCATCGGCAGACGAAGCAGCCATTGCAGTTGGTGCTATATAAGAGGTCAGGAATAAGAGTACTAAAAAACGCATAACGTAATTTACCTAGCATATATGGGTTAATCAATAGGTAAGGGGTAGATGTGTCTCGCGCGTTAGGGGAATTATCAAATGAATAAATTATAAGCTCTAAGTCTTAGTGCTCTTGATATACCAGCCTTGCGCATTACATCTGTGCGGCGTATCACAGCGCTAATGATTGGGGCAACGAAACGGATATTGTTATGAACGGATTATTGTATGTTGCGCTCGGGGGTGCTTTGGGCGCAAGCGGGCGGCATTTGCTCGGCGGTGCGACATTGCGCATGTTCGGGCCGGGATACCCTTACGGCACATTAGTTGCTAATGTGCTAGGTGGTTTGTTGATGGGGTTGCTGGTTGGCTGGTTGGCTCTTAAAGGGTCTTCTCTGGCAAGCGGCGCGTCCAATTTACGCCTGTTTTTGGCCGTTGGTGTGCTTGGCGGTTTTACCACATTTTCGGCGTTTTCTCTGGATGCAATGCGGATGATCGAAACCAAAGCTTACGGTGCGGCGTTTGGTTATATTTCTGCATCTGTCATTCTTTCAATATTGGCTTTGTTTATTGGTTTGGTTATTGCCCGTAAGGTGTTTGCATTATGAGTGGTGTTCAAAATATTACCGTAGACGAGGGCGATGATGGTTCGCGGCTGGACAGATGGTTCAAGCGTAAATTCCCGCATATTCCCCACGGACGGGTCGAGAAATATCTACGCACAGGACAATTACGGGTCGAGGGTAAGCGGGTCAAAGGTAAGGTTAGACTGGAAGCCGGGCAAAATGTCCGTGTGCCGCCTTTACCGGAACCGGGCGATAAAAAACCTGCGCGCCGTATGTCGGACGCCGATATAAATTTCATGAAGAATATGGTGATTTATGAAGACAATGATCTGATTGCCCTCAACAAACCTGCGGGTCTTGCCGTACAAGGCGGCACAAATACGACACGCCATATTGATGGTATGTTGCTGGCGCTGGCCTATAAGGGAACGCCGCCGCGCCTCGTTCACCGTCTTGATAAAGACACCAGCGGCGTATTGGTAGTTGCCAAAAATGCCAAGTCTGCGGCTTGGCTTGGGAAAGCTTTTCAAAACCGTAGTACCAAGAAAATCTATTGGGGCATTACCCAAGGTGTGCCGCGCCCAGCGACCGGCGAGGTTAAAGGATATGTGGCCAAGGGCGAAGGCTTTGATGGCCGCGAAGTTATGATGGCCGTGCGCCACGGCACACCCGGTGCCAAACATGCACGCACATTATACCAGGTCGCATCGTCCGCTGGTAACCGCGCCGCATGGGTGGTTATGCAGCCTTTGAGCGGACGTAAACATCAACTGAGATTGCATATGCATTTGCTGGAAACGCCGCTGGCGTTCGATCCGAAATATACATCGGATAAAGAAGAGCTGGGCGGCCTTGCGCCTCAGTTACATTTGCATGCAAAATCGCTAACCCTACCCCATCCAGATGGCCACACCATAGAACTACACGCGGCATTGTCAGCACATATGCAAAATGCCTTTGATCTGTTCGGCTTTGATGAAAATATGACCATAGAGGAAATGGAACCCTAGGGTGGCGAAACGGTTTTATGAAAATGTTGCTGTAGARGCAGATGGTGCTGGTTACGTCGTCAAGCTTGACGGCCGGGTACTCAAGACGCCGGGCAAAATGGCTTTGAGCTTTGCGCGTAAAAACCATGCAAATTTGGTGGCCGCAGAGTGGCAGGCACAGGGTGAGGACATTCTACCCAATACTATGCCGTGTACACGGATGATGAATGTGGCCTGCGAGCAGACACCCACCCAGCGCAGTGAACTCGTTAAGGAGTTTAGGGCTTATACAAGCACTGATTTACTGTGTTACCGTTCGCATAACCCCAAAGACTTGGCGGCGCGGCAAGAAAAAAACTGGCAACCAATATTGGACTATGTAGCAGATAGCCACGGCATAGCACTGGCGACAACTACAGGCATCAAAGCGGTGGAACAGCCGGAAAAGTCGCTCAATAATGCGGCGGACTATGCGCAGACACAGGATGATACAGACCTGACTTTGTTGTTACATTTTACTGCAAGTTTGGGCTCGGCCGTTTTGGCTTTGTCTATCATGGAGCGGCGTTTGCATATTGATACGGCCTTTGCACTTTCGCGGCTGGATGAAATATTTCAAAACGAACGTTGGGGTGCTGATGATGAGGCGGTAGAAAACAACCGCTCATTACTCAATGAACTTAGCCTGATGGCGCAATTGATAGAGGAGTAGCTATGGGAAATATAGTCACAGTGAAAGAACACTCCAAGGGTACTTCCGAGAGGTCGCGCCCAAAAAATGGAAAAATGGGCGGTGTTTATACTCAAGATGTATTGGCGCGCGGACACCACCTATATGCGGATGAGCCGGAAGATTTAGGCGGTACTGATCTTGGCCCCAGTCCATTTGAATTTGTTCTGGCCGGATTAGGTTCCTGTACGACRATTACTTTGCGGATGTATGCAAACCGTAAAAAATGGCCCGTTGCCCATATTGGTGTTGATGTGTCCTATAAAAAATCCGGCTTCGGTGCAGATATGAAAAGCGTATTCATACGTAAAATTACGATTGAAGGTGATCTGGACGAAGCCCAGCTAAAACGCATGATGGCCATAGCCAATAAATGCCCCGTCCACAAAATGCTGGAAGCCGAAACAGAAATACAAACCGAGTGGGTATAGGTTTATTGGGTTAATCTGTCCCATGTTTAACTTATAAATCATCTGAAAAATAGAAATTTAGCGTTATGACCAGCCCTGATAAAAAGAAGCAAGACACCCCTGCAGTCCGTGTTCCTCCGCCTGTAATTGTAGCCGTATTTTTGGCCATCGGGCTCGCTTGCAATTATTTTCTTGAAACACGATTTGGTCAGGCAGCTGCTTGGCTTGTTTATGTTGGTTACGGGTTGTGTGTTCTTGGTTTTGTTATCATTGGCTGGTGCGCCGTTTTATACCGCCAAGCCAAGACCAGTATTTTACCGCATACGGCGGATAGCAATATGATCGAGACGGGGCCGTTTGGGTGGTCGCGTAATCCAATTTACCTGTCCATGATGCTCGTGTTTATCGGTATTAGTTTTACCGCGAATGCACCTACGGCATTACTATTTTCTGTTCCGACTTATCTGGCTTTGCGTTATTATGTAATTGCCCGCGAGGAAGCTTATTTGAACCGCCGGTTCGGCGATGAATACATATCTTATCAATCTCGCGTTAGACGATGGTTCTAGGCGAAAAACTTAACTGTAAAATTAAATACTGATATAATCGGAGAATTCTATGAAACTGCAAGCCCTTCTCTCTACGGCTGTTGGCACCTCATTTGCTATATTACTATTAACGGCGTGCGCACCCAAGAGCAAAGCGCCTACAGATTTTGCCCATCAAGCCAGTGATATCAAACCTGATCCGGGTGTGGTTTATGGTAAGCTGCCCAATGGTGTGCGCTATGCMGTTATGCACAACGAAACCCCGACCAAGACGGCCGCACTTAGAATGCGTTTTGCGACAGGCTCKCTAAACGAAACCGAAGATCAACGGGGACTTGCGCATTTTYTRGAACATATGGCTTTTAACGRATCCAAAAATATCCCTGAAGGCGAAATGGTTAAACGGCTAGAGCGTAGCGGTCTGGCCTTTGGTGCTGACACCAACGCYTATACCAGYTTTGATCAGACGGTTTACATGTTGAAYTTGCCTGATGTCTCTGAAGAYATGATCAACGAAACTTTGATGATTATGCGCGAAACGGCGGAAAACCTAACGCTGGAYCAAGATGCTATTGAGCGTGAACGCGGTGTCGTTCAATCGGAAAAACGYCGCCAAGATAGYCCCGGTGTGCGGGCATCAYTWGAYAAGTTCAAATTCTTTGCCCGAGGYTCCCGYTTATTTAGCCGCTTGCCTATTGGTTCAGACGAAACGCTAAAAAGCATGAACGCAGATTTGTTCCGCGATTATTATCAGGGCTTCTACCGTCCTGAAAATACGTTTGTAGTTTTGGTCGGTGATATTGAAACCGATTATGCCAGTGCTAAGATCGCAGAATATTTTAGCGACTGGCAAGCTGTTGGCGATGTTGGCGATAACAAAGATGCAGGTACATCCCCGCCGAGGCCATCAGAGGTTGGATATTTTACTGATCCTGAAATCCAAACCGACATTACATTGGCAACGATCAAACCCTATGAGCATTTCGAAGATAACATTACCACTCGCAAGCGCGGCTTTGTTGAAGGATTAGGCAACCGTATTCTTAATCGCCGGATTTCTGCGCTGGCCCAGAAAGCGGACGCAGTATTTCTATCAGGCGGTGTTGGTATATCCGCGCCGTTTGAAACTATGGAACAAGCRTCACTGTCCATGTCGTCAAGACCGGAAAACTGGAAAAAAGCATTGGCGGTAGGTGAGCAAGAACTGCGCAAAGCTATAGAATTCGGCTTTACCCAAGCGGAGCTTGACGAACAATTGGCCAATTCCCGCAAGTCCATGGAAGTGGCAGTGCAAACTTCGGCTACCCGCCGTACCAATAGTTTAGCCAGCGGAATTTTAGGCGGATTTGCGGGCGAAAGTGTGTTTTCCCACCCATCTTCAAGCTTGGAACGGTTTTCGGTTTACGGTGAAGACATAAGCCTGGACGCGGTTTGGAGCACGTTTAAAGAACAGTGGTCAGCACTGGATACACCGTTACTATATTTACAAACCAGTGAAGTTCTCGAAAATCCTAAAGCTGAAATCCGTGCCGCCTATGATGCAAGCCTTGCCGTGCCTATCTCTGCTAATGCGGCAAAGGATATGGGAAAATTTGCTTATACAAATTTTGGCACCCCGGGCAAAGTGCTCAGTGAAAGCCGTATTGATGATGTAGATGCGGACCTGATCAGATTTGAAAACAATGTCATGCTCAATTTCAAACACACGGAATTTGCCAAAGACAGTATTAGCATTACTGTGAGGATTGGTGATGGTCTTCTCTCTATGCCCAGTAAGGATGCGGCGCTTCAATATTTGGCGAGTAATGTTATGAGTGCGGGCGGATTGGAAGCGCACAGTGCCGATGATGTCCGCACACTGATGGCGGGAAAAGCTGTTGGTGTTTCTTTCAGCTTTGGTACAAAATATTTTTATCTATCCGGCAGCACAGTACCCTCTGATTTAGAAGACGAGTTCAATACACTGGCTGCATTTCTCACAGCACCTGGCTATCGCCCCGAAGCTAGAGCACGCTATAATAAATATATAGAAAGCTGGTATCCAACACTCGATTCGACGCCGGACGGTGTGGCTAGTCGTGATGTGGCACGTTTATTACATTCAGGCGATCCACGTTACGGCATCCCTACACAAGAGGAACTTCTGGCTCCTGCCACAACGGATATTAAAAACTGGCTAACACCGTATTTACAATCTGGGCAAATGGAAATTACGGTAGTCGGAGACATTGATAAAGAGACAATCATCGCGCAGGTCGCCCGCACATTTGGCGCGCTTAAAAAGCGTAATACTCATCTTGGCGATTATCCTGACATGACCAAAATAACATTCCCTAAAGGCAGGCGCAAGCCTGTGACCCTGCGTCATTCGGGCGATGACAACCGGGCTTTGTTGCAAGTGTTCTGGCCTGCGCCGGACGGTGCGGATATAATGGTTAACCGCCGACTTAGCGTGTTGCGCAGTATATTTTCTAACCGTTTGACGGATGTCATTCGTGAAGACGAGTCCGCTGCATACTCACCGTCCGCCGGGCGGAGTGGCTCTCGTTATTATAAAAACTATGGTTATATGTCAGCGTCCCTTGGTCTGAAGCCTGAAAAAGTCGAAGCTATGATTATTGTTTTGGACGAAATCGCGGCGGATTTCCAAGCAGGAAATATTAGCGATGATGAATTTTTACGAGCCATAAAACCAACCTTGGAAAGCCTTGATACATCACTTGAAAGCAATGCTTATTGGGGACAGGTGATTTCCACTGCACAAACGGATACATGGGGTGTTGATAATTTCCGCAGCCGCGAGGAAGCATACCAATCTATGACACTGGACGACATCAAACCGCTTGCTGCACAAATTTTTAAGGCTAAAAACGCTTATCGGGTGCAAATATTATCGCAAAAATAGACAGTAGTTTTACTTGGGTTTGGGCTGTTACGGCGCTGTAATAGGCGCCATACCCAAATCAGCAAAATAAGTGTTGGCATCAAATTTATATTTGCGCGGGAAAAATGGATTCTTAAGCAAGTTTGCCTCGACCTTTGACCATGATTTTTTCTCGGCCCAATCAAATGCAGCCATACCTTTTTGGGTGCGTTCTAGGGTGTTAGCAAAGGTTTTAAATTTCAGATGCTGCCAGGGGTGAAAATAAGAAAACCATACCCATGGGCGTTGACAGAATTTTTTCGCCGACGGCCAATCAAATTTATGAAGAGCTTCGCTCATGGCTGGGCCAACTATAGTGTCTTGCTCCCAACGGAAATAGTCTTCGTAAAACAACCGTTGCTCTGAAACCGACATTTGTACGCCAGTATTAGAGAGTTGGTGGCAGTGCAAGAAAAATGTTACCAGACGTTTAGGCATTTTAGCGCTCACCAATTCATGATCGCCGTACAGCCTTGTAAAATGAAATACCGTATAATTTGCAGCCATAGCGGTGCGGTTTATACTTTTGAACGCATTCATATATTCGTGGTACGATCTCATTTTATCGCGGTAGGAGGCTTTGTCTTTAACGTCAAAAATTGCCAATGCATGCGCTCCGAATTTTGCAACAAACTGGTACCAGCGCGCCCAAAGTACGCCGTGGGCAGCTATCAATGGCAAGGTGAAATTACCACCCGACATGACATAGATGTGGTGATAGACAAGGGCGCGTTGTGACATATCATTAAGGCGTCCACTTAGCCTAAGACCGTCTTTAGATATAATTTCGTACACCGATTCAGCTGACATSCCGCCTGCTTTTAGAAYCGCATAATTATCAATATGCATAACTCGCTCCCGTACGTAATCTTAATAAAAGTGAGTAAAGTTACTGCAAATGAATAAGGTTAAAGGGATGATAAGAATGGTTTTTAGCGTCCACAAAGGTACCAAAAAAGAGACGACTTCTTGACATTACTGGCCTGCTCTTTAAAAAATGAACTCTTTTTCTGGGAATAAAAATATGCGTATACAAATCCTCCTCACTGCATTTGCCGCTTGTTGGATAGCGGCTCCTGTCCATGCTAGCGACATCAATGTGGTTGGCCTTTGGCTCACTGCTGATGGTTCCGCTCACGTGGATATTGCGGACTGCGGCGACGGGACACCGTGCGGAACAGTGGTTTGGGTTGACCCTAACCAACCGGGTACTGGGACGGATGATAATAACCCTGATCCAGAGCTTAAGGGGCAAAGCATTGTTGGTTCGAAAATGCTCTGGGGTTTCAAGCCCAATAGCGAGAAATGGGGGAGCGGTAAAATTTACGATGCCCGCGACGGCAAGACCTATAAATCCAAACTAAAGCTTACTGAGGACGGTAAGCTAAATGTCAAAGGCTGCGTTGGCCCATTTTGCAAAACGCTGGTTTGGACACGGGTAGCGGCGGAGTAGTTTCCTTATTCCCCGTGTGCCGCAGCGCTTAAGTTTCTCACCAATTCCAACGCCGCGTCTTTGCCGCCTTTATAAAGGGCATCGACAATAGCACTACCGACGACGACTGCGTCGGCGCTCTTGGCGACCTCTGCAGCTTGCTTCGGAGTTTTGACGCCGAAACCTACGACGACTGGTAATCCTGAAGCTTTGCGGATACGGTTTACGGCTTCGGATATTGCAGCATTTTCACCTTTGGCGGCTCCCGTAATACCGGCGACCGAGACATAATARACAAAYCCTTTGGTGCCTGCSACRACTTTCGGCAGACGGGCATCATCAGTTGTGGGCGTTGCTAAGCGTATGAGCGCGAGGTCGTGCCGTTCAAATGCGGCGCGTAATTCCCCGTCTTCTTCGGGGGGCAGGTCGACTATAATCGCACCGTCTACGCCTGCGTCTTTGGTCGCGGCGGCGAATTGTGCGTATCCCATATGGTGCACGGGGTTGGCATAGCCCATCAATATAATCGGCGTAGTGTCATTGTCTTTGCGAAATTCTTTGGCCATGTCCAGAACCGAACGCACCGTGGTACCAGACTTCAGCGCCCGCAGYCCTGCCAGYTCAATCACAGGCCCGTCCGCAGCCGGATCCGTAAACGGCATGCCAAGTTCAATAATATCCACACCTGCATCCGGCAGAGCTTTCATAAGCTCTAGAGACGCAGAATGGCTAGGATCGCCGCCCATGATATAGGCAACAAAACCGGATTGGTTGGCGGCGTAAAGATCGGCGAATGTATTGTCTATGCGGGCGGTCATATCTCCACCCCCATCAAATCAGCTATGGTATTCACATCCTTATCGCCGCGGCCGGACATGTTCATGATGATTAAACCGTCTTTACCGAGTTCGCTTGCAATATCCAACGTACGCGGGATGGCATGGGCGCTTTCGAGCGCCGGGATGATGCCCTCTAGTTTTGTACACAGTTGGAAGGCGGCGACGGCTTCGTCGTCTGTGCATGACACATATTCGGCGCGGCCAATTTCGTGCAAGTATGAGTGCTCGGGACCGATACCGGGATAGTCGAGRCCGGCGCTRATRGAATGRGCRTCATTGATTTGGCCGTGCTCGTCTTGCAATAGATAGGTGCGGTTACCGTGCAGTATACCCGGTGCGCCGCCCGTRAGCGAGGCYGCATGCTCATCTGTATCAACGCCGCGCCCKGCTGCTTCAACACCAATGAGGCGYACGYCTTTATCGTCAATAAATTCRTGGAAGATRCCCATAGCATTRGAGCCGCCGCCRATRCABGCWATGACSGCGTCCGGTAATCTGCCTTCGGMTTTTAACACTTGYGCCTTGGTTTCGCGGCCTATGATAGATTGAAACTCGCGGACCATTTCGGGGTAGGGRTGCGGGCCTGCAACVGTTCCGATACAGTAAAATGTCTCGGACGCATGGGTAACCCAATCGCGCAGGGCATCATTCATAGCGTCTTTCAATGTCGAAGTGCCAGAGGTCACTGGGCGCACTTCTGCACCCAATAATTTCATGCGAAACACATTGGGTTTTTGCCGCTCTATATCCACCGCGCCCATGAAGACAATACAGTCCATGCCGAGCCGAGCCGCCATAGTTGCCGTHGCCACACCGTGTTGTCCGGCACCTGTCTCCGCGATAATGCGTTTCTTGCCCATGCGTTTAGCAAGGAGTAGCTGCCCTAAAACATTGTTGATTTTGTGAGCACCTGTATGGTTTAAGTCTTCGCGTTTTAAGTAAATCTTCGCGCCGCCCCYGTGTTCCGTCARCCTTTCYGCGAAATACAGAGGGCTAGGGCGACCAACATAGTGTTGAGCGAAATTGTCAAACTCTGCCCAGAACGCCGGRTCTTTGCGVGCTTGTGTATAGGCGGCTTCMAGTGCCAGAATTGGCGGCATYAAAGTCTCGGCCACATAGCGMCCACCAAARCTGCCAAAGCGTCCRTTTTCATCAGGGTAATTACTCATTATATTTCTCGTGCTGCCTTCATAAACGCTTGAATTYTAYCGTGGTCTTTTACGCCGGGCTTAGCTTCAACACCAGAGGAGACATCGAAAAAATTGATACCCGTTCGTTTGGCTGCACGGATGTTCTGTGGATTAAGACCGCCCGCCAATATAAGGGGTATATCGGCAGTAAAGCCTTTCAGTAAATCCCAATCAAAGGACAGGCCGTGCCCGCCGCGTTGGCTTTCACCTTYTGGTGCYTTRGCATCCAGAAGGATATAATCGGCACAACCCGCATAGGTTTTTATGTGCTCAAGATCAGCCTKAYCRCGGAYGGCAAGCGCYTTGATAATCGGTAGCCCMGTAAACCCTTTTACGRCRCKTAACCATTTCGGRTYTTCGTCGCCGTGCATCTGTAAATAGTCTGGCTGCATATCAGCACAGATGCGCTCTAATAATTCCTYAGAAGCATTGACGGTGACCGCAACACGWTTTGCAATACCGARTGCARGGCGYGCCATATGCGCGGCTTCTTCTACAGATAAYCGACGCGCGCTTTTRGCCTCGACAATAAAACCRAGCATGTCKGCACCGTGCYGCAAAGCCGCTTCAACATCTTGGGRCCGGGTTAAGCCGCATATTTTTATTTTTGTTTGCATAGAGGTTCACACTAACAAAAAAAGGGTGCCTTATGACACCCTTTTTCTTNNGMAATTTTRCKWKRCTTAYTTTTTCAGCAAATCACGRATTTCWGCGAGCAACACTTCTTGCGCYGGTGGGGCGGAAGGTGCKGCTTCTTCTTTTTTCTTGGCTTTGTTCATMGCTTTAATGATCATGAACATAACGAAAGCGACAATGATRAAMGAAATSGTCGCATTGATGAATGTGCCAATATTGATGACGGCYGCATCTTCCGCGGTTCCCATTGTAATYGCCCARGAACCAACATCAACRCCGTTCATAATAGGTGAGATGGCTGGCATAAATACGTCGTCGATAAAAGATTTTACAACTGTSCCAAATGCRGCGCCCATAACAACACCAACGGCCATGTCGACAAGATTGCCTTTCATTGCAAAAGACTTAAATTCTGAAATCATTCCCATAGTTTCCCCCTAAGGATTAAGTTTATAACGTGTYGATAAGACAAGRTAATACGCTTCGCGTCAATAAGAGGTGATGAAGGGAGAACATCGAAAAAACAATAAATTACACCARTAAAGGCGTTAYTTATGGTTTGCGTTGTCKATTTTYCTRGCCAARCCYTTGGSKSWRSRSMMAAAMKGKRCKWRKYWWWMASRRMYAGYMWKKKRYSSMYCYRKRCSSSSMKKKCKGGCGSCGCGTGCTTTGCGGCGGCGCGGTGTGAAGCTACCAAAACCGCGCAGTTCAACCCGTGCACCAGCTTCGAGGGTCTGGGTTATGCTTTCAAAGAAAATGGCAACGACACGCTCGCATTCCTCAGGACTGAGATGCGGGTTTTCCAGTTCCAGTTTTTCTATGAGTTCCGACTTTAGCATGGCCACATGTATCGCTTGTGAAAACGGTTCAGTCAAGAGCGTTAGAGGTCTAGATTAACTAATCTGGCTAAAATATCGTCRCGAGTAGTCCKAAATCTGAYCAGAAGCTGGTYTTTGGTCARATTTRGATGATTTTTGGACGGCTTTGGCACCGGATCTGACAGYGGCCAATGCAAGCGTTTAACGCGTGTGGGAACCACTGGACAAACTTCATCTGCGCATAGGGTGATGATCAAATCTATTGCAGCAAGATCAATATCGTCAACGGATTTGGAGCTATGGGCAGATATATCAATTCCGTTTTCGGCCATGACCTGCACGGCACTGGGATTAACGCCGGTGGGTGCTGATCCTGCGCTCATCACTTCAATACTACGACCAAACATATCCAGCGCCAACCCCTCAGCCATTTGCGACCGTGCCGAATTGGCAACACAGAGGAATAGGATGGTTTTCATGTTGTTTCTTTGAGGGGCGGTAGCATATGTTTTCTCTAGCAAAGTAAAACGCTATTTAAATTGCCCGTAATCAATGGGCTTGGTGCAGTCCAGATTACGATCTGTGTTGGGCATTGGATATTTCAGGCCTGTGGCGCAATTAAACAGGATGACTGTATCGCTTTTTTTCACCAAGCCTTGCTCAAGCGATTTTTGCCAGGCGGCGAAAGTGGCGGCTCCTTCCGGGCAGAGAAGAAATCCGTCTTTTTGCGCTGCCTCGCCGCGGGCGCGGAAAATGTGTTCATCATCAACAGCAATGGCAAAGCCTCCACTTTCYCGCACCGCCCGTAAGATCATAAAGTCGCCAACAGCAGCCGGAACCCTAATTCCAGATGCGCCCGTGTGGGCGTTTTCCCAAAACTCGGCATGTTGGGCYCCGTCGTYAAAYGCTTTGACAATCGGCGCGCAGCCYGTTGACTGCACGGCCACCATGCGCGGTCGTTCGCTACCAATCCAGCCAATGGCCTCAAGTTCAGCAAATGCTTTCCACATGCCGATGAGCCCTGTGCCGCCGCCWGTYGGATAAAARATCACGTCTGGTAATGTCCACCCCATTTGCTCGGCAAGTTCTAGCCCCATGGTTTTCTTACCTTCGATGCGGTAAGGTTCTTTAAGGGTGGAAATATCCGTCCATCCCATGGGTGCTTTGCCCTCGCCAACTATTTTCCCGCAATCAGTAATYAGCCCGTTGACTTTGTAAACGGTCGCACCYTGTAATTCGATTTCTCGGATATTAACCTCGGGTGTRTCGTCGGGGCAAAACACAGTGGTTTTAAGTCCGCCGTAACTGGCATAGGCCGCGAGCGCCGCGCCTGCATTGCCGTTCGTGGGCATGGCAAGATGRGTTTGGCCTAACTCTTTAGCCATGGCAACGGCGAGCGCGAGACCACGAGCCTTGAAAGACCCGGTGGGCAGGCGGCCTTCGTCTTTGACAATCACATGACAGCCCTCGGGTACACAGTGTTTGAGAGGAATAAGCGGRGTCATGACCTCGCCGAGACTAACAACATTTTCAGCCATGTTGACGGGCAGAAATTCCCGGTATTTCCAAAACCCGCCTTCGCGKTTTTCRATCTCTGCCTTGGTGACAGATTTGRCCAGCTTTTCTAGGTCGTATTTAACGATGATAGGYTTGCCGATATTGGACAGCCCGTGGGGTATACCAGCYGCGTAGYGGTCACCGTTCATGGCGCACTCAAGATGTGTGACCAGAGATTTRGWTTTTGCGTAAAGTGATTTTGTGTATTCACTTTCCATATGTTCCCCCTAGTGACAGTTTTATGTTTGCTTACCTATTGCGCCGCCGCCGCTAGATTACGGAGCACATAGTGCAAAATGCCGCCGTGCCTATAATATTCCAGYTCGTTTTCAGTATCAATACGCACACGGGCTTTAATGGTTTTGGTTTTGCCGTCTGTGCCTGTGATTTTTACATYGATGTCAGAGCGCGGWGTGATGTCGCTGACGCCGCCGATRTCTATGGTCTCCTCGCCAGTTATGCCCAGTTCTTGCCAACCTTCGCCGTCTGCAAATTCAAGTGGTAACACGCCCATACCGATAAGGTTGGAACGGTGAATGCGCTCAAAGCTTTTCGCGATAACGGCTTTGACGCCAAGCAAAATCGTGCCTTTGGCCGCCCAATCACGTGAGCTGCCATTGCCGTACAGACCGCCCGCCATAATGACTAGGTCTTTGCCGTCGTCTTTGTATTTCATGGCCGCTTCATAGATAGACATGATATCGCCTGTGGGCACATATTTAGCAACGCCGCCCGTGGTACCTGGCACCATTTCGTTCTTGATGCGRATATTRGCAAAKGTGCCGCGCATCATGATCTGRTGGTTGCCGCGTCTGGAGCCRTAAGAGTTGTACTCRTTKYGMGGCACTTGATGTTCGGACAAATATGTACCCGCCGGACTGTCAGCCGCAATTGCCCCGGCAGGCGAAATATGATCAGTGGTGATGGCTTCACCCAGCAGAGCTAAAATATTGGCATTTTTGACATCCGAAACCGGATCCGGCGTCATGGTCATACCTTCGAAATACGGAGGATGCTGTACATAGGTGGAACTTGTGTTCCAATTATAAGTTTCGCTACCTTCAACCTTGATGTCGCGCCATTGCTTGTCGCCTTTGTAGACGTTTTTATAGCGGTCGACGAACATTTTGCGGGTGATGGTTTTACGCACCAAAGCGTCAATGTCTTTGGAGGTTGGCCAGATGTCGCGCAAATATATTTCATTGCCGTTTTTGTCCACACCCAGAGGATCGTTCTCGAAATCATGGTGCATGGAGCCGGCCAAAGCATAGGCGACAACCAACGGCGGTGACGCCAAGAAGTTAGCGCGAATATCGGGGCCAATCCGGCCTTCAAAATTACGGTTACCGGACAGCACTGAACAAGAGATCAGATCACCTTCCGCGATGGCTTCGGCAAGTTCCGGTGCCAGAGGGCCAGAGTTGCCAATACAAGTCGTACAGCCAAAACCAACTACGTTAAAGCCGAGCGCATCCAGATGTTTTTGTAAATTTGCCTTTTTGAGATATTCCCCCACGACTTGGGAACCTGGCGCCAGAGAGGTCTTGACCCATGGTTTTGGTTTTAACCCGAGCGCATGGGCTTTCTTGGCCAGCAAGCCCGCGCCGACCATAACAGTAGGGTTGGACGTATTGGTACAAGACGTAATCGAAGCGATGAAAATATCGCCGTGATCAACAGAAAAATCCCGACCTTTCACAGGTGTAGGACTACCGCCTATTGGAGATTTATCAAATGTCTTGCTCAGGATTTTTCCGAAATCCTGACTGGCGGTTTTTAGGGTAATTTTTTCTTCTGGACGCTTTGGCCCGGAAATCATTGGCTCTACGGTACGCATGTCTAGGTGAAGAGTGTCGGTAAATACGGGTGTTTCAGCGCCGCGCCATAGACCTTGTGCTTTGGCATATTTCTCGACCAGTTCAATGCGCCCCGCATCACGTCCGGTGGCTTTGAGATATGTAATCGTGTCTTCGTCGACCGGGAAGAAACCGCATGTTGCGCCGTATTCCGGCGCCATATTAGCCAATGTAGCTTGATCTTCGAGGGAAAGATGATCGAGACCTTCGCCGTAAAATTCGACAAATTTACCGACGACACCGTGTGCGCGGAGTTGTGCCACGACAATAAGAACCAAGTCGGTAGCTGTTGCGCCTTCCGGCATTTTTCCGGTCAGTTCCATGCCGATAACTTCGGGGATGAGCATGGAAATAGGTTGGCCGAGCATAGCAGCTTCAGCTTCGATGCCGCCAACACCCCAACCGAGTACGGAAAGCCCGTTGATCATGGTGGTGTGGCTGTCTGTGCCTACAAGTGTATCTGGGAATGCAAAAGTTTCGCCGCCTTCGGTTTTTGTCCATACGGTTTGGCCAAGGTGCTCCAGGTTAACCTGATGGCAAATGCCGGTACCAGGAGGTACGACCGCGAAATTATCAAAGGCGCTTTGACCCCATTTCAAGAAATCGTAGCGTTCGCCGTTGCGTTCATATTCGCGTTTCACGTTTTTGGCGAAAGCAGTGTTGGTGCCTGCGTAATCGATCATGACTGAATGGTCGATGACAAGATGCACGGGATTTTGTGGGTTAATTGCATCGGCAGATGCGCCGAGTTTAACCACAGCGTCGCGCATTGCGGCCAAGTCGACCACAGCAGGTACGCCAGTGAAATCTTGCATCAAAACACGGGCAGGACGGTAAGCAATTTCATGTGTAGATGTTTTGGTATTAAGCCAATCAGCAATGGCCAAAATGTCGTCCCGTGTAACGGTTTTATCGTCTTCGTTACGCAGCAAGTTTTCCAGCAAAACTTTTAGGGAATAAGGCAGTCTTGAAATGCCGGGTAGGCCATTTTTTTCAGCTTCTTTCAAATCAAAATATGTGTAGGTGCCGCCGCGTACTGTCATCTCGCGTTTGCAATTAAAACTGTCTAGAGAAGCCATGAGTATATCCTTATACCGTCAAATGTTATTCGTTGTATGCTTTATAACGCGGCTTGAACTCAGTCGCAATCGCGGAATTAGTCTTCTTTGTTTTTTACGTCTAATTCCGGCATGTGTTTCATCAAAAGGGGCATGTTGAGCAAGGTGAAAACAAAAGTTATGGGTAGCATGCCAATAAGCTTGAAGTCCGACCAAAACTTCACAGAATAATTACGCCATATATATTCGTTCAGGACTGCCAGAAATAGGAAGAACACCCCCCATCTGAAAGCCAAAGTGCGCCAGGCTTTTTCAGGAAGCTTGTATACTTCTGCGAACACCAGTTTGAACACATTTTTACCCATGGCAAGGGAGCCAAGAATGGTTCCGCCAAATAGCAAATTAATAGCCGTAGGTTTCATTTTAAATATGGTTGGATTTTTAAACCCAATTGTGATGGCCGCAGTACCTAAAACTATGACTGCCGTCACTTTTAGTATAACTGAGACTTGTCCGGTTTTGACCTTCGAGTGGATCACGGCGATAATAATACCAATGGCAAATACCAATGCGCCTATATAAAGCGGGGCATCTTCACCCGGTAAGCTCATACCAAACAAATTGAACGCGCTGTCGGCATCAATAACGCGCCGTGCTATGTTAAATACAAGAACATAGGCAATGACTGGGCCAAGATCTGTCCATATGGAGGATTTTGGCTTGGAAGAATTGCTCTGGGAAGAAATGTTCTGGGCGGTTTCGTTTTTTTCAGATTTAATGTCGTTCATGCACGGCGGTTTGCCCGAATGTCGCAGCAATTGCAAGTGTATGATTGTATGTGTATAAGATATAAAAACGGGGTGAGAAGTTCAGCGCCCCTGAACTCAGCTCACTCCCGCTAGCCTGCCCCAATCACATAAAAAGCCGGCAACCACCCTGCATGGTGGTAATTTTTACAAACAAAATCAGTTTACCGGGGAGTAATGCTGGATTTGCCTGTATGTGCGTGTTAATAGGTCGAGAATTATAATATGGGGAGTATAAAGACTGTATGGCGGGTATAGATAAAATTTCGCGCTTAGTGAGTTGGGACGATTATTCCGTGTTTTTGGCTATATCCAAAACAGGGTCGATTTCTAAGGCGGCCACCTTGCTTGGCAAAACACAACCGACTATTTCAAAACGTATAGATAATCTTGAAGCTCGACTTGGAATGCCGTTGTTTAAACGTACTTCGTCAGGCATGACCGCCACTGAAATTGGTCTATCTATGCTTACTCATGCTAGTACGATGAACCGTTCTGCGGCTAATATGGAGCGCATGGCTAGAAGCCTTGATAAATCAGGAACCGGAGAAGTTTTTGTTCAGTGTCTTGATGGTTTGGTGACCGATTGGCTCATGCCTAACTTGTCAAAATTCCAAGAAAACAATAAAGGTATTAATCTCAATTTTTATACGCAAAATACTGCTAATATAAATGCGGACAATGAACCAGATCTCAAGGTGCAGTTTAATACGACCAAGCCTATGGATTTTGTAGCCCGTCAACTTGGTTCACTGCATTATGTGCCTATGGTCAGTCGTGCCTATAAAGAGAAAAACGGCATCCCGCGAACAATGCAAGATGGCGTAAATTTTCATTTGATGTTTCTGCGTCGCTCCGGATTGGTTGTGGATACATGGGAGAAGAAATCTAGCGCTCTTCGTGATTTGGCGACACCGTCTCTTAGTGCTAATTCTTGCGCCGTTATGTTAAGTGCGGTTTTGAACGGAGCAGGCGTTACTATGCTGCCTACATATATGGCCAAATTACATCCAGAATTGCTTATGTTAGACTACGGGATAGTCTATAGCTATAATTTTTGGCTGGTGCGCCCCCCCCATACCAGACAGCTTGGCCGGGTAAATGCGGTAGCAGATTGGCTAACAGAGACATTTAGCTCTTCTGAACAGCCTTGGTTTAACCAAGACTATGTTCACCCCAGTGAATTCTCGGATATGAAAATTATTTCCCCGCATTAGTCCTAAAGAGAGAGTTATTAATGACCCACAAAGACCCTGTTTATAAGGTTCCAGATGCATTTCAGAAACAGGCAAATCTGACACCTGAAAAATACGCAGAAATGTATGCGCGTTCCATATCAGACCCGGAAAATTTTTGGGGTGAGCAGGGCAAGCGGCTCGACTGGATGGTACCCTATACCAATGTCAAAGATGTTAGTTGGGAACAGTCCAACTTGCATGTGAAGTGGTATGCGGAGGGTGTTTTGAATGTCACTGAAAATTGTATCGACAGGCATTTGGATAAGCGCGGTAATAAGGCGGCAATTATCTGGGAGGGTGATAACCCGTCCGAGAGCATGACGTTGACATATAAAGAACTGCACCGCGAAGTTTGCCGTTTTGCCAATGTTATGAAGAAGCTCGGCGTCAAGAAAGGCGACAGGGTCACAATTTACATGCCGATGATATTAGAGGCCGCATTTGCTATGCTGGCCTGTGCGCGCATTGGCGCGGTACATTCCGTGGTGTTCGGCGGGTTTTCCCCTGAAGCATTGGCCGGGCGCATAACGGACTGTGATAGTACATTTATTATTACAGCTGACGAAGGTCTGCGCGGAGCAAAAACCATACCACTTAAAGCCAATTGTGATGCGGCTTGTGATATATCAGGTATTGTTAAAACCGTACTGACCGTAAGGCGCACGGGTGGGGATGTGACCATGGTAGATGGTCGGGACGTCTGGTTACATGAAGCGTTAGGGGGCATGTCTTCAGATTGCCCTGCTGAACCCATGAGCGCCGAAGACCCGCTCTTTATTTTGTATACATCCGGATCTACGGGTAAACCAAAGGGTGTTTTGCACACTACGGGTGGATATTTAGTCTGGGCTTCTATGACCCACGAATTTGTTTTTGACCTCAAGGAAGGTGACGTTTTTTGGTGCTCGGCTGATGTGGGTTGGGTGACAGGACATACCTATATTGTCTACGGCCCGTTGGCTAATGGGGCGACTACCGTCATGTTCGAAGGTATTCCGACATATCCTGATGCGTCGCGGTTCTGGCAAGTGTGTGATAAGCACAAAGTCTCATTGTTTTATACTGCGCCTACGGCCATCCGCGCTTTGATGCGCGAAGGAGCCGGCCCGGTGCAAGCAACATCACGTAAAAGTATACGTCTGCTCGGCACTGTCGGTGAGCCGATAAACCCCGAAGCTTGGGAATGGTATTTCAATGTGGTTGGAGATGGGCGTTGCCCTATCGTTGATACATGGTGGCAGACCGAAACTGGCGGTACGATGATTGTGCCTTTACCGGGCGCTACCGATATGAAACCGGGCGCAGGTAGCCATCCGTTCTTTGGTGTTGAGCTGGCATTGGTCGACGAGGTCGGCAATGAACTAGACGGTGCAGCTGAGGGTAATTTGATTATCAAAAATAGCTGGCCCGGGCAGATGCGCACCGTTTACGGCGATCATCAGCGTTTCTTCGATACATATTTTAGCGCATATCCCGGAAACTATTTCACGGGTGATGGCTGTCGCCGCGACGCGGACGGGTTTTACTGGATCACCGGACGGGTCGATGATGTGATCAATGTTTCCGGTCATAGAATGGGCACCGCCGAGGTTGAAAGCGCGCTCGTTAGCCATCCATCCGTAGCCGAAGCAGCCGTTGTCGGTTATCCCCACGATATTAAAGGGCAGGGCATTTATGCTTATGTAACGCCGACACTTGACACAGAGACAAGTGATGAGCTACGCAAAGACCTTATCAAACATGTGCGCAAAGAAATCGGTCCGATCGCGGTACCTGACCTTATACAGTTCGCACCTGGCCTACCTAAAACCCGTTCTGGGAAAATTATGCGCCGCATCTTGCGCAAGATTGCCGAGGACGAATTTGGCAATTTGGGCGACACATCCACACTGGCAGAGCCAGAAGTGGTGGATGATCTCATCGCCAACAGAATGAATAGAAGTTCATAACAGGAGATAAAAATGAACATGAAATTGTTATTTACGGCCGCGGTATTGGTCACAGGGCTGAGTGCATGTGCACCGRCGCAGAACGAAAATGTAGCTACAGCACCAACTGTCATCTCTGGCCARAATTATGACGCCCAAGGTTGGGTATCCRAAACACTGCCCGAATTGGCGGAAGCCCTCAARARCGGKGACATCAGTTCAGAGGAATTGGTCACAGCCTATTTGGCACGTATCGAAGCGGTCGATAGAGCWGGGCCWARATTGCAAAGTGTATTAGCGCTGAACCCCAATGCRCTGGCCGATGCCCGCGCTCTGGATGCACGACGTGCTGCAGGGGAAACTCTTGGMTCRTTRCACGGTATTCCYGTGCTSCTWAAAGATATWATTGAAAGYAAAGAYCCGGTTGCGACGACGGCGGGTTCGACGGCTCTTAARGATAATATGACARGRCGGGATTCRCCTYTGGTCGCTRGCTTGCGTGATGCGGGTGCGGTTATTTTGGGAAAATCAAACCTGAGCCAATGGGCGAATTTTCGCTCCAATAATTCTATGAGCGGTTGGACGTCCATGGGTGGGCAAGTSCGMAACCCGCATATGCTTGACCGTAATCCGTGCGGCTCAAGTTCTGGTTCCGGYKCMGCWATGGCAGCATCTTTGGCCGCAGGCACWGTTGGTACAGAAACCAAYGGYTCGATTATATGTCCTTCMACGGTCAACGGRATTGTTGGYTTTAAGCCAACTGTCGGGCTTGTTTCCCAACAATATATAGTCCCTATATCTTCGACCCAAGATACGGCTGGCCCCATGACAAAAACCGTCAAAGGCGCRGCTATGATGCTGGAAGCYATGGCKACGGGGACMGCYAAAACGGATTATGTCAGTGCTTTGGAYGCAGGKAAATTAAACGGTGCGCGYATTGGTGTGTTGCGTTACGCCGAGGGTAGCAATGCAGATATTATCAARCTTTTCAACGCGTCTCTGGCCGAAATGCAATCGGCAGGCGCRATTTTGGTAGAGATTGAAAGYTTCCGTCCGAAAGCCGAMAATTTYGGGAGCTTGGAAGGCGATCTTCTGAACTATGAATTYAARGCRACCATAAATGCTTATCTAGCGGATGCWGCRCCTGATGTGAAAACCAGAAACCTGACCGAGCTCATTGCGTTTAACAATGCCAATGCGGATGTCGAACTGGCATTATTTGACCAAAGTATTTTTGAAGAAGCGCAAGMKTWTGGTTCTCTGGACKMTGYGGCGTACAAAGAGACRCTCAAAGCACTGATGGACTCGTCGCGTACCCACGGTATTGATKCACTTCTMGCAGATAATAATGTTGATATATTRGTRGCKCCGTCCGGGCCAGTACCGGGGCGGATTGATCCTATCAATGGTGATGTCTGGCCGAGGTGGGCAGGTTCAGGTTCACTCGCCGCTATCGCTGGTTACCCTCATCTTAGTGTGCCGATGGGCACTGTCCACGGTCTGCCTGTCGGCGTTTCTTTCATTGGCGGCCAAGACAAAGATGCAGATGTGTTGTCATTTGGTTATAGYTATGAGCAAAAAACCCATATGCGTGCCGATCCGAAATATCTTAGGAGTGCAGAAGATCGGCCTGAGATAGCCCAAGCTATGGAAAAGTAAAATGGCTATGCAAAAATAAACTGGCGCGCTGAATTTTCTGCGCTAGACTTGGTGTAAATTATCAGTACAGGGGTTGGTATGTCTTCACAAACGGTCGTCTTAATCACATTGGTTTTTTATAAACTGGTGCTGCTTGGCATTGGTTTTTGGGCATCCAAGCGGGTAGTTTCSGARAGHGATTTTTTCATTGCCGGAAAAGGCGACGGTGGAGGTTTAGGGCCTTGGGTGGCTGGACTTTCTTATGCAGCGTCTACCTCTTCGGCTTGGGTATTGCTGGGTTATACTGGGTTYGTGTTTTCTGTCGGCTTCAAGGCTTTGTGGCTAATCCCCGGTATATTTGGCGGTTATGCTATAACTTGGTTGGTTATGGGGCCGCGCCTGAACATGGAGACCGCAGAGCGCGGRCATATCACCGTTGTCGACTTTCTGATTGCCGATGTCAGCGATAAATGGCGAGGSCGTATTGCGGCGTTGGCTGCTYTGTTGATTGTTTTTTGTTTCGTGTTTTATGTAGCGGCGCAGTTCCAAGCGGCRGGCAATGCGTTCTCTTCTACCTTTGGACTKGGCCTWGTGGAAAGCGTAGTTTTRGGCGCRRTYATTATTGTGGCCTATTGCCTGATGGGCGGGTTTTGGGCCGCWAGTATTACCGATACTTTGCAAGCRCTYGTYATGGTCGGGGCATGTTTGCTGGTRCCTATTGTCACTATCTCTGCKGCGGGCGGTATYGGKCCRATYATGGACACMCTGCACGCCAATGAAGCACCWGMSTATTTTAAGATGACGGGYGGGGCTGTTGGCCAAGGTGGAMTGGTAGGAATGGCKGCTATYGGCGGCGCRCTCGGYCTGTTGGGCACKGGGCTTGGTGCAGCGGGGCAACCGCAACTCCTGAACCGRATYATGGCGGTCAAAGACCGTAARGCAAGATTGCTCGGCGCGGCGATTACCATTGGCTGGGGTACTTTGATTTATATTGGTGTGACGTTTTTGGCATTAGCCGCGCGGGCTTTGCTGCCAGACACCCCGTCCGAGCAAATTTTCTTTGCAACTGCAGAAGCTTACTTGCCGCCGATATTGGCGGGGATAGTTTTGGCAGCGATTTTATCTGCCGTTATGTCAACCGTCGACAGCTTGTTGCTGGCAGCCGCATCTGCGATCTCCCACGATCTCGGCGCTGCACGKTTYATGCCWGGAAGAGAGCTATTRGCCGGACGGCTAGCGATGATTGTCATTGCCATATTATCYGTAGCTTTGACGCTRACGATGCCGGACAGCATCTTTGACCGTGTGYTGTTTTCATGGGTAGCACTTGGTGCAGCGTTCGGCCCCACGGCTTTGTCYCGGTGTTTTGGGTGGCGCGTTTCAGGTCTGTATGTATTCCTCGCCATTTTTAGCGGCTTTACAATTGCGGTTATTGCGTCGGGAATGTCGGGAATAATGGCCGGCTTAGCTGAAAAATGGTTGTCGTGGATTGTCGGGTTTGCCGTTTTGTTTGTGGGCAAAATGCAACAACCGACAAAAGCTGACGGTTAAACCGAGAACTGTTCACGCAGAATTTTTTCGTCCAGTTCATGACCTTCGTCGAACARCAGRTTGAATGTAATGTCATGCGCTTGCTCAACCTCGACCACGCTAACGTTTCGAAATTCGGTGCTGTCTGCAACGGCGCTCACCGGGCGTTTTGCAGGGCTCAGTATTTCAAATTTTACTTTGGCGGTGTTTTTGAGCAGTGCTCCGCGCCAGCGTCTTGGCCTAAATGCACTGATCGGTGTTAAAGCAAGCACATCAGAGCCCAGCGGTATGACCGGCCCATGTGCAGATAGATTATATGCGGTTGAACCAGCGGGTGTGGAAATAAGAATACCGTCGGCCATCAATCGTGCCATACGTTCTTCGCCGTCAATGGAAATACGAATATGTGCGGCCTGACTAGTTTGGCGTAGCAGGGATATCTCGTTAATAGCCAAAGCTTCAACCGCACCGCCGGGCGTTTGCGCCGTCATTTTAAGCGGCTGAATTTTTGCAGCATGAGATTTGGCGAGGCGCTCACGCAAATCGTCTACGGCAAAATTATTCATGAGAAAACCAAYGGTGCCTWRGTTCATGCCGTACACGRGAAGCCCRCGYTTCAGCAAAGATATATGCTTGCGTAATGTGTCGAGCATAAACCCGTCCCCGCCCAGAGGTACAATAACATCTGCCTGCGCTGCRTCRCAATTGCCGTATTTGGCAACGAGTTTGGACAGCGCCTGCTTGGCTTCGGCTTTGTCAGTACAAATGAAAGCGATATTTATGAATTTAGTTTCGGTCATGATACTCCTTGTTTTTTCTATATCATTTGACGTGGATGCAAAGCAAAGGTTAAATAGAGGCGTGGGGTGGGAAAATACTCTTTTGGGATGTGGTTCTATCTATGAAAATTTACTGCCTGTGTTTGGCTGGGTTGACCAGTCTTTCATTGCCAGCACCTGCTCACGCAGGTGCATGGCCTAATGCTGTTGGTGAGGGCCAGGTGATCTCTACCACACTGTTTGACAGCGCAAATATTGGCTATGACGACGACGGGAACTTAACCCAGAAAACATCATTTAATAAATCAGAAGGTGCGATTTATTGGGAGCATGGTTTAACCGAAAAAACAACATTGATCCTACAATCTAGCTATCAGGACATTCAATTTACTGCGGGCGTCGATGTTGTAAATTTCTCTGGCATTGGGGAAAGCTATGCAGGTTTGCGGCGGGTTTATTGGCAGAACAGTAAATGGGTGGTTTCAGCTCAAGGAGGCGTCATATTTGCAGGCCCAGGAGAGATGATTTCCGATGCGGATCTGGGCTCTGGTTCAACCCACTATGAAGGTAGGTTTTTGGTTGGACGAAGTTTTAAACTAGCCAAGAAAGACGGGTTTATAGATATACAGACGGCTTATCGTTATAGGCCGGGGACGCAGCCGGACGAACGGCGGGTTGATGTTACGACAGGTTGGTACCCGAGTAAAAAAATTCAAATTCTCGSACAAGGGTTTTATACAAAGAGCGAAGAGCAGTTTGAGATTTCCCGCCCCAATACGCGGCTAAAATTGCAAGGTTCGATCGTCTATAATCACAATGCAAAAACTTCTTACCAAATCGGTTTGTACCAGACGGTTGCAGGGCGGAATATTGTTAAAGAGAATGCATTTTTCATTTCCGCCTGGAAACGATACTAATTGGAAAAGGTATTAATTGGAAACGTTACTAAAACTTTAGTCTGGGGCTCTGGTCACGTGTATATATTTATGCTAAAGATTATTCGTGAAAAGGAGCCCGCATGACTTTTTTGTTGCGCATTAGGTCTTTGAAAGCACTGGTGGGGAAAAAGCTGGTCGGCCTATTTATATGCCTTTTGATTGCCTGTTCGTTTCCTACTTTTGCTAACACGACGTCTCCAARCCACACAATTCCGTTCGARCGTATGGCRCAAGGGCAATATACYATTGAAGTTCGGATTAATGGYAGTGAGCCGCTTAAATTTATGATTGATACGGCTGCATCCCGTTCCAGTRTTTTTAACAAAACTCGTTTGCGRCTWGGGCTTGATACGAATGATACCGAAAAGTTCATCAACGGYATGACTAATTCAGGTTATCGCCCGACTAGCAATGTGGAGACCTTGTCCTTTAGCCACCAAGTTTTTTACGACCATAATATTATTATTCTCAAAGATTGGGATAAAGGCCAAGCAGARGGTCTAGAYGGTATTTTGGGYATGGATGTATTTAAAAATTTAGTTTTTGCTTTTTCYCATAAAACGTCYACCGTCAAAATTAGCAAAAATCCTAGGTTCTCTAAATCTAAATATAGGCGTTGGAAGAAGATCAGGCTGGAAGACAATCCTTATCCGGTAGAAAAATTCGGACTGTTATTTACCTATACCCAACTTGGAGATTTGCAYATYCCSACTYTGCTGGATACRGGTTCTAATTTTTCSGCTATCAATTGGATGAGTGTCAGCGATACTTCAATTTCAAAAGAACGTAGACGCTTGCGCGAAGAATGGGTCATACAGGGCTCAATTGGTGATTTTAGACCACGTATGCGCGTTCGGTTAGAGCAAACTTATATCGGCGGTATGAAGCTTAAACAGCACGAMTTTCTGGTGATGAATTTTGATAATTTTCCCGTCAATAAATACGGTGCTTATCCTTTGGTCATAGCCGGGATCGATTTGTTCGGTGGGCGGGACTTCACCCTCGATTTTGTTAATAACGACCTGTATATAGCCCCGAAAACACGCTCGGGAATGCGCTCAAGTCGCATCAAAAAACAAGTCGACGAATAAGCTTAAATTCCAAGCCTGATTCTTATACTTTTCGGTCTATTTCTTATATTTTTCCACGAAATGATCGATTTTACCAAAGATGGAGTTCCCGTCTTTGTCGTTCATTTCCACAGATACCCTGTCACCAAATTTCATGAAACTTGTTGAAGGTTTCCCGTCCTTAATGGTTTCGATCATGCGGATTTCGGCGATACAGGAATACCCTAATCCGCCGTCTTCTACTTTGCGCCCCGGACCGCCGTCCTTGTCTTGGTTGGAAACGGTGCCAGAGCCGATAATCGTACCCGCGCATAATTTACGGGTCGCGGCGCCGTGGGCTACCAGTTTGGCAAAATTGAACGTCATATCCTTGCCGGCATTGGTTTTACCGAACAGTTTTTCGTTATATTCGACCAGCAAAGGCAGATGTAGTTTGGTGCCGCGCCACGCTTTGCCGAGTTCGTCAGGGGTCACTGCAACGGGTGAAAATGCGCTGGAAGCCTTACCGTGGACAAAGCCGAAACCCTTGCGAAGTTCGTTCGGGATAAGCCCGCGCAAGGAAACATCGTCTACCAACATAATTAGCTTGATATGATCTTTTGCTTTGGCTTGAGATACATTCATGGGCACATCATCCGTGATGACGACGACTTCGGCTTCGAAATCGATGCCGTGGTCTTCGCTAATAGCAACGATTGGGTCCATAGGCCCGATGAAAGTATCGGATGCGCCTTGATACATCAATGGATCGGAATAAAAGCTCTCCGGCATCTCGGCGTTTCTAGCTTTGCGCACCAATTCAACATGGTTGATATAAGCCGACCCGTCGAGCCACTGAAACGCGCGGGGCAGGGGTGCAGCACAAACTTCAGGCACAAATGTGAAAAAATCGCCTTTGCCCTTGTTCAAGCGGTCATATTGAGCTTGCAAGAGCGGAGAGACAGTCTCCCAATTATCAAGCGCCTCTTGCATGGTTTCGGCTATTTTGCCTGCGTCCACTGCGGTTTTAAGATCGCGGCTTACAATAACGAGATGGCCGTCACGACCGTGCTTAAGTGATGCGAGTTTCATGTGTATATCCTGATTTAGCAGATTTCATGTGCGGTGTTCCCAATGCAAGGCACACCTTTGATTGTCAAGTCTTGGTGCCGTTTGTTCGGGGTTATCCGTCCGTATTTTCGTGCAGCCAAGCGGCGTGGCGCGGTGCTTTTTTGGTGCGTGACCATTCATCCAGCATGTCGGGTGCTACGTCTTTAAGCTCGGCCAGTTGTGCAGGTGTTCCGATGTCGGCGGCTAGCTCAAGGCGGTGACCGCTCGGGTCAAAGAAATAGATGGATTTAAAAATACCGTGATGTGTCGGGCCGAGCACGTCGATACCGTTCGCTTCTAAATGGGTTTTGGCCGCCATCAACGCATCCAGATTTTCGACACGAAAGGCAATATGCTGCACCCAACGCGGGGTGTTGCGGTCGCGACTCATTTTCGGGCTGTTGGGGATTTCGAAAAACGCCAATACATTATTACCGCCCGCGTCGAGGAAAATATGCATATAAGGATCGGGCGCGCCAGTAGAGGGTACTTCGTCTTCGGCAATGGCCAGTTTGAAACTCATGCCGAGCATATTGGTGTAAAACTCTACCGTTTCCTTGGCATCTTTGCAGCGGTAAGCAACATGGTGGACGCCTAAAGTGGTTGGTGCGTTAGTTGTTGCCGTTGCTGTTGTTTGGGTCTCTGTCATGGTTTCCTCGTAGTCTGCTTTATGTGTCATTGGCTGTATAAAGCAATATAGTTGCTTATGCAACTATATTTAAGGGCCGTTACCAATCCCCGCTGACTGCTTGCCAGAGGGCTAACGTAGCGGCGACGGCTGTGTCGGCGCGCAGAATTCTGGGGCCTAAGCTGATGGGGACACAATAGGGCTTCGCACGTAAAATCTCGCGCTCTTGCTCGGTAAAGCCGCCTTCTGGGCCGATCAAGATAGCGGCGGGCGCTTTGATTTTAGATAAGGCGGCGGCGGGTTCGCCGTCACTTTCTTCACCAGCTTTGGCCTCGTCGGCAAATATCAAGGTACGGCTCTCGTCCCAGTCTTCTAAAATTTGTTCCAGTTTAAGCGGGTC
>NVTC01000033.1 GCA_002732905.1 Robiginitomaculum sp.
TATGTTTCTGTCTCATCACTTACTCCTAAGATGATGATGAACAAAAACTCTCTCTTAGCACAGACCTAAATCTGTGCCATAAGCGCTGACGTCAGACAGCCTGTAAATACAGCTCATAAGCGTTCAGATTTTTCGTGTCTGCCTTCACAGATACAATGGGCGCACCGGAGCCGTTGCCTCCCATCACAATACCCAATTGCTTAACAATTTCATTGGCGATTTCGTCTTGGATGGCGAAAATGTTTTCTGTGGTCAATTTGCGGTCATAGGTCTGTGACCATAAATGTTTGTCATTGCTAGCATCAATCAGCTGAGCGGTGATCCGCAACATTTCTCCGGATTTACGTACCGACCCCTCTAACACATGACGTACATTCAGCCGTTTGGCGATTGTCGGAATACCCAGTGCTTCTTGCCCTTTAAACCCGAACGCTGATGTCCGCGATGCCACTTTCAAATTATCAACGCGCACCAAGACGTTCAATATTTCCTCGGCTATACCGTCCGAGAAATATTCTTGGTCGCCTGAAGGCGATAAATCTGCAAACGGCAATACGGCGATAGAGGTATCTTCAACGGTTTCTTCAGCCACTGCCTGAACCGTAACATCAGGTGCAACCACCCTTTGCGGTATAAATCTGTTGCCAACAACCAGCACCCCCACAACAACAAGCCCGCCCAAAATGGCAAAATCCAGTCTGCGTCCGGTTTGGCCCGTTATACTGTCCGCGTCCTTGACGTGCTCTGTGCGCTTTACCCCTTCAGGCGTCATCTCGAACGCCCACGCTAGTAATACGGCAACGGGGAAACCGATGATCAACGCCATTGCAAAGAAACTATCAACCCAATCGGGTAGGTTCAGCGCAGGCGTCATTACCGCCACAACCTGCATCAATATCCAACCCACAACAGCGCACACCCCAGCTACCCGAAATATATTACGCCGCTTGAGCTCTGTAAAAAGTGTGCCCAAAACGCGTCCCCGTTTTATTTTTTGTTTGGAGTAACACAACGGGTAAGCCCTGTCTTGTCCCAATTTCACGGGACTGAGCCCATGTTGCCATCCGCTTTATCTGGAGGAGCGCCGTTTAATTTCGCCTTTTTATTTCAGAGGGGGAACGGCGGTAGGTCTCCAAGAACACGGCATTAAAACGCCGCAGGGATTTGAAACCGGCTTTGTAGGCGATGTCTGTCATTGGCAGGTTGGTTTCATCAAGCAGACGCTTGGCCCGCTGCACCCGCGCAGTTTTGGCGGCTTGTCCGGGTGTCGTGTTTAAATGTTTTTGGAACAGGCGGCTAAGCTGGCGGGCACCAAGGCCGAGCCTACCTGCAAAACTTTCCGTATCCGTATCGTCCAGTGCGCCGGCGTTGATCAAACGCAAAGCCCGCTCGACAGTTGTCTTGGTACCGTTCCACGCCGGTGAGAACGGTGCAGTTTCCGGGCGGCACCGCAAACAAGGTCGGTAGCCTGCATGTTCGCAAGCGGCGGCGCTCGGCAGGAAGCTAATATTGGTAGTTTTTGGCGCTGGCGCCGGACATACGGGACGGCAATAAATTCGTGTAGTTTTCACGGCTGTAAAAAACACACCGTCATAATTTGCATCCTTGCTAAGCCGAGCTTTATTACAAATCTCGAAATCGGGTAAAGTATTGTCACCTAGGTTTTCCATAATTTCTCTATACACAACTTACGACAGAACGCCTAACATATCCGAACAATGCTGTCCGTATGTGGCTAGCAATGATATAAGAGATTTTCTATTGTATATAAATGCAAACGAAAACTACGGAGCCAATATGCGTGATTTAAAAAAAGCGTCTCAAAACATAACCCACTACGATTACATGGATACGCCTATCGGCTCTTTGTTGTTGGCGGGGTGTAAAAACTATCTCCGTTTTGTTGGGTTTCCGCAAGCGCCCAAAGGACTAGAAGCGCACACGCCCAGGCAACCGCTGGATACCTGGCAACAAGACAGCGAAATGTTCACGCAGGCAAAACATGAACTAACGGAATATTTCGCGGGAACACGCACTAAATTTACCGTACCGATCAAACTGACAGGATCGGGTTTTCAATGTGCTGTTTGGCAGGCTCTGCAAGATGTACCATACGGCGAAACTTGTTCTTACGGTGATATTGCTCATGCCATCAATAACCCGAAATCATCTCGCGCCGTTGGCGGTGCCAACAACGCCAACCCCATACCTGTCATCGTGCCGTGTCACCGTATCATCGGTGCCGACAAATCTATGACGGGCTTCGGCGGCGGTATCCCGACCAAAGAATTTTTACTGGACCTGGAAGGCCGGGCGGCAGGTACGCGGTTGATATAAAATCATCGCTGAAATGTGATTGGGTGTGATTTGCTTGCTCTTTCCTGTTCTTCTATGTGTTGAGTAAGAGGGGTCGTTTGGAGTACGATCATGAAGAGCATATACACATTATTTCTCATTGGGATTTCGRTCTATTTAGCGCCYGYAGCCKACGCCCAGAACRAWTGGCCGAACCAATGGAATTGGCCACRCACYGATTTTTCCAAACACAGTATWYCGGCYTCYGAATTTCRKGCRGGYGGTCCGCTAMRKGACGGTATYCCGTCTATAGATTTGCCGCAGTTTAAGCCTGTGGATCAGGTAGACTACCGCCCRAAAGAACCCGTYATCGCRCTGGAAGTTGGSGGCAKYGYYAAAGCCTATCCCATATCCGTATTGATGTGGCACGARATTGCCAAYGACACCATTAACGGTGTRCCSATAGCCGTCACATTTTGCCCSCTKTGCAATAGCGCCATTGYYTATGARCGCATGATWGATGGCCGGGAAACCACATTTGGCGTTACGGGCATTTTACGAAATTCTGATCTGGTTATGTATGACAGGGCAAGCCATAGCTGGTGGCAACAATTCACCGGACGGGCAATWGTCGGTACACATACRGGCAAGCAGCTCAAGCGTCTGCCCGCTSAATTSATTTCNTTTNGCCCAGTTTAAACGGRGCCATCCCAAAGGCTTGGTCTTGGTGCCCAACAACCCGAGRGCCCACARATACGGCCAAAACCCCTATGTCAATTATGATAGAACCGGGCGTATGTTTAAAGTTTTCGTAAAACTACCTAAGGGGTTTAGGCGTATGGAACGGGTTGTTGTGGTCGGCGACACAGCCTGGCGCATGACAAGTATCGCCRAGGCAGGAACBATTATACAAGACGGATTAAGGCTGACATGGGAGAGCGGGCAAGTTTCTGCGCTCGGYCRCAAAACCATAGGCAGAGGCCGCGATATCGGCACTGTCGTCGCCGAACGGCAGGACGTAAACGGAAACTGGCAAACCGTCAATTACGACGTGACATTCGCCTTTGTTTTTGCTGCATTCAAACCAGACGGTAAATGGCGAGGCTAATGTTGATATCCCAATAAAAAACCCGGCGAGGATGACCTGCCGGGTTTTAATTTTATTATTTAGTGCGGCGGCCTAGAAGAGGCCAGTCACTGTCAACAATGGTGCGATTACCAAGCTGACAATAGCCATCACATTGATCAGGATGTTCATGGCTGGGCCRGATGTRTCCTTGAARGGGTCACCAACGGTGTCGCCAACAACAACGGCTGTATGGTGGTCTGTGCCCTTGCCGCCGTAATTGCCTTTCTCGACATATTTCTTGGCATTGTCCCAAGCACCACCTGCATTGGCCATGAACAAAGCCATGAGCACACATGCGAGGAGAGCACCAGCAAGGAAACCACCAAGGGCTTCTGCGCCAAGCACAAAACCAACCAGCGGCGGAACACCAACAGCGATAACGCCCGGAAGCAACATTTTCTTCAGTGCCGCCGTCGTAGCAATGTCTATACATTTCGCTGTGTCCGGATCAGCCTTGCCTTCGAGCAGGCCAGGGATTTCACGGAACTGACGGCGAATTTCGGTGATCATTTCCATGGCTGCATCGCCGACCGCTGTCATGGTAATTGCAGAGACAAGGAACGGAATWGTRCCGCCGATAAACATACCGACCAAAACTTTTGGGTTGGACAGATCAAGATTAAAGCCAGGATTATGCAGCTTCACTGTTTCGCCGAACGCTGCAATAATCGCCAGAGCCGCTAGAGCAGCCGCGCCGATGGCGAAGCCCTTACCAATAGCTGCCGTTGTATTGCCGAGCTCGTCGAGGCCGTCAGTGATTTCGCGCACTTCTTTGCCCATACCGGCCATCTCGGCGATACCGCCCGCATTATCAGCCACAGGGCCGTAAGCGTCGATAGCCATTGTGATCCCAACCGTGGAGAGCATACCAACCGCCGCAATACCAACGCCGTAAAGACCCGCGAGGGACGTAGAGACGAAAATGATAATGGCAATCACCAAGATAGGCATAACAACCGATTGCATGCCAACGGCAAGTCCAGTGATCATAACGGTCGCAGGGCCGGTCTCGCCGGATTTAGCGATTTTACGCACCGGCTTACCACCCGTGTAATATTCAGTGATCAAGCCAATAGCCACACCACCAGCCGCGCCGCAAACTACGGCAAGCCAGATATTAAGCTCAAGGCCAAGATGCTTGACGATGAAATAAGCCGCGCCGAGGAACAAGACGGGCGCACCCAAAGTACCCGTACGAAGCGCCGTTGCCGGAGCCGCGCCTGAACTCATTTTCACAACGCCGATCATCAGGATAGACGCCAAAAGACCAACGGTCGAAAGTGCCAACGGCAAGAACATCAAAGATGTACTGCCCATAGTCGCCGCAATCGCGATAGACGCAATCATAGCGCCGCAATAGCTTTCGAAAATATCAGAACCCATGCCAGCAACGTCGCCAACATTATCGCCAACATTATCGGCGATCACGCCCGGGTTACGGGGGTCATCTTCCGGGATACCGGCTTCGATTTTACCAACAAGGTCAGCACCAACATCGGCAGATTTGGTAAAGATACCGCCGCCGATACGTGAAAACAGGGCGACAACAGAAGCGCCAATACCGAAGCCTTCAAGTGCATGCACATTATGAGATAAGCTCTCAGGGGATAAATCACCGCCAAGACCAAACACCATAAACAAACCACCCAGACCAATCAGGCCAAGAGCCGCAACACAGAGACCCATGATAGAACCGCCGAAGAATGCGACCGTCAAAGCTTTGGCAGCGCCGTGATCTTTGGCTGCTGTGGCCGTGCGGACATTGGCTTTGGTGGCGGCATACATGCCGAGCCAACCTGCGATGGACGAGGACACGGCCCCGACGATAACCGCAATACCAGTCTCTTGGCCAAGTAAAGTCCAAGCTGCTAAAACAACTACTGCCAAAAACATGGTCAGCATTTTGTATTCACGTTTCATAAACACCATGGCACCCAAATGAATTTGGTCGCCAATTTTCTTAACGGCGTCATCGCCTTCTGGATATTTTTTCACAATAAAATAGAGTATGAGTGCGATGAGCATCCCAAGTGCACCAACCATTGGCGGCAGTTTTACAAGTTCAGATAAATTTATAGATTCTGGCATAAATTCCCCCTCAAAGGACATATAGAAAAGTTTGGCACTAAATACCGTCAAATCTGCCAATGTCCAGTGTAAAAATAAGCCTTTAGAATGTGTATTCAAATGGCTAGGCCAGCAATGACTGTCTATGTTACTCACAGCTTCGAAAATAACCACATACATAGTGTCTCAAAACCGCCTTCACGGGAGCTCAACTTTAGCATAGTTCTCGGCGCTAAAATTGACTTTTTAGATACGCGCGACTATGGTTTTGAGAAATAGTAATATGGGGGTTTTGAAAAATAGTAATATGGGGATAAAATTGAAAACAAAGATAACACAGACAATATCAAGGCGGGCAATATCAAGGCGGGATTTTTTAAATGGCACCCAGATTGCCATCGGTGCAGCGGTTCTTTCGCCTCTGCTAAATGCGTGTGCACCAACGCCTTATGAGTTTGCGTTAGGTACAGATTATTATCCGCCCGCAAAAACCGGATTACGCGGCAGTCACGACGGCTCTTGGGAAACCATGCATGCCAGAGCGGCAGGGCAAGAATGGGAAACTTCGAAGTTAAATGAACACTATGATTTGGTTGTGGTTGGCGGAGGGATCAGCGGGCTTTCAGCCGCTTATTTCTACAAGAAAGAAAATCCAGATGGGCGCATTCTTATTCTTGACAATCATGATGATTTTGGCGGCCACGCAAAACGCAACGAATTTCAGATAAACGGCGAGACCCGCATTGGGTACGGCGGCACAGAATCTATCGATACGCCCTCGCACTATACCCCAGAAGCCATCGGCTTGATTAAAGACATCGGCATTAAAACGGAAAAGTTCTACGATTATTATGATCAGGAACTTTATACATCGCATGGTTTAGGCAAGGCCGTTTTCTTTGATAAAGAAACTTTCGGCGAAGATAAACTCGTCACAGGATACGGCAAAAAACCGTGGGCAGAATTTGCTGCGCAGTGCCCTATAAGCGAACAGGCAAAACAAGACTTCGTCCGCGTACATACCGAAGAAGTCGACTATATGCCCGGTAAAACATTCGACGAAAAATATGAAATTTTGTCAAAAACCAGCTATGAAAGCTTTCTGCGTGATTATTGCAAAGTCGATGAAGCCGTTATTAATATATATAAGCGCTGGGGGATGAGTTTTTGGTGTGTTGGTATTGATGAAATCCCAACAACCCTTATTCAAGGTTACGACGGCGGCATGCCCGGCGTGACGCACACACTAAAGCGCACTGGTTACCGTAATGATGAGCCTTATATTTTCCATTTTCCAGACGGAAACGCCTCTGTTGCGCGCCTAATTGTACGGGCCCTTATTCCTGAGGCCCTGCCCGGCTCCACCATGGAAGACGCTGTAACGGCTCGCGTTAATTACAACAAATTGGATGAGAAAAAACGAAAACTTAATATCAGGCTCAACAGCACTGCCGTACATGTGGTCAATTCAGCCGACAAAAAATCCGTTGATATTACTTATGTGAACAACGGCAAGCCATATACTGTAAGTGCGAAAAAATGTGTCATGGCCTGCTATAATATGGCCATACCGTATCTGTGTCCAGAAATGTCCGATGGTCAAAAACAAGGTCTTGCTTACGGGGTGAAAATCCCGCTTGTTTACACAAAAGTACTGGTACCAAACTGGAAAGCTTTCGTGTCTTTAAAGACGGATTTTGTTTATTATACGGGCGGTTTTTTCAAGCAAGTTGAACTGGAATACCCAGTGTCACTTGGTAACTATAAGGGGCCAAAAAAACCGGAAGACCCCATGGTTTTGCATATGTGTCACGTACCCTGGGTGCCTGATGTTCAAGGCCCGGACCAATGGCGCACAGGTCGCAACCGTGTTTTGTCTACACCGTTCAAAACATTTGAAACCCATGTAAAGACCCAGCTTAATCAGGCTCTAAACAGCACCGGATTTGATGCAGACAAAGACATCCGTGCAATTACGGTCAACCGTTGGCCTCACGGCTATGCCTACAGCCCTGATTTGCTCTGGGAGCCCAACTGGCAATCTGAAAGCGCCAAGCCTTGGGTGATTGGGCGCCAACCGTTTGGAAATATCCACATCGCCAATTCCGATGCTGGTGCGCAGGCAGATACTAACGCCGCTATTACACAAGCCCACCGTGCGATCACCGAGATATTTGCCTAAGCCTATATAAATCACCGCTAGATAGTATGAACCCTTATATAAGCTTTATCAAAATGTCGCCAAAGGCAGTCTGAACGCCGCAACAAATCTATTTTTCCTTGCATTTTTCGTAAAAACATGTACGATTATAATTAATAGCAGTGATGCTATTCACATCCGGTCCCTCGCTTTCGACTGATTGCAGCGGTCAAACGCAGAGTTTCACCGGGGCGCGCACAAGACCATAAGACCTCCCCAGCTCTTAGTGGTGTTGTGCAATAGACAGCCTTGCTTCGGCCCACACACCGAAGCGGGGTTGTTTGGTTCTACAAAGCGCTCCCAGTCTAACGCCCCCTACTAACAAAATCCCCCTAACATTACGTCAGCTTTCATCCTCCGCCGCATTCAGGACAATTCGGGTCTTTGGGCAGGGAAATCGTACGTGCATCACCGTTTAGGCCGTCATATAGAAATAGTTTGCCATAGAGGGGCTTTCCGGCGCTCGTGATAATTTTTATGGCCTCCATAGCCATCATAGAGCCTATCACCCCGGCTAAAGCACCCACCACACCGACCGCAGCACAGGTTTCGGCCTCGGGCGGCTTTTGTGGCACGAAGCATCTGTAACAAGCGCCTTCTTCGTTTTTGGGCCACTTCATTTTAAAAACAGATAACTGGCCCTCAAACCGGCCAAGCGCACCGCTCACCAATGGGATTTTGGCGCGCAAACAAACAGCGTTGACTAAAAAGCGGGCATCAAAGTTATCCGTACCGTCCAACACCACATCATAGTTCTCGATAATGTCCTGCGCATTATCTGCGTTTATTTTGTGGCGGTATTCATGAATTTTAACGTGGGGGTTTATAGCGGTCAGAGCATTTGCTGCTGCTTTAGTTTTTAATGTGCCTAAATCGTCAGTACAAAACTGGATTTGCCTGTGCAAGTTGGACAGGGCGACCACGTCTTCATCTATAATTCCGATATGCCCTATACCAGCCGCCGCTAGATACAATCCGGCCGGGCCACCTAGACCGCCTGCGCCGACAATGAGAACACGCGCATTACTTAATGCCTGTTGGCCCGCTCCCCCTATTTCTTTGAGGACAATTTGGCGAGCATAGCGCTCTAGTTCATCCCGCTGCATTAGAAGTCAAATAGCGAAGTCGAGAGATATCTCTCAGCAAAGGAAGGGATAATGGTAACAATGGTTTTACCTTGCATTTCAGGTTTAGCGCCAATGATCAAGCTGGCAGCAAT
>NVTC01000001.1 GCA_002732905.1 Robiginitomaculum sp.
GCCAAAGACATCTGGACATCCCCGGATTGGGAATTAAGCGAAAAACTGGATGATGCCCAGTGGACTGTTACCTGCACTAACGGTGGCGCCAACCACCTTGCAGCTCTGGCCGACAAGCAAGACGCCGTTCGCCTTGTCTATCACGGACTGGACCTTGACCGTTTTCCTCCGCCTGCCGAGGAATTGAGCCAGCGTGATGGCAGCGATTCAGATAATCCTGTGCGGTTCCTAAGCGTTGGGCGGGCAGTGGAAAAAAAAGGTTTGGACACACTTTTAGAAGCTTTGGCTTTGTTGCCAGAAAACCTTCACTGGCGTTGGACCCATATCGCTGGCGGCCCGCTCTTAGCCGATCTGAAACAACAAGGCGAGCGCCTTGGTCTCTCCCATCGACTTGAATTTCTTGGTAGTCAATCTCAGGCCCGCGTCCTCCAGGCCTACAGTGAATCTGATGTATTTGTTCTTCCTTGTCGCGTCGCAGCTGATGGTGATCGTGACGGATTGCCCAATGTTATTGTGGAAGCTCAAAGTCAAAAACTCCCTGTAATCTCTTCGCCAATTTCTGGCATTCCAGAATTAATCGAACATGATAAAAACGGCCTGCTCGTTGAACCCAATCAACCGTCCCTGCTTGCCAACGCACTTGAACAGTTAGCCCGAAACCCTGCTTCACGCCAACAAATGGGCGAGGATGGAATGGCGAGAGTACACAAGAATTTTAATGCCAAAAATGAGATTAGCCTGCTGCTCGAATTGCTGAATTCCAATGGCTAGGTCCGACCCTCCCCGACTGCTGTTTTACTTTTTGCACTTGCTGGGCGTCGGTCACGTTTATCGTGCCAAACGACTGATCGAGGGATTTTCCCGTCACGATATTGCAGTGGATATTGTCTATGGTGGCGAGCGCATCGGCGAAACATTCGCCGCCCAAAGCGTTTTCTATTTGCCGCCCATTCGAGCCGAAGATGCAACCTACAAAATCACGCTGGATGACAACGGCACACCCATCACCACGGACTACATGAATAGGCGTAAATCCCTGTTGCTCGACCATTTCGCAACACTCACTCCAGACATGATCCTGACCGAAGCCTTTCCATTTGGGCGCCGAGTAGTGCGACATGAATTGACCGCCCTGATCGAGGCGGCAAAATCCCGCGCCAAACCGCCGCTTATCGTCTCATCGGTTCGTGATATTTTGCAGGAACACAGAAAACCCGGTCGGGCGGATGAAACATTACACCTGCTTCAAACCGGGTTCGACCACGTTCTGGTTCATTCTGATCCCGAAATAATTCGAATAGATGAAACCTTTTCACCAGCACCATTGTTCGCTGATATTTTCAACTATACCGGCTTCGTCGTCCCGGATGATCGGGTCACAGGTGAAATTCCCACCTATGATGTGATTGTTTCCGCCGGTGGCGGCGGCTTTGGTGTTTCACTTTTGACCACAGCAATTGAAGCATCTAACCACTATCCGCAGCTGTCCTGGTGTCTGACCACCGGGCCTCATATGAACATGTCCGACATTCAAAATTTGCGACAAAACCTGCCGCCAAACGTAACGATTGTTAAGCGCTTGGACAATCTCGCCGGTCACATGCAAAAGGCAAAAATTTCCATTTCCCAATGTGGCTACAATACCGCCATGGATGTCTTGCGCGCGCATAATAACAGCGACTGCCGAGCCATCTTTGTGCCCTACGATATCCAGGGTCAAAGCGAACAATTGCGGCGCGCCGGCCTGTTGGCAAATGCCGGGTTTGCAATCAACCTTCCCCAGTCACAATTGTCATGCAGCAAACTGATCACCGCGATCAATCAGGCCCGCCTGTTGCCCAATGTCGACCATCATGTAGATATGGCTGGCGTGGAAAACACCGCTCGCATCGTGCGCAAATGGCTGGATGACCACAGGGCAAAATAATGAAAAAGATTTCGTTTTATGCGCCGATTAAACCTCCTGATCATCCGATTCCTTCTGGTGATCGGTTGATTGCCCGCAACCTCATAGAGGCCCTAAACCATGCCGGTTTCAAAACAGAATTGGCGTCGTCCTATATCGCCTATTCCAAACGCGAAGCCGACGACATTTTGCGCGACAAAAAAGCCGGAGCTCTGGCCGAAGCGGATCGCCTGATCGAAGAATTTAAATCCGCGCCACCCGATCTTTGGCTTACCTATCACCCCTATTGCAAGGCACCGGACTGGATCGGCCCACGCGTTTGCCAATCCCTCAACATTCCCTATGTGACCGTTGAGGCTGCACGAACTGGACAGGGGTTTGAAGATGGAGGTGACCGTTGGAAGGCCTGGCGCGAGGAAGCGCAAGCAGGGATTAGGAATGCCGACTTGCACATCTGCCTAAAGCCTTCCGACAAAACCTACCTGACTGAATTATTAGGAGACATGGCCCACCTTCGCGATCTGCGCCCTTTTATCAATGCCGAAATTGCACAATCCGTTACGCCTATGGATAAACCGAAACACTGGCGCGCCGGCGCGCCTGTATTGATCACCACCGCAATGATGCGACCGGGCAAGAAACTCAAAAATTTCCAGATCATTGCTGACGCATTAAAACGTTTGACGGCATTGCACTGGAATTTGGTCATAATCGGTGGCGGCCCGGAAGAAAAAACCGTGCGCGACTTGTTCTCCTTCTGCGACCCCGCCCGCATTCATTGGACCGGGCAATTGCATCATGCAGAGGTATTATCCTGGATGGCAGCGGGCGATCTGTTCGTCTGGCCCGGATGGAACGAACCCATTGGCATGGTGTATCTGGAAGCCCAGCTTATGGGCTTGCCGGTGGCTGCATTGCGATCCATGGGCGTGCCTCTGGTCGTCAGTCACGGAAAAACAGGTCTCTTGACCGATGATGCGGACGAGGTCGATTTTAGCGAAAACCTTGCGACACTGATTTCGCACCAACAATTGCGACAAGACTTTTCCTGCGCTGCATCTCCCTATGTGCGCAAATATCATTCTTTGGAATCTGCCGMAGGAANMMMWRSGSGWAYATTTAATGCCCCTGCTAAATTAATTAGTCCTGACWCTTAGCTTCTTCAGTGGTAAACAGGGGCAAATCACCTGCGGTGGAAACGACTCTATGTACGGCCAATTATTAGCGACACCCTGCCGGCTATTGATGTTCACTTTTACATTATTTGCGGCAGTATTTGGCATCAGCAATTCCACAGCAGCCCCACATCTGACTCTGGATTTAGATTCGGGAAAAGTACTTTCCCACCACCAGGCTTTCCACCCGTGGCATCCCGCATCTCTGACAAAATTAATGACGGCTCTGGTGGTTTTCCGCGCCATCGAAAATGGTGAAGTTTCTCCTGATGATGATGTACGTTTTTCACGAAAAGCGACGCGCCAATCTCCCAGCAAAATGGGTTATCCGGCGGGCACCATCATCACGGTTGAAGATGCGTTGAAACTGCTCATTATTAAGTCAGCCAATGACGTGGCCGTAGCGTTGGCCGAAAGTATCAGCGGTTCCGTTGCCGCCTTTGCGGACCACATGAACCGCGAGGCGGCGCGCTTGGGAATGTCCGGCAGCCGTTTTGTAAACCCCCATGGATTGCACAATTCCAGACAGATAATTACGGCACGCGATCTAGGCATTTTGTTGCGGACGCTTCATCGCTCCTATCCGCGATACGCATCCTATTTTAAAGCACCTGCTGTTCTCGCTCAAAAGCGTACCAAAAAAGGTAAAATTATCGAGCGGGTCTATTACTCATACAATTTGCTGCTTGAACGTTACCGCGGAGCGGATGGTTTCAAGACCGGTTTTGTTTGCGCTTCAGGATACAATTTTGCCGGATCAGCCAGCCGCGGCGGGAGACGGATTGCCGCAATAATATTGGGCAGAAACTCCCAGACAGATCGTGTCATTGCAGCAGCGAAACAAATTACCGGTGGCTTTGAACTGCCATTAGATGCAGGCATTGCCATCGCCAATTTAAAACCTGNCGGCAATATCCCCGGCACACCACGCAATATGCGCACCGCGCTTTGCAACCAAAATGCCCGCGCAAAACGCTATGAGCCTGGTGCAGGACAAGCCATCATCAAATCTCCGTGGCTGCTTGCACGGGTCAAACAACCTGTCACCGTGCGCACACGATTGGCAGCACGTTCCGCTATTTCACGAATTCCAATTCCTGCGCCGAGACCCTATTACACATCACCAGCACCGATTGAAGGTGTCGTTGTCAGCGCCCGAAAATCCATCACTTTACCTACTTTCAGACCGGCAACAGCGCTTCGCGGCACGGCCCTCAATTGACCATACCAGTCACGCTCATCACTGGTTTTTTAGGCAGCGGAAAAACCACCCTGCTCAATGCAATGCTGGATCGCGGCGATCTTAAAGATGCAGCGCTCATTATCAATGAATTTGGCGATGTGGGTATTGATCACCTGTTGGTTGAAAGTGCCGATGAAGGCATCGTGGAATTGTCGGATGGCTGTCTGTGCTGCACCATTCGCGGCGATCTGGTGGACACTCTCACCCGGCTGATCAATCGACCCGGCGGGCCAATTTCCCGCATTGTTATTGAGACCACTGGTCTTGCAGACCCCGCCCCCATTCTCCATGCCATCATGGGGCATCCGATAATCAGTCAGCGCCTGCGACTGGATGGCGTGATTACACTTGTGGATGCTGTCAACGGCATGGCAACGCTTGATCAGCATATGGAAGCGGTAAAACAAATTGCCGTGGCCGACCGTATAATTGTCTCCAAAACCGATCTTGCAATGGACTGGCAAAAACTAAAATTGCGCCTGCTTCGGTTAAACCCATCGGCACGTATTTTGACGACTAAWGAAGCAAARGCCAAACACCTGCTGAACTGTGGGCTCTACAATCCCAAAACCAAATCAGCTGATGTGAACGCCTGGCTCAATGATGAAGCCGTTAAAAAACATGATCACCATCATCATGATGTGAACCGTCACGATGCCAGAATTCGCGCTTTCACCCTGTCGTCAGATCAAGCTGTCGACGCACCGACGCTTGCTACATTTATCGATCTTCTGCGTTCTGCCCATGGCCCTAACTTGCTGCGCGTCAAAGGCATTATTAAATCAAAGGAACAACCTGAGCAGCCCATTGTTATCCACGGTGTGCAGGAGGTTTTTCATCCACCGGCTACCCTGGCCCRTTGGCCCGATGATGATCATCGCACGCGCCTTGTCATTATCACCAAAGATATGTCGAAGGATTTTGTWGAAAAACTCTTTGATGCACTCATGGGAAATACCCGCACCGATACGGCAGACCGTGAAGCGCTGCAGGACAACCCCCTGGCCATTCCTGGCCATACAGGAAAGTTCAACTGATTTTGTACTTACCGCAATGTGCCGCGCCGCTCGACCAGGAACCAGTGGCTGCCATCATCCCCCGGTTTCTGTTCCACCAGTCCCTGATCATATTCATTGCAAAAATTTGGCAGATCAATAACCGCCAGCGGATCATCAGTCTGCACCCAAACCTTGTTGCCCTCATCCAGCTTCCGCAAATGATTGCGGGTTTTCAATACCGGTAGCGGACATTGAAAACCACGTAAATCCAGCACATCATTGTCCATGTTAAATAAACGGCCTCTTTACCTTGTCAGATAATTTCTATTTTCAATTGTAAAGCTGGAAAATCAACCCCCGCAGGTCCATGTTTAGTGTTCTAATCTGTTTTCACAAATAAAACCAAATCACGGAGAATAATATGTCAGCGACACCCCAGGACGTTCTCGATTTTTGGCTAAATGCGGGGCCCAAAAACTGGTTTGCAAAAAGCGATGATTTTGATGCCGATATCAATTCTGCATTTGGCCAAACACTTGAAGATGCCATCGCCGGCAAATGTGATAACTGGGCCGAGACACCTGATGGCACTCTTGCGTTGATAATCCTGCTCGATCAATTTTCAAGAAACCTGTTCCGCGATGACGCCCGCGCTTTTGCCCAGGATAAAAAATCCGTCAATATCCTCCACGCTGCCATAGCATCGGGAGATGATTTGAAGATACGCGAAGATTTGGCTGCATTTTTCTATATGCCATTGATGCACTCAGAAAATTTGTCAGATCAGGAACTTTGTATCGAACAAATGACTCGGCTAAATTTGGAAGGAAATGTCAAATTTGCCATCATACATCGTGATATTATACGGGACTTCGGCAGGTTTCCGCACCGTAATGCTGTTTTGGACCGAAAAACCACTCCTGAGGAGCAGATATTTCTCGATAAAGGCGGCTTCTCCGGGTAACAAAAATGATAGAAACGCAAACAAAATATTAAGCCGTTTGTAGGCAAAGTAGCCCTTCGCTACGTAGTGAGGACCTCCTTGGCTCTGCAACCATCTAAATTGATTTCACCTCTCCTGCCCGGTTTCATCCGTTCGCGGTGGGGCACGCGTATTGAAACTGCGCTCGCGCAGTTCGATTCCATTCTCGATGGCCAGTCAGAAAAAGCCATCGATCAGCGTTCCGCTTTGTTTGCCTTTGCCATTCGGGTTCTTAGTGCCGCAATCGCGTTTTTCAGTCAGGTGGTTTTGGCCCGCTGGATGGGTAGTTTTCAATATGGCATCTTTGTCTGGATCTGGGTGGCGGTGGTTATTGTTGGCTCATTATCCTGCTTTGGGTTCCCGTCAATTGTCGTTCGCTTCATTCCCAAATACCGGCATTCCAAGGACAATAACAGCCTGCGCGGCATTATCCTCGGTTCCAAATTATTTGCATTTTTCTCAGCCTCATTATTCGCGCTAGTTGGAATTTCAGGCGTTTATCTGCTGGGAGACAGTCTCCAGTCCGTTTATGTCATACCGATCTATCTCGCCGCAATCTGTTTGCCCATGCTGGCGCTGACTGAAACGATGGATGGGATATCCCGGGCGTTTTCCTGGATCACTCTTGGGCTCTCACCCACCTTCATCTTGCGCCCTTTGCTCATTTTGGCGTTGATGTTTGGCGCCGTGCAAACTGGTTATTTGGCCAACGCCCAAACCGCCATGACGGCCACAATCATCGCTACCTGGCTGACGGGTATGATTCAGTTATTTATGCTCAACAATAAGCTGAATACCACTCTACCGCGCGGCACTAAGCGATTTAATTTCAAATTGTGGCTCACGGTGGCCGCACCCGTATTCCTCATCGAGGGTTTCTTTGCCCTGCTCACCAATGTTGATATTATGATCGTGGGTTTTTTCCTTGATCCCAGCAAAGTTGCTGTTTATTTTGCTGCTGTGAAAGTTCTGGCACTGGTGCATTTTGTTTATTTTGCCGTAAAAGCGGCCTCGGCCCACCGCATATCGCAATACTACCATTCCGGCGAAATCGAACAATATCACGCCAAAATCCATGAGGTCACACGATGGACATTTTGGCCATCTCTGGTTTTCAGCGGTGTCTTGTTATTGCTTGGTCCCTATTTACTTTACATGTTCGGGGAGGAATTTGCTGAGGGCTATCCCCTGCTCTTTGTTTTGGTTATCGGCCTTGTGGCACGGTCATCGATCGGTCCTGCCGAGACGATTCTCACCATGTCTGGTGAACAAAATGCCTGCGCAGTTATTTATGGCATCACCTTAACGGTAAACATCATGTTGAATATCATGCTTATTCCTATGTTTGGATTGATGGGCGCAGCAATTGGTACAACCATTGCTCTCATTTATGAGGCATTTGCGCTTTATTCAGCGGCACGGCGGCTGCTGAAGATAAACATCTTTGTATTCGGCACTACAATTGAAGCAGGAAAATAAAATGAGTGTCTTTGAACAAGCCATGGGCATATCCTCCGGTGATGAACCTGTTGTTGAGAGTTTGCTCAGCCCTGTATCGAGTTCGCGCAACACTTTGTCTGGACAGACCTGGCAGGTTGAACTCCATGACATTGAAAATCTTGACTCCCTGACCGAGCAGATTGACGAACTCAACGCACGTTGTCTTGATCCAAATCCGTTCTTTTCAACGTCTGCATTAAGCGCCTGTTGGCCGCGAATGAACCACTTGCTGGCACCAAGAGGGATGCGATTGCTTTGCCTTTTCGAATATTCCGGCGACCGCAAACTGCTACAGTTCTTTGCTCCCATTCGGCGAACAATCATTGGCTTTCCTGCCAAAGAAATTACCCAGATATTGTCCAGCGAATACGCGCCTATTGGAACGCCCTTGCTCGACAGACACACAGCCGTCGAAGCTGCCGAAAACCTGTTTCAACTTCTCGCTGCCGGCGAGCTCCGGTTGCCCAGGATAATTGATTTCACCTATCTTCGCACAGATTCCAAAACTGCACTTGCCTTGCAAAGTGCAATTGACCGCCTCAATCTGCGCCATGGTCAAAGTCATTGCCATCAACGAGCCATTTTATACGCCACGTCAGACGTCACCAGGGCGCTAGGTAAAAAGCAACAAAAAGAGCTATCCCGGCAGCGTCGCCGGCTTGCGGAAATGGGCAACATTGACGTTCGGCGGGTTCAGAAACCTTCGAAAATTAATGACGCATTGGATGAATTCCTGGCGCTTGAAGCCAGCGGTTGGAAGGGTCGTCGCGGCACTGCCCTTTTCAGCCTTCGCCAAACCACAGCCTTTGCGCGGCAAATGCTTTATCAAATGGGCAAAGAGGGCAATGCCGAAATAGTACAATTAGTGCTCAACGAAAAAATAATCGCATCGCTGATTTTGGTCCGGCAAAAAAACCGCTGGATCAGTTGGAAAATCGCGTTCGATGAAACATATAAAGCCTATTCACCCGGCGTACAACTCACCTACCTGACCAGCCAATTATTGCAGGCGGACAAGGGGTTTGCGGAGGTCGACAGTTTGGCTGTCGAAAACCACCCCATGWTCGATTCTCTTTGGCGCGACCGCATCAAGATCGCTGATCTGTTGGTTCAACTCGGGGATCAAATACCCGACTTACTAACGCCGACGCAAATCGCCAAACAGCGGGAAGAAAAATTGCGCGCCCATGCTCGCCGCATCCGCAAATTATTATTGAAACTGTTGCCTTAGGTTTTTTCAGCGATACTTTCCTCAATAGCCCTTTGTCGAAACTCCCTGCGGATCACCTTGCCGGTTGTCGTTAATGGCATCTCAGATACAAATTCAATTTCGCGCGGATATTCATGGGCGGATAATCGACTGCGCACATAGTTTGATATTTCAGCCTTCAGCTCGTCTTCTGGAACCACACCATTTTCTAAAACCACATAACATTTGATGATTTCCGTGCGCACCAGATCGGGTTTGCCGACTGCGGCTGCAAGCTTCACGGATGGATGACCGATCAGACAATCTTCGATCTCTCCGGGGCCAATTCGAAACCCGGCTGACGTAATAATGTCGTCGTCACGACCGACGAAAAAGRAATAGCCGTCCTCGTCCACAACGCCTTGATCACCAGTGCGCATCCAGTCGCCCAAAAATTTGTCGGCAGTCGCTTCGGGCCGGTCCCAATATTTTAGAAACATCACTGGCTCCGGTCGCTTAATCGCAATTTCTCCGGTTTCCCCCACTTCACAAATTTTGCCATCAGAGCGGATAACAGCGACCTCGCGACCCGGAGTCGGTTTTCCCATGGATCCCGCTTTACAGGTACCTATTTTTGCACAGGAAACCAGAACCAGATTGCACTCAGTCTGCCCATAACCCTCGTTGATCGACAGGCCTAAAGCTTCAAGTCCCCACTCAAATGTTTCTTTGCCCAGCGCTTCGCCACCGGAAAACACAGTGCGCAAATTGTGACCAAACCGCCCTATCGGGTTCTCAACGCTGCGCATTATTTTCAATGCTGTTGGGGGGATAAATGTATTGCGCACCTTGGCGCGTGCCATCAATTCAAACGCACCTTCGGGGCTAAATTTCTGTGCTCCGGCGCAAACCACCGGCACTCCAAGCGCCAGTCCCGGCATTAGGATATTCAGCAATCMACCCGCCCAGGCCCAATCCGCCGGGGTCCAGTAACGATCATCCTTTTGTGGTGTAAATTCGTGCAATGCGCCAATTCCCGGCATGTGCCCGGCCAGTACCCGATGGGCATGAAGCGCCCCCTTTGGCGGCCCTGTCGTCCCGGACGTGAACACCATCAATGCGGGATCGTCAGCAGCTGTCGCGACCCGTTCAAAATTCACATCCCCCTCGGCGATTTCGCGGTGAAAATCCAAAGCCGTACCTCGCGCGCCATCAACGCAATAAATCGTTTCGAGAGCCGAAAGTTTTGTCTGTATTGGCGCAATTTTTTCCAACCCGTCAGCACAGGTCAACAAGGCCTTCGCGCCGGAAAATCCCAGACGATATTCCAATGCTTCGGGCCCAAACAACATAGCCAGAGGTAAGGCAATTGCCCCCAAACGATAGATCGCAAAATGCGCGATCACAACATCCGGCGACTGCGGCAAAAGAATCGCCACACGGTCGCCACGCCCCACGCCTTGCTTCTTCAGTCGCGATGCAAAGGCTTTGGATTTTTCTGCAAGCCAGCCATACGTATATGGCGTCAGTTCACCGTCGTCATAGGTCAGCAATGCCGGTCTGTCTGGTTCTTTATCCGCCCATTTATCACAGGCTTCATAAGCCATATTATAGTCTTGCGGAATGGCCCAGCGGAAGTCGCGGCGCAGATGTTCGAAAGTTTCACGTTTTTCTAAATACATAAAATGCGATGCTAATCAGCAATGTCGAACAATCAAGCAGCTTTTTTGATGAAGCCGCACTACATACAGATTTCACCCGCCGGCTTCGTCATAATCCCAGCTTACATTATCAGTTAGGGCATAACTTTGGCAGGATAATACAAATCCGGCTTCCACTTCGTAATCTTCCAATGCATGGTTTGCCAGCATTTCAACTTCGCCGCTCAACACTTTGGCTTTACAGGTGGAACACACGCCTGCCTTGCATGCAAAAGGTGCTTGCACATCATTTTGTAAAGCAGCATCGAGCAAAGAAATGTCACGCGCCATAGTGAAGCTGCGTGTGTCACCGGCCAGCACCACCTTCGCCGCCACTTCTTGTGTTTGCGATCCTGTAATTGTCGCCGGGCGTTTTGCCCGTCCGGGTTGCGCAGACCCAAACAATTCAAACCGAATTTGGTTTTTCTGCAGACCATGATCCTTCAACGAAGCTGATACAGCCAGCATCATCTCTTCCGGCCCGCAGATATACGCCATCGTAACACTTCCAATATCCACCCAATGGGCAAATAATTGTTTGCATTTTTCTGCGTCCACGCGCCCAGAAAATAAGTCGATGTCCTGAACATCACCGGACAGAATATGAATGATCGTCAGACGGTTCATATGCAGATTTTTCAAGTCTTCCAGCTCTTCGCGAAACATCACCGTATTCAGATTACGGTTCGAATAAACCAGCGTAAATTGCGCACCGGGTTCAGCCATTAATGCTGTGCGCAGAATCGATAAAATGGGTGTAATCCCAGACCCTGCAGCAAACGCCAGATAATGCGGCGCATCATTCATTTCGCCAGCGGAATAAAAATTCCCCGCTGGCGCCATGGCCTGCAAATCGTCCCCAACCTTCAGCTCGCTATTGGCCCATGTGGAAAACACACCGCCATTCACCTGTTTCACGCCCACCTGCAAAAGCCCATCATTTTTGCCTGCGCATATTGAATAAGAACGCCGCAATTCTTCGCCATCAAATTCGCGCCGAAAAGTCAGGTACTGACCCTGAACAAAGGCGAAAGCGTTATCGTCTTTTGGCTTTAGCGTCAGCACAACGGCATCACGCACGGTCTTTTCAATATCGGTTACGGTAAGGTCAAAAAAATCAGCCATGAAGCACCTGCTATATGCATTTAAAATAATCGAAAGGTTCCAGACATTCCGTGCRACGCCATTGTGCTTTGCAGGGAGTGGATCCAAATTGGCTGATTTTCTCAACCTGTTCGGATTTGCAATTGGGGCATCGTTGCGGACCGCCCGCTAAACGCGGCGGCGCAATGCCATAAGCTTCCAACTTGCTCCGCCCGGATTTAGACAACCAATCTGTTGTCCATGGTGGTGAAATTTTCGTATTGATTTTCAAATTGTCGATGCCGCGTTTGGCCATCGCCAATTCGATATCCATCGCGATCACTGAAGTGGCCGGACAGCCGGAATAGGTCGGCGTCACATCGATTTCCAATTGTTCTTCACGCCATCGCACATCACGAACGATGCCGAGATCCACCACTGAAATAACCGGAATTTCGGGATCAGGAACCTCTTCCAGCCAGCCCCAAATTTCCTGGGTTGATGCACGTTTATCCATCACCAAACTGCGCCGGGATAGGAACGCTGCAAGACCTGCATTTCAGCCAGCATATGACCCAGATGCTCAGTGTGCCTTTTGCCGTCGCGGCCGCCCAATTGGGCAAAGTTATTCTCGGGAATTTTAAGCTCCGCAACCTTTAACGTCGTCGCAACCTCCCGGTCCCACGAATCGCGTAAATCCGCCAGTTCAGGCGCAACAGCGTCAGCTACCATGGCGCGATCAACATCATCGCTGGCAAACATTTCACCCACATAGGGCCACAGCCGATCAAGTGCCTCTTGCATCCGTCCATTGCTTTCCGCTGTGCCGTCACCCAGCGCAATCACTGTGTCGCGCGAACGCTCAAGATGGTATTTGGCTTCTTTCAAAGATTTCGCCGCGATTTCCGCCACGCGCTGATTGGAAGAATCGCTCAGAGCCGTTAGCCACGGTACCTGAAAAGCATCGAATAGGTATTGCCGCATCAGTGTGTGGCCAAAATCCCTGTTGGGAAATTCGACCAATAGCAGATTGCGAAAATCCCAGGCCTCACGCAGAAAGGCCAGATCATTTGCCGTGCGTCCGGCATCTTCGACCTCTGCGGCATAAGCCAGCCACATCTGCGTCTGACCAATCAGGTCGAGTGCCGTATTGGTAAGCGCGATATCTTCTTCCAGCACCGGCCCGATGCCACACCATTGTGACGTGCGATGCCCAAGCACCAATGTGTTATCACCCTGTCGCAACAGAAACTGAAACAAATCGCTCATCACATATTGCCCGCTTCATCGGGGATGTCGTAGAATGTTGGGTGGCGATAAACCTTAGATTTTGCCGGCTCAAACATCGGGCCTTTTTCGGAAGGAACGGAGGCAGATATATGACCGGCTTCCACCACCCAGATGCTCACGCCCTCATTACGCCGGGTATAAACATCGCGGGCATTTTTCATTGCCATCTCAGCGTCGGTCGCATGCAGCGACCCCACATGGCGATGGCTCATACCATGCTGTCCACGAATGAAAATTTCCCATAAGGGCCATTCTTTTTTACTCATCGATGCACTCGATTTAGTGTTTGAGGGTCAGCCAAAACCTGTTTCTCGGCCTATTGCGCAGCCTGTTTTGCAGCCGCCTTCTTTTCCGCATGCGCCATCATGGCATCACGCACCCACTGGCCATCATCCCAAGCCTTTTTGCGGGTTTCCAGTCGTTCGCGATTGCACGGCCCATTGCCAGATATAACATCGTGAAATTCATTCCAGTCTGGTTGCGAATAATCGCAATGGCCGGTTTCTTCGTTCCATTTTAAGTCCGGGTCAGGAATAGTCAGGCCGAGAAACTCGGCTTGCGGCACAGTTGCGTCGATGAAACGTTGGCGCAGTTCGTCGTTGGAATGGCGCTTGATCTTCCATTTCATGTTTTGTGATGAATGGGTTGAGGCGCTATCGCTAGGCCCGAACATCATCAAAGATGGCCACCAGAAACGGTTCAGGCTGTCTTGCGCCAAAGCTTTCTGCTCTGTGCTGCCCTGTGCCAATGTCGTAACGATTTCATAGCCTTGGCGCTGGTGGAAGCTTTCTTCTTTGCACACGCGCACCATAGCGCGCGCATAAGGCCCGTAAGAACATCGGCACAACGGAATTTGATTGGTAACAGCTGCACCGTCAACCAACCAACCAATAGTGCCAATATCAGCCCAGGTCGGGGTCGGGTAATTAAAAATAGTCGAGTATTTGGCTTTCCCGGATAACAAGTCTGCCACCATATCGTCGCGAGAGCGACCCAGCGTTTCGGCAGCTGAATATAGATAAAGCCCGTGGCCGGCTTCGTCTTGTATTTTTGCCAATAGGATGAGTTTGCGCTTTAAGGTCGGCGCTCGTGTCACCCAATTGCCTTCTGGTAATTGGCCGACAATTTCCGAATGGGCATGTTGGGAGATTTGCCGAATGAGGGTGGCACGGTAGCGCTCGGGCATTTCGTCTTTGGCTTCAATGACATCCCCGTTGTCAATACGCGTTTGAAACGCATCCCATAATTGAGCGTCATCAAGAGCCTGCTGGTCAGCAGACTTCTTTTCTTTGTCAGTTCTAAGGTCAGTTGAATACATGAGGTCTATTTACATAAATTAGACCAAACGGTCAAATTATAATTTTTGATTGTAAACCAGAGGCGCACGCATGCAATTTTGTCACACAGTTTTCACGCATTTTTGTCTTGCGTAGATTAAACTTCGCTTTACCTTAGGCCTTTATAGATTTGACGAGCAATAAGAGAGAGCCCCTGCATGAGCCACACGAACGCTAACGAAAACGCGCATCAATCAGACAATGACACACACCTTTCGGCTAAAGATTGGATGCGCCTGATGATGGCCTACCGCCAACCAAAATTACTCAGAAGCCTGTTTGAAATTGGCGTCACTTTTTTGCCATTTATTACTTTATGTGTACTGGCTTATTGGGCGCTTAACATCAGTGTATTTTTAAGCTTCGGGTTTTCACTCCTAGCTGCCGGTTTTCTGGTGCGGCTRKKWWKTMTSYASMRSSRKTRMWMKMAMSGWGCTTTNNSTKWAMGYWMWWWAWRKTCWWYRAMKGKSWKSRTSKKGWKRTCRSYAWYAYMRCKWTKWYCCMGWTTTCTATCTGGAAGCGGGCGCATCTTACCCATCACGCTTCGTCTGGAAACCTGGAGAAACGCGGTATTGGTGACATTCACATGCTGACCGTTGAAGAGTATAAAGAGCGCTCACCCAAAGCTCGTTTCTTTTACCGCCTGTACAGACATCCTGTGGTGATGTTTCTGATYGGRCCTATYTAYATTTTTCTTATTGCGCAACGCCTGCCAGACAAATTYCTACGCAAGCAACCAAAATACTGGTTCAGTGCAATGGGGACAAATTTGTTCATTGCATCTCTTGTTGGCGCGATYATTTATTTTGTTGGCTGGCAAGCGTTTTTGATGGTTTATATTCCGATGATTYTGGTGGCTGGCGCTCTCGGTGTTTGGATGTTTTTCGTCCAACATCAGTTTGAAGACACCATGTGGGATCACGAAGAAAAATGGGACCGCAATGAAGCCGCTATTTTCGGCAGTTCCCATTACGATTTGCCAAAACCGYTACGCTGGATCACCGGTAATATTGGCATCCATCATGTGCATCACCTCAATTCCCGCATTCCGTTCTACCGTCTGACGGAGGCTCTGCGTGACCACCCGAAACTGGTCAACGTCAAACGCCTAACCCTGTGGCAAAGCCTGMGGTGCACTAARTTGAARCTYTGGTGTGAASRGAAGCGCAAGYTGGTCACGATMAAGTCYGCAATGGCGGCTTAGGYTASCCGTYGGTAAASGCTACCATTGTCAATAAYTCATACCGGGCGCAGACATCATCTTTTTGATTGGTGATCTCTACGTCCCAGCCAACCTCTCCGTARTCYTCTGTGCGGCGTTTTTTGCGCCGAACTGTGAGYTGCACCTTAATCTCRTCGCCYGCATAGACCGGGGTCATGAAGGCTAGATYATTCAGCCCGGTATTGGCAAGAACGGGTCCGGGATCCGGCGAGACAAATAGACCTGCCGCCCAYGATAAAAGCAGATATCCATGTGCGACCCTGTCTTCGAAGAACGGRTTGGCCTTGGCGGCCTCACTATCCATATGGGCATAAAATGTATCGCCCGTYGAATTGGCAAACAGTTCGATATCGTTCAAGGTGACTTTACGAGATTTGGTTTGTAGCTGATCGCCRATATTRAGGTCTTTATAGATATGTCTGAACGGATGGGTTTYGGCTTTRCGGRATTTTGCACCCGGTATCCAYTCRCCCGTAATGTTGGCAATCACGGACGGGCTACCTTGAATGGCCGTGCGTTGCATATAATGCATGACGCCGCGCACACCGCCCATTTCTTCRCCGCCGCCCGCACGTCCCGGCCCGCCGTGRACAAGATTTGGCAGAGGTGAGCCGTGGCCCGTGCTTTCGCCCGCGCTWKYHCGGTCGCTGATCAACATACGTCCGTGAAAAGCGCTGGCGCCCATGACTAAWTCCCGYGYGAAATCCACATCATRACTAAACACAGAGGCCACCAATGATCCGCCGCCTTTTTGCAGAAGRGCTACGGCTTCATCAYTACCGTCATAGCCCATCAATGTGCTGACCGGGCCAAAAGCTTCGATGCTGTGGACATTGGTTTTTGAGAGCGGGTTGTCACAGCGCATAACGATGGGCTCTAAATAAGCGCCGTCTCCATCTGCGAATCTGTCTACATTGCCRATGACGATRGGGTTTTCTGCGCTYAATAGRCCGAGCTTCTCTAGAACATCAGCTCGTTGCCCTTGGCCTGCCAAGGCACCCATGCGTGTTTCTTTGTCGCGAGGATTGCCAATAGCAATTTTAGCGAGACGTTCGCCYARMGCATCCACTGCYGCATCCATAAATTTGTGCGGCACCAATGCGCGGCGAATGGCGGTACATTTTTGGCCGGCTTTGACGGAAATTTCCGACGCCACTTCTTTGATGAACARRYCAAACTCYGGGGTGCCGGGTGCGGCATCCAATCCAAGTACGCAGCCGTTCAGGCTATCTTGTTCGGCGATAAACCGTGTAGAATTTTGGATGATATTTGCTTTGCTTCTCAGCATCTGCGCCGTGCTTGCTGAACCCGTAAACGAGATCACATCTTGGCAGGTGACATGGTCAAGAAGATCGCCAGTAGAGCCACAAATCAATTGTACGGCGCCCTTCGGTAGTATATCCGATTCTACCATCATCCGCACTACGGCTTCGGTCAAATACGAACCATCACTAGCCGGTTTTATGATTGTTGGCACACCGGCAATAAATGCAGGGCCAAACTTTTCCAGTGCCCCCCATACGGGGAAATTATAGGCGTTTATGTGTATAGCCGCACCTTGTAACGGCATTGCAATATGCTGACCCATGAATGTGCCGCCGCGCGATAGAGGTTCTAAACCACCGTCCACATAAACTTGACCGTCCGGCATTTCGCGCCGTGCTTTGCCCGACACTGCGAACAGCGTCATGAACCCGCCTTCGATGTCTATCCAGCTATCAGCACGGGTTGCACCGGTTGCGTATGACAATTCGTAAAGCTCTTCCTTACGCGCCATCATATAGCTGGCTAAGGCTTTGAGCATATAGGCACGGTCATGAAAACCGGTGCTGCGTAAATTCGCCCCCCCGACCGTGCGGGCATAATCCAACATCGATCCGAAATCCAAACCAACTGACGAAGTTTGCGCAACGATTTTTCCGGTAACGGAATCGCGCAAATTTCTCAGGCCGGACGTACCAGCCACCCATTTTCCTTCGGCATAGTTTTCCAGCAACATAAATGGCCTCATTTTTATTAATTGATTGATCGGTCAAATATTGGCATAAACTTCAAGACAGTCAAAGCAAATAAACCGGAGAGATCCGTGAGCTAGGAAACCAAGATGAGTGAAGATACAAAAAGGTCGACTATTCTTTATAACAAGATAGGCAAGGTGGCAGTTGTCACTTTAAACCGTCCTGATAAGCTGAACTCGTTTAACGAGACCATGCACCAAGCATTGGTGCTTACATTGGACATGATCGATGCTGATGACAGTATTCGCTGTTTGCTTCTGACGGGTTCGGGGCGCGGGTTTTGTGCCGGGCAGGATTTGGGTGATCGTAATGTTAGTTCCAAAGACGGAAAAAGTGCTGAGAAAACCGACCTCGGGAAGACCGTAGGTACATATTATAACCCGTTGATCAAGCGTCTGCACGCTAGTAAAATTCCAACCATCTGCGCCGTTAACGGGGTTGCGGCAGGCGCAGGTGCCAATATTGCTTTGGCCTGTGATATTGTCATAGCTGCCAGCACGGCAAAATTCGTTGAAGTGTTCTCCAACATCGGCCTGCTGCCTGATAGCGGCGGTACATATCATTTACCGCGCCATATTGGCCTGGCAAGAGCGCTTGGTTTATCATTGCTGGCCACACCACTGGAAGCCAAGAAAGCCAAAAAATGGGGTTTGATTTGGGATGTCTGCGACGGGGCAAAATTGATGGACGAGGCCATGAAGCTTGCGGAAAATTTGGCGGCTAAACCACCTATCGGCCTTACCCTTAACCGCGCTGCAATACGGGCCTCGTTTAACAACACAATTGATGAACAATTAGAATTAGAGCGCTTGTCCATGCAAAAGGCAGGATTTACGGATGATTACGCCGAAGCCGTTTCGGCCTTTATGGAAAAACGCAAACCGACATTTACAGGGAAATAAGATGAGCAAAAGTGTAATTGAAGCTTTTATTTGCGATGCTGTGCGCACGCCTGTGGGGCGTTACGGCGGTGGACTGTCCAGTATAAGGCCGGACGACTTGGCGGCACTGCCATTACGGGCGCTTATGGCGCGTAATAGTGATGTGGATTGGGCGCAAATCGATGATGTATTTATGGGCTGCGCCAACCAAGCCGGTGAGGACAACCGCAATGTAGCGCGTATGGCGGCTCTGCTTGCAGGTCTGCCAACGGATGTTCCGGGGGTAACGCTTAACCGTCTATGTGGTTCGGGGCTGGATGCGATTGTGCAAGCTTCGCGCCTGATTAAATCTGGTGAAGGTGAGCTGTCCATTGCGGCGGGCGTCGAGAGCATGTCGCGCGCACCGTTCGTTTCCGCTAAAGCGACTGCGGCATTTTCTCGTAATGCAGAAACCTACGACACCACAATCGGCTGGCGATTTGTCAATAAATTGATGGACGCCCAGTACGGTACGGATTCCATGCCGGAGACGGCAGAAAATGTTGCGGAGCAGTTTAATATATCCCGCTCTGACCAAGATGCTTTTGCTTATGCTTCACAACTTAAAGCCAAGGATGCGCAAGACGCAGGCCGTTTGGCGGAAGAAATAATCCCCGTAGAAATACCGGGCCGTAAAGGCGCAGTGACCATTGTTGAGCACGACGAGCATTTGCGTTTATCGCCGTTAGATGTGCTGGCTAAACTGCACACCCCGTTTCGCAAGGACGGCACCATTACTGCTGGCAATGCATCTGGCATTAACGACGGTGCAGCGGCCATGTTGATGGCCTCTGAGGCGGCGGCCAAGCAATATAATCTGACCCCGCGCGCCCGCATAGTCGGCGCGGCAGTTGCAGGGGTGGCCCCGCGCATCATGGGCATAGGGCCTGTGCCTGCCGTGCGTAAGGTCTTGGCGCTAACCGGATTATCGTTGACGCAAATAGATGTGATTGAACTGAACGAAGCATTTGCCGCGCAAAGCCTCGCCGTGGTGCGAGAATTGGGTTTGTCTGATGATGATCCTCGCATCAATCCAAACGGCGGCGCCATAGCTCTTGGCCATCCACTCGGCATGAGCGGCACCCGTATCGCCCAATCAGCGTTACACCAGTTRGAGCGTACAGGCGGYCGSTACGGCYTGATCACYATGTGTATCGGTGTCGGGCAAGGTATCGCYTGTGTGATTGAACGCGTCTAATGGSGCGTCTGCAAGCACAGGATTATCAATCAAAGCGYGACCGCATCAAAGCCAGCGCGACAGTTTTGTTTGCTGAAAAAGGATTTTACGGTACCTCRATCATTRATATYGCCAAAGCTTGCAACACGGTCAAATCACGCTTGTATTATTACTTCCCTTCCAAAGGGCAGTTRTTCTACGAGATYATAAAAGAYCACGCCGYAGTTTTGGTYGAKACTTTRTTGCCTATTTTGCAAAAYCGGGAATTGGATGCCAGAAGYCGGYTRGAGCATTACGCAAAAGAATTGCTCGGTATGAATGTYAAATACCGCGCTCAACATAAGCTTATTTTGARCGARCTYGGYGCATTGTCATCTGAACAATCAARGGAAATAAATTTTCTCYTGCGGCGTAATGTTGAAGCCTTGTACCCGACACTGATAGAGCTGAACCCAAAGCTGAAAGCAAATGAACATCTATACTTTCCCACAGCCATGATGTTTGTCGGCATGATCAACTGGACACATACTTGGTATAACCGGCCAGAGAACGAAAGCGAGCGTGATTTATCTGTTGGTGAATTCGCACAGCTCTTGTGCGACACGTTTTTGGATGGCTATTCAGCGTAAGAAGCATCCACATCATTTGCATTTAGTAATTCTTTAGATAATTTATTCACTAATTGGATCCTATTTCACAAGACACTGTTGAGAAAATGAGGGCGGTGAATAAACCACACCATTAGAATATGGCTCAATAGTGCGCACAATTATTCCAATATTCTGGTTTTATTCCTCAAGCTTATGGCTATCATCTGCAGTGAGGCCGCAGTGATAAATGCTTTTAAGTTGTTTGATCACGTTTTGACGATGTTCACTTTCGAACGGTGATTTCCCCTCAAAGGAATGAAGTACAATTCCCTCAAGCAGGTCCCCCAGGGAAATATCCGCATATTCCGCCAGTCCCTTAAGCACCTTCACCAATGATTTCTCCATGCGTACTCCCGTCTGAACACGTTCAATTTTTTTGGATTTAGACGGCTGATCGGAGGATGACATGATAAATTCCCTTTTCATATTGACAAAAGCACCGTATGTTACCTTGGTAACTTGGTCAATAGGTATTTTTAAATCGGAGTATGGGTACAATCAGACCCGACCCAACCGAAGGAATTAGAAAAATGGATGGAATTAATATGAGCGATGAGAAGAAAAACGGTTCTTTTGTAAGGGTTGAGATGAACAGGCATATCAACGCCCCGGTTCATAAGGTTTTCCCTCTGGCCTGTCCTGTGATGGAGTATAAATGGATACCAGGCTGGAAATGTGAATTAATCCATTGTCCGAATGGACACGTTGAACTCGGCACCATTTTTAAAGAAATTTCGTCCTCTCCAATTTTAGCAGACAGTATTGCCGAAAGGACCACCTGGACTGCCGTGCTGTACGAACCCGATAGTTATCGGGTGCATTACCGATTAGATAACAGAATTTCGTCATCCCTCTACAAGCTTGAATTTGAAGAGAGTATTTCGGGTGGAACGAATATGAGGCTTGAAATGGCATACACCTCACTTGATGGTATGGGAGGGTATGAAGTTAAAAAGTGGCGTGAAGCAAAATTAAAGTTAATGTTATCAATACTTTCCCTGATGCTCACGCATTACTGCGAACACGGTGAAATAATTGAAACATCAGAGGTAAAAAAGCTGGTTTTACAAGTTAATGAACTAACTTTTAAGGACCGTATCCGATTGCTTTTGAATAAACTGGTGAAGAGGTTCATGAAAGATGAGGACAGAATTAAGTTTTTAAGGATCGAGCGATTGTGAAAGTGGAGTCCACATGAATGTAATTTAGTGTTGGGACATAGCTGCCTCCATTCACCCTGGAAGCGGGGAAATAAAAATGAAAATCTTACCAACACTCTCTCTGATATGCTCACTCAATATAATCTCTGTTGGTTGTGCCGCACAGCTGTTGTGCGACACGTTTTTGGACGGTTATTCAGCGTAAGAAGCATCCACATCATCGTTAGTGCCGCGTGATTTTTTGCGCGCGCCGCTGCGAAGCTTATCCATCCAGACATACATGGCTGGGATCAACACTAGTGTCACGATCGAGGCCATGACCACGCCAAAGGCCAAGGATACGGCCATAGGGATTAGGTATTGAGCTTGCGGGGCTTTTTGGAATGTGATGGGCATGAGACCGAAAAACGTTGTTAAAGTCGTAAGCAATATGGGCCTAAACCGACTGGCGGCAGCTTTGCGTACGGCACTCATCACATCTTCGCCGCGCTCTCGTAAAGTGTTGATATAATCGATTAACACCAGATTRTCATTGACCACCACACCSGCCGTYGCCACGACGCCAAAGAACGAGAACATCGACCACGGYAGGCCGTAWACCARATGCCCGATGACGGCGCCGATATAGCCAAAGGGTATCGCSAGCATCACYAACAAAGGTTGGCTGTAGGAGCGAAAAGCAATGGCAATAAGCGCATARATACCGAACAAGGATGTGAACARYCCRATWATYARCCCCGAGATAAATTTRCCRATTTCKYTTTGGTCRCCYTCYAACAWAAAYTCYAGRTCTGGATAYWTYTCYTGYAGYGCRGGAATAACCTCTATGGTAACTGTGCGGGTGACTTCGCGCGGATTGGTTTTTTTGGCGTTGATATTACCCGTCACTTCAACAACCCTGCGGCGGTTGAGACGGCGAATGGCAGTAGCRCCCTGACCAAAGCGAATATTGGCAACCGTCTCGAACGGYACCTGCGCACCGTCCGGTGTGCGTACCCGCATGTTTTGTAAGCTCTGCAAAGATGTTCGTGCGGCGGCTGGGTAACGGATTTTCACGCGCACATCATCGGGGCCGCGAGCGATGCGCTGCACTTCTTCACCGAAAAACCCTTGCCTAACTTGCCGGGCTAGGTCGCTTGCGTTTAAGCCCAATGTTTCGGCTTCGGGTTTAAGATCAATTATTAATTCCTGTTTGGCCGAGCGCAATGTGTCGGTGACATCAAACACACCTGCGAATTTTGCCAGCTCTACTTCCAGGTCTTTYGCCGCCGCTTCCATGGTGGCCAGTGTGTCTGCTGCMAGAACAAATTTAAGCGGYTTATCCCGGTTCCAGCTTTGGTAAACAACRTCGARATCTTTCATGTCTGCAACAGTGCCAATRGCTTCGCGCCATCTGTTTGAGATGTCGCGAATTTCTGTTTTGCGTTTTTCTGTATCAATTAAATCAATTGTGGCRCTCACTTTATTACCRCTGGCATAGGTGTGMACATTGACCACAGGYTCYTCGCCGCCGTTCTTTTTRTAATAAGCGTTCAGGCCAAGCGCCGCTTCTTCCACCTGCGCCAAGACTTGTTCGGCGCGCTCAAAAGCAATGCCGTCGGTTAGGGTGATATCGGTGATGATATAGTCGCCCGGCACATTKGGRAAAAAGTCYTGCCTTACCCARCCGCCWGTSACNAAAGRAAAMNATCACSAKCCAGAAGCCKATRAACACGGCRAAWGTCATRAATTTRAAYYKCAARGTTAARTCCARAAAYGGYRYRTAARYATTTTCRATAAACCGCTTRAGGGCKYKGGCRATMGCSCGYTGCATRCGSGTRATGGGRTTTGAYGTYGGVCCGATTTTTTTCAGATGTGATAAATGAGCGGGYAGTATGAAATAGCTTTCGATCAAGGAGAACACCAATGTAATGATCACCACCCACGGCAAAGGCTTCATGACGGCAGCRGCWGTACCKTCCAAAAACARRATWGGYGAAAAYGCCACCATRGTYGTCATTCCGGCATAGAGYACRGGRCGGGCAACGCGTATTGTACCTTGCTCGGCMGCCTCTAGGCCCACWAGCCCGTCTTCGCGGACCGAATGGATGCTTTCACCAATAATAATCGCATCGTCCACCACCATGCCTAGCACCAAGATAAAGGCGAACAGCGAGATCATATTAAAAGAAATCCCGACCATGGGTAAAACCCAAAGCGTGCCCATAAAGGCGGTAAACATGCCYGCGCAAACCCAAAATGCGATACGCGGACGYARGAACATCATCAAAAGCAAGAACACTAAAATCAATCCGCCAAAACCRCCTTTCARCAATATGTTGACCCGACTTGTAAATGATTTGGAYAAATCCAACCARCTGACCAGTTCGACACCTTCGGGYAGGGTTTTATAYGCATTCTCTATGTATTTTCTCACGGCCTTATTGGCTGCTACAACGTCTGGATTGGAGACCGTTTTAACGTCTATCAGGATTGCMGGGCGGTTGTTGAAGCGRGCCARAACMGGATTTTCTTCAAACCCGTCTGTRACCRYSGCTACATCACCAAGCGCGATATTGGTACCATTAGCATTYTTGATCAGRGTAATGGCTTCAAAGTCCGCCGCCGTGTAAGCTTGGGARCGGGTGCGCAAAGAAATGTCKCCACCCTTTGCACGGATAAGRCCTGCGGGKACGTTCAAGGAAGAACCGCGTACTGCGTTGGCMACATCATCGAAGGTCAARCCGTACCGCCTAAGCATGTTTTCGGATATTTCTATGCTGACTTCATATTCCCGCGCRCCGACKAGCTCAGCAAAGTCTACYCCTGGCAATCTGGCMAGTTCGTCGCGGATTTTTGTTGCGATTTGTTTGCGGGTGCGCTCGTCAGTGTCCACCAGCASAGCTACYYGTACGGGCTTGCTTTCAAACTTTATCAATTCGACAATGGGGCGTTCGGCGTCTACGGGGAAAGTATTGATGGCATCGACCTGTGCTTTTATGTCGGACAGTACGACTTGCCTGTCTACATTAGTGGCTAAGCCTGCATTGACCGTACATTTTCCAGTCGTTGCTATGGATTTTAAAGTGGCAACGCCTTCTACATCGGCGATAGCTTCCTCAATGCGGATACACAGCCTGTCCTCAACCTCTGCCGGGTCAGCGCCTGCATAAACAACATCAATCTGCACGGACTTGGCTGGCATGGACGGCATGATTTCTTTGTCATACCCGCGCAGGGAAAGAAGCCCGCTGATAATGATAACCAGCATCAGCAAATTGGAGGCGACCGGATTGCGGACAAACCATTTGATCAAGCCGTTCATTGGTTAAGCCCTGCTGCATTAGATGTACGGACCGTCACCTCGGTGCCTTCAATGACAATCTCCAGAGCGGATATTACAATGGGTGTACCGCTCGGTACGCCGCGAATAAGCGCAATATCTTGCGCGGTATGGATAACATCAATATCGCGCGTTCTGATTTTATTGTCGCCGTCCAGAGTGATGATACGGCCTCCCGCCCGTAAGGCTTTGCGCGGAATTTCTATGACATTTTCAAGTACGATACCCGGAATTTCTGCCTCGACAAACAGACCGTTCAGCAAGGGCGGGCCACCTTTTTCCACGCCGTAAGGGTCTTTAACCTCGACAATAAGGTTTAGCACTCGACTGGCCTGATCAACTGCGCCGGATGTCCGCGCCAATTGTCCTTGCCAAGATTGGCGCTGACCACCTACATTGGCAAACAAATGTACTTGTAATTTACCGTCCGTAGACGACGGGTCCAAATCTATCTTACCCATTTGTGTGTCGGTGAGCGGCAAGTGAATTTCTGCTGCGTCGGTAGAATACATATCTGCCAAAACTTTGCCGAGGGACACATACTGTCCAAGCCCTGTGCGTTTAACATCTACACGCCCTGCAAAGGGTGCGGTGATATTGGTGCGCTCTAAATCCAGCTTTGCTTTGTTCAGCGCGGCATTGGCTGAAGCCAGCGCAGCCCTCACGCCTGCCAATTGTGGTTTGCGCAAGGCCAAATCKGACGCGGCCCGMCCGCCGCTAATATCRTYCCARTCYTGYKYSGCGATTTCACCTTCAGCGATTTCTTTTGCCAGTGCTGCATCGGCATTGGCAACATTAGCCTGAGCGGCTTCTATGGCAAATTCATAATTGCGCGGATCAATGCGGATCAGTGTTTCGCCTTTTTTATAAGCGCCCCCGTTGGAAAAAGACGGTGATACCCAGATTATTTTCCCGGCGACTTCTGGTACTAATTCTATAGATGTTTTTGGTCTGACCGTCCCTTGGGTGTGAATACTGGGCTGATAGCTAGACAGTCTTGCGACCAACACATCCACCGAAGGGTGTTTGTCAATACGTTCGGCAACGGGCGCTTTCGGGCGCATTTTGGAGATAACCGAGAAAGCAAAAATAGACCCAATTAAAACCAATATTGGTAGTATCCATTTAAGATGGCGCATAATGTTTTTGTTCCCATTAAATCGACCATATCATAGATAGAGGGCAGATTGGCGCTCTGGTAGTTTATCCACTGACCGCGTACTGGTTACCCGTGGTGTTGCGGGCGGTGTACATCTTCGATTTTACCGCCTCTTATCAACATGCTGATCCAGATAAGCGCAATAGTGACCAGAACAATGCCAACACTATAGGGTAAGCCCTGCCAGATCACAAATAAAGAGCCGGCAAACAATGGTCCGATCGAACGTCCCAAAGATTGCATGGACTGGATAACACCCATGACAAGTCCGCGTTCATGCGGCGCGGCGCGGTGAGAAGCCAGCGCGCTAATGCCTGTCGTGAACAAGGTCGAACCGATGCCCGTGAGGCAAAACCCAAGAACAACACCGTAAGAAATAGGTGTGTAAATGATAAGAGCTAATCCGCTGATTAGYGATACAAAGGCGATGCGGACCATGTTCTTCTCGCCGAATGTTTTTGCCATACGGCCAACCAAACCACCTTGGACAATGATAATAGAAATGCCGACAATGACAAAAATATGCCCCATCTGTTCAGGTCCCCAACCATAACGGTTGCCAACCAATAAAGGTGTCACCGGATCCATTAGTGCACCTGTGGTCGAGACCAGAAAAATAAATACGCAAAACGTAATCAACACAGGATGAGCGGCGACCTTCTTAATCGCTTCCAACCGGCTAACGCGCGGTTTAGCAAGAATTTCTTGGCGGTGTTTTTCGTCCAAGGTTTCTTTGAACAGGAATATTATTGCCAATATCGCCATGACAGAGAGCACCGCCGAAGCTATGGCTGGATAAACGATATTAGCCGTTTCGGGCGTTGCACCCCCCAAATATCCACCAATGGCTGGACCTATAACAAAACCAAGCCCGAAGGCTGCACCAAGCACGCCCATGCCTTTGGCGCGGTCTTTGGGCGGGGTGAGGTCGGCAATAGCGGCATAGGCGGTGGCAATATTGCCTGCCATGAGACCGGCAAAGGCACGGGACAGCAAAATCATCTCCGGTGTCTTGGCAAAAACCATAAGTATGTAGGCCAAAAACGCGCCGGACAGAGCAATAGCCAAAACAGGTTTGCGGCCTATGCGGTCGGATAATGCGCCCCAAAACGGCCCGGCGATAAATTGTCCAATAGAATAAGTCGCAATAATGATCGATGCATAGGCTGGCCCTGCGCCCATGTTTTCAAGCACAAACATGATAGACGGYAACAATATCCCGAAGCCRGCAATGTCCAATAAAATAATAAAAAACAGTATGCGCATCAATTCCCCCTTTGCCGCCTYTATAGGAGAGCGCGGTAAAACGCAAATCTGAACTAAACACTATTCAGGCCGCGCGAATGTGTTAGAGAGCGSNCAAGAAAGTRGAACGATGGAACTTGATATAAARTMCGGCGCGAATGCRAAAYCGCAAACACCAGCTAAAATTAAGCTGGCCGGTTTGACGCGCGCRGAAATWGCCGARGCACTCACGGATTTYGGGATTGAGCCMAAGCAAGTGCGGATGCGCGCCGGACAGATATTTCGCTGGGTCTATAATTACGGGGTCACTGATTGGGYCAGCATGACCAATATTRCCAAAGGCYTGCGGGCRGAGCTTGCGGAAGCGTTTGAGCTTAACCGTCCGGAAATCGTCGAGCGGCAAATCAGTGTGGACGGGACGCGGAAATACTTGATCCGCATGGCGCCGGGCATCGAAGTTGAAAGTGTGTTCATTCCGGCCGTGTCCAAAACCGGAGCCTTGTGCGTATCCTCGCAAGTTGGCTGTACGCTCACCTGTAAATTTTGCCATACGGGGAGCCAGCGTTTGGTGCGTAATCTCACCGCCGCCGAAATTGCTTTGCAGGTCATGGTGGCCAAGGATGATTTGAACGAATGGCCCAGTTCAGAGGGTGGTCGAAAATTGACCAATATCGTGTTTATGGGCATGGGAGAACCTCTCTATAACACCGATGAAGTTGCCAAAGCCTTAGACATTATCTGTGATTGCGAAGGGCTAAGTTTTGGGCGGCGCCGTATCACATTATCCACATCCGGTGTTGTGCCAGAGATTGTTTCTGCGGGCGAACGCACCAAGGCCATGCTGGCCATATCCTTGCATGCGGCTAACGACGAGCTGCGCAGTTCTATCATGCCGATCAATAAAAAATATCCCTTGGCCGAGCTGATGGCGGCGTGCCGTGCTTATCCCGGTTTGTCCAATTCAAGGCGTATCACTTTTGAATATGTCATGCTCAAAGGTATCAATGACAGCCCTAAGCATGCGGTAGAACTTATCAAGCTCCTGGAGGGCATTCCTGCCAAGGTCAACCTTATCCCGTTTAACCCGTGGCCGGGCAGTAATTATGAGTGTTCAGATTGGGAAACCATCGAACGCTTCGCCGATAAAGTCAACGCCGCCGGATACGCATCACCCATTCGCACCCCCAGAGGCCGCGACATCCTTGCCGCCTGCGGTCAGCTTAAATCAGAAAGCGAAAAAATGCGCGCTTCTGAAAGGCGCAAACTTAAAGAAAAGTAAGTTTACATTATCCGTTTACGGATAAATTTGTTTGCCTTATGTTCCGCCCATGAGCGACATTGATTCTATACCAATTTCCGAGCGTGCGATGGCGGGTGTTCACCCTGTCAGCCGTAGTTCTTATCTGGACGGGTTAAACCCCGAGCAGCGCGAGGCCGTGGAAACTATAGATGGCCCGCTCTTGGTTTTGGCTGGTGCGGGCACGGGTAAAACTCGCGTTCTGACCACACGTTTCGCCCATATTTTAGCGCAGGGCAAAGCGTTTCCGTCGCAGATATTGTGTGTGACCTTTACCAATAAAGCGGCGCGGGAAATGCGTGAACGGGTTGGTTCKYTRATYGGCAGCGAAGTTGAAGGCTTGCCGTGGCTCGGTACATTTCATTCAGTTGCGGCAAAAATTTTGCGGATTCACGCTGAATTGGTTGGCCTTAAATCCAGTTTTACGATTTTAGATACGGACGATCAGCTTCGCCTCCTCAAGCAAATTTTGAAAGCGGAAGATATTGACGATAAACGTTGGACGCCGCGCCATTTGGGGCATCTGATCGACGGATGGAAAAACAAAGGCAAGACACCGGAGAAGCTGTCATCTGGTGATGGTTACGGCTTCGCCGAGGGTCGGGGTGCGAAATTATACCGCAWKKMYYMGMRMSGCNCWKMMRASSTTRAWCRCWNTRTSRKYKNGKCKNAKCKATTSWNGCNCAAYSWMACYATYTTTCAAAATTACCCCGATGTRYTGGCTAAGTATCAAAACAAATTCAAATAYYTGCTGGTGGACGARTAYCARGACACCAATGTCGCCCAATATTTATGGCTGCGATTTTTGGCACAGCGCACAGATAAGGCGCAGCAAAACCTGTGTGTGGTCGGCGATGATGACCAATCTATTTATGGTTGGCGCGGGGCGGAGGTCGATAATATCCTGCGCTTTGAAAAGGATTTTCCGGGCGCTAAAGTGGTACGGTTGGAACGTAATTACCGTTCAACCGAACACATCCTTGCGGCCGCATCCGGCTTAATTTCGGCCAACCAAGACCGGCTCGGYAAGACCCTATGGACGGACGAAAAGGGCGGCGAAAAAGTTGTAGTTTCCGGCGTTTGGGACGGCGACGCTGAAGCGCGMGTGATTGCATCCGAGATCGAAAACTGGTTTTCCAACGGACGGCTATATAATGATGTGGCTGTGCTGGTGCGTGCATCTCGACAAATGCGGTCGTTCGAAGAACGCTTTATAGCSCTCGGCCTGCCTTACCGCGTGATCGGGGGGCCAAGGTTTTTCGAGCGCATGGAAATCCGTGATGCRCACGCTTATYTSCGCAYGGTAAGATCCGACACTGACGATTTGGCCTTCGARCGCATYGTCAACGTGCCCAAGCGCGGCATTGGYGCSGTRACCATACARAAAYTACAATTGGCGGCGCGGGCYATGGRKGTKTCTTTGGAAACTGCGACACGRCAAATCGTCAAGACMGACGAAATACGSGGCAAAGCYCGCACGGCACTGCGSGCGTTTYTSCTCGACATAGATCATTGGCGTGCCGCTATGAAAGATTTRMGGCACACGGAGCTGGCCGAGAAAATTCTCGACGAGAGCGGCTAYACCGCCATGTGGCAAAACGCCAATATGCATAATGGGGATCCCAAGGCWGACGGGCGGCTGGATAACCTCAAAGAACTTATCCAAGCCATGGGCGAATTTGACACGCTAGAAGGTTATATGGACCATGTCTCGTTGGTTTTAGATATGGAAACCGGCGGGGCGGATGATGATAAAATCAGCCTGATGACTTTACACGGTGCCAAAGGGCTCGAATTTCCTTTGGTGTTCTTACCGGGTTGGGAAGAGGGCTCTTTCCCGTCGCAAAAATCTTTGGACGAAAGCGGTATGGCCGGTCTCGAAGAAGAGCGCCGYCTTGCTTATGTCGGTATCACCCGCGCACGGGAACGAGCCGAAATTTATTTCACCGCYAACCGTCAGATATACGGTCAATGGCAAGCCAGCATCCCGTCGCGGTTTATCGACGAACTGCCGCCCGAGCATGTAGAGGTTAAATCTGACACAGGATATTTCGGCACCCAAAATAGTAATATGGGGAATAATCCGGCGGGCGGTTATACGGGTGTATCTGAAAGCTTCGTTGAGAGTTTCGATACGAGTTACACCAAGCCCAAATCCCCCGGTTGGCAAAGATTTCAGAAAAACAAAACCATTGAGGGCACTGCAATCCGCAAACCAACCCGCGATAAAGGTGACAGTTTCAAAGTCGGCGAGCGCATCTTTCACCAAAAATTCGGCTATGGCCGCATCACCAGCGCAAGCGGTAACAAACTGGACGTAGCCTTCGAAAAAGCAGGCAACAAAAAAGTCCTAGACGGATTTGTCGAGAAGGTTTGACCTTTTATACATTGTCATCCCGGCCAAGCGTAGCGTAGAGTCGGGACCTCATACCTTACTTTAATCTCCGAGATCCCGGGTCAGGCCCGGGATGACAAAATTTATGTTTATTGTAGAACGTATCACCACTACACAGATAAAACCTCTTGACGTCACCGTAAAACTCCATCATTTTAGAAATTCATCAAGACCAGTGGAGGGATAGGCCCTTTGAAGCTGGAGCAACCACCTGACAGTGCAGACTGTTTGCAAAGGTGCTAAGTCCTACGGTAGCCCGTTCATTCAGGCCCTGACAGATGAGGAAAGAGCAAAGTCGCTCCCAAAAGGGTTWAGGCAACAGCTTTTTACTTGCTCCTGTTATTKACCGTTTTGCTTAGCTCCACATYAAGGAGTGYCTTATGGCNSMMRNKVTRKVGNNATAARRGACGTAGAAATTAGTTTAGGCGATTTCGCCTTGGAGCACGGTGGTGTTCTAAAGGACGATATAGTGCAAGGGCGGCTGTACGGACGCGAAGGTGCRCCRTTRGTTGTTGTGCCGGGCGGTATATCGGCYTCGCGGTTTGTGGCTGACGGTGTAGACGRCAAGGACGGCTCTGGTGGTTGGTGGTCAGATATGATTTACCCCGGCGGGCCGATTGATTTGAACCATGTACAAGTTCTGGGATTTGATTGTGCGCCAGGWGGWAAYAACACAGAAACCCGYCTGACCATYACGACTAGCGACCAAGCGAAACGGTTGGCGGCTCTGTTGGATCATTTGCAGGTCGARCGYGTYCACAGCATTATTGGCATGAGTTACGGCGGCATGATTGCRCTGGCATTTGCGCAGGACTTTCCGGCGCGGGTCGAGAATTTATGCGTGTTTGGCGCAACCCACCGACCTTGGCCTATGGGGGTMGCCCTACGCGGYATCCAGCGGCGCACCATAGATTTGGCKACGAAGCTCGGAAATCCGTTAGAGGGCTTAAAACTGGCCCGCGAACTGGCCATGACCACTTACCGCTCMGCCGAGGAATTTMGCGAACGTTTTTCCGCTGCGCCAAATGGAGATATTCCGGCTACATTTGATGTCGGTGATTATCTGGAATCGCGTGGTCAGCATTATAAAAAAATCATGCCYGTGAACAGGTTTTTAGCCTTGTCGGAATCCATAGAYTTACACACWGTTGACCCTGAGARAATTCTTGCGCRCACCACATTGATTGCTGTGCGSTCTGATCAGTTGGCACCGCCGTCCGAAATGCAAGTGCTGTGTGACGCGCTGGCTGGCCCTGCGCAACTCCATGTCATCGATAGTATTTACGGCCACGACTCGTTCTTAAAGGCTACGGATCTACTCGCGCCAATTCTGTCCAATTTCATAGGAGAAAAAAGTCGTGCCGCCTAAACAACTGAACCCTCAAAGCAAATGCGTTAACGCCGGAATTGGTCAAGACCAAGCTTACGGCGCTGTGACGCCGCCGTTATACCTAAGTTCCACATATAAATTCCCTGCTTACGGCGAGATGGGCAAGTATGATTATGGGCGCGGGGGTAATCCCAACCGGGATGCCTTGGCAGATGCACTTGCCAGGTTAGAAGGCGGCGCAGGCGGGGTGATCACATCGTCTGGCATGGCGGCCATAGACTTAGTGCTTAATTTGGTGCCAAGCGGTGGATTGGTGTTGGCACCCCATGATTGTTACGGCGGTACATTTCGCTTGCTTTTAAGCCGTGCGGAGCAAGGACGCTTTAAGGTCGAGTTTATCAATCAGACAACGAAAGATGCCCCCGAAAACATTCGCGCTAAAAACCCGGACTTGGTGTTTATAGAAACGCCTAGTAATCCGCTGATGCGCCTGAGCGACATTGCAGTATTGTCCGCTGCCGCCCATGATGCGAACGCATTGGCGGTTTGCGACAACACATTCCTGTCCCCCGTTCGCCAAACCCCCCTTGCGCTCGGCGCAGATATCGTCGTTCACTCCACCACTAAATTCATCAATGGTCACAGCGATGTGGTCGGCGGGGCAGTCATAGCAGCGAGCGAAGAACATGCAGAGAAACTAGCTTGGTGGGCCAATTGTACAGGTGTCACGGGTGCGCCGTTTGATAGTTTCCTAACCTTGCGCGGCCTACGTACCCTGCATGCCCGTATGGATGTGCAAGAGAAAAATGCTCAAGAAATTGTTCAATATTTACGAGGGAACTCATCCGTAAAATGTGTGCATTATCCCGACGGTGCCTCGGGTAATAAACTGGCACAAAGACAACAGTCTGGCCCCGGAGCCATGCTGAGTTTTGAGCTCAATGTTGAGCCGGAAAGTTTGAAAGGTTTTTTTGCGGATACAGGCATTATCCAATTTGCCGAGAGCCTTGGCGGCACGGAGAGTTTGATCTGCCACCCTGCTACCATGACCCACCGCGCTATGAGCCAAGAGGATAGGGACGGCGCGGGTATTGGTAACACCCTCATTCGAATGTCAGCCGGTATGGAGCACAAAGACGATTTGTGCCGCGCCCTAGACACCATGTTTTCAAATTTACAAACAGCCGAGTAAACCCATGATTATCGAAGAAACAAGAAATAACAGAGACTTTCACCGCAATGGGCACCGTCCCGTCCCGGGGACGCTGGCCCGTGCCAGTTCCAGCGGCGGCGAGCACATCAATATCAGCTTTGAATTTTTCCCGCCCAAGACCGAGAAAATGGGAGAAGCGTTGTGGCAGTCCATCCAAAAGCTGGAATCCTTAAACCCAGACTTCGTCTCGGTGACATACGGTGCAGGCGGTTCAACCCGCGAGCGCACCCACCAAACTGTGGCACGTATTGTGAAAGAAAGTTCGCTAAAAGCGGCAGCGCATTTAACCTGTGTAGGTTCGGATAAAGCAGAAATAGACGAAATTGCCCGCGAATACTGGCAAGCAGGCGTGCGCCATATTGTGGCTTTACGAGGCGATCCGGTTGGCGGCCTTGGTGCGCCTTATGTGCCCGTTGATAATGGTTATGCTTATGCTAGCGATCTTGTGACGGGTCTGAAAAACGTGGCGGATTTTGAAATATCCGTCAGCGCCTATCCTGAACTTCATCCAGAAAGCCTCAACTGGGACGACGAGCTAGACAATCTTAAGCGCAAAATCGATGCAGGTGCGACCCGTGCCATCACGCAGTTTTTCTTCTCGGCGGATACATTTATGCGCTACCTGGACAAGGCGCTGGACGCGGGTATCTCCATCCCGATAATTCCGGGCCTGATGCTGCAACCCAATTACCGTGGCCTGACCCGTATTGCTAAACTATGCTATATTTCCATTCCGGATTGGTATCATAATTTGTTCGAGCCATTGGACGATGACCCGCAAACACGACTTTTGCTGACCGCATCAACGGCGGCGGATTTGGCGGCACAGCTACGGGCACAAGGTGTAGAACATTTTCATTTTTATACACTGAACAAAGCAGATCTTGCATTTACAACATGCCAGATACTTGGCGTGAAAGCCCAAAACACTAGAGCGCAGAAGGTTGTGACTTAATGACAATTTGGCCGAGAATAGAACAAGCAATCCAAGACCGCATCCTGATCCTAGACGGGGCCATGGGTACAATGTTGCAAGCGTATAAATTCGATGAAGCGGCATTTCGCGGCACTGAGTTCGCCGATTGGGCATCTCCTTTGCGCGGCAATAATGACCTGCTCAACATCACAAACCCGGGCGCGGTGCGGGACGTCCACGCCGARTTTTTCGCTGCTGGCGCGGACATGATTGARACCAATACGTTTAATGCGACAACCATAAGCCAAGCYGATTACGGCCTGTCCGAACATGCAGGKGCTATCGCCGAAGCGGGCGCMAAAATTGCCCGTGATGTRGCTGATGAATGGACGAAAAAAACACCGGACAAGCCCCGCGCCGTATTGGGGGCGCTCGGGCCGCTTTCCAARACATTGTCTTTATCGCCAAAGGTTGAAGACCCKGGYTAYCGYGATGTGGATTTYGACGGTGTYGTYGCTTCTTATAAAATYCAGATCGAGGCTATGTGGGGTTATGTGGATGCYCTGTTGATCGAAACTATATTCGATACCTTRAACGCCAAGGCGGCTATATTTGCTGCCAAAGCAGTGTTCGCYAAACGRGGTGAGGAACTYCCAATAATGATTTCCGGTACCATTACYGAYAARTCYGGRCGYACACTTTCYGGTCARACCGTTGAAGCCTTCTGGCAYTCTATYGCCCAYGCCAAACCGTTTGCRGTCGGGCTTAATTGYGCRCTGGGTGCCGAAGARATGCGGCCTTATGTGCARGCGTTGKCCAAGATCGCGGATACKTAYATTTTGGCTTACCCCAATGCGGGCTTRCCCAATGCGTTTGGTGAATACGACGAAACCCCGACCCATATGTGTGATCATATGATCCCGTGGRTRGAAGACGGCTGGGTCAATATTGTTGGYGGMTGTTGCGGMTCGACRCCGSWGCATATTGCCAAATTAGCAGATAATGCCAGCAAGTTTGCACCGCGCAAAACCCCTAACATCACACCTGCACTACGCCTCTCCGGCCTGGAGCCATTTATACTAAATTCAATTGGTAGTGGTGCAGCATGAGCGCGTCCTCCAGTTTTATCAATATAGGAGAGCGCACCAATGTAGCGGGCTCGGCTCGGTTTAAAGGTTTGATCGTTGACGGCGACTTTACCGAAGCATTATCTGTTGCCCGCCAACAGGTCGAAAACGGTGCGCAAATTATCGATATCAATATGGACGACGGCCTGATTGACGGCGCCGAGGCCATGACCATCTACCTTAACTTACTCGCGAGCGAACCGGACATTGCCCGTGTGCCGATCATGATTGATAGCTCGAAATGGGATGTCATTGAGGCTGGACTTAAATGTGTGCAGGGTAAGTCTGTGGTTAATTCTATCTCGCTTAAGGAAGGCGAAAAACCATTTTTGGAACAGGCAGAGTTGGTGCGCAGATACGGCGCGGCAACGGTCATTATGGCCTTTGATGAAGGTGGGCAGGCGGAAACGGCGGATCATAAATTTGAGATCTGCAAGCGTGCTTATGACCTGCTGACCGCGAACGGTTTTCCGCCCCAAGACATAATTTTTGATCCGAATATCTTTGCCGTTGCAACGGGTATCGAACAACACAATGATTACGCTATGGCGTTTTTTGAAGCCACTAGGCGGATCAAAAAACACCTGCCCTATGCACGGGTCTCTGGTGGTCTTTCCAATGTCAGTTTCTCGTTTCGTGGTAACAATCCGGTACGCGAAGCCATGCACAGCGTGTTTCTTTATCATGCTATCAAAGCCGGCCTCGACATGGCCATTGTCAACGCAGGCCAGCTGACGATTTATGATCGCATACCAGACACGCTTAAAGCCCGCGTCGAAGATGTAATCCTCAACAAGCGGGATGATGCAACGGACCGCTTGTTAGAAGTGGCACAAGACTATGCGGGCGGTAAAAAACGGCTGAAAAAAACTGATGAGGAGTGGCGCAAGCTGGATGTAGGTGAACGTTTGTCCCACGCCCTCGTTAACGGCATCACCAAATATATTGTCGCAGATACAGAAGAATCCCGTTTGTCTGTGGAACGACCTTTGCATGTTATCGAAGGTCCGTTGATGGACGGTATGAACCAGGTTGGGGATTTATTTGGCGCAGGGAAAATGTTCCTGCCGCAAGTGGTGAAATCCGCCCGTGTCATGAAACAGGCGGTAGCGCACCTGACGCCGTTTATGGATGCAGAGAAAAAACTACTGGGTACCGAAGATGTATCAAACGGGCGTATCGTCATGGCTACGGTTAAAGGCGATGTCCACGATATTGGTAAAAACATCGTCGGGGTAGTGTTGCAGTGCAATGGCTATGAAATCATTGACCTCGGCGTCATGGTGCCGTGCGAAAAGATTTTGGAAGTGGCCAAAGACGTCAACGCAGATATCATTGGCCTGTCCGGCTTGATAACACCAAGCCTTGACGAAATGGTCTATGTGGCCGGAGAAATGCAAAGACAGGGCCTAAACTTGCCTTTGATGATCGGCGGAGCCACGACCAGCGTTACCCATACAGCGGTGAAAATCGAACCTGCTTACACTGACAACAGCACAATTTATGTGCAAGACGCATCACGGGCAGTGGGCGTGGTCACGTCTTTGCTCGGTGATAAAGCGGATGTTTTCAAACAAGAAACAAAAGCAAAATACGTAAAATCCCGCGCCGCCCATGAACGTGCTCAAGGGAGACGAAAGCGGCTGTCCATAGAGGATGCTCGCGCCAATAAATGCACGTTAGATTGGGATGGGTATCAAGCCCCGAAGCCCAGTTTTCTAGGTACCAAAACGTTTAAAAATTACGACCTCAATATTGTGCGTCCTTATATCGACTGGACACCGTTCTTCGCCACTTGGGAGTTGAAAGGCCGTTATCCGGACATATTAGAGCACGAAATTTACGGCAAAGCCGCACGGGATCTATACCGCGATGCGCAGACTATGCTCGATAAGATTTTATCAGAAAAATGGGTGCATGCTCAGGTGACGCTTGGCTTTTGGCCAGCGGTGAGCGACGGTGATGACATTCAATTATTTAAGGATGAAACACGGTCTGAAAAGCTAGCCGTGTTTCATACTTTGCGCCAACAAATGGTTAAATCAGAAGGCCGCAGAAACTACGCGTTATCGGATTTTGTAGCGCCCGATAATGCTAACGGGGATTATGTCGGCGGATTTTGTGTGACAGCAGGATTGGGTGAAGGTAGCCGTGCTCGGGATTTCAAAGCGGCGGATGATGATTATTCCGCAATCCTTTTTCAGGCGCTGTGTGACCGTTTGGCCGAAGCGTTGGCCGAGCATTTACACGAACGGGTCAGGCGCGAGTTTTGGGGCTACGAAAAATCCGCCCGCTTCGGCGTTAAGGGATTGGTGGCCGAGGACTATCTGGGCATTCGGCCTGCGCCCGGCTATCCGGCGCAACCGGACCACACAGAAAAAGCAACTTTGTTCAAATTACTCGGCGGCGATGCAACAGGTGTCACCCTGACCGAAAGCTTCGCCATGCACCCGGCCTCCAGTGTTTCAGGCCTATATTTTTCTCATTCCGATAGCCTGTATTTCGGCGTTGGGAAAATCGAAAAAGACCAAGTCGAAGACTACGCAAAACGCAAAGGTATCCCCCTGTCCGAAGCCGAAAGATGGTTGTCGCCGATCTTGAATTATACACCATAACTGTCATCCCGGCGTGCGTAGCCTGCCTCTTGTGCAAGCCGCTCTTGCGGTGCAGAGCCGGGACCTCATACTTTGTTTCAAACATTGAGATCCCGGGTCAGGCCCGGGATCTCAAATTGGGTAGTTTGGGGTCGCAGAAGACTAAGCCACATCCCTCAATGGATGCTCCAGCCGCTCCAACATTTCTTTGGGCACGATTTGCACGAAATTACCGCGCTCGATCGGCCAATCACGGATCAAGACTTTTGCAAACGCAGAGCCTGTGTTTTTGGCGTGCTCAGCTATCAATGTTTTGCAAGCGTCTTCCCAGTGGGCGCTGTCAAAACTTTGCCAGACAACACTGTCAGGATTAACGGCTTTTTCAAAATTACCGTCAGGGTCATARACRAAWSCCATGCCGCCRGTCATRCCMGCCGCRAAATTATCACCAATAGACCCGAGGATAACCACGGTACCACCCGTCATATATTCAAGGCCGTTGGTGCCGCAGCCTTCGACCACGGCGTTGGCTCCGGAATTGCGCACGGCAAAGCGTTCGCCTGCACGGCCAGCCGCCAGTAATGTTCCGGACGTTGCGCCGTATAAACAGGTGTTGCCAATAATCGTACTGGTGTGTGCGTCAATTTTGCTGCCGCCTTGTGGGGCGAGGAAAATCTCTGCGCCGGATAAACCCTTACCAACATAATCATTTGCATCGCCGTCAACGATCAAGCGCAAGCCTTTTACGGCAAAAGCGCCTAGTGATTGCCCTGCCGACCCGCGCAGGCGAATGGTCAATTGTCCGTCCGGTAAGCCGCCAACACCGAATTTTTTATAAATCCCGCTAGACGTACGGGTGCCAACGGCGCGGTCCGTGTTGTGTACCGTGTAGACCAATTCGGTTTTCTTACCATGTTTGAACAATTGTTTGCCGTCCTTCAGGATTTGCACATCCAGACTATCTGGAACTTCTGTGCGGCCTTTACGGGAATCGACAACTGGACGAATATCGATGCGGGTCAGAACGGCGTTAAGATCAAGATCATCAAGATGCGTAGCGCCGCGCGATACTTGCGATAAGAGATCCGCACGGCCGATGATTTCCGAAAGGCTTGTAACGCCGAGGGACGCGAGTATTTCGCGTACTTCTTCTGCCATAAATGTCATCAAATTGATCACGTGTTCCGGCTTGCCCGTGAAACGTTCACGCAATGATTTATCTTGGGTACAGACCCCAACAGGGCACGTGTTGCTGTGACACTGTCTGACCATCAAGCAACCCATGGCCACTAGCGATAATGTCCCGACGCCGTATTCTTCGGCTCCGAGCATGGCGGCAATGACGATATCGCGACCGGTTTTAAGCCCGCCGTCCGTGCGCAAAGTTATTTTGTCGCGCAAGCCGTTCAGGCTCAAGATTTGGTGGACTTCCGACAGGCCCAGYTCCCACGGYACGCCTGCATATTTAAGGCTCGTATTGGGYGAAGCSCCCGTGCCGCCATTGTGGCCGGCGATTAAAATCGTGTCTGCTTTGGCTTTGGCTACGCCCGCAGCAATCGTACCAACACCGGAACTAGCCACGAGTTTCACACAGACGCGGGCGGACGGATTGATTTGCTTGAGGTCATAGATCAGTTGCGCCAAGTCCTCGATAGAATAAATATCGTGGTGCGGCGGCGGACTGATTAGGGTGACGCCRGGTGTCGCGTGGCGCAATTTAGCGATCATTTCTGTAACCTTGAAGCCGGGTAGCTGCCCGCCTTCGCCGGGCTTGGCGCCTTGAGCGACTTTGATCTCTATCTCTTTACAATTGTTGAGATACTCTGCCGTCACACCAAAACGGCCTGATGCGATTTGCTTTATTTCCGAATTTGCATTGTCACCATTTGGCAACGGTTTGTAACGCCTAGGGTCTTCCCCGCCTTCACCTGAAACCGAGCGCGCACCAATGCGGTTCATAGCGATATTGAGCGTGCCGTGAGCTTCGGGGGACAGCGCACCGAGCGACATAGCTTGGGTCAGAAACCGTCTACGAATTTCATTGATGTTTTCAACTTGCTCAATAGGTACTGGCTCCCTCAAGGGGTTGAAATCAAGCAGGTCGCGGATTTGGATTGGCGCTTGACCATTCACCACTTTGGTGAATTCCTTATAGGCCATATAATCGTCCGTACGCACGGCGGTTTGCAACAGATTGATCATATCTGCACCGTAAGCATGGCGTTCACTGCCCGCGCGTTTGCGGTAAAATCCGCCAATGGGCAAAAGTGGTTTTTCAGGGGCAAATGCAAGTTTGTGCTGCTCGACAATTTTATGCTCTAAGCCCGCTAAGCCAATGCCGGAAATCCGTGAAGTCATGCCCGGAAAATGCTCGTCAACAAGGGAGCGGGATAGCCCTAGGGCTTCGAAATTGTTGCCGCCCCGGTAAGACGAAATCACCGAAATGCCGGATTTGGAAATGATTTTGAGGAGTCCGTTGTCGATGGAGGTCGTGTAATTAGCTAGAGCCGTTTTCACATCTACGCCAATTGTGCCGTTCGCGGTCAATTCTGCCAAAGCGTCTTGGACTAAATAAGGATTGACTACAGTCGCACCCGCGCCGATCAGCACTGCGAAATAATGGGTATCAAGGCATTCTGCCGACCTAACAATCAATGAGCAATTGGACCGTAAACCTTGCCTGATGAGATGCGAATGCACCCCGCCAACACACAGTATAATGGGTGCCGCAACATTGTTAGTGCCAAGAGTTTCGTCGCTCAGTACAATGTTTTCAATGCCTGCTCGTACGGCTTTTTCAGCCTGTTTATTGATGCGTTTTAGCAAAGCTTTCAGCGCACTTCCGGGGCGGGCGCCGGGTTTAGGTGGTACGAAAGTGCAATCTAAAACCGCGACATTGCCCTTAACCATTTTTATGTAATTCGCATACATGGCATTGGTCAAAACCGGACTTTCCAGCACATACATTTTGCCAGTTTSAYYMCCTRYYTGAYCTGGYTCATCCGCCAAGATRTTGCGCAAATTGCGGAACCTAGTTTTTAGCCCCATRACGCGTGTTTCGCGCAAAGGATCAATAGGCGGGTTGGTGACTTGTGAAAATTTTTGCCTGAAAAAATGTGATAGCGGGCGATATTCATCAGAGAGTACGGCCAGTGGTGTATCATCACCCATAGAGCCTATGCTCTCCTTGGCTTGTTCGGCCATAGGTTTCAAGATGATATCCATCTCTTCACGTGAGCGGCCACAGGCTAGCTGAGCGCGCATCAAAGCCTCGCCCGACAAAGTTGGTTCGGGCTCTTCGCCGGCTAATTTCTCGTCTAACTCTTCCACTTGTTGCAACCATTTATCGTAGGGTTTGGCACTAGAAAGCTCGTTGATGATTTGGTCGGAATCGAAAAACTTGCCCTCCGCAAGATTAACGGCAATGAGCCGCCCCGGTTTGATAGCCCCTTTGGTAACGATGGAATTTTCGTCCAGTGGACATATGCCAGTTTCGGAGCCCACAGTTAAAATGCCGTCGTTGGTTATAGCGTAGCGCAAAGGTCTTAACCCGTTGCGGTCAAGCCCGGCCATAACCCATTCGCCGTCATAACCAACCAGAGCCACAGGGCCGTCCCACGGCTCCATCACTGCATTGCAGTATTCATAAAATGCCCGCCAATTGTCAGGCATTAGCTCGGTGCGCTTGGAATAAGCTTCGGGGATCAACAGTGTTTTTGCGAGCGGTGCCGGGCGTCCAGCCCGTACCAATAATTCAAACACCGCGTCTAATGCAGCCGAATCTGAWGACCCTTTTTGAATAACAGGTTTGACGTCTGCCGCCCTTGGYCCAAAGGCACTCGATGCCATTTTTATYTCATGGCTTTTCATGAAATTTGTGTTGGCGCGCACGGTGTTGATCTCGCCGTTATGTGCGATCATCCGGTAGGGATGCGCCAACCACCATTGGGGGAAAGTATTGGTAGAATAGCGTTGGTGAAACAGTACGGCGCGCGATGTAAACAATTCGTCTTTAAGATCTGGATAAAAAGTATCGATCTGCTCGGCCAGAAACATGCCTTTATAGGTGATGACGCGGCCAGATAAGGAACAGACATAAAAGCCGGGCAGGGCAGCTTCAATGGCGCGTTTCTCGATGCGGCGGCGGACGATATATAGCTCGCGCTCCAACTTGGTCGTATCCCATGATTTGGGCGGGCGGAACATCACTTGTTCAATGGCCGGGCGAGTGGCAGCGGCTTTATCGCCGATAATGCTGACATCAATGGGCACTTGTCGCCAGCCATACATATAACACCCCGCGCGTAATAGCTCAGACTCGACGATTGTCCGCGCCGTATCTTGCGCGCCAAAATCTGTGCGCGGCAGGAAGATCATACCGACAGCGACCAGTGCGTTCTTGGCTCTGTGCCCCGTGCGGGCAACTTGGCGTTTGAAAAACTCTTGCGGAATATCCAACATGATGCCGGCACCGTCTCCGGTTTTGCCGTCTGCGTCCACAGCACCCCTGTGCCAGATATTTTTTAGGGACTTAATAGCAAGTTCAACGATTTCGCGCCTCGGTTTGCCGTCAATACTAGCGACAAGTCCAACACCACAAGCATCATGCTCATCCGCAGGGTTATAAGCGTTCGCCTTGATGAGTTGATCGCGGTTTTTTTCGTATTCATGTTTCCAGTTTTGCATATTCATCTCTATTCAGCAGCTATATCAGCAAGTTGATTGTTTAGGTATTCGTGCATGGCAGCAGCTGCGTCCCGGCCCTCGCGGATGGCCCAAACCACCAAAGAGGCCCCGCGCACAATATCGCCTGCTGCGTACACACCGGGTATGTTGGTTTCAAGTTTGACCGGATGGGTTTTTATGGTGCCGTAATCAGTAAGGCCCATATCGGCGTTTAACGCCCCCATATCTTCAGGGGTGAAGCCCAGCGCCTGAATGACCATGTCGGCTTTGACATCAAACTCTGAACCCTTAATGGACGTGACGATTTGACGTCCCGATTTATCAGGGAGACCGAGCCGCATGCGCACGGCGCGTACCTTGGTCACTTGGCCGTCTTTGTCGTGGATTGATTGTGGGGCAGCTAGCCATTCAAATTTCACACCTTCGTCCATTGCATTTTGGGTCTCGCGAGCACTGCCCGGCATATTGGCTTGGTCGCGGCGGTACAAACAGGTCACGGATTTGGCTTTTTGGCGGATAGCTGTGCGCACGCAATCCATCGCCGTATCGCCGCCGCCGATAACCACCACATGTTTATCTTTGGCGGTCACATTCTCAATTTTATCCCCAAGACCAAGTTTGTTGGAGCCAGTCAAATAAGGCAAAGCCTCGACCACACCGCCTGCGCCGCACCCCGGCACTTGTAGTTCACGGGATTTGTACACGCCTGTTGCCACCAATATAGCTGTGTGTTTTTTACGCAGATCATCAAAGCTTATATCCTTACCTATATTGGTGTTCAGGACAAATTCCACGCCGCCGTCGATCAAATGATCTATGCGCCTTTGTACGATTTTTTTATCCAGTTTGAAGTTAGGAATGCCGTACATCAAAAGCCCGCCCGCCCTGTCGTGGCGGTCATAGATACTGACTTGCCAGCCTTGTTCTCGCAAAGCTTCTGCGGCCGCTAGYCCYGCTGGMCCWGMGCCAATAATGCCAACAGAGAGGGCGCGCTCGGYAATGGGTTTAATYGGTTTGACCCAACCCATTTCCCARGCATTGTCRGTCAAAGTTTTTTCAATAGCCCCAATAGTGACCGAACCATGGCCTGATTTCTCGATAACACAGGCGCCTTCACACAAACGATCTTGAGGGCAGATACGCCCGCAAATTTCCGGCATGGAATTGGTTTGGGCGGAAAGCTGATAAGCTTCCTCTAGCCGCCCTTCGGCACTGAGATATAGCCAATCTGGAATATTGTTTTGCAAGGGACAGCCGGATTGACAAAACGGTACACCGCACTGGGAACAGCGCGAAGATTGCTCTTGGGCTTTGGCGCGGATATAGTCTGCGTAAATTTCTCCGAAATCTTCGGCACGAATTTTGGCATCGCGCTTGGCTGGCATCTCGCCGTCAATTCCGGTAAATTTTAGCATGGTCTCAGTCATAGTTAGGCTTTCAAAAACATTTGGTACGCAGGGTTGCTGGTCTCATTACACATGGTGAAGCCAGTGCTTTGTAAGCTGGCTTGGAGTTCTTCTTCATTGCCTTCAGGCGTTTGGAAGCCGCATAGAACTTGCCCGCTGGACGCACCGTGATTGCGGTAATGAAATAGGGATATGTTCCACCGTCCGTCTAACGCCGTTAGGAAATCTCGTAGGGCTCCGGGACGTTCGGGGAATTCGAAACTATAGATATACTCTGTGGTGCGCGCCGAAGATATGCCGCCGACCATGTGACGCAAATGTTCTTTGGCTAGACGGTTATGGGATAGATCTGTAACCTCCATGCCTGCTGCACGGATATTGTCCATGACCTGTGTACCCTGCTCCGGTGTCTTGATCTTAATGCCGACAAGTACGTGGGCGGTGGATTGATCTGCGTAGCGGTAGTTAAATTCACTGACTGCATGATTACCGAGCGCTTCGCAAAACTTAAGAAATGAGCCCGGTTTTTCAGGTAGGGTAGCGCTGAATAAAATCTCTTGCCCTGCACCTAATTCTGCGCGCTCGACCATATGACCAATACGGTCAAAATTGACATTGGCTCCCGAGACAATGGCCACGCACGGCCCGTCTGGGCGGCTTTGATCTTTCATCAACCCGGCTAAGGCCAAAGCCCCTGCTGGTTCTACGACTGTACGGGTTTTCTCAAATATAGTTTTTACGGTCGCGCAAATTTCGTCGTTACTGACGAGAATGCTCTGCGGCGCAATTTTCTGCGCAAGTTCAAATGTGGTTGTGCCGATGCGCTTAACGGCCACGCCGTCAGCAAACCCGTCCACGCTCTCTAAGCTTGTCGGCTCTCCTGCCTTAAGGGATATTTTAAGGCTTGCCGCGCCCTCTGGTTCTACAGCAATGATTTTTGTATGGGGGCTATGGACGCGCAGATATGCACCTATCCCCGCCAACAACCCACCGCCGCCAACGCCAATATATACGGCAGCAGGGTTCGGTAATTGTGCCAAAATCTCTTTGGCTACACTACCCTGTCCGGCGATGACATCAGGGTCGTCGAAAGCATGAATGAATACGGCACCGGTCTTCTCGGCAAACTCTTGTGCAGCTGCATAGGCCGCGTCATAGCTATCGCCGATTAGACGGATTTCACCGCCCAGTTCCGTTACAGCTTCGGTTTTAATATCCGGTGTCGTAACAGGCATGAAAATGGTGGATTTAATACCGCTATCACTTGCTGCCAAGGCCACGCCTTGAGCATGGTTACCTGCGCTAGCACAGACGACACCGCGCGCTTTTTCTGCTGCGCTCAGTTTGAAAATCCGGTTGGCCGCACCGCGAATTTTAAAGGAAAACACGTCTTGTTGGTCTTCACGTTTAAGCCAGATACCGTCGCCAATAGTTTGCAAATGTGTGCGCTTGGCCAAGGGATAAACCATGGCTGTATCAACCCTATTGGCAATGCTATCAAGGCTATGAGACATGGTCGGCTACCCACTTTCCTATTTTGGCTCCTACCGCTTGTGTTGATAATGACCCACCCAAATCACTCGTCACTTGTCCGGCGCCCAAGGCCGCTTCGACGGCGGCGTTTATGACGTCTGCTTCTGTGTCTAGGCCAAAACTAGTGCGCAACATCCATGCGGCGGATAGTATCATAGCAATGGGGTTTGCTTTGCCCTGACCAGCAATATCCGGCGCGCTGCCGTGGATTGGTTCGTACATACCTATGCGGCCCGCACCCAAACTTGCGGACGGAATAACACCCATAGAGCCGCAGAGCACAGAAGCTTCGTCGGTCAGGATATCGCCGAACATGTTCTCGGTTAAAATGACATCAAAATCCCGTGGCCGTGTCAGCATATGCATAGCCATAGCGTCGACGAGCGTGTGTTCTAATTCAACATCAGGATAATCTTCGGCGACCTTTGTCACCACTTCGCGCCATAGACGCGAAGTTTCTAATACATTGGATTTGTCGACGGAAGTAACTTTACCGCGCCTAGTTCCAGCCATTTCAAACGCGCGGCGSGCAATRCGCTCGACTTCCKCTTCGCTGTAGCGGCACTCATCATAGGCACCCAAATTATCCCGGCCTTTWTTGCCAAAATAAATSCCGCCCGTTAGCTCCCGCACCACAACAAAATCAACGTCTTCAAGATATTCCGGCTTGAGCGGGGAGCTTGCAATTAGTCCGGCAAATGGTTTGGCCGGACGCACATTGGCGAACAGTTCCAATTTTTTACGTAAGATCAAAAGCCCGCCCAGCTCCGGTCTGTCAGAACCTTTGAGATGATCCCATTTCGGCCCGCCAACTGCGCCCAGTAATATAGCGCCTGTGTTTTTGGCTGATGCATAGGTCTCGTCCGGCAAAGGCGTGCYGYGSGCATCAATAGCTGCRCCGCCKATGAGATGYTCTTCGATKTCSAGCGTATGCCCGAARGCATTTGCYGCCGCGTTTAAAACGGTCAGCGCCGCCGCGCCAACCTCAGGGCCGATACCGTCCCCGGGGAGGTATGTGAAGTTTATGTTCATGATGTCACCCTAGATCCTACCCCATATTTCCGCTCACCCCGTTGAAAAACGGGGTCCACCTTCAGGCAAAGCGCAATACTCACAATGGATACCGACTTTCGTCGGTATGAGCGGAGTGGTGGGGGGGATGTTAAAATTGATCTAAACATGGTCCACCTCATAAGCTTCAATCGCGGTATCTTGATCCAGTAAATAATCCAGTTCGTCTTGGCCTTGCATAAGACAGTGTCTTGAAAACGGATCGATTTTAAATGGGTATGTGCCGCCGTTCTTAGGCAGACGAACTTCGCGGGCTTCCAGATCAATGGTTACATCTACGCCCGGATTGTCGAGCAGCCATTCATGGGCAGATGCTTCAATGACAATAGGTAGAAACCCGTTTTTCAAAGAATTAGTGTGGAAAATATCAGCAATTTCTGAACTTATCACCGCCCGAAACCCATAATCCATCAATGCCCAAGGCGCATGTTCGCGCGACGAACCACAGCCAAAGTTATGCCCCGCCACCAATATTTGACAGGCCTTGGCGGCGGCGGCGTTTAGCGGATGATCATTTTCATTGCCGTCCGTATCATAACGCCAGTCATTAAATGCCAATTTCCCCAAACCYTCGCGRYTAGTKGTSGTYAAGAACCGYGCCGGAATAATTTGGTCGGTATCAATRTTTTSCRTRSSCAGAACCAATGTCTGRGCGGTCAAAGTTTTAAAAGGYTGAAAGCTCATRTTACGCTCCTCGATATCTCTCTTGCRTCTGTAATCACGCCTGTAAYMGCGCTGGCCGCTGCCGTTGCAGGKGAKGCCAGCACTGTSCGYACGCCCGGGCCTTGACGGCCTTCGAAATTACGGTTGGAGGTAGAGACAATCAACTCGCCCGGCTTGCCAATATCGCCGTTCATGCCAATACACATGGAVCAGCCCGGTTCGCGCCACTGYGCYCCTGCRGCGAGGAATATCTCGTGYAGGCCTTCKGCTTCYGCYTCGATTTTAACTTGCTCAGACCCSGGWACRAAGACGGCTGTCACACTTTTCGAAATGAATTTCCCTTTCAGTATTTCAGCCGCCACGCGGAAATCTTCGATGCGCGAATTGGTACACGAGCCGATGAACACCGTATCGACTTTGGTGCCTGCAATCGCGGCGCCTGCTTGCATACCCATATAAGCCAGCGCCTTTGCATCGGCCTTTGGTACTTTACCGTCTATGGGCATAGCCATGCCCGGATGGGTGCCGTAGGTGACCATAGGCTTGATGTCGACAGCATTCAGGCGCACTTCTTTGTCGTAAGTACAGCCCGCATCGGAAACCAGAGACAGCCAGTCTGCCGCCACTTGCTCAAACTCGGTGGGCGTCATGACTTTGCCGTCAAAATATGTGACAGTTGTCGCATCGGGGGCGATCATGCCTGCACGTGCGCCTGCTTCTATGGACATATTGCACACGGTCATGCGCTCGCTCATATTCATATTTTCAAAACACTGGCCCCGATATTCAATTACATGRCCTGTGCCGCCGCCRACACCRATTTTGGCAATGATKGCMAGGATRACRTCYTTRGCMGAMACACCGTCCGACAAATCACCGTCCACATATACGCACATAGATTTTGGTTTGCGCATCAAAATGCATTGGCTGGCCAGCACATGTCCGACTTGTGTTGTGCCGATACCAAAGGCTAGCGCCCCGAATGCGCCGTGGGTCGCCGTATGGCTATCACCGCAAACAATTGTCATACCCGGTTGTGTCGCACCCAACTCCGGCCCCATTACATGGACAATACCTCGGTAAGGACTGTCCCAGCCATGGGTGGTGATACCGTGCTCTTTGGTGTTAGCGAGTAAGAGTTCCACCTGTTTCTCTGCTTGTGCGCTCACATAAGGCCGAGAGCCATCTTCGTTTAAGAGTGTCGGTGTAGAATGATCGATGGTCGCTAGGGTCAGATCCGGCCTACGGACTTTTAGCCCGCGTTCTTTCAAAACTGTAAAAGCCTGCGGCGTTGTCACCTCGTGGATCAGATGCAGATCGATAAACAGGGTTGCGGGCTGTTCGCGTGTTTCCGCGTTCACCACATGGCGTTCCCAAACTTTATCAAAAAGAGATTGGGCTTTATCAAAAAGTGATTTTTGTTTTACTTTTGTCATCAGTGTTGCGCCGCTATTGGTGGCTGGTTTTCACCGTTTTTATTTTTGGTGCGCTTYGCYCGTCTTTCGATGCGGTTRATCACATCAAGATARGCGCGAGCCGTAGCYAGAATTGTRTCYGTGGATGTRCCGCGTCCGTGGAAACTTTCTCCGTTCGTGCTGACGCGAATATTCGCTTCTGCCATGGCGTCTTCTCCTTCGGTCACACTGCGTGCGCTGAAGCTATCCAAATGCAAATCGTGTCCGGTCAGTTCATTGATAGCCAACAGAACTGCATTCACAGGGCCGCCAGCGCATTTAACTATAGAGCGTTTGCGACCATCTTCGTGGGAAAGTCGAAGTGTGGCCTCAGGCTGGTTGTTCCCGTCGGAACCTGCGGATACATAAAGACTTTTTATTTCCCACGGGCCTGACGCGCCAATAGCCTCGCCCAATATGAGCGCCTCTACATCGGCGTCGAACACTTCTTTCTTTTTGTCGGCCAGAGTTTTGAAATCCACGAATACGGATTGCAATTGATTGTCCGATAGGGTGAAACCCAGTTTCTTTGCACGGTGCTTGAGCGCTGCGCGACCAGAATGTTTCCCCAGCACCAAATTATCCGCTTCAAGGCCGATGTCTTCGGGCTTCATTATTTCGTAAGTTTCGCGGTTGGCAAGCATGCCGTGTTGATGGATACCGCTTTCGTGGGCAAAAGCATTGGCGCCGACAATGGCTTTGTTGCGGGACACTGGATTGCCCGTAATGGTCGCCAACATTTTAGACGCCATGTTGATTTTCTGGGTGTTAATGCCCGTCCCGAGCCCGTAGAAATCGTTTCGTGTAAGCAGGGCCATAGCCACTTCTTCGAGGGCACAATTGCCTGCGCGTTCACCGATACCGTTTAAGGCACATTCGATTTGCCGCGCGCCGCCGCGTACCGCMGCCAAGGAATTAGCMACCGCAAGGCCAAGGTCATCATGGCAATGAGCTGAGAATATAGCCTTGTTCGCTCCGTCCACTTCCGTAGTCAGAAACCTAAACAAATCGGTAATTTCCTCAGGTGTGGTATAGCCGACCGTATCGGGGATATTGATAGTTGTAGCACCCGCCGCAATGGCAGTTTCGACTACGGTTTTTAGATAATCCCGTTCCGTGCGAATAGCATCCTCACAGGAAAATTCTACATCATCTGAGTATTCCAAAGCCAGCGTAATGCCGGCTACGGCTTTCTCAATCACCTGATCCTTGCTCATTTTAAGTTTGTACTCGCGGTGCAAGGGTGATGTAGCGATGAACACATGCAGGCGAGATTTTTTGGCGGGCGCAATGGCTTCGCCGGCAGCGCGGATATCGCCCGTATTACAGCGTGCTAGCGAACATATGGTCGTGCCGGTTATTTCGCGGGCTATGGTTTGTACCGCTTCGAAATCACCCGGTGATGCCACAGCAAACCCGGCTTCGATTATATCAACGCCGAGATCAGATAAAGCTCGCGCCATGCGCAGTTTCTGTCCGCCGTCCATAGAAAACCCGGGCGCTTGCTCGCCGTCTCGCAAGGTCGTGTCAAAGATTATTACTTTATTGGTCATTGTTGTTTCCTGAAGAATATAATCCTGTCATCCCGGGCTTGACCCGGGACCTCGTACTTGCTTCCACATTGAGGTCCCGGCTCTGCACCGTAAGAGCGGCTTGGCCGGGATGACAAAAAAGAGGAATAAAACTTTTCACGATGCCCATTCGGCCCGTGATCTGCGTCCAACTTTCTCCGCCGAGACTACGTTATACAGTCGTTCCAATTGCTTGCAGAGCGTATCGAGATTGCGCGGCCCACCGAGGTCTTCGATAGCGACCAGCAAGTCGAAATCGCCGTCCACCCTTTGAGTACAATGAACATCACGGTAATCGTAACCACGACGCTCAATCGTGCCGAGGGTTCGAAGGAGCGTCCCCGAAACATCATGCAAAACAATCTTGAGCTTCCCAGCAACACCAGAACGTTCAAAGGTCTTATCAGCTTGTAATTCAGTCATTCTATTATCCTATAAACTCAATCAAAAACGTTAGGTGAGTGTTTGATCCATAACGGGGAAATTGTGTGTGCTGCAAAAAAACATAGAGCTGCTAGAGCCAAGCTTTCGATTATTGAAAACAATGATCCTATAAGCCGGAGTGTCATCGGAACTAAGAGGCGATCGTCTGCAATTTTGTTCAACTCTGCTTGTAATAATATTTGAGAGTAAATACTTATGGCAATTGAGAGTATAGATACGACGACTACGCACCAACCAATCCAGATTAAAATTGTACGGAATTTCATCTCATTCATCTCATCTCTCCATCCCTAAAAACCGCTCACCCCGTTGAAAAACGGGGTCCACCTTGCGGCTTGGTGTAATACTCACAATGGATACCGACTTTCGTCGGTATGAGCGGAGTGTGGGGATCGTAATGTTTGTCATCTCATCTCTCCATCATATCTGCGTTTGACCGGCCCGGTGGCACTAATGGCCAGACGTTTTCGCTGGCGCTGATTTTTACGTGCATCAGGATTGGTTTTTTGGCGGCTAGTAATTTGTCTATGCCTGCATCAACCTCACTGCGTTTTGTGACTGTGAACGCGTCTATTTGAAAGGCTCTGGCTACGGCGGCGAAGTCGGGATTGTCGTATAGGTCGACCTCGGAATAGTTTTCATCAAAGAACACTTCTTGCCATTGCCGCACCATGCCCAGCACGCCGTTATCCAGCAGCACGATTTTCAGCGGGATTTGGTAGCGGTTCAAAGTCGCCAACTCTTGGATGTTCATCATGATAGACCCGTCGCCCGATACGGTAATCACTGTACGGTCAGGACAACCGAGTTGCGCACCGAGGCCAGCGGGCACACCGAAGCCCATAGTGCCAAGACCGCCTGATGTAATGTGGTCTTTCGGGTCGTCAAAATAACAATGTTGCGCCGTCCACATCTGGTGCTGCCCCACATCGCAAGTGATGATAGCATTTTCAGGCGCACGGCGGGTCAAATCGTGCAAGAGTTTAGGCGCGTAAACGCCGTCGCCCTCTATATTGTTTTGACCAGCGTCATAATCAATCGCAAATTCAGTGCGCCGACCATAGCATAATTCCCGCCAGTCATCTGCGCTGGACTTACCGGGATTAAGGGCTGCAAGGTTTTTCTTGAGCGAGCCCTCAAGCCAAATATCCGCTTTGCGTAATTTGTTAATTTCGGCAATATCAATATCCATATGGATGATTTTTGCATTGGGCGCAAAAGTATCAAGCTTGCCCGTAGCCCGGTCATCAAACCGTGCGCCTGCAACAATCAACAGATCAGCTTCTTGCACGGCAAAATTGGCCGCTTTYAATCCGTGCATCCCGAGCATRCCKARGAAATGCGGATGRTCGGACGGYAGCGCACCGAGGCCTTTCAGGGTCGAGACCACCGGAATTTCTRTACGTTCAACWAGRKCGCGYAAYTCYYSMACGCCGTYGCCTTGAGCRATGCCGCCGCCAATATAAAAYARTGGTTTTTTGGCGGYRCGGATCATGTCTTCGCAGATTTTGATGTGYTCGGAAGAGCCCATCTCTGGCTTGACRTTTGGATATGGYCGCCARCGGTGACGCTCCGTTGTYGTYGCGTTAGCAACGTCTTTGGGTAAATCGATWAGCACGGGGCCGGGGCGSCCTTCACGGGCAATGTAATAGGCTTCTTCGACCATGCCCGGAATATCGGCYGGGTCGCGCACAATATAGCTRTGTTTAACTACGGGCAGAGTGATGCCGAAAATATCGACCTCTTGGAACGCATCYGTHCCCATYARRTCKGACGGCACTTGTCCAGTGATAAAGACCACTGGTACGCTATCCAAATATGCTTCGGCAATGCCCGTTACAAGATTGGTCGCGCCGGGGCCAGAGGTDRCCATACAKGTTCCGGTTTTYCCCGTCGCCCGCGCATAGCCRATAGCGGCCATGGCACARCCTTGTTCGTGRCGACCMAGAATGTGTTTCAGACCACTGCCCGGCAATACATCATAGACAGGCATTATCGCGCCGCCTGGATAACCGAAGATGATTTCAACACCTTGTTCTTTCAGGCTGTCGAGCAAGAGCTGCGCACCTGATTTTGCTTCATGTTTGCTTGGTTCGGCCATCAGTTCTTATCTTTGTCAATAACCTTACCCGCTTTGATCCACGGCATCATGTCGCGCAGTTTTGCGCCTGTCGTCTCGATCAAATGAGCTTGGTTTTGGCGGCGACGTGCCGTCATGCTTGGATAGCCGAGAGCGCCTTCCATAATGAAAGACTTGGCGTATTCACCGTTTTGGATATTRGCGAGCGCTTCGCGCATWGCGGCACGGCTTTCTTCGTTGATGACCTTATTCCCTGTCACATATTCACCGTATTCGGCGTTGTTGGAGATCGAGTAATTCATGTCGGCGATACCGCCTTCATACATCAAATCAACGATTAATTTAAGCTCGTGTAAGCATTCAAAATAGGCAAGTTCCGGCGCGTAACCACCTTCRACCAAAGTYTCAAAACCCATYTTGACCAACTCGACCGCGCCGCCGCAAAGCACGGCTTGTTCCCCAAACAAATCGGTTTCAGTTTCGTCTTTAAATGTGGTGTGGATGATAGCCGTGCGVCCACCACCAATGGCAGAGGCATARGATTTGGCAAGTTCAATAGCAAAGCCGGAATTGGCGTCTTGRAACACGGCAATAAGATCAGGRATRCCSCGKCCRCCTGCAAACTCTGACCGTACCGTATGRCCGGGKGCTTTGGGTGCAACCATGATGACATCAAGATCCCTGCGCGGCATGATCTGACCGTAGTGAATGGCAAAACCGTGCCCAAATGCCAACGCCGCACCTTCTTTGATATTGGGTTCAATATCTTCGCGGTAAATTTTSGCTTGRAAYTCRTCKGGMGCMAGCACCATGACCACATCYGCGCCTTTMACGGCTTCKGCRGGTGTCTTGACCTCAAGGCCRWAWGCAAKGACTTTTTTRCGGGTGGCGGARCTTTCCGGCAGGCCRACRAYSACGTCAACRCCGCTRTCTTTCARGTTCAGCGCATGGGCGTGGCCTTGGGARCCAAAGCCRATAATGCAAACCTTCTTGGATTTGATAATCGAAAGGTCGCAATCTTTGTCGTATGAAATTTGTAAAGTCATTATTTCTTTCTTTCTGTTGAAAATGGAAAATGTTTTATATCGCTCACGCTAACGGGGCTTTGCCCCGAACGCTGCGCGGGCGCGGCGCATAAGCGTCGACGGGCAGACACCCTTGCCTCGCTTTGCTCGGTTATCTGTGCGTTTATTATCATCACTTTTTGGTCTCCCCTGAAAACGGAAAACTGGTCAATGCGCCTTTGGAGGCAGAGCCAACTAGGGCTGCGTATTTGGCGTAAGCTCCGGTCGGGTATTTTGGTGCAGGCGGTGTCCAACCTACGGCGCGGGACTTCAGGTCAGCCGCYACATTAATCTSSCRKSKYKMSWCRTYKMYRKMAWYSRWRWCMYYGTSKKWRACMMRSRMGAWWKGCSYKMYKTGGGCCGCTTCGGGGGCAACATGGCCTATGACGAAGCCGTAGGAGGCACCCGAAAACCGTCCGTCTGTAATCAGTGCTACATGGTCGATCAGCCCTTGGCCAACCAAGGCAGCAGTGACCGCGAGCATTTCGCGCATGCCGGGGCCGCCCGCCGGGCCTTCGTTTCTGATGATGATAACATCACCTTTGTTAATGCCGCTCTTTTCAACCACTGCGAAACATTCTTCTTCGCTTTCAAAAACCCGTGCAGGGCCTGAGAATTGTAAATCGCCGTGACCTGCTAACTTCGCGACACAGCCCTCGGGCGCCATATCGCCGTAGAGAATACCGTAGCCACCGCGCGTCTTAACTGGGTCTGCAAATGTCCGCACGACTTTTTGCCCTTTTGCTTCAACCGCGTCGTCGACTTCTTGGAACATAGTGCGTCCGGTAATGGTCGGCGCATCGTTTAGGCGGCCATCGTCTTTCAAGCGTTTACCGACCAAGGCCGAACCACCGGCTTCGTATAAATCAAAAGCCATATATTGCCCGCCGGGCTTCAAATCACCGATAACCGGTGTGGTGCGGGAAATTTCGTCGAACACATCAATATCAAATTCAACGCCAGCTTCGCGGGCTATAGCCAACAAGTGCAAGATAGCATTGGTCGACGCTGCCGTGGCCGTCATAGCTGTAACGGCATTGCGCAAGCTTGCCTCGCAAATCATGTCGCGCGGCAAACGGTTGTCGTGCACAGCGTCCATCAGGATTTCCCCGCACCTAAAGGCGGTATCGTTTTTGGCATCTACAGTCGCTGGCACATCATTGACGCCCATGGGGGACAATCCCAAAAACGTCATAGCCATGGCCATAGAGTTGGCAGTAAACTGACCACCACAGGCGCCAGCCCCAGGGCAGGCGGCTTTCTCAATTTGTTCTAATTCGTCGTCGTCGATAATGTGCGCTGCATGAGCGCCAACGGCTTCAAATACATCTTGCACAGACAAATCTTTGCCCYYSWGATGTCCCGGTTTGATAGAGCCGCCGTAAAGCACGACCCCCGGAATATTCATTCGCGCCAATGCCATAGCTGCCGCTGGAATGGTTTTATCACAAGCCACCAAGACAATAACGCCGTCCAAAGAATGTCCGCGTACGGCTAGCTCGATACTGTCAGCGATCACTTCGCGCGACATTAAACTGGCGCGCATGCCCTCGCTACCCATAGTAATACCGTCTGAAATAGCGATGGCATTAAAGTCCACAGGGAAACCGCCGCTTGCACGGATACCAGCGCGCACAGGGACTGCCAACTTGTCCAAATCCATATTGCACGGCCCCATATTGGTCCATGTATTGAATACGGCAATCACAGGCTTGTCAAAATCCTCTGAGGTCATGCCCGCTGCCCGCATCATGGCACGGGCGGGTGCACGAGCACTTCCTTTTAATATGGCGTCACTGTTTTTACTCATTCTCTACTTTCCCTGTCGTTCGCTGCGCTCACTCCGCGCCTCTTCTCTTCTTTCTCTCTGATGGCCCAATGACCTTCACTCTCTTCGTTCGTTCACCGCTTCATTGCAAATGATTGACAATCATTTACAGACATTCCGCGCAAAAAAAAACCCGCTCTTGGTGGGAGCGGGTGCTTAAAAATCTATGTTTAAATTTTAAAACCCGCTCATACTTTTTATGCTAATAATCAGCACCAAAAGGCCCACTAGGAGCACCAAGGTGTTTAACACAGCCAGTTTACTGGAATCTGACTGGGCGACAGTCATGGTTCTAGTTTTAGCTATAGTTTGCGGTTTCATCATCATTACTCTGTTTAATCTACAGAAGCTTGTACGCAAGGTAGGCTTTCGTGACAAGCAATAAATTGCGTGAATGGGGTATTATTTATCTAAAAAGAAAATATGTGCTTAATCAAGGTAATTTATAGGGTAATAATTCTATTATTATCTCATTTAGAGGGGAAATTTATTTATTTGGCCATAGAGAGGCGGTTTTATTTTGTATATTAAAAATGGTGGCCTTTTCTTGATGATCAAACCCTAGTCAATTGGTCCAAAGGTTTTTTCGAAGTTTTTCTTTAGAGCGGTTTGCACATCTTGCATGCTCGCATCGATGCCGAGTGCCGCAAGGCTGGTGACGCCGTGCTCGCTAATACCGCACGGGACAATGCCGGTAAAATGCGACAGGTCAGGATTTATATTGATGGAAATCCCGTGGTAGCTAACCCACTTGCGAATGCGGACGCCGATAGCGGCAATTTTAGCTTCGGTGCCGTCCGTCATATTGACCCAAACCCCGACACGGCCAGAACGGCGATCTGCCACCACTCCGAAATCCGCCAAAGTATCAATCACCAATTGCTCCAGTCCAGCCACAAAAGCCCGTACGTCCCGTCCGCGCTTACGAAGATCCAGCATGAAATAGCCAACCAACTGTCCCGGGCCGTGATAAGTGTACTGTCCGCCCCGCCCGGTTTTAAACACGGGAAAGCGGTCTGGCTCGATCAAGTCGGACAGGTTCGCACTCGTCCCTGCCGTATACAGTGCGGGGTGCTCAAGCATCCAGACGAGTTCTTTGGCAAGCTCGGACCCACTGCCGGAAGCAATAGCCGCAACACGGTCTTCCATAGTGGACACGGCGCCTGAGTAAGGCACAGGTGTTGGGCTTGATTGCCACTGCACGGCGGTTTTGGAAAAAAGTGTCGAAGCATTRTTCATGTTTAGMAARTGGCGGGTTTGTGYGCGTAAATCAAGTCTGAAGCAAATAYGCACTACTCGCATATTTTCCTTTGCAACTGCCCAATACTTTGCTAACTCCGCTTTTCCTCAATGTGCGGCCGTGGCGGAATTGGTAGACGCGCAGCGTTGAGGTCGCTGTGGGGTAACACCCGTGGAAGTTCGAGTCTTCTCGGCCGCACCAATTTTCTAAGTTATTGAAAATAAACGATGTTTTTTACACTTAAATTTGGAGTGCATTTTAAGCTGTTGTTTTTAATGGTTTTATAGTTCTAAATCTGATTAGGCCTTAATTTCCCCAGAAGCATGCGTAATTGGACGGACTGATTACGTGGTCGAGTTCCTGATAGTGTACAGATACTGATCTGTAGCTATGGGAGATAAAAATGAGCTATTTTGTAGGACTAGATGTATCGCTGCGCTCTGTTGCACTTTGTGTGATTGATGGGGAAGGCGCTATATGAGATACTAACCTTCACATCATAAACCAACGGTTCGTCCTGACCTGGACGAGGTGTTTGTGGATGACGCCGATTATGTCTGCTGTGCCGTATCGTTTCATTTAGCTTTACGAGCCCGACCAAAAGCGAGGCGCTCCACACACCAATCCGAAACATGCATGCAGCGGCTACAAAATACAAGCCGACTGCGGAGAGAAGCGTGACCCGGGAAAGAGACAGAGCCACTAAACAAAAGGAAAATAGGAACTTGACTTAACTAACCAATTAGAGAAGCGGGCATAAAGTTCAACACTTTCCATGCCCGCTATAGTGACGTTTTGGGTATCCTTGTATTTGTAGCGTTAAGTATTTGCATCCATACAATAAGTTAGGTCATTTTCTTTCCGGCGATTGTCGTTCCGGCTTTATTTGAGGCTGCAGCCGCGTTGGTTTTAGGCTTTTCTTTTTTCGGTTTCTTTGTTTCTTTGCGTGAATTCTTACCTTTGGCCATGGTTCATCTTTCTGAAAGGCCGCACCCGTGACACGCACAATAACGCGCTGTGGGTTACAATTCCCAAAATTTGGCAATTTGAGCGGAATGAAGATGATCAACCATTTCGCATGAAAAGCAAGGGGCAATTGCAAACAACGAGTAACGTTGAAAGTCCGTGTATTGAGCAGGCAGAATATTATTCTGCAGGACCTCGCGGTCTTCCGTTGGGTGGGCGGGGCAATTCAACGTCATGGCGATGCTTCCATATCTCGACGATTTTTCCATCTGCGTTGAACCGAAACACATTAATAATCGCCACGCCATCGACTTGCGTCATTCCCACCTCTAGAGCGGCGGCGGTTGGATCGAGATAGATAAACCAACGCGTTGCAACTTTATCGCCTTCAGCGATCTGGTAGTCGATTTTGCCAGTCAGTTTTCCAAAGCCGTGAAAGGTATCAGCGATTTCTTTTTGAGTGATTGCTGGTTCGGTCAGGCCCTTGGYATCGCCGATATCGTGAATMACATAAGTATCGGCAACATAATCAATGTATTTTTCRGTATTATTYGTGAACCAAAGATCTTGATAAAAATCGCTGGCAAGTTGCTTGTTCCTAGAGGTGAGATCGTCCTCAACTACAGGTGCACACGCAACTGCAAGGCTCACCAAAATACTGATGCAATGATTGCTCTCAGCATAACGCCCTCCTCTTTTGCTTGTCCCATTGTAGTATATAGGAATTTCAAAAATTGTTAAGGGCTATTTTGTCGTTGGAAACCGCTTCTCTAAGCGGCAGTAAAGAACCATWTTACMCCCTTGCAAAACTCTAATTTGATTTTYMATCTGTGTTGAGGGACGAMTATCTRYGTTTGCAGACWTTGTTRCTTTTTCAGTTCCTTTGCCAATAGATCAAAAACCAAACGWACACGTCTRTTTGTTTTAAGCTCYCGGTGGCAAACTARCCATAGCTGAGAAACRRCTATTGGGTCCAGTTCTRGAAATGCACGYTCYARCAATGGTTCGGCGTCGCCAATGTCCTCGGGTAAAATCATTAGCCCTAGGYCTTGCTTTGCGAGCTCAAACTGCAAGAGTTGAAACTGGGTAACAATGGGAAAATTACTYTGTGTTAGCTTAAGACCTGACCCACYAAATAGTTTGATGAGTATGTCGCTTCTGTCAAAGCCAATAAAATCCACATGYGTTAAATCATCCTGCGGCATTGGRTTGCCGATTTTATTCAGGTAATGCGGAGAGGCATATAGGTGTGTGTTCTCRTCTACAATTTTYTTGGCGATTAAATCAGGTTGTGTTGGYCGAAAACTGCGGACGGCAATATCTGCTTCCCGCCGTTTTAAGTCRCTCACYTYATTTGATACAACAATTTCTATATCTATTCCTGGCTCGGCGCGCCGTATGTTTGCAATAATAGGTGGTAATCTGAATGTAGCATCAATGTCACTAGCGGCTATGCACACATTGCCTTCAACGGCAATAGAACGGCCCGTCGCAGACAAAGAGAYGCGGCTCGCCGCCTCGCCCATAGCTCTAACATGTTCAACAAGCTCCAGCCCGCTAGGTGTTAAYGTCAAACCACGTCCGACACGCTCAAACAGTACAATCCCTAATTCTTCTTCAAGCGCCGTTACTTGGCGTCCGAGCGTTGGCTGCGTCATGCCAAGTGCGCGAGCTGCAGCCGATAAAGAGCCTTCTTCCACAGTTACAAGGAAGGCACGTGCCCTGTTCCAGTCAAATTTTACCGATCGCCAATCCATACGTATACGCATATCATAATTACATATTTTGGCAATTTATAAATATTTATGCATGGATATGATAGGATCATCATAAATTAAAAATTATAAAATGCGAGATACAGATGACAAATGCCAACAAACTACCGCCCCTTAAATCTTTTGCAAGGCTCGCTGGGTTCATGTATTTTCTGCTCATACCTCTGGGTATATTGGGAATTATGTATATTCCAATGCTCGTCGTCGATGGGGACTTAACGGCTACGGTCGCCAATTTACGAGACAATGAAGGTATGTTTAAATTATCCATGTTGGCCGCATTATTGGTCCAGCTTGTGGATATAATTTTGGTCCTCATGCTCTACCGGTTATTTGTTTCAGTGAATCAAAATGTTGCAAAAATATTAGTATTACTGGCCGTACTTGGTGTACCAATCGCGCTATTGAATGAGGTGAACCACGGCGCGATATTATTGATTTTGGACAGTCCAGATATTTCAGAATCGTTTGTATTGTTGTTTTTAGGCATCCATCAGTACGGCATTATTATTGCGGGTATCTTTTGGGGGTTATGGCTGTTTCCAATGGGTTACCTTGTTTATAAATCTAATTTTATGCCCAAAATAATTGGTATTGCTTTGATGATCGGTTGTTTTGGCTATATCGCAGATAGTTTCATCTACATTCTTTTGCCAGATATCGGGTTTCAATTTGCTCAGTTTCTGTTCATAGGTGAAGTAATGATGGCTTTTTGGTTGCTCATCATGGGTGTAAACGAAGAAAAATGGTTGTCGCTACAGCAGGTGTAAGCTGGTTGTAGTCCAAAATACCCTATAAAAGGTGTGGTTTTCCCCTATAATCACTCTTCCACATCGAGGGCGTAGCCTGCGCTTCTTATGGTACGGATGAGGTCTTTTTTGTTATCGGTGTTTAAGGCCTTCCTAAGGCGGCCAATGTGGACGTCGACCGTGCGCTCATCCACATATATATCTGTACCCCACACATGGTCGAGGAGTGCGGCGCGGCTCCAGACTTTTTGTGGGCGCTCCAAGAATACTTTGAGAAGGCGGAATTCAGTGGGGCCGAGTTTGATGTTTTGGTCATCGCGGCTGACGCGGTGGGTTTCCGTATTCATAATTACGCCGCCGTAAGTTAGTTCGGTATTGCCGATACCGGCTTTGCGTAAATTCGCTTTTATACGGGCGATAAGCTCTTTGATAGAGTGGGGTTTAACCACATAATCATCTGCTCCAACCCCGAGCCCGCGGACTTTATCGTCTTCGGTTCCGCGCGCGGTGAGCATGATGACGGGGATTGTTTTTGCATCAGGATTGGCTTTGATTTGGCGGCAGACCTCTATGCCGGACATATCAGGTAACATCCAATCGAGCAAAATAAGGTCAGGGCTGTATTCTTGGATAAGCAGTAAGCCCTCATCCGCCGTAGGGGCGTGTTTGACGCGGTAGCCTTCAGCCTCAAGATTGTATTGTAATATTTGAGCTTGTGCTTGTTCGTCTTCGATAATGAGGATGAGCGGTTTCATACGTGTGCCTTACGCCTGTTCGTTTTTAATGTCATTAGGCTCAATAATAATTTTACTGGTTTTGTCGCCCTTGGGACGCTTGTTTTCTGGCCATTTACCAGTGACAAGGAAAATGATTTCTTGGGCAATATCCGCTACATGATCGCCCATGCGTTCAATGTTTTTAGCAATAAACAGCAAGTGCATACAGCCTGAAATATTACGTACATCTTCCATCATATAAGTGAGCAACTCACGAAACAAAGTGTTGTGCATTTGGTCAACACCTTCGTCGGCTATGCGTATGTCCTGCGCAGCATCTGCGTCGCGTTTGTTATAAGCGTCTAACACGGACTTAATCATGTTCTGCACCAACTCGCTCATGCGTACCAATGTCCCGATTGAACCTGTGAAAGCTTCCGCCTTGGTAATGGTATTTGTACGCCGCGCCATATTTTTGGTGTAATCGCCAATACGTTCCAAATGGCTCGCCATTTTAAGGGTCATGACCACATTGCGCAAATCTGCGGCGACAGGTTGACGCAGAGCCAGAATTTTGATGGCATTTTCGTTCAATTCCGCTTCAAGTTTGTTGATACGCTTATCACCCTTAAGGACTTTTTTGGCGCGCACGCGGTCTTCTTTGCGTAGGGCTTGAGTGGCCTCAAGAAGTTGTTTTTCTACGAGGCCGCCCATTTCGAGGAGCAGGCTTTCGAGGCGGTTAAGATCATCATTAAATGAGGATACTATATGTTGGGTGTTCATAGTCGACTCCTAGCCAATCTTTCCAGAAATGTAATTTTGTGTGCGTATGTCTTCGGGGTTGGTGAATATTTTCTCGGTATCGCCGCATTCCACTAATTTGCCCAAATGGAAAAACGCCGTCTTTTGCGAAATCCGCGCTGCTTGCGCCATGGAGTGGGTGACAATAACGATCGTGTATTTTTCCTTCATGCTTTCCATGAGATCTTCGACGACCGCAGTGGCAATCGGATCTAGAGCGGAGCAAGGCTCGTCCATCAAAATGACTTGTGGGTCCACGGCAATGGCGCGGGCAATACACAGGCGTTGTTGCTGTCCGCCGGACAGGCTTGTACCCGATTCGTCGAGACGGTCAGACACCTCATCATAAAGACCTGCACGCTTTAAAGACGTAATGACGATGTCTTCAAGATGGTCTTTATTTTCCGCGAGGTCGTGAATACGTGGCCCGTAAGCCACATTATCAAAAATAGATTTTGGAAACGGGTTGGCTTTTTGAAACACCATACCGATACGGGCCCGCAGAGCAACAACGTCAACTTTGGGTGCATATATATCTTGACCGGCAAAGCGGATATCGCCTGTGACTTTACAAACAGAAATCGTATCGTTCATGCGGTTGAAACAGCGCAGGAATGTCGATTTACCGCAACCGGACGGCCCGATAAGCGCCGTTATCTGGTTTACAGGAATATCCAGACTTACATCATCAATTGCTTGTTTTTTACCGTAAAAAACATCAACGTTATTAGCACTTAAAATTGGTGGTTTTAATGCCGATGCTTGTTCAGTTTGCATATTCATAATCATTCCCATTGCTTTATACCTTACCAGCGCCGTTCAAGTTTTCTGCGTAAAAATACGGCGAGTAAATTCATCAAGATTAAAAAGGCGAGCAGCACGATAATCGCCGCAGATGTGCGCTCGACAAAGCCTTTCTCTGGGCTGTCTGCCCATAAGAATATTTGTACTGGCAATGAGGTTGCCGCGTCCGTTACCCCGTGCGGGATGTCGACAATAAATGCCACCATACCAATCATTAAAAGTGGCGCCGTTTCGCCGAGAGCCTGCGCCATGCCTAAAATTGTTCCCGTTAACATGCCGGGCATGGCAAGCGGTACAACGTGGTGAAAGGTCGCTTGTGTTTTACTGGCTCCAAGGCCAAACGCCGCATCTCGAACCGACTGCGGAACCGAACGCAAGCTGGCCCTTGCTGCAATAATAATGGTCGGTAATGTCATCAGCGCTAATACCATGCCGCCCACAAGCGGGGTGGAACGCGGGATGTGAAACACACCCAAGAATATTGATAAACCAAGCAGGCCAAACACGATGGAAGGCACGGCGGCTAAATTGTTGATGTTAATTTCAATCAGATCGGTGAGCTTCGATTTACGGGCATATTCTTCAAGGTAAACCGCCGTCGATATACCTAAGGGGAAGGCAATCATAAAGCAGACCAGCAAAGAGAAAAACGAACCCAAAGTTGCGCCTAATATACCGGCCATTTCAGGCTCACGGCTATCCCCATTGGTGAAAAATGCTGTGTTGAATTTCTTCTTTATTTGGCCGTTTTGTTCAAGCATTTCGATATAAACGATGTCTTTGTCTTTGAGGCGGCGCAGCTCTTCGGCGAGGCTTTTGTCAATTTTTCCCTTCATGAAAAGATCAACTTCAGACGCCGCCGGTAGCCAGATGCTTTGGGTCGTTCCGATCAGGTCTAAATTACCGCTTACAAGCTTTCCCAATTCGTAGACCGCCCCACTTGAAAGAAGCTTATAGAGGCGTTTTTTATCACGGCGTTCAGTAACGTTCGGGAATGTCTTTGCTAAAGCCGCCGTCAGTACAGGTTTGTAATTTGCGAGCGCGAGGGTTTCTGGGTCGCGGGTACCACTTGGATCAATGACTTGCTCTGAAAAGGTAATCTCAAGGCTTATTTTTGTTTGCTGGAAAGCGCCCATGCCGCGCAAGAGAATAGCACTGAACATAAACACCAAAAAGCTCAGTGCTATCAGGATGGCAATACGTCCATACCATTTAAACCGGGCTTCTTTAGCGTGGCGACGCTTAAGGCTTGGCGAGGTGGTCAATTCATATGTTGTTTGTACGAAATCAGTCATATTGCTTCTTGTATTTATCAACAATTTTCAGTGCGACGACATTCAGCCCAAGTGTCAAAACAAACAAATATAAGGCAATGGCAAAAGCAGCCAATGTTTTGGCGCTATCAAATTCTTGGTCGCCTGTTAGCAAAGTGACAATTTGCACGGTCATTGTCGTCACGGCCTCCAAAGGATTAAGGCTGAGCTTGGCTGCTAGACCCGCTGCCATAACCACGATCATAGTCTCCCCAATGGCGCGGGAAACTGCGAGTAAAAGACTACCCATAATTCCGGGCGTTGCGGCAGGGAGAACGACTTTGGTGATGGTTTCTGCTGGCGTTGCGCCCATGCCTAATGAGGCATCTCGCAAAGCTTGTGGCACCGCGTTGATGACATCATCAGACAATGACGAAATAAACGGTACGAGCATAATGCCCATGACTAGTCCAGCGGCTAGGGCGCTTTCAGATGATATTTCAAATCCAACGCCAGACCCGCCCGCTCGGATGATGGGTGCGACGACAAGGGCTGCAAAAAACCCGTAAACTACGGTTGGAATACCAGCGAGTAATTCCAGCAAGGGTTTGATAATTGCGCGGGTATTTGGCCGGGCATATTCTGCAAGATATACGGCAGATAGTAGACCGAGCGGCGTGGCTACCAACATTGCGATGAAGCTAATGAGTAGGGTGCCCGTGAGAAGGGGGATGACACCGAAGGCACCGCTAGATCCAACCTGATCTTCACGAATGGCCGTTTGCGGGGACCACTCAAGCCCAAACAAAAAATCGGTCAGGGGAATTTTCTCGAAGAACCGAAAGGCTTCAAACGCAAGTGAAGCCACAATCCCCACAGTCGTAAGAATAGCCACCAGCGAGCTTGCGATCAGCAAAGACTGAATGACAAGCTCTTTGATTTGTGTGCTGCGGCGTGCGTGCCTGAGCCTTAAATCAACTGATGGTTCCATGAGTAGATTTCCTAATCCAAAATCAAAATTTCAAGGCCAAGAACGCTGGTTTTCCATTTTGCATGTTCAGCGTCGTTCATTGGAATGAGACCTTTTTCCGCCAAATATCCGTCTGCACCGCTGGCTTTATCGCTCAGGAACTCACCGAGATATTCGGTAATCCCTGGTACTTTGCCAATATTGTCTTTCTTGACGTAGAAATACAAAGACCGCGAAACAGGGTATGCCCCATTGGAAATATTTTCAAATGTCGGGGCGGTGTCGTCCACGATACTGCCTTGAACACTGTCTGCATTTTGGTCGAGAAAGCTAAACCCAAATATGCCGAAAGCCCTTGGGTTAGCATTTAGTTTTTGAACAATCAGATTGTCATTTTCACCGGCCTCCACAAAAGCTCCGTCTTCACGTATAGTGTGGCAAAGAGTTTTGTATGCGGGCTTATGGGTTTTCTTTAAGGCTTTGATCCAATCAAATGTCTTACAGCCGCCTTCCATCGCTAGCTCAACAAATGCATCGCGTGTGCCGGATGTTGGCGGTGGACCCATAACTTCTATGTTCACATTGGGAAGTGCAGGATTGACATCGTTCCATGTTTTATATGGGTTTGCCGTGGTGCCGCCCTTGCCGTCTGGTACATTTTTAGCCAATGCCAGAAATACGTCCTTCAGGCTTAATTCCAAGCGAGGAGATTTACGGGAATTGGCCAAGACAATACCGTCATAGCCAATTTTAACTTCGACAATGTCGTTGATACCGTTTTTAGCGCACCGTTTGACTTCGGACGCTTTGATGCGCCGGGACGCGTTGGTGATATCAGGGTGATTTGCACCAAGACCGGAGCAAAAGAGTTTCAAGCCGCCGCCAGAACCTGTGCTCTCAACTATTGGTGTTTTATACTTTGTTGTCCGGCCGAAATTTTCAGCAACTGTCGTTGCAAATGGATACACTGTGGACGATCCGACGATTTTTATCTGGTTGCGCATATAGCTGGTTTGCGCTGGTGTGCTTACACTTTCCGTCGGTGGTTTAGGCGTGTCTTTGCCCCCGCATGCCGCAAGGCTAAGTGCGAGCACACTCGTTGTCATTATTTTTCTTAACATTGTCATCTCTTTCATCATTCTTTTTGTCATATGGGCGAAACCGTTTCGCCTTCACGTCTGCGAATAATGAGTTTTCATGGCGGTTTTCATACAAGCCAGTGACAGCTATATGACAGTTATATGATGGTTTTATGACAAGAGAGGCGGCGCGGTTTAATTGGGTAAAATAACGCTAACCGAACTTCCGACACCGATTTTGCTTTTGATAGAAAGTCTGCCTCGGTGGCGGTTGAGAATATGCTTGGTAATGGCAAGACCGAGCCCTGTACCGCCTGTCTCGCGAGAGCGGCCCTTGTCGACACGGTAGAAACGTTCCGTCAGGCGCGGCAAGTGTTCGGGTGCGATGCCTTCGCCGTGATCCTTAATGGTGATCGTTATTTTATTTTTGCTTTGCGTAACACAGACATCAACCTTCGTTTTGGGTTCACTATATTTCAAAGCATTTTCAATTAAATTTTGAAACACTTCTATTAGTTCATCTGGATCGCCAGTTATAAGGGGTAAACTTTTAGGAACGTCCAAGACAATACGGTTTTTATATTCGGCTTTACTTTCAGAAAGTACGGTCATAATTCGCCGTAATAATTTAGGAATATCAACCTGCCCATCTGGCGGTAAATGTTCTTTGGCTTCGAGTTTAGACAAAGAAAGAAGATCGCCAACCAATCTAGACATGCGCTCAGTTTCTCCTTGCATAAGGCTGAGAAAATTATCGCGAGCGGCAACATCATCATGCGCCGGCCCTTGCAAAGTTTCCACAATGCCCATCAGGGATGTTAAGGGTGAGCGGAGTTCGTGGCTCACATTGGCGACAAAGGTAGAGCGCGATTTCTCGGCATCAATTGCAGCCGAAACGTCAAGGAGCGTAAACAAGATACAATTTTCTCCCATGGCAACCAAAGATGCAGCGCTGGCTTTATAGGTACGCGGTGTTTGTAAATGTAACACTAGATCACAGGTTTTTAATTTCCCGGTCTTTACCGCCATATTCAAACATTTAATCGCAGTGGGTTGGCGCACGATCCGTACAAAATCCATGCCCGTTAGCGTGGTTTCAAATAGACTTGCCGCCGCTAAATTTGCACTTTGAATTTTATAATCAAAGTCCAAGACTAGAGCGGGTTGTGGCAGTGCATCGACAATGGTTTGTAACATAACGGTATTCATAAGAGTTTGGTCTTCACATCCTGATTATCTGCAATCCTACATGTATATCTATTATAAATCTACCAGGCTTCTTATGCTTAGAACATGAGAGTATACGGTCCTACCACCACTCTAAAATTTTCCTATGGAAACCCGAACAAATCGGTATAAGACAGCATACGTAATCTAGCATCATTTAATTTAGAGGAGGGCGCATGTCAGAACTGTCTGAAGTCATTGAAGTGCCGCACGCCTCTTCGGCAGACTTGGATGTGGGCCATGTAGATGCCTTGCGTAAGGCTATCCAAAACGGTGATGGTGAGGCAATCCGAAACTTGCTTGCAGATGAGCATCCAGCGGAATTGGCCGACCGATTTGAGCAATTATCATCTGATGATCGCAATGCTTTAGTGGTGCTGGCGCCGGACGTTATTAGTCCTTTGCTACTCGCTGAACTTGAAGACGAAGTGGTGGAAGATATTCTGCCTCTGTTAGAGCCTGCGCAAATTTCCAAAGCGATGAAAGAGCTGGATTCTGATGAYGCTATCCAGATTTTTGAAGAACTTCCCRAAGRGCGCCRTGCAGMRGTTCTAGCCGACCTGTCAGMGCAAGACCGTAAAGAAATTGAAGACGGATTTGCTTTCGACGAGGAAACCGCTGGCCGGTTGATGCAGCGCGAATTTGTTGCAGCGCCGGAATTTTGGACTGTTCACCAGACCATACAACATATGCGCACTCAAAATGAAATGGGTGATGATAATCTGCCGGATAAGTTTTTTGATGTTTATGTAATAGATGCGCATTTTCATCCACTTGGTTATTTACCGTTATCGACATTGATGCGCAGTGGCCCCGATTTGGTACTTAAAGACATAATGGATAATAATTTAACTGTCATTAAACCGGAGTTGGACCAAGAGGACGTAGCCTATCTCTTTGAAAAATTTGATCTGATTTCTGCGCCGGTAGTTGATGCGGACGGCCGGTTGTCGGGAATGATTACTGTCGATGATATCGTTGAAATCATTCATGATGAACATACCGAAGATATGTTGGCACTGGCTGGCGTGAGCGAGGCTGGACTGGTTGACACTGTGGGCAGTACAGTTATGGCGCGTGCGCCGTGGCTGTTCGTTAATTTGCTAACGGCTATCGCCGCGTCGTTTGTGATTTCCTTGTTTCAAGAGGAGATTGAAAAATTAGTAGCATTGGCCGTTTTAATGCCAATCGTTGCTTCCATGGGTGGCAATACCGGCACCCAGGCGCTTACCGTTGCTATACGGGCTTTGGCGACCCGGGATTTAACGCCGGCCAACACAAAAAGAGCTATCCGGCGCGAAGCTCTTGCCGCCATTGTCAATGGGTTGATTTTTGCAACTATTCTTGGTATTATTACATTGGCTTGGTTCGACAATTTTAAACTGTCATTTGTAATTGCAGCGGCTTTGGTCTTTAATTTGTTTTGTGCGGGTCTAGCTGGAATACTTGTGCCGCTTGGCCTGAAAAAGGTCGGGGCTGATCCGGCCGTAGCTTCTACCGTATTTGTAACGACGGTTACAGATGTTGTTGGCTTTCTTGTGTTTTTAGGTTTGGCAGGAGCGTTTCTTCTGTAAAAACTTCCCGTATTTCGAGAAAATGGTATAAAATTTGCACTTGTTAGATAAGATGAAAATCGTATTGTTTTGGAGCAATTATGGCATATGAGTATAATATTTCTGAAGATGGCCTTGAGCTGATTAAAGCTTATGAAGGCTTCCGGCCCGTTGAAACTGCTTTGGTTTCCGGCCAAAAGGTTATTGGTTATGGCCATTCATACGTATTAGGTGAGGCGTCGCTTTTGACACAAAAGAAGGCCGAAGAAATATTAAAGGCAGATATCGCGCCCATAGAAAAAATAATCAACCACATTGTTCATGCGCCCCTGTCTCAGGGCCAGTTTGACGCTCTGGTGTCACTTGCTTTTAATATTGGTATTGATGCTTTCTCTGAATCCACTGTTTTACATTATTTGAATAACGGTCAGCCTCTCGCTGCTGCAGCAGGGTTCGATGAATGGCGCAAAAGCATAATTGCCGAAAAAACATATGTAATAGATGCCTTGGTTCGCCGCCGCACTGCAGAAAAGGCTCTGTTCCTGCACCCGGCATTGGGTATTGTTGCTGCGCCGCGTTATGAAGTGCCGCCCCTACACGACGACACGGTTAAATCCGGAGAAGATGATATTGAGGTCTTTAGTACATCTGATGAGGACGGCTTTGTTGAGCAAGCCCCATACGCAGAGCCGCCGGTTCAGGAACCGCATAGCGAAGATGATGCCGCTGCTGCTGTTATGCTTAGCGAGCGGGCTGCAGCCCCGCAAATATATGAAGATACCCTGGACGAGCCCTCCGTCAATGACACTATCTCTGAAGATGATGTAATTGAAGAGGTCGTTATAGATAATGTTGTTGAGATTCAGCCAGAATTTGAGGCTGAGGCTGAGGTTGAAACTGAATCTGAAGTCGCATATGAGCATGAAGCCGAATTTGAGCAAGACGAASATATGNMRCMWRWWGCCRWKKYMGMSSMAGACGWRARTSWGYSMCYARWYRMYMTYRYSGMMGMARMYGWSRRYGARSSMCTRGMMRAKMWCATKGWWRMCAMTGASRMMGAAGNNCTNKYAGAKRCYRWMGTYRYMWMTGARACAGAARTTKYAGAAWCTGAAGTTCATGATATTGAAATGCAAGAATYTGAGCCTGTAGAGCACGAAGCTGTGGAACATGAATATGTGGAACATGAAACCATGRTGTCAGAAACTMTAGAAGCAGAMGTTATGGAATYTGAAGGMGACACCACGCTAGAACAACCCACTCCGAAAAAGSTACAAAAAARGAAAGTAAAGGGCGCTGGTGCGTTCTGGACGGCTTTGGTTGTTGGCTTACTATTGATCGGTGGTTCTCTGTGGAAAATGAAGTTTTCCCCTATCACCAATATGGGTGCAATGGATGAATTTTTAGCGCCGGTTGTTCTTTTGGTTGGGGCAATGATGATCATGGGCGGAATGTTCTACATGGTCAAAGCGCAATTGCGTAGAACGACAAAATAAACACATAGATTTAACTTGGATGCTCCTTTCTTATCCTAAGCTGGCTTGCTAGGATGAGGCATGACAATTCATCTGATTAAATTATCTGTCGGCTCCAAGTCTATTGAAACCCTGGCGGCCTATCAGCAAGGTTTGGCGCAAAGRCGAGCGCAAGAAGGGCTRCCAGCTTTTGCTGAYCATATTACCCGCATGTCTCCGCGCCAAAAAGCAGAGGTTTTGGAGGGCGGGTCAATTTATTGGGTCATTAAGGGCATAATCCAGTGCCGTAATACCATCGTTGATCTGGCTGAAACACACACACAAGATGGCCGGAAAGCCTGCCGAATTGTGCTTGCACCGGATTTAGTGCCTGTGGTGCCGACACCAAAGCGGGCTTTTCAGGGCTGGCGCTATCTTAAGCCCGAAGATGCCCCAGCTGATTTATCTAGTGTTGGCGAGGTAGACAGCCTCCCTGCGCATATCCGAATTAAATTGGTAGAGCTTGGTGTTTGGTGATTAGCCGCTTCGTTTGAAATAAATGTCATGATGTATTTCATGAAAAACAAAATACCCACGTTGCGCTAACCAGTTTTTCACTTGCTCGCGGTTTTTTTCCCACAACTCAATTTGCAAAAAACAATCATTGTTGGCGAGCATGTTCTCCATGCCCATAAGGGCTTCGGCTTCATGGCCTTCCATATCAAGCTTYARAAAAGCAGATGTGCCGGWTACRTTAAACTGGCTGTCAAAACTGTGAATTTGTACATGTTGGCGGTCGGTAAAATCCCGCTTCGGGTTGTTTTTTTCGTTTTGATCAAGCGTAGCTGTACCGGATGATTTCTTATCAAAAGCAATGATCAGGGTTTCAGATTTTGTGCCTAGYCCGTAATTATGCGCGGTGGCTTTATCTCGTAAACCGTTCAAACTCAAATTTTCACACAACCGCGACCATGTTTTAGGCACAGGYTCAAAAGCATGAAGTRCAGTAAGGCTGGGCGCGCCTACACCAAGTAATACACTATATAGGCCAATGTTGGCACCGCAGTCATAAAAGGAAGTTAAACCGTTTTCTGCGATGCATTCTTGGGCAAACTTCAGTTGCGCTTGTTCAAACGGACGGCCAATCAACAGGCGGTTGTCAATCCAGTCACTGGGATACAGCTTCCAATTCGCCCCTAGGCGGGTTGCCAAAATTGGTTTTTTGCGCAACCGCAATAACCGCTTGGCCACACTAAAATAAGGATTAAATCCTGCCATGTTTTCCTCTTATACSGTAAAGCTTTAAACCACCTTATTGGTTAAAGAGCCGATCCCTTCAATAGCAATTGTAACCACATCGCCTTTRTTGAGAAAGTGTCCATTCTCCAAMCCGCAGCCACCAGGCAAGGTACCTGTAGCAAAAAATTCTCCAGGATATAGATGCTCTGCTTGGCTAACATGGGCAAGAGCTTCGCCAAGAGTAAACTGCATGCCGGCCGAGGAAACTGTGCTGATCTGTTTGCCGTTGATACTGAYCGTACCRAYTAGCGCATTAATATGCGGCAAAATTTCATCCGCAGTCACAAATTCAGGTGAAATCGCATTTGCAAAATGTTTAGATTTTTGCGGCCCGAAGCCGCTCGCCATTTCCGGCATTTGCACATCACGGGCAGAAAAATCATTGAAAACAACAAACCCTCCAATAGCCGCCTCAGCTTGTTCGGGCGTTGCGTTGTAAAGCGGTTTTGCKARTACAAASCCSACYTCTAACTCATAATCAATTGAGGATGAATATGCTGGCCAAGCAATCTCCGCACCGTSCCCGYAAAAATTCATATGCCCRCCCATGTAAAATATAGGYTGCTTATACCAAAGAKGTGCAGGCTTTAATTTCGGATGGGTCTTGCCTGTCAGTTTTTTGTATATTTGCGTGATGCRGTAAGCAAGCGGRCGTGCGGTCTTGGCGTAATTGCTGGCCGCATTGATATAGTGCGCTTCGCTGAGCATAAAATCCCGGTAAGACTTTGGCGTGAATGGTTTCGCATCCTGTGCGTCAATTTCGCTTTGCCCCGTAGCGTTCAGAAAAATATTATAAGCGGCGCTATTTTTGCGGACGGTTTTCCAATTAGCACCATCCTGCATTTGGAGTATATAGCGGCGATCCTTCGCGTTAGGGTTGGGAAATTTACGAAATTTCATAGTGCAGCAATATCATCATCGCCGCCGCTATCGCCAATCCGCCGATCCGCGCAGGCATGACAAGCTTGGCTGTGACCACCCGTCGGCGCTGGTTCTTCATCTCCTGACAGTGTGTCCACCGGGATAAAAATCTGGGTGCCTGTCGCACACAGTTTAACCCAAATGCCGTCTTCTGGATTGTTTGCCGCAGATATTTGCGCAATTGCCGATGCTGACCCAAATACGGAAATCGCATATAGAGCCAAAATTACAGGCAGGTGTTTAAGTAATTGAGACCGCAATGAACTCTCCTTCGTTTGGGCAGTTTTTCTAACATTCCTTGATAATTAGTTCGGCATTTCTGCGCCAAACCGCTTGTGAACGCGTTGATAAAACTCTCGTSCCGCTAAACGTTCACGCCATTTTACAATACTGGGGTAGGGTTTCAAATCAACGCCGSACATCTCGCTGGGCTCTAATGCCGCAACTAGACTAATATCAGCGAGGGTAATATGGTCGCCCATAATATAGTCGCGGCCCTTCAACTGTGTTTCGAGTAAGGGCAAGTCGCGTGAYARCATGCTTTCACCAGTTTTGAYAGAAGCYGTATCAGGKTCCTCACCGATCATTTTKGTGATAACACGATTAAAGAACAAGCGGGCTACGGCTTGTAAAATATGCTGGGAAGAAAAATCAATCCATTGATTGATCTCCGCCTGCTTTTTARTATCCGCTGGATAAAACGAGGACGGTCCTGAGAGTGCGCACAGATATTTACAAATTGCATCAGATTGGCTCAGGGTAAACCCGCTATCATCAATAGCAGGGACGCGGCCGGCRGCRTTGRTCTCAAGATATTCGGGCTTTAAGTGTTCTCCGCCCTGTAAGTCTAYATGWATATATTCATGAGGYAGYCCYAAATAACGCACACATAACCGCACTTTATTGGTCGGCATGGATAAAAAATGGCCATAAACTTTCAACATAGGAAACTCCATTTACGTGTATTACCTCTTTACCGCACATTTAAGTATAAATCTATCGCCTATTTAAACACYGCCTATTGAACTAAGGGCTGTCGTCTAACAGTTTATCYAAGCGCTCAGAAAGGTCTTGGCTRTCTGTTGCCGTTTCGTCCACGCCTGGATTATCAGGACTTGGCGCRTCTTCAGCCTGTAGTCCANTNNCTTCCCGAGGTGCAGGTGCAAAYTCCGCAACGACACGGCAGCGTTTGTGYGCTTCGTAACGGGGGTGGATCAAAGTRCCATTTTCGCCGTAGGAMARAGACAATCTTTGCCAATCAGCATCCGTGTAGTTAAACGCGGYACCGTCCGGATCCAGATCAGACCAGTCGGCTTCAATCGGCGCACTRRCCGCACGATGTTGCCATGTYTTGGCATCCACAGCATTACCYAACATGTTTTCAGCTTGGGCTGCCAACGTGCATAAACGTGCCGATGTATCTTCGCCTTGCAGTAAACCGTCCAGAGCAGACAAAGCCGTAACACCATCACTATTCGACAACGCTTGTTCGGCAGCAAGGATTTTGCTTTCACGGTGATCCGCGTTGGTTTTGATTAAAGTGTTTATTTTAGTTGCAATATTTTTGGCAGTTTCGCCCTGCCATAGATCTCTATAAGCAAGTGCGAGTGCGGGATGTGGGCTTTTCGCCCAGGCTTTTTCAATAATTTGCGCCGCCTTTTTGGATTGTTTGTCTTGGTCTAGTAACCGGGCCGCCAAAGCTACGCCGGGCGCGAACCCCGGGGATAATTCTGCAGCGCGTTTGGCTTGTTCCAGTGCACCGCTTTGCTGATCGGCCGCCTCCAAAGCATGTGCGTTAGCAGAGAGCAACACGGAGCGGCGACGACGGATTTCTTTTTTGCCCAAGAGTTTGCGTTTTTCTGCGGTGGCCAATGTTTCCAAGGCGCCCTCCCAATCGTTCACAGCGACTTGGGAGGTGTATAAAAGGTCGAACGACCACATTGGCAATTTTGAATTTTCAAAAGAGGCCTTCGCCATTTCTATGCTGGCGACATGATCCCCACGGCTTTCTGCAAGTCGTGCCAGCCCGTGCAGGCCTGCTGCCTCTGTATATGGGTTGTTTTTAAGCTCTGTATAATGGATATGGGCATCGTCGTATTCCCCGCCAATTTCCGCCGCTTTGGCAGAAATCAGAGCCGTTAAGCTCGGACGGTCAAGTAAATCACTGGCTTTCTTTGCYCTTTTAAGCGCCTTCGCACCATCMCYGGATTCGATAGCAAGCAGCGCTTGTTCYACTGCGTCAAGCCCTTGCTCGCCGCGTCTGCGGCCCATGCCCTTTAGCATACGGTTAGGGAGGCGCCGTATCCAAAACACCAATGCCGATAGTGCAACAATGCTAAGAATAATGGCAGCACCGCCAACAATGGCTGCTTGWAGAGATATAAAATCTCCTGTTGGTGGTTGTTCGGGTAAAAACTCAAACAATATACCCCGCTGTCCGCCGACATAAGCCAACAGACCTGCAAGAACGACAAGTAAAATCAACGGTAAAATTAAACGGCGGGCCATACTGGTTTCCTATTTTTGGTTTTGCACCTATTCAATACTTGGTGCGGCTTTTTTTGCAGCTTGCATCCACTCAGCAGCACTGGTGCGAACTGGCGGGTTAAGGTGTGCAATCTGTTCGAGAGCAGCTGTCACGTACCCATTTCTAAGCGCCGTCTCCGCTGCATTAATTGTGACATATGGGTCGGGAGCATTATCATTGCCCACTCTGATATGTTTGCTCAGGGCTCGCTTCAGCCAGCCTGTTTTTTTACTTGCGACTTTTTCTTGCGCCTTGACGGCTGCCAACATTTTTGCGCGTGGAAATGTATCAATGAGAACATCCAGCGCGGCTTGCCCTGTTGGACCAGAAGCTGGTTTTGCTGATATTTGCCCCACGCTCATTGTTTCATTCGCAAAGGCTTCTTCTGATGATTTTGTAGAAACTTCACCGGCTATATCTTGAGCTTGAGCATTATTGGTGGCTATAAGGCTTTCCTCCAGAGCATCTAAGCGAGCAGTAATAGAGCCAGCGCCGACAAACACATCCGTATTTTCTCCGCTTAAGGCTTCAAGAACTGCAATGCGGTCAGTGAGAGTTTTTAAGTTTGCTTCGGTATTGTTTTGCAGTTGGGCAATAGTTTGCTTCTGCGCCTCTACTTGATAGGCTAAAGCTCGGTTTTCTGATTGCAGTGTGTTTAATCGGGTCTTGGCTTTCTCTTGTGAATTATTGACTGCGGTGCCAAGTTGTTTGGTTTGGCTTTGTGTTGCCTGTCGTAGATCATCAAGGCTTTGTTGTAGTTCGGTTCTAAGAGCGATGGTTTTATCTGGCCCTGCCAGTATTTTGCTGCCGACAATTCCGAGCGTGCCGCCCAACACTATAGACAATACAAATCTGTTCAGCAAAAAACCTAAATTAAATTTAGCGCGCTTGGGGGCAGTTATTTCCTCTTTAGCCTCAAACTCGGTCTCTAAGTCTTGTTCGGCCTCGTCTTCAGATTCTGTTTCAGCGTCACCTTCAGCATCAACTTCAGTGTTTTCAACTTCTGTTTCGTCATCGTTCACATCGTTGCCCGTATCGTTGCCCGTATCGTTGCCCGTGTCGTTGTTCATGTCGCACTCCTATCTGCGAGTTTAAGCGCAGCACGGTTTCGCATCAAGGTTCAAATTGACGCAAGAACTCAAGCCCTGTATGGCAAATATATGTTAAAAACCTCTAAAAACCCACCAAAGACCTCTGCCTCCCAATCCGTTCTGGTTTTGGGTATTGAATCTTCTTGTGATGAAACTGCCGCATCGATTGTCTGTCGACATAAAGATGGCCGGATTGATGTGTTGTCATCTTTGGTAGCTTCACAAAATGAAGCCCATGCACCGTACGGTGGGGTCGTACCGGAAATTGCAGCCCGCGCACATATGCAAAAGATTGAAAGCTTAATTGCAGGTGCAGTAGAGAGCGCAGATGTAACTTGGGACGATTTGGACGCCGTAGCTGCAACGGCTGGCCCYGGCCTTATCGGCGGGGTGATGACYGGATTATTGGCGGCTAAAGGCTTAGCCGTGTCTTTGGATATCCCTTTAATTGGTGTCAATCACTTGGAGGGGCATGCGTTATCCCCGCGCCTGACACAGGACTGCCCATTTCCGTATTTACTSTTATTGGTATCAGGCGGACACACTCAACTTCTCAGCGTAGACGGTGTTGGTGATTTCACGCGGCTTGGCTCAACTGTTGATGATGCGGCAGGCGAAACATTTGACAAGACGGCGAAAATTATGGGGCTGAGCTTTCCGGGCGGGCCAGCACTAGAGCGGATGGCGGCCTTTGGTAATCCAAAGGCAATTTCTTTGCCGCGCCCTTTTAAGGGTAAGCCCCATGCGGATTTTTCCTTCTCTGGCTTAAAAACGGCAACAGCGCGGGCGTTTGATAAACTTGGTAATACCTGTGAGCAGGGCAAAGCTGATCTTGCTGCTAGTTTCCAACAAGCCGTCAGTGATGTATTGTGCGACCGGACGGCCAATGCCATGGATATGTTCATAAAAACGCATACCCAATCTAACAAAGGCCCTTACCGGTTTGTTGTTGCGGGCGGGGTCGCGGCAAATGCGACGATCCGCGCCGCCCTAGAAAATTTATGTGCGGACAAGGACTTTACCTTGATCGCGCCACCGCTTAAATATTGCGGGGATAATGGTGCGATGATTGCTTTGGTTGGCGCTGAAAGATTGTTGTTGGGACAAGTAGACACACTTGATGTAAAAGCCAGACCCCGTTGGCCACTTGATATGGGCAGCGCTATTCAAAACCCTGCGAGCGGATTTGGCAAAAAAGGACCAAAGTCATGACAGTAAAAACATTCCAAAAATTTGGCGTTATCGGCGGCGGTGCCTGGGGCACGGCTTTGGCACAAACTTTGGCCGCATCCGGCCGCGATGTAATGCTCTGGGCATTYGAAAAAGAATGTAGCGCTGCTATTAATAACAAGCATGAAAACACACTYTATTTACCCGRTGTGAAACTTCATCCGTCTTTGCATGCTAGTTYCGACATGGCTGATTTAGCAGGGGTAGATGCTGTACTYGCTGTWGCRCCGGCCCAGCATATGCGCGCGACATTGGCGAATTTTGCMCCTTACACRTCGGATGGTTTGCCRGTTGTATTGTGTTCTAAAGGTATCGAAATTTCCACACTGAGCTTTATGTCAGAAGTGTTGATAGATGTTTTGCCRAACACTATCCCGGCYGTACTRTCTGGCCCTAGTTTTGCCGTTGATGTCGCGGCYGGTCTRCCRACGGCRGTYACCTTGGCGGTRGAGGACGAAGATTTGGGCGTTGGTCTYGCCAAAGCYATTGCYGCWCAAAGYTTCCGCCCTTATCTCAGCACAGATGTACTTGGTGCTGAAATAGGGGGTGCCGTTAAAAATGTACTCGCTATTGCTTGCGGCATGGTACTKGGCAAAGGGYTGGGRCGCTCMGCACACGCGGCGTTGATCGCGCGRGGCTTTGCCGAAATGACCAGACTGGGKGCCGCCCTAGGTGCRCGGCCMAAAACTTTGACGGGCATGTGCGGGCTWGGAGATTTGGTGCTGACCTGTTCAAGCGAGCAATCAAGAAATATGTCCTGCGGCTTGGCTCTTGGCCAAGGTCAAAGYCTCGAAGARATYATGTCCACCCGCAATGCAGTCACCGAGGGTGTTGCTACCGCKCCTGCGCTTAAACGTCTTGCCGCCAAGGCGGGCGTASAAATGCCGATCTGTGAGGCCGTTGCAGCGATCCTAGACGGTAGTGCAGAGGTTGACACTGCCATTGAAGCCTTGYTGAGCCGTGCCTACAGGACAGAAATATAATCGTTATGGGAAACCTTACAAAAGAAAAACTTACGGCTTAGGTTCTTCTGGTTCTTGGTATTTAAACCCGGTCTCGGATGCTTGCTTACGGACTGCCGTAACCATGATGTTGTCGAGAGTTTTTGTTTCWGACATTTCTTTGCGTTTTTCCGCGACATAGTTTTTTTGTTTTTGGCCTAGTTCTGCGATTTGTTTTTGAATATCTGTACGTTCAACCTGCTTGGTTTCTATAAAGGTTTTACGCTCGCCCGCAGTTTTTCCTTTTAATTCTTCCGGCATTTCCTCGTCGCTTAGGCTGAGTACGCTGCTTTGGTCTTTCTTATAGGCATCGATGATGTCCCAGCTTTCATTACTATATCCAGGTTGAGACTTCGCACGAAGCCTGCTGATTTGCGCGCCCTTATTCATAGAAGCAGCGTTACTATCTTGTACAGCTTGGCGTTCTTTGAGATGTGCGCCGCTTGCGCCGTAACCAAAATAAGTATCATTAAGTTTCTTGTTGAGGTCGATCAATGTATCGTCCCAAGGCGAGGGCACGTGCACATATTTTTCGTCTTGGTTGATGGTCATATAAATGCCGCCAGCACAATCCGCAGCTTCTTTCCAGCCGGTGCGGATGCCAACATCCGTATCACCGCAGTGAATGGTATCGATAATGACGCCGCCYTGCTTAGCGCGCTCACAAGCGCTTTGCCATGTAACCGTGCCTTGGGTAAACGGCTCGTTGCCAGCGATAATAATCAACTTCATATCGTCTTTGCCGTCCGACCATTCCAACTCGTCCAGAGATTTGGTCAGCACTTCGCCCGCGTATTCTTGTCCGCCGTCAGTGGAAAGTGCGAATAGTTTTTCTGATACATCATCCAAGTCTGTGGTCAGGGATAAGACTTGGCGAATATAACCTTTGGAGACCGAGATATTACTATTGCCATATTCATATAAGGCCAGCTCAATAATAGGCGTTTGTCCGTGTTTTTTGCCTTCACCAAGTTCATTGACTAATGTCCAAAGTTGGGATTTGGCTTGCCCAATTAGGCCGTCCATAGAGTTGGATGTGTCGAGCAAGAGGGCGATTTGTATGCGGGGCTGTTGGATATGCTTTCTATGTAAAGCACCGCTCACATCTGTGATCTGTGCGCTCGCTGGGAATGCCAAGGCTGAACAAGCAAATACGGAAGAAAGAAGAAGTCGAGAAAATGTCATGATATACCCTCTGTTTGANNTNTTGNNNTNTACMATATANNNSMAWATAKGNSSAAAMTATGTCSRRAMKRTKWCRANGMAGNSWKAYWATGCAGACAGATTGTGCAKACAGATTGTGTGGGCAGRTTATGCGGGYAGWTTACCAATGGCAATTGGGGGTAGTTTRAAGCCTTCTGCTCGCAAAGCTTCATGTACAGATAAACGCACGGCAGATGAATTACCGCGTAAGTTTGTTGATTGAAGCCAACATCTTGCTTGTAAATTCACCGTCGTGGCTGTGAAACCTGCAACAACCACTTCTGCGCTGTCTTTGGTAATGACCAGAGGATGTCCAACAAGAGTTTTTTGCAAGACATCCAGCGCCGCAGCCAAATCATTGTCCCTAGAGATTTCTATATTTATATCGATACGGCGGGTTTTGTAGCGGGAGAAATTTTTGATCTGGCTCGACCAAATTTGTGCATTGGGAACGGTGATAAGTACCCCGTCCGATGATTTAATCTCCGTCGTAAACAAGCCAATTTCCAAAACCGTGCCTTCAACATTTGAAGTCAAAATATATTCACCAACCCGGATGGAGCGCAAAAATATCAACATCAAACCCGCAGCAACATTGGACAATGTACCCTGAACAGATAAGGCAATGGCCAGACCCGCCGCTCCGAAAACTGCTAACAAGGAAGCGGGCGCTACCCCGGCAATGYCGAGCGCCGCGTATAGTGCACCAAAAATTATCGCGTAACGGACAAGTAGAGCAATCAATGGTCTAAATGTATCATCCGCTTGCAGACCTTTGGCATTCCCGAGCCGTTTTCGAACAATGCGGTCAGCCCACCTTGCGACAATCCAGCCCAATATAAGCACGCCGAGCGCCACAAAAGCGTTTTGAATAACAGGAAGAGCCTCGGTCCACTCTATGGCAGAAGCTAGTTCAGAGACAGATTCCATAATGATTATTCCGCTGCCCTGTCCGCACCATTGGTTTGTTCGTCTTCTTCGAGCTCATAAACCAGTAAATCAGCAGGCTGGCAATTCAGCTCACGGCACAGGGCGCTCAAGGTTGAAAACCGTACGGCGCGTGCTTTACCAGTTTTCAGGATAGACAAATTGGCCAGTGTGATACCGATGCGGTCAGAAAGYTCGGTCAAAGACATACGGCGTTCTAGTAATACGCGGTCAAGATTTACACGTATGGCCATATCTATACCGTCAATTTTTGTTCTTGGCGCAGACGTGCGCCTTCGCGAAACACTTCGGCAAGAATAATCAAAGCCAAAACCATGAACCAGACATAAACCCGCAGATCTGTGGCGTGAATGGATGCACCATCAGCGGTTTTGCTAATCCAAGAGATAATGAATGTAGAGGCCAAACGTAAAAGTTCCCCTGCCGCTGCCGCAATCCAGATAACCCGCAAGCGGTTTGCGTTTTCAGGTACGAAGGGATCACCGGTGACCAAGGTGCGGCATATTTCCCGCAACTGATGAACAATAATTAGAAAAACTGCTGCCACAACAACAACGCTGACGGACGAGATAAAAGCCATAAACGGTGTCGTCACTTCAAAGGAGTTCTGAACAGCCTTGACCCCTAAGAAAGCTAAAATTGTGTATAAGGACACCAATGTAAAGAGGGCCATAAACGCCCAGCCCGCCCACCAAATTATAGTGAGGAGGATATTTAAAAATCCGATGGCTGGACTGGGTTTAATCTGCGCGCCATCAGATTTATATAGGGCTTCTACGTTCATATGTGACCTTTTCGTACTTATCGATAATCAATATTTTGTATTATAGCAAGATAAAATGTGAACGTGACCAGACACGGCTTTACGCCTAGGGCAAAACAAGATAGGAGAAAATATGCGCCACCCTCTCAATAGATTAGTCGTCGCCTCCCACAATGAAGGTAAAGTTCGCGAAATTCGCGCCTTGCTCAAGCCCTATGGTGTGCGCACATTTAGTGCGGCAGAATTGGGACTTATTGACCCAGAAGAAACCGGAACCACATTTGCAGAGAATGCAGAGTTAAAAGCTAAAACCGCAGCAGAAGCTTCTGGTATGGCGGCCCTCGCAGATGATAGCGGCTTGGCGGTAGATGCCTTAGGCGGCGCGCCGGGTATTTATTCAGCACGTTGGGGTGAATTGCCGGACGGGAGCCGGAATTTTGGTGTGGCTATGGAAAAAGTACATAATAAGCTATTGGAAGTTGGCGGCGTAAAAACCGCGMGGTTTATCTGCGCGCTTTCCTTGGCTTTTCCGGCGAACGGGGTCAGCACTTATGAGGGTAAGGTTGAGGGCCATTTGGTCTGGCCGCCGCGTGGGGATAAGGGTTTTGGTTATGACCCTATATTTGTGGCCAGCGGCGATACGCAAACTTTCGCAGAAATAGACCCGGTTCAGAAACATGCAAAAAGCCATCGTGCTGACGCATTTTCAAAATTTATTCAAGCTTGGTTTCCAGATGGTCCAATAAAGCATGGATAAAATTGGGCTCTATATACACTGGCCCTATTGTGCCCGCATTTGTCCTTATTGTGATTTTAATATCTACAAAAACAAAGCCCATATGGAAACCACCTTGGTCGGTGCCATATTGGCGGATATGGAACATTGGTGCGTACTAAGCGGCCCGCGCAGTTTAGTCAGCATTCATTTTGGCGGCGGAACACCGTCTTTGCTGAGCCCGCACAATATGCATARGCTTATTGAGAGCGCCAAAAAYCTCTGGKCAGCTAGCCATAATTTAGAAATTGGTCTTGAGGCAAACCCCAAAGACATCAGCAAACAGTCCCTAACCGCATGGCGCGGTGCGGGTATTGAACGCCTCTCTATGGGTGTTCAAAGCTTCAACGATGAAGCGTTGCAATTTTTAGGGCGTGACCACGACGGACAGATGGCAAGGAGCGCCCTCGAAATGGCAGTAGACATCATGCCGCGTGTCTCTGTCGATTTGATCTACGGTTGGACAGGGGGAAAACTGGAGACATTGCAAGAAGATTTGCAGGTAGCGTTGGCAAGTGGGGTTACCCATATTTCGACCTACCAGCTTACTATCGAGCAAAAAACCGCATTCGGGCAAGCCGAAAAACGCGGTATTGAAAAAGCCGTAGACAGTGACACCAGCGCAAATTTGTTTGAACAGGCTATTGCCGTATTGTCTTCAAACGGGTTTGATCAATACGAAGTTTCTAATTTTGCTAAAGGTAAAAATGCCTGCTCACGCCATAATTTACTCTATTGGCAAGGGGGTGATTATGCAGGCGTTGGCCCTGGAGCGCATGGCCGCCTTACCACAAATGATAAACGCATCGCCGTTATCGCTGCCCTCAAACCCCAAGACTATATTGCGCGCGTATCGGAGTGTGGACACGGGATATCAGAGCAAGAAATTTTAAGCTCAGAAGGTTGGGCAGAGGAATATATATTGATGGGTATGCGGATAACCGAAGGCATAAACTTATCGCGCTATGAGCAAATATCTGGCCATGCGCTCACACCTGAAAAAATTAGGCAATATATAGATGCAGGATTGTTAGCTCAACAAGCAGGTCGCCTGAGCGCCACCCCTAAAGGTCGCTTCGTGCTCGATACTTTGTGCCATGAATTGCTGACTTAAAATGAACCGTTGGCTTAAAATGAACTGTTGGCTTAAAAAGCACCGTCCGTGGATTTTGGAGCCGGATCTATAACGACAAAGCGTCCGCCCTTGATTTGGTAAACGGCGAGACCGCGTTCTGGAGTGCCAAATGGGGAAAACCGTACCAGACCATCAACACCGAAAAAACCTGCCGGATCGGTTAAACGTTCTATCCGTTCGTCGTTCTCGTCGTCTAGCACACCGTCCGCTACAAAGGCCGCGATAGATAAGCCGTCGTATGCCAAAGAAGCCAATCTAGATGGTTCCTCACCGTAAATTGCATCATAATTAGCATTGAATATAATTTTGCCGTCCAGATCAGGTCCGGCGAAAATTCCGCCCGCTAAGGCAGGTTCTTTGGCTGCTTCATCGCGGTTCCACAGGCCGGTTCCCAATATTTGCACATGGCGGGTATTCTCATTATAAAATGTCAGAAGCGGCGCCAGTGAACGCAAGGCCGTACCGCCTTCGGGCAAAAGAACAACATGGTATGGGTCGTCGTATTCAGGGTTTTCTGCAGTTTCTTCTGGCGACGGGAACATGCCTGCCAACCGTGCAGCAGGTTCTTGCATCACTGTGATGTCTTTACCTGCATAGGTTTCAACCCCTGCTATGATGCCGTCCAAAAGCCTAACCTCGTTTGTRTAAGCATTAAGAACGCGTTTGCCGTAGGTAGATTCGGGTCCAAGAAATGCGAATTTAGAAGCGCCGGCTTCGGCTGCAAATTTCGTAATGCGCCTCACTTCTGCTTCAGGTGGAAAGCTGAGCAAATAGACGCCGCCGCCTGCTACAGACGTGTCCGTAGAAAAACCGATAATCGGTACACCTGAATTGCGGGCCACCTCGCCGGCAGCTTCTACRGAGCTTGCCAGAATTGGGCCAATGATAACATCCGCGCCTTGGGCRATAGCGGAYTGTGTRGCTTGCGCTGCCCCACTGGCCGTGCCTTTGCTGTCGAGTGCAATCAGCAATATATTATCGCCGTCTTTATCAAAGACCGACATTTCCGCAGCTTGTAACATGGAAGCTGCTTCGGTGCGCAGGGTGCTGGATTTTGCCGAAAATGGCAACAGGATTGCAATGCGCCTGATGTCCTTGCCTGCCATGAAGGCTGGGCTAAGGCCAATTATTTCATAGTCTGGTTTTGGATCGATGACAGGTTCTTCAATGTCGGGCCTTTGTGGATCAGGCCGATCGGTTGCAGGTCTCTGCCCCGGAACGGGATATTGTCGGTCTGGATATTGCGGTGTTGGGGACGTTGCRCAGGCGCTCAGCAATATGCCGCCGATAATAAATGTGCTGATAAATCGTCCATACCCCAATATAAAGTCTCTCGCTTTTGTGGATACATGCTCGTAAACTGACATAAATAATTCCAAACTTGAGAACACGCATTGTGCCCAATAACAATCAAATAGACCCTATAAGCGCAAGTCAAAAAGCGCAATCCCAAAACGGGACCCAAATACAGTCCGGTGCACTTGAGCCCGGATTGTACATCGTTGCCACCCCCATTGGCAATTTGCGCGACATTACCTTGCGAGCCCTCGATATATTAACCAGTGCCGATTTGGTACTGGCCGAAGATACCCGCCGTGCCCGTATTTTGCTGGGTGCCTATAGCATCAAAGCATCTGTAAGTGCGTATCATGACCATAATGTGGCAAAGAAATTACCCGGCGTGATTAAAAATATATCAGCAGGGAAGTCTGTGGCCTTAATCAGTGATGCAGGCACACCCTTGGTCAATGATCCCGGCTATAAATTGGCCCGCGCTTGTATTGCTGCGGGCTTACCCGTATTCGCCGCGCCGGGTGCCAGCGCCGTTTTGGCAGGGCTGGTTAGCTCGGGGCTGCCGCCTGACAGGTTTATGTTTGCGGGATTTTTACCACCAAAATCTGCTGCACGCTGCTCAGCACTGCGCGAAGTCGAAGCCGTACCGGCAAGCCTGATATATTTTGAGACCGCCAAACGCRTCAAAGCATGCTTGGGCGATATGCAATCAGTGCTGGGYGATAGACAAGTAGCCATCGCTCGTGAACTCACCAAAAAATATGAAGAAATCCTGCGCGGTAGTATCAGTGAACTTACCGCGCGCATCGACGAGACCCCTTTGCGCGGCGAAATCGTCGTCATTATCGCCCCGCCGGCAGCACAGGAAAAGTGGGACGAAGACACCATACGCGCTGCTCTTTTACCGTTGATAAAAACCGAAGGTGTCAAACGTGCCGCCGCAAGGATAGCCGAGAAAAGCGGCCATAAAAAACGCGATATTTATGCGGCGGCGATCAAAATAAAAAATGAATAAGGCCACCAGAAGACAAACCCGTAAACAAACCCGCAAGCAAGCGGAACAAAGAGGGCGCCGCGCCGAAACTTTCGCGGCTTGGTTCTTACGGCTAAAGGGTTACCGAATATTGGAAATACGYCAAAAAACMCCCCACGGCGAAATAGACTTGATCGCTATGAAGGGCAATATATTGGCCATTGTTGAGGTTAAACGGCGCCCCACACTGGCGTTAGCACAAGACGCCTTACACAATGCCGATCTATCCCGCATAGAAGAAGCCGCCTACCATTACCAAGCCAAGCAGACAAAATGGGATAACAAAACCATCCGCTTCGACGCRGTATTYGYMRYRMMRGGCYTRCGSATSMRRCACGYAAAAGAYGCTTGGCGGGGGTATTAGGCGGCGTGAGTTTTCCGTAGGGATGGATGATTGGTGTGCGGAACAAGATTCTTGATAATTGTCGCTTTGTTTTTTTCGGATTCTTGCAGATCATATGACGTCTGCATAGCAAGCAAGAGCCGTGCCGTGCCGCCAAATACGGCTTCTAGCTTGAGAGCCATTTCAGGGGTAATTGAGCGGCGCTCATTCACCAGAGCATCAAGAGATTGYCTTGATACRGMYAATTTTTTTGCGGCCRYAGTGATAGACATATCGTCMGGAAGTATCCAATGCTTAACGAAGCTACCKGGATGGTTTCGTGGTAATTTAATATCTAATGCCATAATGNTTTTTAAGTGAGACTAGGTGCGAATATCAATGATAGTCTTCAAAGTCGAGAAYATGGATCGTATTGTCTTTGGCAACATATTTAAATGTTAAYCGCCAATTTGCATATACGGAAATTGCATATGYGCCAGTTCTATCGCCTTTTARYCTATGTGGCTTACCTTTAGGCAAGGATAAAAATTCATCTATCCCGTCCAAGTCGCGAAGTGAATTAATCAAATCGACRATCTTGGRCACATATTTTGCAGGCAATAACCGTGGGTCATTCTTCAAAATCAATAGCTTGAGAGCTTTTGATTTTATGCTGACAATTTCCATGTTTATTCTCTAGCTTGTGTTTGGTCTCATGTTAGTTTTCTCCATCCTTGGGTGACTTGGTACGTTTAATGTAACATGACACGTGTCACTTGTCAATATAGGCGCGCCAATTTTATCACTTCCCATCCTTGACTCTCACCCTTAGCGTCCTTATCTCCCCTTTATTAGCAGTCGGGGCAGGAGAGTGCTAAACTCTACGGCCCGGCTGAATGTCAACTGAAACAGAGAGAAAACTGATSAAATTTCGTCCTCTACATGACCGCGTGCTGATAAAGCGTGTGGCAGAAGAAACCAAAWCTGCTGGAGGGATYATCATCCCTGATACAGCCCAAGAAAAACCRTCCGAAGGTAAAGTTGTGGCCGTAGGCCCTGGCGTTCGTGATGAAAACGGCAAATTCGTAGCACTTGATGTCAAAAAAGGCGACCGTGTCTTGTTCGGCAAATGGGGCGGYACYGAAGTAACKATTAACGGCGAYGAGCTTTTGATCATGAAAGAATCTGACATTATGGGTGTTTTGGCTTAAGCTGGACGCCCTTTTTTATACCCTAATTATGGAGAATTATTATGGCGGCTAAAGACGTCAAATTTGGAACCGATGCTCGCGACAGTATGTTGCGCGGCGTTGATATCCTCGCAAATGCAGTAAAAATCACGCTTGGCCCTAAAGGCCGCAATGTTGTGATTGAAAAATCTTTTGGATCACCACGTTCAACCAAAGACGGTGTAACTGTTGCAAAAGAAATCGAACTTGAAGATAAGTTCGAAAATCTCGGCGCACAAATGCTCCGCGAAGTTGCTAACAAAACCAACGACGTTGCCGGCGACGGCACGACGACTGCGACCGTACTGGCTCAAGCCATCGTTCGTGAAGGCCTCAAGCGCGTTGCTGCCGGTATGAACCCRATGGATCTYAARCGCGGTATCGACAAAGCTWCCAAGGARGTTRTCAAAGAYYTGRTGGCCAAAGCCAAGAAGATCAAATCATCTGACGAAATCGCTCAGGTTGGYACAATCTCYGCTAACGGYGAAGCWTCTATCGGCGAAATGATCGCCGAAGCTATGGGCAAAGTTGGCAATGAAGGCGTTATCACGGTTGAAGAAGGCAAAACTGCCGAAACCGAGCTTGACGTTGTTGAAGGCATGCAGTTTGACCGTGGTTATCTGTCACCTTACTTCATCACTGATGCAGATAAAATGCGTACAGAAATGGACGATCCATATATTCTGCTTAACGAAGGCAAATTGGCGTCTTTGCAAGATATGCTGCCGATCCTTGAAGCTGTTGCCCAATCCGGCAAGCCTCTATTGATCATTGCAGAAGACATTGAAGGCGAAGCTCTTGCAACTCTTGTGGTCAACAAACTTCGCGGCGGCTTGAAAATAGCAGCCGTTAAAGCACCTGGTTTCGGTGATCGTCGTAAAGCCATGCTCGAAGATYTGGCCGTGCTYACGGGCGGTACAGTTATCTCTGAGGATCTTGGTATCAAATTGGAATCAGTGACTTTGAACATGCTCGGYACTGCCAAGCACGTCACTATCACTAAAGACGACACAACTGTCATCGACGGTAATGGTAAGAAGAAAGACATCACAGCCCGCGTTGCACAAATCCGCAAACAGGCTGAAGACACGTCTTCTGATTACGACAAAGAAAAACTACAAGAGCGTCTGGCTAAATTGTCCGGCGGTGTTGCAGTTATCCGCGTTGGTGGTTCCACTGAAATCGAAGTTAAAGAACGCAAAGACCGCGTTGATGATGCTTTGAACGCAACCCGCGCTGCCGTTGAAGAAGGCATTGTGCCCGGCGGCGGTACAGCACTTCTACGTGCATCTCGTTTCATCGACGTCGAAGGCGCCAATGCTGACGAGCAAGCCGGTATTGAAATCGTCAAAGCGGCGCTTTCTTACCCTGCATACCAAATCGCCGCTAACGCTGGTGTTGAAGGTGCAGTTGTTGTCGGCAATATCATTGCAGCTAACAAAGCCAATTACGGTTTTGATGCACAAAAAGAGGAATATGTCGACATGGTCAAAGCCGGTATCATCGATCCGGTTCTTGTTGTGCGCACAGCCCTCGAAGACGCTGCTTCAGTTGCAGGTATCATCCTGACAACAGAAGTCGCTATCTGCGATGCTCCAGCCAAAGACGACGGCGGCATGGGCGGAATGCCAGGCGGCATGGGCGGCATGGGCGGAATGGGCGGCATGATGTAAACAAGGGATTGTGTGCGCGAAAGCGCACCCAATTAGGGTGCCAAACGGCACCCTCCCGAGTTTCTTCGAAAATTTTGCCAAAAGCAAAATATGAGAAGTGGTCACTCCAAGCTCTAAGCTTTTAAGAAAAATAGACCGCCCCATGGAAACACGGGGCGGTTTTTTATTTTGTGTGTGCTCTATAATTAGTTGGTTTGTTGATTTTGCAGATTTTCAAGTGCGCGACCCGGATAATAATAATATTTCCGCCCAACATTTTTTTTGGTCAGCCATTTGTCTTTCCTCAAGTCATCTAAATCTTTACGCGCGGTCAAGTAGGACACATCATGGAGCCTTTGGTGTTTGTCAATTGTTATAACAAACACACGCTTTCTGATAAGCTCTGTCAAAAGATGCTTCTGTCTGTGATTAAGCGTTTCTGCTGATAACAAATTTTCGGTATTTTTATATTTGGTTTTTTGGCGGTCTAGGTATTTTTCAAGTTCTGCTATTGCGCGCTTAATGACATCAAGTTGGTGCATAATGAAATAAGTGACATCATTGTCATCCGTTTCCGTGTAGAGGAATGCCTTTCCATATTTTACTTGGGCGTTTTTGATGATTTTTGAAATTGAAATGTATTCAATTATCCAATAGCCTGACCGCAACGCTGACCAATAAAATAATGCCCGTGCTGTCCGTCCGTTGCCATCTATGAAAGGGTGGTCATAGGCCAATATAAAATGTAAAATAATCGCGCGTGTTATGGGATGGATATAGAGGGAGTTTTCACCTTCACCTGCATTCGCAAACTCGCAAAGCGTTTGTAAGCGTTTTTCAAGTTCGGTAAAATTTGGCGGTTCATGGAAAATTTCCCCATATTCGTCCCCCACTACAATGTCATTATTATCGCGCAATTGGCCTGCCATTTCTGGCCTGTCAAGCGTACCATCGGTGATAATTTTATGGCACTCTAAAATTATAGCTGGCGTCAAATCACTATCGATATGCTCTTTAATAAACATCATGGCCTTGTAGTTATTTAACACCATCCGGTCATCTTTAGTCAGGGGCTTCTCGCCTTGTTCAATAAGGGCTTGAGCTTTAAGCCTCGTTGTTGCCGCCCCTTCCAGAACGGAGCTGCTAAATGGTTCTTCTAGAATAGAGCGTGTTAAATATCGTTGACTATCTTCATGACCAATAGCTTCATGCCCTGTTGAAACCATCCCGCCAGCCTTTATGTCAATATGCCTTAAGTCTGCGAGTAAGCAATCAGGGCGGCAGAAAGAGAATGGTATGTCTTCCTTATCTTTGGGAACAAAAGGTAGTGGTTTACTGCTGGTGGCTCGGTTAAACTTAATTGCATGCCAATACTCTTCCAGTGTTACATTTTCTGGTAAAAATTGCGGCAAGGGCTTGAAGCGTAACTTATCCCAATGCAGGTACTCCCCTTGACTATCTAACGACATAGCAACACTCATAAACCTTGTAAACTCTTGCGGATTTTCCTGCAAATTCGGCAGCTTCTCATAAAACTTTGAGGTGTCTGGGGGTGGGTTAGGGGCTTTCATGTATTATCTTATAGTCTATAATATAAAATAGGTCAAATCTATAATTGTATAGTTATTTCAATGACTTATAATCTTATAACACATCAAGTTTATCTCGTTACCATATAGACTATAAGACAATAGAATCACTTTACGCACCCGATACTGCCCACACCTCAAAATTCAAAAATCCCCACATCCCTCAAAACCTGCAACTGTTGCCGTATCTTTAGATTAACATTGTTATTCTCTGGATGCAATTACCCCATCCAAAAACACCCCTCCTAAACTTTCCTCTTGAATTTAGCACTTGCGACATTCAAAATGCGGCCTGCAGAATGTAAGTAGGCTGGATAGGAAAAGAGAACAACATGCATCCATCACTAGAGAGTTTAGCGAACGGTTTTCCTGATTTGATTTATTACCTTTTGCTGGTGAGCGCAATTTACGTAGTTGGGTTGACGGTATATGTGAAGCTCACGCCCCATAAAGAGATAGCGCTCATACGCGATAACAATATAGCGGCGGCGATTTCGTTTAGTGGTTTGGTGATTGGTTTGGCTTTACCGCTTGCGGCGTGTTTGGTCATGAAGATCGGTTTAATCGATGTTTTGGTCTGGGGAACGGTTAGCACCTTATTGCAATTGTTTTTATTTCGGGTCTCGGATATTATTTTTGCGGGCATGCCCCAGCGCATTATTGACGGCGAAGTTGCGGCGGCAACCGTGCTCGCTGCCTTTAAATTGGCTGGCTCAATCGTTCTTGCTTTCGCAATAGCAGGGTAAAGCACCGCCGTGCGCATTGTTCATATACTTCCAGATTGGCTGATTTATTTTTTGCTGCTGGCTATTATTATCGGCAATGTTATGCGTAAATCAGACATAGGCGATATGCCTATGGCACCGCCGGAACTTGGCCCTGCACTGCCCAATGCTAAACCCAGCGACCCGACTTTGATTGTAGAAATTGATGCGCCCCATTCGGGCATTGGTACGGCCTTTGCGGTTGATAACAACGGAACATGGATGACCGCGCGCCATGTGGTGGATAGTTGCAGCTCTGTAGGCTTGCGTCTGGGCGGTAACAAGCTGGTAAAAATGGATGTGGTAAAAATATCCAGTGACAGTGATACGGCTTTGTTGATATCGCGCTGGAAGCGCGCGCCACTTGCGCGAGATTTTACCAGCCAACGCCAAATTGGTGAGCGCGGTTTTCTCATGGGGTTTCCCCAAGGTTATCCCGGCGAAGTCGCTGGGGAGCTYATTGGGCGGCACCGYATGMTCATACGYGGACGTTACCGCACCGCAGARCCMGTTTTGGCGTGGGCGGAAATAARCCGCTCCCGGGGCTTAGAGGGATCTATAGGCGGTCTATCCGGCGGTCCGGTTTTTGATAAAGACGGTGAGGTTATAGGCTTGGTGGCCGCAGAGAGCCCAAGACGGGGTAGGGTTTACACAGTTGCCCCCAGTTCTCTTGCCAAAGCCTTAGGCTCGCTGAGCAACCCGCCTGCCAGTAACTCGCCCGCAAGTAACCCTGACCCTGATCCTATGGCAATTGAAAACTACGGACGGAGGGCTGATAACTATCGCCGTGCCCGGCGCATCGCTCAGGTTGTCTGTCTTGTTGACTAGGCTTGATGTCTGGGCTTATTAATTGGGTTTGTTTAGTTAGCCTTGTTTAGTTAGGCAGGCCAGTCCAGACAGTTAAAGGGTCGACATGACGACCATCTATAAGTGTTTCCAGATGTACATGCGGCCCTGTTGAAACACCGGTATTACCGACTTGTCCGATTTGCGTTCCCGCTGTGATGGTTTGCCCGGTAGTGACAGTGTAGTTTTTCAGATGGGCAAAGACGGTTTGCACGCCGCCCGCCGTTTCTATGACAACGACCTTGCCCCAGTTAGAGCTGTTTTTATAGGTGTCAGTTGCGGCTATGATGCGGGCATCAGCAGGCGCATAAATTGGCGTACCGGACTTGTTGGCGATATCGACACCAGTGTGCATCTTGTCGCCGAACTGTTTGCGTACGAGGCCGTATTTAGATGTTAGGCGGCCTTGCACAATGATAATGGCCTGGGTGGGGATAATGGCCTGGACGGGGATAATGGCCTGGACGGGGATAATGGTTTGGGCTGGCAAAGGCGCGGCTTCAACGGTGATGTCCGGCGCAGAAATTACAGGCTTAACTGTAAGGGGTGTGTTTTCCTGCGGGCTACTGGCGAGAGCGCGCGGCGTCACTACACTGAGCATAAACAGAGCTGCTGGCACGGCTAAGGAGCTGGAAAGCAATAATTTTTTTGATAAACGTGGCACCTGATTGCTGTCACATAATCGCTGTACGCGCCGTGCCAAGAGTTTGGCTTGGGGGTGTATGCCGATGGCCAATGCAGGTGTTTGTATGTTTGATTTTTGTTCGGCGAACCGTACCAATGCGCCCGCGAGTAGGCGTGCAGGATTGCCCGCACTTGGGTAGGTTTGTTGAATTTGTGATGTAGCAATAGCATCACAAATGTTTTCCCGTTCTGCACCAATTTGCCGGTTGATCCAATATAGTGGTAGGCACCACCAAAGCACAGCCAAGATAAGGCGCTGGACGAAATTTACCCATAAATCGTTTCTAGTGATGTGGGCTATTTCGTGTTCAAGAATTACACGGGTCTCGGGATTGTTTAAATCAAGTTGGAAGCTCAACGGTACAACGATTGTAGGCTGTAACAGACCGACAACAAGTGGTGCCTGTATTTCAGAGCTTCGTGTAATCGTTACATTTTGTGATAACGCGGCTGTGTCATATAGGCGTACTGGGGTGCCGCTTCGCGCCAATTTTTGGCCCTGCCAAGCGGCTAAACCAAGGCGGGATAAGGCCACTAAACAGCCTGCTAACCAGATGCGTACAAGGATGAGACCAAGTGAAAACTCAGGGTGAGTGTTGATCGTTGCAACCCCTTGCGTGCCCAGCATACCGGACGGCACTTCATTTGGTAAAGTCGTGAGCAAGGGGGCGTTTGCAGGTAATAAGGTTTCAGGCACCAAGTTAAACCCAAATGATGTTGCAGGTAAGAATGGTAAGGTCAGTAATAAAACGGCTCCAAAAAGTCCGCTAAGCGCGACCCTATATCGTGCCGCAATTTGGCTGCGCGGCAGCACGTATAACACACAAAAAACAATGGCAGCTAACAGTGCGCTTTGCCAAAGTAAGTTTCGGCCAATCATAGAAAGTGTTTCAATAATCATGACGTGTCTCCTTTTGTTTCTTTTTCCAGCATGCCGCGTAGGGCAGTAATATCGTCCTTGGACAATGCGTCCGTTTCGAGCAAATGTTGTGCGAGTGCTCCGGGAGAGCCGTCGAACAAACCACCCAGCAAACTTTTCAAGGCTGACGCTTGCGCGGCGCGCTTGCTGATCAGTGGACGGTATATTAATGCGCGTCCTTGCTTGGAGAAAGCTACATAGCCTTTGTCCGCTAAGATGCGTGTTGTGGTCTGAACTGTGGTCAGCGCTAGATTGTACTCACTGGCTAAGACGGTCGTGATTTGGCGAACACTGGCTTCGCCGTGTGTCCACAGAACATGCATAATGCGTTGTTCTATGGTTTGTTGGTCTCTCCTACATTATCAACGCACTGGTGATGTGGTTCCATCCGCACTTTTGGTACGAAACTGTGCCGGGCATCACCATGATGGGGCCGTTTAACCTACATTTTATCCGCGATATAAGCTTGGGTTATTTAGTAGGCGGCGCAGGTTTGATCTACGGTATCCGCAATCCGGGAATTGCCGTGTTTGCAGCCATATGGCCAGCTTTTCATGCCATTTATCACATCGCCATTTTCTTTGATCGCGGTATCCCTATGGATACAATCGCCGCCGCAAATTTATTGTTCATCCAAATTTCGGCCTGGCTAAGCTTATGGGCAGCATGGTCACGGCGCTGGAATTAATGGTGTTCTAATCTTTCAATATCCTAACTTCGCGTTGTGGGAGTGGCATTTCTATGCCGTGTTTTTTTAGGGTGCGCCAGACTATGAAATTTAGATCTGATGTGAATTTATTTTTGCCGTCGTCTATGCCGTCGCACCAAAACTCGATAGCAAATTTGATGCCAAARTCMCCAAATTCACGCAATTCCAGATCTGGTTTTTCAGGTTCTTGCAAGACDCTTGGATGTTTGGATACGGCCGGAATAAGGATGTCTTCCAGCATGTCTATATTGGTGTTATAGGCGACGGAAAAATACACTTCRTAACGTTGGCGAGGGTCCGAATGCGTCCAGTTTTCATAGGCATCBTCGATGAATTTAACATTGGGHACCATGATGTCTTTGCCGTCTGTCGTCTCTATGGTTGCTGACCGCATATTMAGTGCTGCCACAAAACCTTCCCGGCCGTCCGGCAGYAAAACATAATCRCCGACTTTTAAAGTYCGGTCGAGAAGCAGGATCATCCCCGAGATAAAGTTGGCCGCAATTTGCTGCAGACCAAAACCCAGACCGAGGCCGATAGCCCCACCGAGCACGACCAATGCCCCTAAATTAATGCCAGCGATATTCATAAGCAATACGAACAAAACACCAAAGAGAAYCATCTCAAATATTTTTGAAAATACTTCGCGCGTACCYKYGTCGATACTKTCTTGTTTTTGAATAACTTCTTTGCCTTTGGTATTAGAGATGCGMCCAAYCCAAAACAGGATAGAGCCAAARATYAAAATATTGGCAACAGTCCAAGCMGGKATAGAAATATTGCCAAGCTCTAGTTTGGCYTCTTCTTGCATGAAYWTTTGAAACTCGTCGTACCAGCCAAATACTTTGAGWATGGCTGTTGGAATAGCAATCCAGATCACTATTTTTTGCACTAAGGGGTGTTTGATAAACCGCTTAATTATAGTGTAAAGCAAGAACACAACTGCGAGGCCTTGTGCAATTTTCACGAGCCAGTTCTGACCCAATATGGGGACGTTTTGCAGGGCCGGAGAGGCAATAGCATACAGTGCGATCAAAACGGCAGGAAAAACTAAATCCTTAAGCTGCCAAGCAATTATCTTGAGACGAAGAGCTTTACCTTCTGTTGGTTTTTCTTTGAAAAAACCAACGCGTTTAATCAAATTTTTCGTGATCAGGCGCGCCAAATAATAACCAAGGAATACGGTGGCGACCATGACTAAAAATGCAGGGCTGGCAAGCCAGTCAAATATCTGCTGGCCGATTTGAGCGGCTATTTCTTTTCCGCCTTCTAATACATTGGAGAAGGCGGAGCCGTCCGCTTCGGCAATAGGTGTCGCATCAATTTTATCAGGTAGTTCTTCTGGAACAGTAGCAGGTGTTGAACCTTCGGTACCCGCATTCTCTGGAGCGGGCTGTGTTGGGGTTAAACCTTGTGCCGCTTCTGGCTGAGTTTCTGCTACTGGTTTATCTTTGAGTTGCTGTTGTGCCATGATTTTCCCCACTTTGACAAAATAGTTAGTAGCAAGACTAGCTTTTGTAAACACTTATGCGCTATGTGGTTTTCGAACAAGACCGTGTGCAAGATAGCACAACAAGCATTGTAAGTGGTGTGAGCCGAAATAAGGAAATAACGAAGTGAGTGACAAGAAAATCAAGAAAGTAGTTTTAGCCTATTCAGGCGGGCTAGATACTTCAATCATTTTGAAATGGCTGCAGGAAGAAAAGGGTTATGAGGTTGTTACCTTTACCGCTGACCTTGGCCAAGGCGAAGAACTGGAACCTGTGCGGCGCAAAGCAGAAGCTTGCGGTGTCAAAGAGATTTTCATTGATGAYYTWCGCGAAGAGTTTGTYCGTGATTTTGTCTTTCCGATGTTTCGCGCCAATGCTCTGTATGARGGTTTGTATCTGCTCGGAACATCTATTGCGCGGCCTTTAATATCCAAACGCCAAATTGARATCGCCCACATGGTTGGTGCCGATGCAGTTTGCCACGGAGCCACAGGCAAAGGCAATGATCAGGTGCGGTTCGAGTTGGCCTATTATGCGCTAAACCCGGACATAAAAATAATTGCGCCTTGGCGGGAATGGGATCTTAACTCTCGTACTAAGCTGATTGAATATGCTGAAAAACACGGCATTGAAATAGCCACTGACAAGCGCGGTGAAGCACCGTTTTCTGTTGATGCGAATTTGCTGCATACATCTTCAGAAGGTAAAGCCTTGGAAGATCCGAGCGTAGAAGCTCCGGAATTTGTCTATCAACGAACGGTATCCCCAGAAGCCGCACCGGACAAATCTACCTATATCGAGGTTGGGTTTGAGCGCGGTGATGCGGTGAGCATCGACGGGGTAGACATGAGCCCTGCAACCCTCCTGACTAAACTCAATGAGCTTGGCGGTGCCAACGGCATAGGTAGGCTCGATCTTTTAGAAAACAGATTTGTGGGCATGAAATCGCGCGGTATTTACGAAACGCCCGGGGGCACGTTATTGCTGATGGCACATCGCGGCATCGAGCAAATCACAATGGATAAGGGCGCCATGCACTTGAAAGACGAATTGATGCCTAAATATGCCGAGCTGATTTATAATGGGTATTGGTATTCCCCAGAACGCGAAATGCTACAGGCGGCCATCGACAAATCCCAAGAAATGGTCACAGGCATGGTACGCCTCAAACTTTATAAGGGAAGTGTCAGTATTGTTGGCCGGACTTCACCTTATTCATTGTATTCTCAAGAACATGTAACCTTCGAAGAGGATGATGTTTACGACCAGGCAGATGCAGGTGGTTTCATTAAAATCAACGCGCTTAGACTGCGCTTGTTGAAGGCACGTGATAAAAAGGCAGGGAAAAATGATTAAACCGCTTTCGTACATTAGATAAAACTAACATACAAAAGTAAATGAGTTTAGGGACTTGATATGCAGGCACACCTGTCCTAGATAATACTTATCTCTTTTAAGAGATCATAAAGGCCGTCTGCTTCGCGCCCCGTTGCAGGCGGTTTTTCTATGTCAATTTTTATGTCACTGTGTATCCCACTACAAGCACGCCCCGTGCCGACATTTTTATGGTTACTTTCCCCGACTTGAAGAGATATTTAACAAAACGTAGTTCTGATGTCTTGACAGTTCAGGCCAATAAAATGTACAAAATAGGCCAAGCTCAGGCCGCATGTTCTTAATCGCCTGTTCCAGACAACAGCCAGACAACAGATAGCAAGGCAATATGAATACAGTATCAGCAAGTTATTTGGGTTCGTATTTGGAAACGTGTGTCCAACACGGCGCGGATAGAGAGAGCTTACTCGCACTTATTCCGGGCGCGCTACGGGGTTTCGACGCACATAAAGATGAAATTTTGGGCAAGCGCTACTCTACAGATATAATCTTTAAAATTCTCGCCATAACTGAGGAAACCACTGGCAAGGCCGAGATAGGATTGCTGTGCGGTGAAAACCTTCGTCCCGAGTCTCTGAACGAAATAGGTACTGCACTTATGTGCTGCAAATCACTCCGACAAGTCATTTTACTGAATCGCCGATACCAAGCTTTAACCCAACAATTTGGGCGTACAAACTTAAAAATAGATGGCAAGTGCGCKAGGATGCTATGGGAACCTTATTATAGCGACCCTGAATATGGTCGAATGGTKACKGAYGTTGTTATGGCTGGGCAYGCAACATTTGGGCGTTGGCTTTCYTGGGTTCACAACCAAAAACCCATTGCTGTACACCTTAGACATAAGCGACCGCATTACGGTGATGCATACGCTAAAATGTTTGATTGTCCTGTGCTGTTTAACCGTGTCGACAATGCCATGTTAATTGATATTGAGGCGCTGGATATCCCCTTGCCACAAGCCAACGAAGTTTCACTCAATGAAATATGTAGACGCCTCGATATAGAACTAACCAAACTTGAACCTTTGCGTTCTTATGGTGAACAGGTGGCCTACCTCTTACAGGCGGAAATGAAAAATGGACCGCTTAATTTACCGCTAACCGCTCGCCGTTTAGGTGTTAGTGATCGTAGTTTGCGCCGCAGTCTTGCAGCGGAAAACACAAGCTTTAGGCAGATACTAGAACAAATACGGCGCCGTGCATGTGAAGAATTGTTATCGAAAGATGTGCCGCTCCTCAGTATTGCCAGCAAGCTTGGCTATAGTCAGCAAAGTGCCTTTAACCGAGCATTTAAGCAATGGTTTGGCACAACACCCAAAGCWTATGTGCGGGTGCAAAAACCATAAGCGCGGMGTTTTGAGACGTTWGCGCCGTATTTGGSAGCAATACTTTCTTTATGTAGAATCTTCTCTGGCTTTATGTAGAATCCTCTCTAGCCTTTTTTCAADAATATCTGTATTAGGGTGCAAATCTAAAAAGGAAATTCTATGCGCTCTCTTCTTATTGCCACAGCTACAGCCGCCCTACTTATTGGATGTTCTCCGGCYRSYCCWACAGACANCAYCNCAAACAGCTACTGTAGAGCATGYTCAAAACGTATCTGATCTTCAGGCTCGCTATGACCAAATTGCTACMGTTGATTTGACGGGAACTGATACCAGCTTCCTYAACGATGAGCAGCGCCAAGTGGTCAATTTATTAATTGAAGCGGCTGGCTATATGGACGAAATTTATTTGCGCCAAGTCTCGCGTGCCAATCCGCAAGTYCGTGCTGATATTGTGGCTTCGGACCATGCCGAAAAAGAGTTATTGCTCAAGATGTTTGATCGCCACTTTGGCCCTTGGGATACGCTGGACGAAGACCATCCGTTCTGGAGTGATGTATCCAAACCAAAAGGTGCAGGATTTTATCCAACGGACATCACCAAAGAAGAGTTTGCGGCATGGATAGAAGCGCATCCTGAAGATGCCGAAGCCTTTAACTCATGGTACACAATTATTTCGCGTAAAGATGGGGGGCTAGTTGCTGAACCCTATTCAAAAGTTTACGCAGAATATTTGAATCCCGCAGCAGCAAAATTACGCGAAGCGGCGGATATTACTTCAAACCCGTCTTTGAAAAAATTCTTGTCTTTACGSGCRGAWGCATTTTTAGACGATGATTATTATGCCAGTGAAATGGCGTGGATGGACCTCAAWGATACRCCTATYGAAGTCGTGATTGGGCCATAYGAAGTKTAYACGGATAAACTYTATAATAYCAAAACGGCTTTYGAGGCGTTCATCACCATYAAAAAYCCAGAGGAAAGCGCCGCTCTCGCCAAGTATAAAGACTGGTTRGTGGACATGGAGAAAAACCTGCCTGTCGAAGAAAGKTATAARAAYTTCARWCGCGGCTTCGAAAGCCCGATTGCRGTGACCTACCAAATTCACGGCGGCGGTGATAATGTGCCGGGTGTGCAAACYATTGCTTTTAATCTGCCAAATGACGAATTGGTACGTGAAGCCAAGGGCGCTAAAAAAGTACTTCTGAACAATGTGTTGGGCGCAAAGTTTGATCTCATTTTAGAGCCGATGGCTGAACATGTTTTGGTGGCCGAACAATCTAAAATGCTCGTCAAAAAATACATGTCGTTTGAGACCTTATTCCACGAGCTTGCCCATTCACTTGGGCCGGGTAAAATTATGGTCGACGGTAGACAAACAGAAGTCCGCGCAGAACTGCAAGAGCTATATTCGACTATCGAAGAAGGTAAAGCCGATGTAATGGGCGCTTATAACATTTTGTATATGATGGAGCGCGGTGAACTTCCAGCATCTGAAAAAGAAGCATTTTTGGCGACCTATTTCACCGGACTTTTTCGGGCAACACGTTGGGGTACGGATGAAGCCCACGGCGGYGGTGCTGCWTWCCAATACAGYTATTTTAAAGARGTTGGTGCRGTAARTTGGGACGAARCTGAGGATCGCTTCCGTGTWGATTTTGATAAATTAGAGCAAGCTATATCTGATCTTACGGGCATTGTTGTTGTACTAGAAGGCAATGGTAATTACGCTGACGCCAAAGCATTTTTGGATAAGTATAGAAACTTGGATGCACATGCGAAAAAAGTTATAGCGGCAACCAGTCATCTGCCAACCGATATAGCGCCGATTTACCCAGACAAAATTTAAGCCTAATTTCGAGCCACGGCCCATTTGGCCCATATGATGAAAATCTTTGGACCTTCGACCAGATAACGCTTCCACATGCGTTTTGGCTCAGAGAATAAGCGGTACAACCATTCAAGACGGGTCTTCTGCATCCACGCGGGGGCCCGTTTTACTTTGCCCGCCAGAAAATCCAAAGATGCACCGACGCACAGACCTAAGCCTTTGGTGTTCTTGATCTCAAACGCGGCCTTGGCGACCATTTCTTGCTGCGGGGAGCCAACACAAATAAAGGTAAAGCGCGCAGGATGGTCAGCGATAAACTTTGCCGCTGCTGCAACGGCTTTGGGTTTTTTACGCAGTCCCATGGGTGGTTGGTGGTGTTGCATACGGGTTAGACCGTAGCGTGCGATCACTTTGGCGATTACTGCATCATCACTACCAATCACATTCACGGGTTCATCTGGGTCAATTATTTCTGCAAACAAAGCAGCCGTTAAATCGGATCCGGGAACTACAGGTAGGGATTGCCCGGATATTTTAGCCAGTAATTGCAAAATTCGGCTATCACAGACGCTTAACCACGCGGCTTCATACAGCGGTTTGAAAACATTTGGTTCTTGGTTCAGCCGCACTACATGATCAACATTGGGCGTCACAATAAACCGAAATTTGTCAGTTGTGGTAATCTCCGCACACTGCTTTAAGGTTGCCGCCGCATCGAGGTTGTCAAACCGTACACCACAAAAAGAGTGCGCTTCGCTTTGCTTGCCAGCTTGTTGGCTTTGCTTAGCGGAATGTAACACCTGTGGTGTCATGAGATGCTCCTAATTCAGAAGCGGTCATAGCGCAATTGCATAAAGATACCGTTTACAAGCAAGCTTAATCGCGTAGCAGCTCATTGACCCCGGTTTTTGCCCGTGTTTTTTCATCTACAGTTTTGACAATAACCGCACAGGCCAAGCTTGGCCCGCCTTTTTTATCAGGCAAGGTACCCGGCACAACCACGCTATAGGGCGGGATTTCGCCGTATGTTATTGCGCCGGATTTCCGGTCAACAATTTTTGTGGACTGAGAAATAAATACACCCATTGCCAGCACAGATCCTTCGCGGACAATCATACCTTCGACCACTTCGGAACGCGCRCCAATAAAGCAATTATCCTCGATAATGGTKGGGTTCGCTTGTAGRGGCTCAAGCACGCCGCCAATACCYGCACCTGCAGAAATATGACAATGYTCACCAACCTGCGCACATGAYSCGATGGACGCCCAAGTGTCTACCATAGTACCTGCGCCGACCCGTGCGCCGATATTCACGAAGCTCGGCATCAGTACAACACCCGGTGCAATATAGGCACCGCGCCTTACAATCGCGCCCGGAACGGCACGCAGTTCGGCTTTTTCAAAATCACTATTTGTCCAGCCTTCAAACTTTGGTGCAACTTTATCCCACCACATTGCGCCGCCGTGCCCGCCAGAAATGGGCTGCATAGGGTTTAGGCGAAACCCCAAAAGTACAGCCTTTTTAAGCCATTGATTGACCTGCCATTCACCGCTGTTTGTCCGCGCCGCAACGCGAAAACTACCATCATCAAGGCCAGCTAATGCCGCATCCACAGCCTCGCGAATAGCGCCTTGTGTCTTTACCGACAAGGTACCGCGATCATCCCAAGCTTTGTTTATGATGCTTTCAAGTTCTTGTACCATGCTGTTTTAATCCTATGCGCCGTTGTCTATAGTCGCTTGCTTATATCAAACTGACCATAAGACAAACCCCGTTATGGATTTTTACAAAAGACAAAGCTTTAACATCTGGATGTAAGGTGGCTGGTAGGATGAGAAACTAATTTACAGGTTTGTTGGTTCCGTAATAATAAATTCGGCCAGATTTGGTCGTGATTGTGCGCCGCGATGTCGGGCTTTTATAAGTCGCACCAGTGCTATTGGTAGTTGATGTTGAACGGGAAGTATAACGACTTGCTGCAGAAGAACTAGCCGCAGAAGAATTATCCGTAGAAGAACTGGCCGCAGAAGAGCTAGAGAGAGCCGAGCTATTGAAACCACTAGACCGCCTTAGGGTTCCCGGCGCACATACGGCGCGGCGCCATTCATAACGTTCTGATTTTACCAATGTGCGTTTGTCGATGTTGCCGTATTTTGCAGGCATATCTATCATATGCTGGCTGCCTTGGCCGACGATTTTTTCAACGGTTATATTTTTATACTCGGCTTTTACAGGTATTTCGCGAACCCCGCCTGGGTCAACAACAACTTGCTTGCTTATTGTCGTGTATTTTGCCGGTACGGGTATGCGTTTAACTTCGCCGGGCGAAGTCATCACTTTGCGGTTAAAGCTTACACTTTCTCCAGGCTCTTCGACCAAGCACCAAATTTCACAGGTCGGCCCGCAATGGGTTGCAGGAAATTGGTTTTTAAACTGTGATGTGCCGTTTACCGTACTGCGGCCAAGCACGCGATCGTCCGCCGTGCTGTGTACGATATAGCCTTGCGCGCGCAACCATCCGGGATTACCCCGTTTCCAGATCAAGCGGGATGCCGTTGTCTGAATGGTTTCAGTCACCCTGCGAAATTCCGGTTCGGTGACGGATAGCTTGTTATAAGCTGGCCTGATCATAACCTGCTCGGATATGGTTTCATAAACTGGTTGGCGGACTTCGTAGCGGATGCTAGCTTCTTTGGTTAAAACCTGTTCTTGATGGCTGGTCACTTGTGGTTGGCTTACCGCCAGCCGGGAATAACTTTCTTCGACCAAAACGCTCTGTGTTGTTGTGGAATATTGTGCTGGTATGCGAACACGTGCATAGCATTCACCGGTAATGGCACCCGAAGGCACTAAATCTGGCTCCCATATGGCTATTCCAGATTTACCGTTACTCGCTTGTCCGGCCCATGAGGTGGATGCAATGCTTGCACCGAGTAATAGTATACTGATCAAGGTTGTTGGTCTTGAAAGCAAGATCATTGCCCACTCCTTAGTTTGCAACCCCGATTTGGCGTTAACCATAACGATAAGTTGTGGGTGAGGTCAAACAAATAGCGCAGGTTGTAATAGTAAAATAGCCGAAAGTACGGCTATATTCGCTCGTAAAGAGAATGTATTTTCTTGTTTCACCGGAAATATAGCGCTCTAGGTAATTTTTTGGACAAACCGCGTTAGTATCATCCAACCCACTACAGCCAAAACCGCACCGCTAGCATTGGCCACGCCGTCCATTATATCCGCAGACCTACCCGTGCTCAACAAGCCTTGTGCAATTTCAATACTTGCGCCAAATGCACAAAGGCCGCACCAAACAATGAAAGGTTTTACATGTGAAAAGGCGGGGAGCGTTACGGCACCTAAGGCCAAATAAGCCGACATATGTGCAAGTTTATCTATGTTGGAAATGGCAAGAGTGGGAAGGGCAGGCGTCAAGGATTTTACGACAATGATGACAGCAAGTAAGACGGTAAGCCCCAAAAACACCCGCCGTAAATTTGCATTAAATTCAACATAGAACATTGATATTTTCCCCTGTAGTTGTTTCCTGCAGTTCCATTCTTTAATTCTGGATGATCGAGCATCCTATTGTCCATAGCATTTCAAACATAAACATGTCATATTTATGACCATAATATATGTTGCAAAAGGAATAAAGCATGCACCTTCTAGATCCTAAACAAATAGCTGAAGATCTGCCGGGTTGGAGCGGCGGCGATGATTTTATCACCAAGGTTTTCCAGTTCAAAGATTTCGCAAGCGCCTTTGGTTTCATGAGTGAAATCGCTATCGTCGCAGAAGCTATGAACCATCACCCCCAATGGTATAATGTCTACAACCGGGTTGATGTGACGTTGACGACCCACGATGCAGGTGGATTGACCGAAAAAGATGTGGTTTTGGCTAAACGGATGGAACAGGCCGTGGGTTAAGGCGGCGCGTGAACGATATCGTCACTAGATTTGCGCCTTCCCCGAGCGGATATTTACATCTCGGTCATGCTGCCAGCGCTGCCAAGGCATTTGGATATGCACGCGAACATGACGGTATTTGTTTGTTACGCATAGAAGATATCGACACCACAAGGTGCAAGCCTGAATTTGAACGAGCCATATATGAAGATCTGGCTTGGCTCGGTTTTAAGTGGCCCAGCCCCGTACGCCGCCAAACCGACCATCTTGCTGATTACGGTGCGGTATTGGATAAATTGCGCGATATCGGGTTGGTTTACCGCTGCTTTAAAACACGTAAAGAGATTTTGAACGACATTGCCCGTGCGCCTCATTATTCGGGAGAACCCTATACGGGGCCGCACGAACCCATGGATGCAGGTTTGGAACAAGAACTGGTTGCTGAGGGTAAACCCTATGCTTGGCGGCTGTCTCTGTACCGCGCCCAAGAACATCTGGGCCGCCAATATAACCGGTTAGCATTTACGGATAACGGGGAGAAAATCCGCGCCGTCCCTGCCGTGTTGGGTGATGTGGTTTTGGCGCGCAAAGATGTGGGTACAAGCTATCATATTGCCTGTTGCCACGACGATGCCCTGCAAGGGGTCACGGATATTGTGCGCGGTGTAGATTTGCTCGAAAGCACCCATATCCACCGTCTGTTACAAGAACTGATGGGTTGGCCCGTACCATGTCATCATCATCATGCATTGCTGACAGACGCGGCGGGTAAACGCTATGCCAAGCGGGATAAATCGCTGACACTACGTGCGTTGCGACAATCCGGAGCAACGCCAGATAATATTCATGAAAACATTCAGGCAAATATTCTGGCACAGGCACAAGAGTTAGGATAAGACGCACCATGGCCGTAGCACTGACATTCGTAGAAGACATCTGGTATTTCGCCGGGCTCAAGTCTGAGTTGGGGCGCGGGCAGATGGAGCACAAAACTATTGCGGGCCAGCCCATTGTTATTGGTCGTGGACAGGACGGGAAAATATTTGCTCTGCGCGATATATGCCCGCACCGCGCAGCGCCCTTATCAGCCGGCAAAATTCTGGACGACGGTACGGTTGAGTGCCCTTATCACGGTTGGCGATTTGGCCAAGAAGATGGTCAGTGTAGCCATATTCCCGCCATTTGTTCAGGACAAAAAGAYCCGKCSGRCGGYATTAAAGTCCGCGCTTTTCCGGTRCGTGAAGACGGRCAATTGATCTGGGTTTATATTGCCAAAGATGCCAAATTTAAAGGCGAACCAGATTTCGAGCCGCCGCACTTTGATATGGCAGATAAAAAACAGGTATTTGTAAGGCGCCTGACATTAAATTGTCATGTTGACCATGCGGTTATCGGTCTGATGGATCCGGCCCATGTATCGTTTTTGCACCGCCAATGGTGGTGGCGCAGTGGGGCCAGTATGCACGAAAAAGCAAAGAAGTTCGAGCCGCGCGAACGGGGTTTTGCCATGGCAGCCCACACGCCGTCTTCAAACTCGTTTGGTTATAAAATTCTTGGCGGTAAGCCGATCACGGAGATAGCATTTCGCCTGCCCGGTATCCGTACCGAAGAGATTACCGTTGGCAATAAGGGTATATTATCCTTCACCGCCGTTGTGCCTGTCGACGCAAACAACACAGAGATTACATCCGTGTTTTTCTCGGATATGACGATTGTRAARRTYTTAAAACCGATACTCAAAGTCGGCGCGAACATCTTCCTCAATCAAGACGGCGACATCATCAAACTGCAAGCAGAATGCCTGAAACACGATCCGCGTCTTATGTTGATTGACGATGCCGACCGCCAAGCAAAATGGTACTACGCCATAAAAAAAGAATGGGCAAAATCAAGAGCCGAGGGCAGGGCGTTCGTTAATCCGGTGAAAGCAACGACCTTGCGATGGCGGTCTTAGAGATTAAGTACTCTAGTAATGATATCGACACTGCACGATGATCAATGTATCATTGGTTGCCTTGTAAACTAGGCGGTGTTCGCGGTCTATGCGGCGAGACCAATACCCTGCCAAATCGCCCTTAAGAGGCTCCGGCTTACCGACACCCTCAAATGGATGCCGCTGGCACTCTTTGATGAGCCTATTGATTTTTTTGACAAACTTTTTGTCAGTTGATTGCCAATACAGATATTGTGACCAAGCAATTTGTGAAAATGTTACGTTCATCTCTCTGTGAATTCGGCCTCAATGAGTTCAGCTTCAACCACATTGCCCGCTTCGATTTGTGCAATAGATGCGAGCAGTGCTTTGCGATTTGCCGAGCTTGCCAACAAATAGGCGGTCTCGTCCAGTGCGTCATAATCTTCCAAAGACAAAAGTACAGCCAGTTTGCCGCCCGCCCGTGTAATAATCACAGGCTCATGGTCATCATTAACCTGATCCATAAGTTTGGAAAGATTTTTGCGAAGTTCAGTTGAAGATAATGTTTTCATGGGTTGAATGTACGTGATTGCGTACATTTTGTCAAGGTTTACTTATTCAAGCACTTTACAAAAGCTTGCCAACAAATGCCCCAATAACAAGCATTATTAAACCGACAAGTAATTTATCTTGATTTCTTTGCCAAAAATTTTTCCTTGGATTATAATATACTTGATTGTCCTCAATCATAAATTTTCTATATAAAGTCTGAATAACTGCGTAACCAACGGGTATTAGTACGGCAGCAAAATTTAGCAACATCAACCAATATATTGGTTGATTCTGGTGCTCAGAAGTTAAGTTATCACTGTAGAACTTTCCAACAATAGACATGAAGATAACTGACCATAAAAATAGCCAAATCATAACTGCATTGGTTTTTTTCCTAAATCGACCTGTATAGTTGATAAGGAATTTTTCAATATCACTTGCATTGGCCTGCGCTTGGTCAGACATATCCCTCGACATAATATCCAAATGTATGGAAGAATCAAAAAACCATATCTGTAATTTCCCAATATTGATTGTCGGGTTTCCTGAAAATAGGGCCTTATTATTTTCTATGTCCTCTATTGTTTCAAATTGGTATCCACTGCTGATAGCAGAAACTTCTTGATACTTGCGTAATTGTTGAACGAGCTCATCTACAGAAATATAAACTTTTTCAAGTTTAATACTTAACCCTTTTTTCTGTTTACTCAGCATATATTTTCTCAGTTTGCTACCTACTGGTTCAAGAAACTCCGTAGCTTCCGGCTTCGACTTGGATGCTTCAGTTTACGTAACGCTTTCGCTTCAATCTGTCTGATTCGCTCTCTTGTCACGCTGAACTGTTGGCCGACTTCTTCTAGGGTGTGGTCGGTGTTCATGCCGATACCGAAACGCATACGCAGGACACGTTCTTCGCGCGGGGTCAGGCTGGCTAGCACGCGGGTCGTGGTTTCGCGCAAATTAGACTGAATAGCGGCGTCGATAGGCAGGATGGCTGAGCTATCCTCAATRAAATCACCAAGTTGGCTATCTTCTTCGTCGCCRATAGGCGTTTCCAGAGAAATYGGCTCTTTGGCGATCTTCATGACCTTGCGAACTTTGTCCAAAGGCATAGCCAGTTTCTTGGCCAGTTCTTCCGGTGTTGGTTCGCGGCCAATTTCGTGCAAAATTTGGCGGCTGGTGCGGACGATCTTGTTGATGGTTTCGATCATATGCACAGGAATACGGATGGTGCGGGCTTGATCTGCAATAGAGCGGGTGATAGCCTGACGGATCCACCATGTCGCATAAGTGGAGAATTTATAACCACGGCGATATTCAAATTTATCCACGGCTTTCATCAGGCCGATATTGCCTTCTTGGATAAGGTCGAGGAATTGCAGGCCGCGATTGGTATATTTTTTGGCAATAGAAATCACCAAGCGCAGATTGGCTTCGACCATTTCTTTTTTGGCCTGGGCGGCTTCGCGTTCACCTTTTTGCACGGTCTGAACAATGCGGCGAAATTCGTCAACCGGTACGCCAGTTTCCTGAGCTTGCTCAGCGATTTCGGTACGGAGTTTTTCGATAGTGCGATTTTCCCGACCAATAAACCGGTCCCAAGCATCGGAACGCCCTTTTAGGTCCTCAACCCAGTCCGGGTTCAGCTCATTGCCGAGATAACAAGCGAGAAAGTCTTGGCGCGGTACGCCATTACCGTCAGCGAGGCGCATCAATTTACCCTCAAGCCCAATCAGGCGTTTGTTGATAGCATAGAGCTGTCCGACAAGCGATTCAATCCGGGCATTGTTAAGTTGTAATGATTTCAGTTCTTTGATGATCAGTTTTTGTAGATCGTCAAATTCTTCCTGCTGTGGTTTACGCAGAGCCTTGCCCTTAAGGCGGGCCCGGATTTGCATATCCTGCAAGTTTTGGAAGCGTGCAAAATCACGGCCAATAGCATTGAGAATTTCAAAAATACCCTCGCGCAGTTCGGCTTCCATGGCGGCCATGGACAAATTGATTTTTTCGTCTTCGTCTTCTTCTTCATCGTCGTCTAGGGTTTTTTCACCCTCGGCGTGGGTGGCGAGTACAAGCACGGGGCCGTGCTTTGGCTTTTCAATTTTCTCGCCCTTTTCAGGTTCGATTTCACCGCGTTCAATTTTTTCGCGCCGGACGGCCGCATCTGAACGGTCTTCTTGGACATTGCCAATAGACAGGTTGTAGGTGCTGTCTAGATCAATAATATCGCGCAGGAGAATACGTTCTTCTTCCAGCTCTTCGCGCCAAACCATGATGGCTTCGAAGGTCAGCGCACTTTCGCACAAACCTTTGATCATGGTGTCGCGGCCAGCTTCGATACGTTTTGCAATGGCGATCTCGCCTTCGCGGGACAGAAGCTCAACCGTGCCCATTTCGCGCAGATACATCCGCACAGGATCGTCTGTTCTATCATGGGCTGGCTTGGAATTACCGCCTTTAACAACGCGGCTGTCAGCTTTGGTAAGGGTGTTGGCGGACGTGTCGCCTTGGTCTTTATCGTCGACCACGGAAATTCCCAGCTCGGAAAGTTCGGATAAAGTAACTTCGATTTGGTCGGGTGTGACCTCGTCACTATTCAAATGCTTGTTAAGTTCAGATGTGGCCAGTAACCCGCTTTTCTTGGCCACAGCAATCATGCGCTTCACTTCAACATCGTTCATGTCGAGCATGGTGGTTTTTTCTTTTGGTGCTGCTTCAACTGTGTCCACAGCAGTTTCTTCAACAACGGCTTTTTTTGTTGTTTTCTTGGCTGCCGCTTTTTTGGCAGTTGGTTTTTTAGTGGCTGCTTTAGCCATAAATCTTCTCCATWACGCGGCACYGRAYAAGAGCCTTAATCAANGCCTTTCCAACGCCAAAATAACCCCGCCCCGCCGAAAACTTTTCAGTTTTGTTGGCAGGTGGAGCCGTTTCTTCTCGTGCTCACATAAAATGCAAGCTAATCTCTTCGCACATATATAAGACCTTTTGGGTCTAAGACCTTTTGGGCCCCGTTGCGCGTGACAAACGCTGTAATGCGTCCGTCTTGTCGGAACGAATGGTATCGACCAATCGTCCGCGTGTCTCGTCTCTGGCTGCATGGACGTTCTCTTGTCCAATCAATTTTTGTGCCTCGGCCAACCAAATTGCCTGACGTTTGGCCCAATCTGCCTCAGCACCACCCATAGCGGCAACAGCAAGATTGCGCTCCCGCACGAAAGGTTTGATGGTAGTAGCCAGTCCTTCATCCTCTATATGGGCAAACAGTGCTCGTTTATCAACCGCTATTGTGTCTTGCCAATAGCTTAAAAGTGCATTTTGTAAGTTTTGGCAAGCACTTGATGTGAATTTCAAGCCAAACAACGTTTGATCAATAGCCTCTAATAGCTCCGGCCATTCCAGTACCGCACCGATTAAGCGGCGCTCGCGGGCTATTTGTTGCGCCGCTGGTTGCATCTTGCTTTGTTGTGATTTCGTTGGTTTTTGYTTGCCGCYCCATGATTGTTTRCCTTGCCCGGGYWCCCATTTCGGCCGTCCGAACTCTTTGTCAAACCGACCCAGCAATGCCGTTTTGTATTGGTCGCGCACACCTTCGTCGCTGATTTCGCGCAGGGCCTCAAAAATCCGGTTTTTGAGACCTGCCTTGGCTTCAGGGCTATCCAGAACTTCGCGCTCGACCTCGCGGCGCCATAGCATGTCAACCAGCGGTATGGATTTTTCTAATATCCGCCCCATAGCTGCGGGGCCTTTASCSYGAAWRNAGGTSSKCCRRSKMWTSCYYYKCCGSYRWYMRMSMWAARCSSMMWRWYYGWMYWGSWCKCARCMATGGCAAGGCGCGTTCCACGGACCGAAACGCGGCGCGAAGCCCCGCTTTGTCGCNGTCAAAACACAGTGTTGGTTCTGGCCCAGCTCGCCACAAAAGCGCTAATTGATCTTCGGTTAAGGCCGTGCCGAGCGGCGCGCAGGCATGCTCAAATCCGGCCCGTACAAGTGCGATAACATCCATATACCCTTCGGCCACAATCAAGCCGCGCGCGCCATTGTTCGGATTGTGCAAAGCTTTGCGGGCTTCGGGGTAGCGGTATAGAATACTGCCTTTGTGAAAAATATTTGTTTCCGGCGAGTTTAAATACTTGGCTATTTTTTTGTTTGTGGAACCTGCCTCCATAGCACGCCCGCCAAAAGCAATAAGCCGCCCGCGGGCATCTGTGATCGGAAACATAATGCGGTTACGAAATCTGTCCCACGGTTTTTTATTTTCGCGGTTGTCATCAGGGCGAATGATCATGCCAGCCTCAACAAGCCTGTCCATAGACGCGCCTTGTTGGGTCATTTCGTCGACCAGCGCATTGAAGCTATCGGGCGCAAAACCAATGCCAAAACGTTTGCAGTCCTCACCAGTCAGGCCGCGGCCTTTTAGGTAAGTTCGCGCTTCTTTACCCATTTCGCGGCGTAGGGATTTTTCGAAAAACTCCTTTGATCGCACAATCCAGCTAATAGTTTTTTTGTTGGATGCAGCCCGGGCCTCGGCTTGCGGATCAGTCGCAGGTAGTTCCATGCCAGCTTGTATGGCAAGTCGTTCAACGGCTTCGGGGAAGCTTAATCCTTCGACCTCCATAAGAAACGAAATGATATCGCCGTGTTTGCCAGAGGAAAAACAATGGTAAAATCCCTTCTCGTCATTAACAAAAAACGATGGCGTTTTTTCATTGGTAAAAGGCGACAGTCCGGCAAATTCACGGCCTTGGCGCTTTAATTTGACATGCTTGCCCACCACATCCGAAGGCCGGACGCGCGCTTTTAATTCCTCAATAAAATGTTCGCCAAACTGCATGTTCACAATGTAGGATGGATGGATGTGAATTGCCAGAAAGATATTCAAGAGGGATATTCAAGAGGGATATTCAAGGGGGATGTTTAAAGCCCTGAAAAGAAGCCGCATTGGTAATAATGCATCTAAGCCCTTAGCACAAAAGAGCTTATTGACCGCCGCGAAGGTCGATGATTTCGCCGTGGGCTTTGTAATCTGGCGATAAAAGAGGGACTATGCGGCGGGCAATATCAACTGGTTTTGGCAATGTATCCGGGTCTTCGCCGGGCATGGCTTTGGCGCGCATTTTTGTGCTCACCGGGCCTGGGTTGAGCAAATTAATCCGCAGATTTGATTTTTCAGTCTCGGCTGCCCAGCACTGTACCATGGCATCCAGAGCAGATTTACTGGCTGCATATGCCCCCCAAAATGCATTGCGTGATTGAGCCCCGCGAGAGCTAACAAACACGGCGCGGCCAGAGGGTGAGGCCATCAAGAGCGGCTCAAAAGACCGGATCAGGCGGAAATTCGCCGTGACATTAACCGCAAATGTTTCGTCGAATATTTTGGGGGAAATGTGGGGTACGGGCGCGAGTTCACCGAGCACACCGGCATTGGCCAACAATCCGTCGAGCCTGCCCCAGCGTTCATATACGGCGGCACCCAATTGATCGATACCGTCCAGCATTTTGAAATCCATAGGCACAACGGTACACTCGCCGATCCCGTCTTCTTTTTTGGCCAAAGYACGAATGGCATCATCCAAATCTTCCARCCCACCTTGGGTGCGGGCAGTMGCAATAATGTGGGAKCCGGCTTTGGCSAGCTCAATGGCACTGGCATAACCAATGCCGCGCGATGCGCCCGTAAYCAATGTCACCCGCCCTGCCAAAGGGCGRYTTGCCTGTAATGATTTATCTGCCACGRTTTATGCTACATCTACGAGAAATGAAAGTTGTGGRTTTTCKCCAGARTTTTTRCGCTCATTGTCCACYAAAGAAGTCGGRTAATCYCCGGTAAAGCAATGGTCRGAAAATTGYGGATACTCGTCATTGCGCGATAGACCCCCCAGAGCYTCATAAAGACCTTCAATAGAGAGAAAGCCGAGACTGTCYGCRCCRAGTAAATCGCGCATGCCTTCGAGGTCGTAATTGGCGGCCAATAATTTATCTGTGCTCGGCATGTCGACACCGTAGAAATCCGGATGCTTGATTTCAGGTGAGGCCGAACGGAAGTGAACTTCGGCGGCGCCTGCGTCTCTAATCATGCGSACGATTTTGGTCGAAGTGGTGCCGCGCACAATACTGTCATCGACAAGCAGCACTTTTTTGCCTTCAATTAAACTGCGGTTGGCAGAATGTTTAAGACGTACGCCAATGTCGCGGATAGCCTGRGTTGGCTGGATGAAGGTRCGGCCAACATAATGGTTACGGATAATGCCGAGTTCAAACGGRATATTACTTGCCTGAGCAAAGCCGAGTGCAGCAGGAACACCGCTGTCTGGAACYGGAATGATAAGRTCCACATCTGCCGGGCATTCTTTGGCAAGGCGTTCACCCATRCGYTTGCGGACTTCGTATACACTTTGGCCGCCGACAATGCTGTCRGGTCTGGCAAAATAAACGAATTCAAACACACAAGGACGTTTGGGAACTTTTGGAAAGGCGCGGATAAATTCGATGCCGTCTTTGGTGATAACAACAACTTCACCCGGTTCTAGTTCACGGACTAATTCCGCATCAATAATATCAAGTGCGCAGGTTTCGGAYGCWAGAATATAAGCACCRCCCTTCTTGCCGATGACAAGTGGCCGTATGCCCARMCGRTCTCTTGCCCCGATTAGTTTTTTGTTGGTTACACCCACAAAAGCAAAGCCGCCGTCTATTTGACGAAGCGCATCAATAAAGCGGTCAATAAAAGCCGTGCGYCGTGAGCGGGATACAAGATGCAAGACCACTTCTGTRTCGCTGGTAGATTGRAAAATWGCRCCRTCGTGTACYAGTTGTTCGCGTAATAAAWARGCATTGGTCAAATGGCCRTTATGRGCGATGGCAAGGCCGCCGCTGGCCATTTCTGCGAACAATGGTTGGGTGTTGCGCAGCAGGGTTCTGCCGGCTGTAGAATAACGGTTATGGCCAATGGCAACATGACCGGGTAGACGCTGGCGTAAATCTTTGCCAGTGAAATTTTCACCGACCAAACCAAGGTGCCGTTCCGAGTGGAACTTGCCRTCAAAACTGGCAATTCCGCAAGCTTCTTGCCCGCGGTGTTGCAAGGCATGTAAGCCGAGGGCYGTTAGGGCGGCGGCATCTTCTGCACCGTAAACTCCAAAAACTCCGCATTCTTCGCGAATTTTTGGCATCATGCTCAAATCTTTGGGCACTATATGAGTAGACATTTAAGTTAACTTTCTACTGWTTTATRTTTTAATATTACTGTTCTTCTTGTGGGACGTCGGGACGTGGATCTGATTTYCCCCCCTTAGCCTTTATATCTCCRGCAATTTCTTTGGCTCTGAGAAAGGGTATRTTGACCAATGCRTCCGAAGTTTTGCGTAAAATCGGGTAGGTTTTAGCCTGCCCGATCCAGTCAGCAGGCTCCCCGTCTTTGGCTAAATTTGACACCACAAGCACTAATAAAGAGGCTAAAACGGTTCCGCGCACGATGCCAAAACCTAAGCCAAACACCCGGTCTGCGATAGGTGGTTTTCGGCCACGGATGGCTGYGGCCCAACCGCGCATCAAAAAGCTGGATGCARTATAGAGWAYCCCGAAAACACCGAGCAGAAGGAYACCGTCCGCCAGCCGTGCCGGTTTAATGAAGCTCTGCACATTGATYTGGTAACGACCAAATAGAAACAATGCGCCAATTATCCCGATCGTCAAAGCAATGATGGAGATAACTTCACGGGAAATTCCACGAACAAAGGCCAATATTCCTGAAATGCCAAGAATGATTATGACAACGGTGTCAAAGTTTCCAAATGTGGTGCCAGCAAATTCCATGTCTTATCCCCTGAATAAGTAATTATGGGGACAGAACAGAATTGTCACCCGTGAAGAATCTATAGGGCTTCTACACGAGTAATCAAGTCTGGCAAAGTATTGATTTCAAAAATCGGCAATCGGTCGGGCTGATTTGCAATTTCTTCTGTTTTATTTGCAGGCGCAATAGCGCGTTTAAATCCAAGTTTAGCGGCTTCCTTGAGCCGTGCATCACTACGTGCGGCTTGTCGTACATCACCAGATAGGCTGATTTCGCCGAAAACAACACAATCGGCGGGCAAAGGCTTGTCGAATATGGATGATGCCAGRGCTGCCGCTACGGCTAAATCTGCTGCGGGTTCCGARATTTTTAGGCCGCCCGCTACATTTAGATAYACATCTTTACCACCAAAACTRATCCCGCAGCGGGCTTCCAGTACGGCGAGMACCATAGCGAGACGCCCGCTGTCCCAGCCAACRACRGCGCGGCGCGGCGTGCCAAATGCAGCGGGTGCGACCAAGGCCTGAATTTCCGTCAGTACYGGGCGYGTGCCCTCAAGYCCGGCAAAGACGGCAGCGCCTGATGCTGCTTCGCCGCGACCGTCAAGGAATAGAGCCGAGGGGTTGGCAACTTCTCTAAGGCCTTGTCCGCCCATTTCAAACACACCGATTTCGTCGGTGGGTCCAAAACGGTTTTTATGGGCGCGCAAAATACGAAATTGATTGGCGCGGTCGCCTTCGAAATACAAAACGGCATCGACCATATGTTCAACAACACGCGGCCCGGCGATTTGCCCGTCCTTAGTCACATGGCCAACAAGGAGCATAACGGCTCCGCGTTTTTTGGCATAACGGGTCAGTTCTTGGGCGCAAGCGCGCACTTGCGCCACTGTGCCTGGCGCGGCGCTTAATTGGTCCGTCCACATAGTTTGGATGGAATCTATTATAATTACATCTGGTTTTTCCACCATTAGCCCGTCTAAAATAGGGCCGAGGGATGTTTCTGCTGCCAGATAGACGGGGGCATCTGAAAGTCCGAGCCGTTTAGCGCGGCGCTTGACCTGAGCCGTAGACTCTTCGCCTGAGATATAGGCGGTTTTACATYTGGTTCCCTGTARCCCGTTTTTGGCCATAAATCCTGCGACCTGTAACAACAGCGTGGATTTACCGATCCCCGGATCRCCGCCAATYARTAAGGCGGARCCTGGGACAAAGCCSCCRCCGGTGACCCGGTTCAGTTCGTCGATACCTGTGTTTAATCTTGGTACATCTTCGCTTTCCCCGTTGAGCGCCTCAAATTCTATGGCGCGGCTCTTGCGGCGTTTGCCGGATTTAGAGGCGGTTTGCGAAGGCACTTCTTCGACCAGTGTGTTCCATTCCCCGCAAGCATCACAGCGCCCCGCCCACTTACCGTGCACACTGCCACACGACTGACAGACGAAAATGTTAACTGGTTTTCCCATATTACATGCTCCTAAATTATTAGAACATAATAGGAACAGCATGTTTTTGTCAACAATGTTTACTGAATGTTCCCAAGCAAGTGTCCTTAAGTGTACAGAGTCGTCAAGGTTGTGACCTTTTTGGCACACTATGCACTTTTTTTCATAACAAGCCTGACAATGCTTTGTATCCGTGTTAAAAATCGCATAACGTCCATACAGAATTTAATAATCAACTTAACAAAACCAAAGGGGACCTTTATGTTCAATAAGAAAATAGGATTGCTAGCATCGACGGCACTTGTCGCAAGTGTAGCATTATCAGGCGCAGCCAGCGCGCAAATTCAAGACGAAATTATCGTCACAGCGACCAAGCGTACACAAACCTTACAAGAAACCCCTATTAGTGTTTCTGTTACGTCTGCTGATGTTCTTGAAAAAGCACAAATTCTTGACATTCAAGATTTGCAATCAGTCGTCCCTTCTTTACGTGTTGGACAATTACAGTCCTCAAAAAACACAAACTTCCGCATTCGCGGTTTTGGTAACGGTGCCAACAATGCAGGTATCGAGCCTTCTGTTGGTGTGTTTATTGACGGTGTTTACCGTTCCCGTTCAGCCGCACAAATTGGCGATTTGCCAAAACTAGAGCGCATTGAAGTTCTCTCCGGCCCACAATCAACATTGTTTGGTAAAAATGCTTCGGCCGGTGTGATCAGCGTCGTAACTGCAAAACCATCCTTTGAAAGACAGGGCTATGCTGAGGTCGGTGTTGGTAATTATGATCAACGTGTGCTCCGCGGTTATGTAACCGCCGGTTTGTCAGAAACGGTTGCCGTAAGTGTCGGTGGTACCATCAATAAACGCGATGGCTACGCACCAAGCGCAATAGCAGGCTTGACCGCTAATGGCGAACGTGACCGTTGGAATGTCCGCGGCCAACTTTTGATAGAGCCTCGCGATGATATTTCTATTCGTATTATCGCTGACCATAGTGAAATTGATGAAATTTGTTGTCATGTGACGAACTTCCGGAACGGCCCTACTGCAGGCGCAATTCAGGCACTTGGTGGTCAACTGGCAGATGATAGTGATCCATTTGCATTYGTRAATTWYCAAGACCGCGATTCTATCAACGAAATTSRGGACAATGGTATTTCAGCYCATATTGATGTTGATTTTGATAATTTTGCATTTACGTCCATCACGTCTTACCGCACCAATRAAGCTAATAATGTTTATGATGCGGATTTYWCCACTGCAAATCTTTTGRWTGTTAACGAYAATGTCGACATTAAAACGTTTACGCAGGAAGCTAGACTYGCATCTACTGGCGACAATACGGTCGACTGGATGGTTGGCGGTTACTATTTCAGTGAAGATATTACCCAACTCAGTGGCCTTGATGTCGGTACGGCGACCAGTGCTTATATCAACATATTGGCTGGTGGTGCTCTAACCGATATTGAAGCCTTATTTGGACATGCTCCTGGTACGTTTTTCAATGCCGATAATGACACATTTGAAACATTTACGCAGACCAATGAAGCTTATTCAGCTTTTGCAACTGTTGACTTCCATGCGACGGATAAGTTGACCCTTACTGGTGGACTTAACTTTACTAAGGATCAGAAAACGGTCACAGTCAACACTATCAATAATGAAGTGTATGGTGCCATTGATCTGAATAACGATCTTACTGTGTTTGGTGTTAACCTACCAACCGTATTGTTTGGACAAGCTTTCACAGCGGCTACAACAGCTTTCGCGCCAGGTGGTTTAGCACCAACTCCGGCTAATATTGCTTTTGTGGAAGGATTGGCGCCAGGAACAAGTGCGGCTATCAACGCTGGTGTAGCGGCTGGCATCTCCGGATTGCAAGGCTTGCAATTCATGAAACAGTTCCTTGGCTTTAACAATTCTGTTGAGGACGGCAAATCTGAAGACGAGCAAGTAACATGGACCGCCCGCTTGGCCTACGAAGTTAATGATACTTTTAATGTCTACGCCAGTGCAGCCACAGGCTTTAAATCTACATCTTGGAACTTGTCACGGGATTCACGGCCATTCGCATCAGATGCCGCAGCATTAACCGCAGCTGGCTTAACGCTTCCTAACCAAGAATACGGTACACGTTTTGCTGGTCCAGAAGATGCCATGGTTTACGAAATTGGTGTAAAAGCCCGCTTTGAAAGAGGTGCTTTCAATTTGGCAATATTTGACCAATCTATTGACGGTTTCCAGGCCAATACATTTGTCGGCACAGGCTTTGTGTTATCAAATGCTGGTAAGCAAAGTACATTTGGCGCGGAGTTTGATGCGTCCTATTATCCAGTAGATGCCCTTAAGCTGACTATGGCCGGTATATATCTGGACGCAAAATACGATAGTTTCGTTGGCGCGCCTGGACCGGGCGGTACAACTGTTGATCTTTCTGGCCAAAAAGTAGCTGGCGTGCCTGAGTGGGGCTTCTCCACTTCGGCTACCTACACCCACGATTTTGGTGGCGGTACAACAGGTTATGTGCGTGCTGATTATCAGTATGAAAGTACAATTTCACCAGTTGAGCAAATTATTGCTGGTGTTGCTAATCCTGAAACCGAAACTAGGTTTGTCAATGGATCAGTTGGTATTAAACTTGAGAACGGATTTGGTATCCAAGTTTGGGGACGCAATATTTTTGATAAAGAAACCTATATCAGTGCTTTCCCTGGTGTTATACAGCCCGGTACTATCAACGCCTATCCTGTTGCACCTGCGACTTACGGCGTTCTACTCCGTAAAGAGTTTTAATTTACAGACTAAACCAACTTATGGTGTGAACTAATGCCTTGTGCATTACTCACACCCTAGGGGGAGGAAAAGACGGCTCATTGAGCCGTCTTTTTTTGTTTAAAACTCGAATAAATTTGCAAATTTGTTTTGAAAGCTGAACACAGCATAACGGCTATGCGCCTATAACAGTTTACCTCTTTGCGTTTTGTGCAAATCTCCCTATATGCAATATGTAACCGTTAAAGAGGGTTTCTTATGAGTGCCAATCCAACTTATGTCCGCATGATGAAGAGTAAGCTGCACCGTGCTACAGTCACACAAGCAGATTTGCACTATGAGGGTTCGGTCTCCATTGACACGGATTTATTGGAGCGMGCMGAYATTTTGCCCAATGAGCAAGTTGACGTCCTCAATATTACCAACGGCGAGCGGTTTACCACCTATGCTATCGAGGCACCGCGCGGTTCCAAAACCTTTGGTCTGAACGGYGCGGCKGCGCGGCGTGTGCAAATTGGTGACCAGATCATCGTCGTCACTTATTGTGATATGGAGCGGGAGCAGGCTCGTAATTACGCTCCGACCGTTGTATTGTTGGATAAAAACAATGAGGTTGTACCTAGGCCAAACTAGCACCTTATTTGCGGCGCCTTTTCGGTGCTTCCGCAAATAACTCCGCTAGCTTTTCTGTCATGACGCCGCCCAGTTCCTCTACGTCGGTAATAGTAACGGCGCGTTTATACCATCTTGTTACATCGTGGTTGATGCCGATGGCGATCAGTTCGATCTCCGAACGGTTCTCTAGTTTGTCGATAACCTGATGTAAGTGCTGTTCTAATATACCGGATTTATTGCGGGACTGTGTGGCATCATCAACGGGTGCGCCGTCCGAAATAACCATCAGTATTTTACGGTGTTCCGTACGGGCATTTAGACGCGCCGCAGCCCATTCCAGTGCCTCGCCGTCAATGTTTTCCTTCAAAAGCCCTTCGCGCATCATCAGGCCAAGATTGTTCTTGGCCCTGCGCCACGGCATATCKGCGGAYTTRTAGATGATGTGACGCAGATCGTTGAGCCGCCCCGGGTTAGCGGGCTTGTCACTRGCGAGCCATTCTTGGAACGAAGCGCCGCCCTTCCAGGCYCTGGTGGTAAAGCCGAGAATTTCGCATTTCACTGCGCAGCGCTCCAGCGTACGCGCAAGAATATCAGCACATACGGCCGCCATCATTATGGGGCGTCCCCGCATGGAACCGGAATTATCCAGCAAGATAGAGACCACCGTATCCCTGAACTCCATCTGTTTTTCTTCTTTAAAGGTHAGCGGCGAGGTCGGGTCGGTGATGACGCGGGTCAGGCGTGCCGTATCGAGCACACCTTCTTCAAGGTCAAAGCTCCACGACCTTTGTTGNYKSNGCCATCAAGCGGCGTTGCAAACGGTTRGCWAGCCTTGCGATGACCGATGTWAGAGATTTCATATGACCRTCDAGATATGTTCGTAAGCGTTCCAATTCGTCCAGCTCACACAAGTCTTCAGCGCGGATAACTTCGTCGTGCTTGTTGGTAAAATATTTATAGGGCGCTGGTGARTTAATCAGATCAGGGTTCCGCTGGGACGGGTCGGGAATTTGGTCGCCTTCAGTGCCTTCACCTTCAAAATCATCRGCGTCGACCATGTCTTTGTTCGTATCGTCTTCGTCTAGCGCATCGGCCTGCGCCGTTTGCGCTTCGCCCGGRTCGCTCTCGTCTTGTTGGTCCGTTGCGTTGTTTGGGTTTTGCTCATCTTCGCGGGCCTCGTCGTCCTCGTCTTCGCTTTGCTCAATATCTGCAAGCTCGTCGCCCATATCAAAAGCGCGGAGCAGATCTTGCGATAACTCAGAGAATGCGGATTGGTCGGCGATAGATTGAGAGAGCGCATCCAGCGTCTCGCCGCCGATCTCAACCATATAATCCCGCCATGCCGCCATCAAACCTTTKGTGCCGKCGGGSGCRGGACGTCCCGAAAATATTTCGCGCGCTAAGGCGCCTACGGCTTCGGCCAAGGGTGCATCTTTTTGTTCTAACTCTGTATTATGATAACCGCGTTTGCGGGCACGGGCATCCTGTGCCGCATAAAGATTATCTCCAACCCCGTCCATAACCTGTGCGCCCAGCGCTTCAACCCGTGCCTGCTCAAGCGCTTCATAAATAGCCAGGGCCGGTCCCGGATTGGGCAGGCTTTGTGCATAAACGTCCCTATCGTGTAGAGCAAGGCGAAGCGCCAAGGCATCCGCTTCCCCGCGTGATTTAGCAATAGCTGCKKGCGTAGGTTGGCTCGYTGGTAAAGGCAAAACAATCTGGGTTTCAGGGTGTCCATCATTACCGGGGCGCGTAACAATGCCGCCAACCTCACCGCCGAACTGCACATCCAACCCCCGCTTACCAGACAGGGCGCGGGTCGCCGCGCTAAGCGCCAGCTTATAGGTGTCTATGGGGGCAGGGGTGTTGGTCATTTTTAAACCCCTACCACTCCGCTCATACCGTCGCAGGACGGTATCCATTTTGAGTAATACGCCTCATCGTTAGATGGACCCCGTCCTACGACGGGGTGAGCGGGTTTCGGGAGGTTAAGCGCGTTTAGCACCTTTGCTGCTARCGAYRAAGGYRCTYYGYYSSATTTGATAAAATCAAATRCGGACACTAYGCGACCATAACAGTTGTYGCGCTTTCYGGTAAGTCCTCGCCGAAAGCGCGTTGGTAGAACTCGGCTATGACCGGACGTTCTAGCTCGTCGCATTTGTTAAGGAAAGTCATACGGAAACCTGTGGCTATRTCGCCGCCGAAGATTTTGGCGTTCTCRGCCCAGTTTATAACTGTGCGCGGGGACATAAGCGTGGAGATATCKCCRGCCATGAACGCGTTTCGTGTCATGTCAGCGACCCGCACCATTTTGGCAAGGATATCGCGGCCTTCTGCATTATCATAGCTCGGTGATTTRGCCAGYACGATGGCGGTTTCTTCGTCGTGMCCCAGATAGTTCARKGTGGTGACRATRGACCATCTGTCCATTTGGCCTTGGTTGATCTGYTGTGTGCCGTGGTAMAGACCCGTGGTATCGCCGAGSCCGACCGTGTTGGTGGTCGAGAACARACGRAAKGCRKWRTGSGGYGTRATSACCCGGTTTTGGTCAAGCAAGGTCAAGCGGCCGTCGGCCTCTAAAATACGCTGGATAACAAACATAACATCCGGGCGACCCGCATCATATTCGTCGAACACYAAAGCAACCGGATTTTGCAACGCCCAAGGCAGTAAGCCTTCRCGGAATTCAGTGACTTGTTTGCCGTCTTTCAGGACAATAGCGTCTTTACCAACYAGATCGATSCGCGACACATGYCCATCAAGATTRATCCGWACCAYTGGCCAATTTAAGCGCGCAGCCACTTGYTCAATATGGGTCGACTTGCCCGTACCGTGATAGCCCTGCACCATGACCCGGCGGTTAAACACAAAYCCGGCCAAAATGGCGCGCGTGGTTTCCGGGTCAAAGCGGTAAGCTTCGTCTATGGGCGGCGTGTATTCACACGGCTGGCTAAAGGCCGGGATMGGYACATCGAAATCRACGCCAAAGACTTCTTTTGCCGAAACTTCTATGTCCGGCTCCATTATAGGGAAATGATCATTCATGTGATTATGCTAACTTGGTTGTTTTGAGAACTTTATACGCTTTTACGACGCGCTGGAAAGACACTTCTGTGGTGCGGTCGCCACCATTYGCATCAGGATGTAATTGCTTGACCAATTGGGTATAACGCTCGCGTACCATTTTAGGGCCGGAGAACTCGTCGAGGCCGAGATCRTTGAGTGCYTTWATTTGCAATTTACTCAGGCGGATGCGCGGTGCTTCGGTCGGCGTTTCAGCCCCRTCGCCAAAGATATTGTAATCATCRGCAAAATCGGCTGAACCAGCTTTGGATTTGCGGCGGACTTTGGCGCGGTCAGAGGTGTTTTTACGCACATCCCATGTTGGACGGTGTCCGTGGCGGGCMCCTTTTTGCCATGAGGCAATATCTTCGTCGCTCATCTCAGAGAAGAAATTCCAGTTTTTGTTGTACTCGCGRGCATGGGGCGCACAGAAATAATAATATTCGCGCARGCGGTCAGGGCTTTTGGGGGCTTTACAGCCACCTTTAGACAGGCAACCAGCCCATTCGCACGGCATATCTTCCGGTTTTAACTTCTTGCCGGGCGGTTTAATTCTGATATCCATACCCTTCATGCGGTATTTAAATCCGTCGCTCATATACAAAACTCACTCTTGCGCTGAAAAAAGCGCGTTAAAAAAGGCAAGCTAAAATGGGACTTATCGCGGCATCAATCAAGGAAAAACTTGAAAAAGCTTTYARYCCAACACAGTTACAGGTGATCGACGAAAGCGCAAAACAYGCAGGCCACGCRGGTATGGCCGGCCGGGAAGCGGCGGAGAGCCATTTTCAGGTRATTATCGCCTCGGCAGTGCTCACACCAATGAACAGGCTAGCCCGCCACCGCGCCGTCATGGATGTGCTAGCGGATTTAATGGTAGAGCAAGTACATGCGCTACGGTTGGAAGTTGTTACAGATTGAAAACTAAACCGTTTCCCCCGTCTTTCTCACCTTAATTGATGTAATTTGGTTTCTGTGTTTGGCCATGATTTCAAATCTATGATTGTGGAAGGAAAATACTTGCCCGACATCTGGAATGGTTTGGCTTTCATGGATGATGAGACCGGCTATGGTGACGGCGTCTTCGTCGGGTAGATYCCAATCTCTGGCGCGGTTAAGATCGCGCACGGGGACATCACCAGCAACAATGACCGCGCCGTCTTTTTGCAATTTGACGCCTTCAACGTCTTCATCRAATTCGTCTTGGATGTCGCCGACGATTTCCTCGATAATATCTTCCATGGTGACTACGCCCATGAGGGCTCCGTATTCGTCGACCACGAGGGAAAAATGGGCACGCCTTTGTTGGAAGGCTTTTAGCTGATCCAACACGGATGTGGTTTCAGGTGTGAACCAAGGCTCGCGTAATACGGAAGCGATATCCAGTTTATCCATATCCCCGTCTGCAGCACTAATGGTAGCCAGTAGGTCTTTGACGTGCAGAACGCCCACTACATTGTCAATATCATCGCGCCATAAAGGTARCCGTGAATGGCCYGATGCCAARAYTTGTTTAATGATTKYCGGYGCMGGTAAACYCGCATCAATCATCACTAGRTTTTTRCGGTGGATCATMACGTCTTCGACACTGAGRTCGCCGATATTAAGCACGCCGAGAATTTGGTCGCGCTCATGTTTRTCAACTCTGCCTTCTTCGGTGTGCARATGTACAGCGCCTCGAATTTCATCAGCCACTGACCAATGGGTTGCATCCGRACGCACACCRAACAAACGCAAAAATCCGTTGACCAGAATCTGGATGRSATTGACGATAGGYGCGAACAGCCAGACAATGAYCCGCACCGGGCGAACAACCGACATGGCGGCATCGTCCGGTCTGGTGATGGCGTAGGTTTTGGGTAGAACTTCGGCGAAAATKAGCACSARRAGCGTCATAACAATAGTGGCATAAAACACACCTACATCGCCGAACAATGACAACATCAAYCCGGTCATCAAAGCTGAGGCTAGAATATTGACYAAATTATTACCGAGCAGCAGAGCACCGATGAGACGTTCTCGGCTCTCTAATAATTTACCGACTAAAGACGCATTTTTYTGGCCGTCTTTGGCACGAGCATGCATGCGCGAACGAGACGCGGCAGTCAGAGCAGTTTCGGAACCAGAGAAAAACGCGGACAGAACAATTAATACGGCAATGGCGCAAAGCTTGAGAATAACTTCAGTGGTGAAAAATTCACTCATCNNGCGCACACCNTTATTTGAGCAGGCCTTTTTCAAATATTTAAGAACACTGGCTTGATCTGCACACGGTTCAATAAATGCTGCACCAATACCGTGCGCCAAAATBAGCTTCATATTGGTTCYRGTGTTTTTTTTATCBCGCCCCATAAAAGCRAACAATGCGTCAGGGTCATCAGTAATTGATGTGGCTAGAYCGCYTAAGGTYGGCATATTRTTTGCCTGTAAATGTTGTCGCAACCGCCCAACATCTTGCCCAGAGCAGAGACCAAGTTCCTGTGCATATTCAAATGCCATTAACATACCGGCGCTGACCGCTTCACCGTGTAGCAATGTACCGTCATATCCGGCTTTGGCTTCAAGGGCATGRGCAAAGCTATGGCCTAGGTTCAGCAAAGCCCGCTCGCCGTGCTCGCGTTCRTCGCGCCGCACAATATCGGCTTTGGCCGTGCAAGACGTGAGGACGGCTTTGCGCAAACAGGTTTGGTCTTGGTTCAGAAGATCGCTTGCGTTTTCTTCAAGCCAGCCAAAAAATTCTGGATCGTTGATCAGGGCGTATTTGAGAACTTCGGCGTATCCGGCACGCATTTGGCGTGGATCCAAAGTCTTAAGTATATCTGTGTCGATCAATACGCACTTTGGCTGATAAAAACTGCCGACCAGGTTTTTCCCAGCGGGTGTATTTATGGCGGTTTTTCCGCCTACAGAGCTATCGACCTGCGCCAAGAGTGTGGTCGGGATTTGTATAAATTGGCAGCCGCGCTTGAGCACACTGGCGACAAATCCGGTGAGATCACCAATGACCCCACCGCCAAAAGCGATCAATGTATCGTCTCGGGAGAAATTAGCTTTGAGAAGCGTGTCCAATACGGTTTGCAAAGTCGCAAAGCTTTTTGTTGCCTCACCTTGTGGTAAAATGATGGTTTCAACTTTTCGGTCACCAAGGCCTTGGCGCAAGGTTGGTAAATGCAAACCTGCCACGGTCTCGTCGGTGATGATAGCAACACGCCCGCCGCCTATATGTGTTTCCAGCAAGTTTTTTGCATCTGCCAGCAAACCATCACCAATACGGATTGGGTAAGAACGGTCGCCCAGATCAACTATCAAGGTTTCAATATTATTCGTCATAATAGTCTTCTATGGCTTTTATTACTTTCGTGACGGTAGCGGCATGAGGGCAAACACCTGCTTTGACGCAAATATCTGCTTTAGCATAAAGTGGATACCGTACTTTGGCCAATGCTTTCATGGCGGCTTCTGGATCGTCCACATCCAGCAAGGGGCGCTTATTCGCCTTACGGTTAACCCGTTCCATATTTACGTCAAAATCCGCTTTTAGCCAAATGGTTAGGCTATTTGCAATGAGCACTGCCCGTGTCTCTTCTGGGATAAACGCGCCGCCGCCTGTCCCCAGTATAATCGGATCGCCGTCCAGTAACCGCGTGATAACTTGCCGTYCGCCGGTTCTARACGCTGCTTCTCCGTAGTCTTTGAAATAACCTTTTACGGCACGACCAGAAGCCCTTTCGATYTCGTCGTCAGARTCGTAAAAAGGCATATCCAACCGCTTGGCTAAGCGCCTACCTATGGTGGTTTTCCCCACACCCATTAACCCCACAAGGGATATTGATTGCCCACCTAGGCGGTGCAACCTTTGGCTATTCCCTTGGCTATTCCCTTGGCTATTCCCTGGGCCCATTTTTACCAATCCTTTATTTCTCCTAGCGATGCTAAAAGAAATTACATATAATTCACAGTATTATGTCTGGCAATTGCTTATATCTCAATGTAATTTTTTCTGGCATGTAACAAACCATAAAGAAGGAAGATCATGAAAAAGTCCGCATGGATATTGATATTGGGTGTTGTGGCATTAGCAGGTGTCGGGTTTTGGCTGCTAAGCGGTGCTGACCCAGAGCGCCTACAACGTCAGGATACCGTTATTGATGTCGAAGATACGTTTGAAAAATAGTTTGATGCTCAGAAGAAAAACAGCTTCGGGGTTATATGCCGCTGTGATGCTCAGTGCGGTAATTGCAATGAGTGCGCACGGACAAATCAACATAGATCAACTGAGTCCAGCCAGTGTTTATGACGCCGGAGTGGTACAAAGCGGTGGTTTGGGCGGTGGTTTGGATAGTGATCTGTGGCAAGGCGTCACGGCTGTGCAAGCCACAGACCTCATTAAAAATATAGATACGGACGCGACAGGTTCTGCACGGGCTTTAATCCGCGCAGCTTTGTTGTCGGGCGGCATACCGCCGAAGGCCGGTGACAGTTTTGAGCGTGAGGCTTATTTGGCGGCGCGGCTGTCAGCGGTACTTACACTGGGAAATCTCACCAACTTTGATGCCTTGGTCAACCAGTCTGATATCAACCGCGCCAACCCTGCTTTCACTAAAATATTTGTAGAGCGCGCCTTGCTCGGCACGGATACACAAAGCGCATGTGTCATGACTGATAACGTTATTATCGCACGCAAATCTCCATATTGGGCCAAGCTACGGGCATTTTGTCATGTTATGCGCGGCGAAATTCCGGCGGCAGAATTGACGGCAGATTTACTGGGGCGCTCCGGCCATGAAGATAAAACATTTTTTGCTCTTTTGGGAAAACTGACGGGGACGCGACCTGCAATAAAATTATCGAGTGTAGATACGCCCTTGCAAATTGCCATGCTGCGTGAGGTTTTAAAAACAGATGATCTAGATGTGRAATCCTTGCCTTTGGTTTTCATGGCTGCAACGGCCCTCGATGTGAACCGAGATCCGGCGGACAGACTTGCGGCCTTGCTTGTATCGGCGCACTTGTWGRATGYWCMSCAWWKSCKYDSGKYSYKKRWWSGKYKTTTMSAKMCKCYKCMRSRSSKGSMSKAGATRTTWWMRCAGKYRSAKWAGYWYGGTCAGTTGATGGCTTTCGCCCGCGCTCTGGAAACGGAAACCGGACGTATACCTGCGCTCTTTCAAGCAAAAATCAACACCGTACTTTTTGCCCGCGCGGCAGTGCTTCGAGAAGATACGGCCACTTTGCGCGGACTTTTTCAGGCATTGGCGATTGATGATCCTTTGCGCATGCGCATAGCTTTAGCGGCAGATGCTCTTAACAACGGTTTTGTATTTGGTGAACTTGGCAGTGATATTGAAACCCGGTTAGCGTCCGGCGGAGACATACAAAGCCGCGCGGTGCGCGATAGTTTTATCGCCGTTGCCATGGGTGCAAATTTGTCGCCAGAATCCGAGGCCATATTGTACACGACCAAGCTAAAAGGCCGAGCTTTAAACCCCGGTGAACGCATCGCCTTACAAACGGCGACGCGGCGCGGTTCCAAGGCTGAAATAGCCTTACGCATTGCCCATATGATTGACGGTGAACCGCTTCGTGCAGATGCCTTGGCTGCACTTCTCGGCACACTTATCAGTGTCGGTATGTACGAACAGGCAGGCAGGTTGGCGGCCCTCGATATTCTTGATGTGCAATGATCGAGTTGTTTTTGGATATGATGTACGCTGAGCGCGGGGCTTCTGATAATACCATTAATGCTTATCGCCGCGATCTTGAAATGTGCGAAACTGCGCTGAACGGCTTTGGGCAAAAATTGTTTACCGCAGGCGCCGGGCATTTAGAAGCCCTGCTCGCCGCGTGGGCGAAGGACGGATTGGCACCGTCAACTGCGGCGCGGCGGTTGTCGAGTTTAAAGCAATTTTATAAATACCTTCAAATAGAAGGCTTACGGTCAGACAGCCCAGCCAAAAATTTATCCGGGCCAAAGCTGGGGCGTCCACTACCAAAAATCATGAGCGAAGATGATGTGGATGCTTTGTTTAGAATAGCAGAAAATTTGGCGCACGACACGGAAAACCCTTTGCATTTTCGCACCTATTGCCAGTTGGAAATTCTTTATGCAGGTGGGCTCAGGGTGAGCGAGCTTGTATCCATACCTTTGGCATCGGCAGGGCGCCGTGACCAATGCTTATTCATAAAGGGTAAGGGCGGCAAAGAGCGACTTGTGCCCCTTACGGGCAAAGCAGTGCGAGCGATTGCGGCATGGAAAAAAATGCGCACATCAACATTACCCATTAACGCTATTTCTAAATCTTGCGCCGAAAAATATTTGTTTCCTTCAACTTCCAAACTTGGTCATGTGACGCGCGAGCATTTTGCAAAAAACCTGAAGGCTCTTGCGCTTAAGGCGGGTCTAGACCAGACGAAAATTTCGCCTCATGTTTTGCGTCATGCTTTTGCGACCCATTTACTGGCGCGCGGGGCCGATTTACGCAGCGTGCAAAAACTCCTCGGTCATGCCGATATTTCCACGACGCAAATCTATACCCATGTGCTGGATGAACGTTTGAAACAGCTTGTAAATTCAACACATCCCTTGGCGGGATAAAACAAGTCTAAATGCACAATAAACCTGCTTCGTGCGACACTTTGGCACTCGAATTTTGATGCGCCCAACTTATCTATAAGGAAAGGAGAAATACTATGTCACATACACATCATAAACTTACATCCCAATTGTCAGAGCATGCGGATAAAATTAAAACCTTGAAGAAAAAAGACCCCCACTTTGCCAAACTGGCCAAGCGTTATAACCGTAACAATCGAAAAATTCAGGCCTATGAGAGCGGAGTTAAAGCCACGTCTGATTTCCATATGGAAGAGCTGAAGAAAAAACGTTTGTTTCTCCTGGATATCATCAACCATATTTTGGTGAATACTGACGATCAGGGTAATCAGGCCGTATAAAAAAACCGCCCTCACCGGATTTAACTGGTGAGGGCGGTTTCCATTTTAGGTATATGTCTAAATTACATGCCGTTGCGTTCAGCGTTGGATTTGCAATCGGCTTTTGATTTATAGCTCTCTGAGCTTGCGCCCGTCACTTCGCCGTTAACGGCAGTGCGGCGCCAGCGGTGTTCACTGCGCTTGTCTGTATATAATTCCCATTTGTCTTTACGGCCCAAACCTTTTGGGTTGCCGTTATAACCGTGGCGCTCGGCGTTGACTTCGCAGTTGGATATTCCCATGTAACCTTCACAAGACGAGCCAACTATATTGCCATTGCTCGCCTTACGACGCCAGCGGTGTTCACCGCGTTTGTCATCATAGAATTCCCACTTGTCATTTTCACCTGCCATGAATTTCCCCTTGCTATAATGTTACCACCGGATCGTGTGCCTAGTGCGAGAACACGCATACACCAATCCGCTTGTTTGGGAAAGTATCAAAATCGGAAAAACACACATGGCATCATTTGAGGTTAATTAAGCCTTTGCAGGGCCCGTAGATACGGCAACCATAGCKGCGCGCAAAGTRCGCTCACCCAAGGTAAACCCGGTTTGCATGACTTGCGCTACATCGCCTTTGATTTCGCCAGACGGAATTTGTGCGACGGCCTGATGGACGTTTGGATCAAATTTTGAACCTTGGCCGGGTACAGGTTTAATGCCGTGCCGGGAAAAGACTGCGATCAAATCTTTCTCGGTAAGCTCCAGCCCGTCGAGCAAGCTTTTAGCATTGTCACCTATCGCGCCCCGGGCTTTTTCATCAATGGTTGATAGAGCCCGTGATAAATTATCCGAGACGGACAACATATCGGCTGCAAAGCGCTCTACTGCGTAAACACTGGATGCTCGTACTTCACGTTCTGAGCGTTTTTTAATGTTTTCGGTTTCCGCCATAGCCCGCAAGGTATGGTCTTTGGCGGCGGCAAGCTCAGCTTCTAACTGTTCAATCCGTGCGGTTTGTTGTTCCGCCTCGCTCAGCTCGGGTGCTGCATTTTCCGCATTTTCTGCATTTTCTGTGGTTTCATCTTGGTTTGAACGGTCAGTAACGTCTTTGGCCGCTTTATCGATTTGCGCTTGCAAAGCATCCAGTTCTGCATCGCTAGGCATGCCGTCATTGCCAGAATTATCGTTACTCGTGTCAGTTTCATTGTTCATTTTATAATCCTTACTTATCCATTTGTAACATCTTGCCAATCACCGAAGCCGTATAGTCGACCATGGGAATGACCCGTGCGTAATTTAATCTCGTTGGCCCGATCACGCCGAGCGCTCCAATTATGTTTTGATCTGTGTCTTTATACGGCGCTACAACAACCGAGGAACCAGATAGGGAAAACAAAGGATTTTCCGCACCAATAAATATCCGTACACCTTCGGCACTTTCCGCCTTGTCCAGTAGCGCTATCAATTCTTCCTTTCGTTCCAGATCTTCAAATAAAAGTCTTATACGCTCCAAATCGGATTGCGCACCTGAATTGTCAAGGAGATGTGCCTGCCCACGGACAATTAATGTGCGTTTTGTTGATATTTTTTTATTTTCGATACCTTCTGCGCCGCTCCATTCTGCAATACCTTGCTTGACTAATCCGGCGGCTGAGGTTTCCAATGCAGCGTGCCCGGCTTCGATTTCTGCCAATATATCGGCCCGTGTTTCCGACAAGCGCTTGCCTTTGAGCCGCGCTGACAAGAAGTTTCCGGCCCGCTCCAAAGTGGCAGGCATTAATCCGGCAGGCACGTCCATAATACGGTTTTCCACATGCCCGTTCGCATAGACCAGAACGGCCAAAGCTTGACCTGCATCGAGCCCGACAAATTCAACGTGGCGCAAATATCCACTTTTAGTATCGGCGGTAGAAGGGGCTAATACCAATCCGGCACCGCCCGCAAGTCCGGCCAAGGACTGCGAAGCCTTTTCTAAAATCGTTTCAAGTCGCATATCGCGTCCGGCCATTTGTGCGTCAATAGATCTGCGTTCAGACTTGGTCAAATCGCCAATTTCCAATAATCCGTCAACAAACAACCGAAGCCCTTGATGGGTTGGCATTTTACCTGCGCTAATATGTGCCGCTGATAACAACCCCAAAGATGCAAGTTCTGCCATAGTATTACGAATCGAGGCAGGTGACAGGCCGGATCGTCCTTGGTTCATCTTGGCCAAAGCCGCCGAGCCCACGGGCACGCCAGTTTCCAAATAACTTTCAACTATGTTTTTAAACACTAACCGCGCACGGGTGTCCAAATCTGAAAGTGATAAAGAGGTAGCCTGAAATTTCATGGGGAACTTTTAGCCGATAAACGCGCAATTGCAAAGCTTCTCGAGATAATAATCCTTGGYTATATTTCACGGATAAGTTAGTCCTGTGCCCAACTYAAATAAGGATTCTACTATGCGCCCCAATGACCGTGCTCTTGACCAACTCCGCGATATCACCATCGAGACAGGTGTTTCGCCCTACGCAGAAGGGTCTTGCYTGATTAAATGCGGTAATACCCATGTTTTGTGTACCGCCAGTGTTGATCCGGGCGTRCCGCGCTGGCTTAAAGGTAAAGGCAAGGGCTGGGTAACGGCGGAATACGGCATGCTGCCGCGYTCRACCCATACTCGTATGCGCMGMGAAGCCGCRCGCGGCGGRCAGGGYGGCCGGACTATGGAGATACAGCGCTTGATCGGSCGGAGCCTGCGGGCCGGTGTTGATCTTAAAGCTCTGGGTGAGCGCCAAATTATTTTGGACTGTGATGTTATTCAGGCGGACGGCGGTACACGCACTGCATCTATTACGGGGGCGTGGGTCGCACTRAAGCTAGCGATYAATTATCTGATGGAAGAAGGTGTGTTGGAAACMGAYCCKATCACCGACCAAATCGCCGCCGTGTCTTGYGGKATTGTCGAAGATACMTGTCGKCTTGACCTTGAATATCTCGARGATAGTGCCGCGCAGACCGACGCAAATTTTGTCCTCTCCAGCACAGGCGGTATTATTGAAATCCAAGCCAGCGCCGAAGATACGCCGTTTGCRGCAGACGAATTTACCGAGCTTATGCGTYTWGCAAATAAAGGTGTGACGGARYTKTGTGCWGCKCAATTGGCRGCGATTAAGAAATAAAAGCCAAAACCCCTATTTGTCATCCCGGCCAAACTGCTCTTGCGGTGCAGAGCCGGGATCTCAATGTTTAGGATAAAGTACGAGGTCCCAGGGCAAGCCCGGGAGGACAGAAATGGAGATCCTTTACCGTTTTCGTCTTTACCGTTTTCTTCTGGCCGCATAACTCGACAAAGCGATCAACAACCGTCCGAGCAAAGCATCAACGGGTGCGCCTGTTGATTTCATGYTTTTCTCGGTTTCCAGACTTTGGCTAATTGCCCGTGCCAATGCAGTCTCTGGCCAAATGCGCAGGGCGGCACCGAAAGCATTTTTACGCATGACGAATACGGGCGGGCGCAGGCCGCGCATGGCTTCGTCGGCACTGTTTCCAGACGCCATAGATGCAGACGCTTGGTGTAAGCGCACGATATGACGTTGCAAGGCGGCGAGCACAGAATGGGGATTTATTTTACCAGCCAGAGCCCTGCGCAAAGATGCATCCATTGTTTTTAAATTGCCCGCCATAGCGTCAAAGACAATATCGTCCAACCCGGCTGAACCGGCGCCGCCTATCAGGATTTTGATATCGTCCACAACAACTTTGGCGCTCTCTTCTTTGCCGTAGCCTTTATACAGAGCCAGCTTTTCGATTTCAGAGCGGGCCATACGGCGGTCACCCTCTAGGAGCGGAACCAATGCATCCAGTGCATCCGTTTCGATACCAATGTTCAAGTCGCGCAAAGTCGTGCGGACCATATTGGCAATATCGGCCTGGCTATCGGCGTAGCACGCAATAGCTGCAAAGTTTTTGGCGCTCTCGAATGCTTTGCGAACGGCCGAACGCGGGGTCATATCACCGGCCTCGATGATCAATTTGGCGGCGCAGGTGTCGGGTCTGGCATCTAGGGCCTTGATGGTCTTGGCAATAGAGGCGGCATTTCGTTCATGGGACAGGCGCAAGCGGATAAGCCTTGTATCGCCGAGCAGGCTTTGGGCGACCATTTCGTCTGCAAGGCGTGCAGGATCGCCGGAGAGATCATCGGCACTGAGTACGGTTGTTGAAAATGGATCGTCAGGATTAGCGCTAAATTTCTTGGCAATTTGCTCTGCCCGCTCTGCACATAATCCGGCGTCAGGGCCAAACAAGAGAACACCGGGGCAATCGGCRGGCGGGGAATTTATCCAASTACGGGCACGTGCACCCGCGAGTTTCATTTGGGCTCGGTACTGGCTTGATATCCRGCCAGTTTGGCAATGATACGGTCAGCGGCTTCTGCGGCAACCTGTTCTTCGGCGTTGGCTTGTGCTGCAATGGTGCCGTAAACATCACGGGGCGCACCGTAGGTTGATACTGCCTGCACATTGCTGCGGTAAACAAYATCRCCCGTCTTGGCATCAACCAGTTCAAATGCAGTTCCCATCACGAGATCATAACGCGATGCTACGTCGTCCGCACCGATACCTAAATTCTTGCGGTTGGATTTTGGTGTGATCCGTAAAATATAAGGTGTAGCACGGTTATCGCCCATTCGGTCACGCAGAGCCTGCGCCAATAAAAAGTCAATTTTATCATTGGCCTGCATTTGCACAGTAATGTTTTTCATACTGACACCGTTGCCGCCAAAAGCGGTTGGTGCGTGCATAGGTTTGAAACCGCAAGCCGTGAAGATAAATGCTGTTGCCAAAATAGTTGCTGTGCGTATCAATTTCATTACCGTCTCCTATCCATATCCTACCCGTATCCTAATTGGCCACTATATTGATTATCCGGCCCGGGACAACGATGATTTTTCTGACGGTTTTATCAGACAGAAATTCTACGATACGCGGATGGGCCGTAGCCAGTTTCTCAACCGCGTCTTTGGAGGCAGTTTTTGCCACCGATATTTCTGCGCGGCGTTTACCGTTGACCTGTATCGGCATAGTGATTTCGTCGACCACCAACATCGCAGGGTCGGCTTCTGGCCAAGGTGCGTCGCAGACCAAACCTTCGCCGCCGAGATGGGCCCAGCATTCTTCGGCCAGATGCGGCATGAACGGTGCAATGGCCCGCACGAGCATGCTCATGCCTTCGGTTTTTGCGGCGTCATTATCTTTATGTTTTTTCAGGGCGTTGACGGTTTCGTAAATCTGCGCCACCGAAGTGTTGAAGCGAAAATTATTAATACCGTCAGTGATTTTGACCGAGGCTTTGTGAATAGCCCGGCGTAAATCGAGGGCGGCTCCGGTTATACCGTCCAGTGAACCCGCAGACTGCAAACTGCCTTTAGGGGTTTCGGAAACCGTATCCCAGACTTTGTTGGTAAAGCGCCAAGCACCAAGCGCGCCTGCGTCCGTCCACTCTACATCCCGCTCCGGCGGGCTGTCGGACAGCATAAACCAGCGCGCTACATCGGCGCCGTAACCCTCGATAATATCGTGGGGGTCGATGACGTTTTTCTTGGACTTGGACATTTTCTCTATGGCGCCGAGGGTGATGGGGGCACCCGTTTCAATATGAACGAGCTTGCCGTCTTTTTCGTCTACATCGGCAGGCACGACGAACCCGCCGTCTGCGTCCGTATAGACCGCATGGTTGACCATGCCTTGGGTGAACAGGCCTTTGAACGGTTCCCCGCTCGGCAAATCCAATAGGCCGCAATCACGCAATGCACGGGCAAAGAAACGGGCATAAAGCAAATGCAAAATCGCGTGTTCGACACCGCCGATATATTGGTCGACCGGAAGCCACTGACTTGCAGTTTTGTTATCAAACGGACGGTCATCCGTACTACCACCAGCAAAGCGGGCGAAATACCAAGAGCTATCAATAAATGTGTCCAGCGTATCCGTTTCGCGGGTCGCAGGTTTAGCGCAGCTTGGGCACTTTACATGTTTCCATGTTGCGTGGCGGTCGAGGGGATTGCCCGGAATATCAAAGCTGACATCATCTGGAAGCTCTACAGGTAAGTCGGCTACAGGCACTGGCACGGCACCGCAGCTTTCACAATGAATGATCGGGATTGGGCAACCCCAATAGCGTTGCCGCGATACACCCCAATCGCGCAGTCTATAAGTAACTTGCTTTGTGCCTGCGCCTAATTTTTCAAGCTCGGCAATAGCCGCAAATATGCCTTCGTCCACACCCATACCGTCAAGGAAACGCGAATGAAATAATTGACCGGGGCCAACATAAGCTTCGTTTTCGACTTGATATGTGGCCGAATTTTCGCCTTCAGGTAGGACAACTGTGGGCACGGGGAAATTATATTTACGGGCAAAATCCAGATCACGTTGATCGTGTGCCGGACAGCCAAATATTGCGCCTGTGCCGTAGCTCATAAGCACGAAATTAGCCGCATAAACGGGCAGGGTAATGCTATCATCAAAGGGATGCTTAACCCGCAGACCCGTATCAACGCCGAGCTTTTCGGCCTTTTCTACAGCCTCAGCCGTACTGCCCATAAGGGTACAGGCTTTGGCCAGTTTTTCGAGCGCGGCATTATCCGGCGTCAAGGACTTTATCAACGGATGATCATAGGCAAGGGCTACAAAACTAGCCCCGAACAACGTGTCTGGGCGGGTCGTGTAAACTTCAATGCCGTCAAAACCTGCTGGAATGTCGCCGTCAAAGTCAAACTTAAACTGTGCACCCTCAGAACGGCCAATCCAGTTCTTTTGCATGGTGCGGACTTTGTCAGGCCATTCTGTGAGTGTATCTAACGCAGCATCCAAATCTTCGGCGTAATGGGTGATTTTGAAAAACCACTGGTTTAACTCGCGGGTTTCGACCTCGGCGCCAGAGCGCCAGCCTTTACCGTCAATCACTTGCTCATTGGCTAGCACGGTCATATCGACCGGATCCCAATTGACCTTAGCGGTTTTTCTATACACTAAGTCGTTTTCCATGAATTTCAGGAAAATGGCTTGCTGCTGTTTATAATAATCCACATCACAAGTGGCAAATTCGCGGCTCCAGTCCAGTGCAAAACCGAGCCGCTGCAAAGGCGCGCGCATGGCGTCGATATTGGCGTAAGTCCATTCTTTCGGATGTCCACCGATGGCCATGGCCGCATTCTCGGCTGGCATACCAAAGGCATCCCAACCCATAGGGTGCAGGACTTCAAAACCACAAGCCCGTTTATAACGGGCAATCACATCACCCATAGCATAATTACGCACATGGCCCATATGAATACGCCCGCTCGGATAGGGGAACATTTCTAGGGCGAAATATTTAGGTTTAGAGGAATTGTCATCCGCTTCAAACGAACGTGCCGCGTTCCATGCAGCTTGCCACCGGGGCTCTACTTCCGCCGCATTATATCTGGACATGATCTTTCCCGTTTTTTGGCTCGTTTTCTGGCCTATTTAAGTGGAAATTATTCGTCGACAGAGGCGATATAGAGTTGACGAGCACGGGTCAGAATTGAGTTTTCAATAGACCGTGCTGTGTCGCCGTCCACGGATGCATCACTCCAGCCGATATCGCTCCGCACTTGCTTAAAAATCGAAACTTTAAGAGCGTCTGCGCGCAGGTTTGTATCCAGAATATAAACATTAGCCTTGAAACGCTCATTAGGTGCTTGCGGGCTGGCATACCAGTCCGTGATGATAACACCGCCGAACGGGTCAATTTCAGAGAGCGGCATAAATTCAAGTGTTTCTAGGGAAGCGCGCCACAAAAATTGATTGACGCCCATGCGCGGTGCAACGCGTTTTACTTTGGTATAGCCTTTTGTACCGGAACTGTTTGAAGAACCGACACCTGGCAATATGCTCGCGGCTTTTTTCACGGTTTGACAACCAGACAATCCAACAACAAGGACTGTACCCACAACAATTTTAGTCAAGGCAATTTTGGTCAAAATAGACGACATATGTATTCTCCAATTGGCACGATATTAACCATCTATGCCCAAATTCAGCCCGCGTTATAACACGTAAGTTTCACAGTGATAGTCCCTTTGCGACAAAATATACACCCCAACCTATAAATTATCGTAAGGTGTGAGCCTGTTAAAATAAGATATCCGTACGCAATCAACCTTAAAACCGTTCGAGTAGTCTTTCAAGGTATTCACGTTCGGTTTCGCCGCGTTCTCGTTCACCGGAGCGTCGGCGCAGTTCTTCCAAAAGTTCTCTAGCCCGTTGCTGGTCTGATTTTTCCGGTATGTTTGTATCGCCCTCGCCCATACTATCACCGTTCTCGCGGCCAAATGGATCAGCCTTACCGAGGCCGTTTTGGTTGGCGTTTTGGGTACCTTCTTCGCCCAATTCGGCCTTGAGGCGTTCAGCCTCTTGCTCAAGGAGGCCTTCACCAGCTTTGCGCAGTGCATCTATGGCATCTGATTGTGCACGGCCGGCACTGTAAAATTCGCCGTCTTCGAGAGCTTGTTCGCTCCGACCCATGGCATCTTTGGCGTCTTCTAGTGCTTGTTTAATATCGCCACTGCCAATACCGCCTTTTTCGCCTTCTCCGTCTTCGCCGCCGTCTTGCGGCTCTCCAGTTTCGTCTTGTCCAGCCCCACCTTGGCCGTTGGCGGCATCTTCAAGTTTATCCAGCATATCGGCGATTTGACCTTGTTGGTCCGCAAGCGCATTGCCGGAGGGTGTATTATCTGGGGGTTGGTCGCCGCCTTGATTGTTGTCTGCCTCTTGTTGTTCGTCCCACTGATCAGCCTCAGCCCGACCCGCATCTTGGGTCTCGTCGCGCAGGCGGCGCTGCTCACCGAGAATATCATTTAAATCCTCAAGCGCTTCTTTTAATTCTTCGCTCATGGATCCGCCGACCCCACTGCCGGAACCATCACCGCTCTGAGCCAATTGGATTTTCATATTTTCCAACAATTGCGCTAGTTTGGCCAAAGCTTTACGCGCCGCAACCGTATCGCCCATCCGGTTGGCTTCTTCGATAGCATCCAGCAGTTCTTGAATTTCGTCGGTGTTGAAATCAGCCTCACTGCCGCCGCCTTCGCCGTCTGCTGTTTGTTCTTGAGCATTTTTGGCCGCTTCCAACATTAAAAATTCCATGTAACGGTCAACGGCTTCATTATAACGGTCAAACAGAGCAGAAACTTCGCGCTGGGGTGCGCGCCTTGCCATAGCGTTGTTGAGCGCCCGCGATGCGCGTTGCATGTCTTCCAACGCATTGCCGAGACGGCCAAATTCGGCGCGCATGGCAATGGCCCATAAGTCCTCTGGGATACCGCCGAGCTCGTCTGCGGCCCTTGCGGTTTGCAAGCGGCGGTAAATATTGCGCAGCCCCATATAGACACTAGGATCATCAAATATGCCGATAGGTTTATCGGTAATGGCTTCGATCAATAGTGCAGTGCGCTGAACGCCAGCAGGGGCGCGGTTTATAGTCATATCCGGCCTGTCTACGGCAAATAAAGGTTTGTCTTCAGGCTTGGTTTTTTGCGGCTTGGGATAGGGTGCATAGTCTCCCGTACCGGCGAGCATAAGCTGGCGTTGTTCCGCCACCGCTTTGGCCAAAGGCTCGACGAATATTTTATCCGGGACAACAAAATCGTACAGGGCGGTAGAGCCAATTTGGCGTTTGCCGTCTATAGCCAACAAGCGACCGCGCACTTTTTTGCCAGCCCATTTATGTTTGGTCAGATCAATGCCGCCCGGTTCTTTGGTGGCAGAGCGCACGGACGCACCGGGCAGGGTGATGCTGATTTGTTCGGATGCTTCTGGCTCAGTTTCCAGAGCCAGTGATAAGAGCAGGCTTTCGACCCCGTAATCATCTTCTAGGGAATAGGTGAAAATCAGACGGTCGCGTTTACCTGCGTCTGGGGCTTCTTCGAACCTGACCAAGGGATGTAAGTCTTTGGCGACATTGAGAGCCCATATTTTCTCAGACTTACCGATACGGTAACTAGCGACTGTACCTTTATTTATGATAGCTCTGGCTTCGAAGCTTTGTGGCCCGAGCCGCTTGGCGGTAATACGCCGTGTGCGGTTGCCTTCGCGTAAAATAAGACGCGGCGCGGTTTTGACACCGGATATACGGGCGACAAATTCCGAACCTTCCGGCGCGTCCATGCTCGTTTGTCCTTTAAAATAGCTTGGTGGGCGCCCCGTATATTGGGGCGGGTCTATCCAAGCCTCATAATGTGCGGTTTTTGCTGACATGCCGTAAATCCAGCCCGGTGTCAGGCTAGCGCGCAAGCGTTCATAATTGTCGCCAGCTCCGACCATAAAAGCCAGCATCAGCAGTATCGGCGTGGCTATGCGCAGGAAATATTTATCCATAGGCGCAAGTGTCGGGCGCAAGGACGATGTTCCGGCGCGCTGAATTTGCACTTGCGCATGGGCCAGATGGTTCTGCCATGCCGCATTAAAGGGGGCATCATCATTACTATCATTAAGCGCAGGTGTATCGACCAATGTGTCCAAAGGCCTGTGGGATAAGCCGCTATCCAGTTCAACCCTGCGTCTTGCTTGTGATTGTGTGGGCAGGTGTCGTTGTCGTGCTGACAGTGCGCTTTTGACAATACAATAAACCGCAATACTTAAACCGATTAAGCGCCAAGGATCACCGATTCTCTGCCACAATCCAAACGCTGCTGCGGTGGCAAAAAGCAGTATAAATAACACGCCAAGCGCCAAAGTAGGCGCATAGGTTTCCCACAATAAATGCCGGTAAGCGCGTTTGGTCAAACGGGTAGCGCGCTTGGTCAAAATATCCTGTGTGGTGTGCGGATCCATAGTGCCTTTATAAGCCATGTTTCCAAACAAGGTGCAATAAAATCATTAAAATTTCGCGAGGTTGCGCGCGCCTGGCTTAAGCAAGTTCCCTAAACTCGTTCGACTGCAATCGCTGTGGCTTCGCCGCCGCCGATACACAAGCTTGCTATACCTTTTTTGGCGCCGCGTTTTTCCATAGCTGCAATCAGGGTCGCCATGATGCGTGCACCGGATGCCCCGATAGGGTGACCGAGAACACAGGCGCCGCCGTTCACATTGACCTTGTCGTGGTCGAGATCCATGTCGCGCATAGCAATCATGGGCACAACGGCAAAAGCTTCGTTGATTTCCCACAGATCAACATCACCGCTTTCCCATCCGGCTTTGGCCAAGCATTTTTCCATAGCTTTGACGGGCGCGGTGGTGAAATATTTTGGTTCGTGAGCATGGGCGGCGTGGGCTTTTATTTCGGCTAGAATTTTAACGCCGCGCTTTTTTGCTTCGGATTTGCGCATCAGGACGAGCGCCGCTGCGCCGTCGTTGATTGAACTGGCATTAGCGGCGGTAACTGTGCCGTCTTTGTTAAACACGGGACGCAAGTTCGGGATTTTTTCTGGGCGCGCACCTTCAGGGCCTGCATCGGTGGAGACAACAATATCGCCTTTACGGTTAGGGACAGTGACGGGGGTGATTTCGCGGTCGAAATCGCCGCTCTCGGCGGCACGTCTTGCCCGCATAACGGACTCGATAGCATAAGCATCTTGGTCTTCGCGGGTAAATTGGTATTCCTGCGCGATCATGTCGGCGTAAACACCCATAGGCTTGCCTTCATAAGCATCGGTAAGCCCGTCGTGCATCATAGTGTCGATCATCACGCCGTTACCCATGCGGTAGCCTGCGCGTGCCTTAGGGAGCACATAAGGGGCTGCCGTCATGTTTTCCATGCCGCCTGCCACGATAATATCCGCTGAACCTGCTTTGATGGTGTCGTGGGCCATGATGGCCGCTTGCATGGCCGATCCGCACATTTTGTTGATGGTGGTGGCTTCGCAAGAAAGCTCTAATCCGGCTTTGAGAGCGGCTTGGCGCGCCGGTGCTTGTCCTTGTCCGGCAGGTAGAACACAGCCCATAATGATTTGCTCGACGTCTGCGTTTTCAATGCCGCTCTCTGCTAGGGCGGCTTTGACGGCAACAGCGCCCAAATCCGGCGCAGACACGGTGCTGAACGCACCTTGAAACGCGGCCATAGGTGTACGGGCGAGACCAACAATRACGACAGGRTCAGAAGAAGAGGGCATARKTMTATCCATTTTRGTTTAAATTTGGTTAGTTTAAATTTCGCGCCAATATATTCCAGTGGGTAAAGATTGCAATGCGGCGTTTGGGTGCAAACCGTAATATTTTCGTGCATTAGAAATTTAGGCATAATAAGTTCAGGCAGGCGAATATGTCTGGCCGCGAGGCGGTACTGCCGATTGATCTCTGACCAATGTAGAGGCTTCGGTGCCAAATAGGCTAGCCGCAGACTGGGGCAATGCACGGGGTATTTCCCTCTATACCGCTCATCCCGACGCAGGTCGGGATCCATATATCAACCTTCACTGTGGACCCCGTTCTGCAACGGGGTGAGCGGGGTGTTGGGGACAGGGCGTGCGGTGTCAGGTTACTCCGCCGAAACAATCCAGCCGCCGCCTAACACCCTGCTTGGGGTATCTGCATCGTAAAATACACAAGCTTGGCCGGGGGCTATGCCTTCTTCTGGATCGGYTAGRTCGACCACGATTTCGTTGCCGACCGCTGTGAATTTTGCGGGGACGGGKGGRCGCATAGAGCGGGTTTTCACCGTTATAKTRCGSCCGTCCAARGCATGYTCRAACAGGCCTGCGCCGAGCCAGTTGACGTCTTTGAAATATATACGGGTCTTTTTAAGCCTAATTCTAGGCCCAACAATGACTTGCTTTTTAGCGGCGTCCAGTCTGAGCACATAGAGCGGGTCTTGACCGCTGCCGTCCGGGATGTTGAGCCCGCGCCTTTGACCGATGGTATAATGCATAATGCCTTCGTGGGTGCCGAGTACCGTTCCGTCCACATGCACGACCTCGCCGGGGTCAGCGGCGTCGGGGCGCAGTTTCTTTATTACATCGGTGTATTTTCCGGTGGGGACAAAACATATATCTTGGCTGTCCGGCTTGGCGGCAATGGATAGGCCAAGCTCGACCGCCAAAGCACGGGTTTCGGCTTTATCATAGCTGCCCAACGGAAAGCGCAGAAAGTCCAGTTGTTCTTGGATTGTGGTGAACAGGAAGTACGACTGGTCTTTGGTGCTATCAACGGCGCGGTGAAGCTCTGCACCTAGTTCGCCGTCTAAACGACGTACATAATGCCCCGTAGCCATACAGTCCGCGCCCAAATCTTTGGCGACTTGTAGTAAGTCGCGAAATTTGACGGTTTGGTTACAGCGCACACAAGGGATGGGTGTCGCGCCTTTTAGATATGTATCGGCAAAATCGTCCATGACCGCGTCTGAGAACTTGCTCTCATAGTCGAGCACATAATGGGGGAAACCACACATCTCTGCCACGCGCTTAGCGTCATATATATCTTGACCCGAACAACATGCCTTGGCTTTTTGAATAGCGGCGCCGTGATCATAGAGCTGTAATGTAATGCCGATGACCTCATAACCTTCTTTGGCGAGCATAGCCGCGCAAACGGAACTATCCACGCCGCCGGACATAGCCACAACCACACGGGTATCCGCGCAGGATTTGGCAAATCCTAAGCTATTTGGGTTTTTGCCCGTATATTTGGTCATATTTTTGCTCATATCGGACTAAATAGGGAGCATATGTTCATAAGTCGAGACGTCTGGACATATTTTTTTGGTGCAAATGTTAAGATTAGGCCACAAAAAAACGCAATAGAATCAAAACCTTATAAAAATCGCAATAATTTCTTAACACTATTTGTTTGCGTTAACCTTTGTAAACGCATGTTTTTATTGCATTTTTTCTGCCTTTGTTAGGGTGTTTTTAATAAACTAGAGATACAACGGCACTATAAGAAAACACGGGGGCCCACGTAACTAGACAGAGGGTCGATAACAGTGGTGAGAAAAATGATTAGAGAGAATGTTGTAATTGGACCGGAAGGCACCCCGCTAACGCTGGCTGACCTACCCAAACCCGATACAGTCAGATGGGTAATCCGGCGCAAAGCCGAAGTGGTTGCTGCGGTGCGCGGCGGCTTGTTGACACTAGACGGTGCTTGTAACCGTTACGGATTGTCATCCGAAGAATTTTTATCCTGGCAACGGTCAWKWGRAWMMMWYKKWAWTTMMSKCYTKMRGMMWASMMRMRWYMWMRMMWRYCKYKMWWTCGRSKYGMTTSCRTWRWWTRARSYRYCGTACCGCGCAAGCAGACGGTGGTTTTTTATTGCTTAAATATATGTTTTATATAGTTATTTTCCCTAGTTTTAGYATTTTTTTAAAGTTTTGAAGYTAGGGTAATTCCATAATAAAAGCACAAAATGTGCATGATGATTAGGTGGAAYAATATGTCCAATATGAGCAATCGRCCTGAAGGTCGACTGGTACCTGTGTTTGCRGTAGATGATGGTCTGTGGAGTGCGGATCTGGTTCTTGCATTGTCAAAGGCGGCGACTGCGCGCGGTGAAACCGTGTTGATGCTTGACCAAATGGGYGGGYGYTTGATGGAAAAGGCGGGTATTGTGGTTGGTGCCACACTCTCCGACGTAWTGGACGGAACATCKCGTATGYCCGATGCGAAATACATAAATCACAATGAACATTTTACGGCTGTTWGYACGGGTGGTGCCGATTTGGATGTTTTATTAGGCTCGCTGGCTGCATTGTCYCTGAGTTATGATTGGGTATTTATTGGGGCAAGGCCGGGATGTACGCCCGCACATATTAGAYTAGCAGGTGCAGCCGATGCRGCGCTYGTCATGTATGATAGTGGTGGTGATAAATTTATGCGGGCTTACTGGATGCTGGATGCTATCCGTGCCCGGGTGCCAAAATTTGACCCATTGATGATTGCCCAGATTAGTCAAGAAGGCTGTGAAAGTGAAGGGTTTGARACTTTYGACCTTCTCGCAGGTACGGTTCGTGATTTTCTGGGCGCGGCACCGGCATTGGGCGGTATTCTGGAGAGCCAAAAATCTGCTGCTGAGTTGGCTCCGGCTTTGCTGGAAGCCCTGCGTCAGGACAGCAATACCACACAAAACTATGCCACTGCATAAGCTTACGAAATTGTAATCATAAAAASCGACAGAATTKTCTCCAAAGGRCGTTTAACCTACATAAACACCTCAACAGGAGACTTAAATGTCAAAACTATTTACCCGTATACTGACTTCAACCGCCATTGTTTCCGCAATGAGCGTCACGGCTTTCGCCGGTAGTCCAATGCTTAGTCCAATGCTGGAAAAAGCGGATACCAATCAAGATGGGCTCATTCAGTTATCTGAATTTACARCTATGGCCGATCAAAAGTTTTCCAAAATGGATGCGGACGGCAATGGTCTGGTGACCAAGGAAGAACGGCAAGCGGCTAAACAGCAAAAACGTGAAGATCGGGCTTTGAAACAATTTGCTAAAGCGGATGCGGACGGARAYGGTTCTATCTCTGAAACAGAGTTTATGGCTGCTCGTGCTGCCCGCGCAGACCATATGAAGCAAAAACGCGATGTAAACGGCGATGGTCAAGTGGACCAAGAAGATAGAGATGCGCGCAAAGCAAAATTCAAGAAAATGCACAAGAAGATGAAAGRCATGAAAGGTCACAAAAAAGRCCAAYATGCTAGCAAACGTGCAAAAGTTGACACGAACGGYGACGGYGCCGTTGATTTAGCTGAACATCAGGYCGCTACTTTAGCCCGTTTTGAACGTATGGACAAAAACGCAGACGGTGTYCTCAGCGCTGACGAACAACGCCGGCCTAAAGGCAARCGCCACGGCAAAAAACGACATGGTATGCGCCAGTAAATAGTGTATGNNTTTGGGCAACCATAACAGACCCCCAATTGGATTGCCCATCAGGATATATTATGAACGGCACACATTCTGCATCYGGATCATGTGATCCCCCAGATACCCCCATGGGCCTTCCAAAGGTTGATCCGGATGCAGATATTTTATCAGATCTAGCRCGCGGGCAATCYTCTGCGCTGGGCGCTTTGATGGRCCGCCATTTRAAGGCGATTAAATCAACGGCRCACTMTATGTTAGGGGAYGAAATGATGGCTGAAGATATTGCRCAAGAAGTGTTCYTACGGGCATGGAAACACGCCCCTAATTGGCARCCGGGYCAAGCCAAATTTTCTACATGGCTTCACCGGGTCACGCGGAATTTATGCTATGATCGTTTGCGAAAGAAAAAAGAAATTTACCCGGATACCATGCCGGATATAGCCTCTGACAGCCCYGARGCTTCGCAGGTTTTGCAAGACCATCAGAACCACAGYGCRCAAAAATCAAAAATTGARCRMGCAWTGGCAAACCTRCCAGARCGCCARCGYATGGCTATTACCYTGTGCCATTACCAAGAATTATCGCARATTGAAGCGGCAGATATAATGGATGTCGGGGTACAGGCCTATGAAAGCTTGTTRGCGCGGGCGCGCAAAAATCTAAAAGAMCAATTACAAAGCCACAAATCAGAATTATTGGAGAGCTGATATGTCAAAACTAAATAAACCCAGAATATTAGAGCTGAGAGTATTAAAGCTGATCCAGTCTTACGGTGCAAACCCTAAGCGTTGGCCGCAAGCGGAACGACAAGCGGGCAAGGCGTGGTTAGATGATAATCCCGCCTTAGCACAAAAATTGTTGAAGGAAGCAAGTRNTNTGGNTCAGGCYWWSRWKYCSTTSASTGAKSMKMSKRRMKWTASKGMAKWRYTRCWRRYYCGCATTTTGAAAGCAGCACGCAATACGGCTCAAGACGGTGTCTCTCACGCCGTAGCTGCGAATGATGCCGGGCTAAGCGTATTTTCTGCATGGAAAGCCGTGGCTGCAACCTTGGTGCTGGCAACGGGTATGGGGTTTGGCATTGGACAATTAGCAGCGGCCGACACATCTTATGCATCCGCAGAAGCGCTACTTTCCATCAGCATGCAAAGCGATTATGTTGAGGCGGACTTATATGGAGACTGGTCATGAGTGCGGATGCAGTAACAAATGTAAAAACAAACAACACTTGGATCATAGCCTTGTTGGTTTCTATGGCGGTCAACGGGCTGTTAGTTGGGCTATTATTATCTAAACAGGTCCAACCGGATATAGTTAGACCAGAATTACCGCCTGCCCAAAATACACAGCGGATCGTGCCCAATAATCCGCGGCATCTCGTGCGTACATTGTCGCCCAAGAGACGCAAGCAGGTGATGACTACGGCTATGAAAAACCTTGATGTAAAGGGCGAAGGTCATCCGCGCCCAATGTTTAAACAATTACAGCAAGCAAAAATGAAAACCATGAACCTCTTAAGTGCCGACGCGTTGGATACGGCAGCGATCGAACAATCATTGGCTGATATTCGCGTGCTCAATCAAAAACTCGCCGTTTCTGGTGATGCTCTCATGCTCGAAGTGCTGGCTCAGCTGACCCCCGAAGAACGCAAAACTGCTAGAGAGGCCCTACAAAAACGCAAAAAAATGCGCCGCCGCAAAGCAAACCGCCGTGAACATCAGCAACGTTAATGTTTCATTTGTGTTGATTTAGAAACACCCTAACGGCCAACCCATATTGGCTCTTATAACATTTATACGCTACAAGCAGCTACACCAACCGTAGTATTGCGCACAATAGCCCTCGTTTATTCAGGTTTATTTCCCCGAGTAATCCGTCTAAATATGTGGGCGGAATGCTTACCCGCCAAATCACGAATTCTTGCAGAAAAAAACTACAACCTTGCGCTTTCAACTGTTGATACCCCGAAAAAGCGGGCTTATAAGCGGGTTGATTTTATGTGGCAATTTAACTGGACACAGACATGAACAAGAGGCGTAGAGTGAGCGTAGCGAGCAACAGGGAAGCATAATGAATATACACGAATATCAAGGCAAGGCAGTTCTTAAATCTATCGGGGCTCCGGTTTCCAAAGGTGTGGCGATTTTCCATGCCGGCGAAGCGGAAGCTGCGGCCAAGCAACTTGGTGGGCCGCTTTGGGTGGTCAAATCACAAATTCATGCTGGCGGACGCGGCAAGGGTAAATTTGTCGAAGACAGTGCAGGCGAAGCGGGCGGTGTGCGTCTGTCTTGGTCTATTGATGAAGTGATCGAGAATGCCAAGCAAATGCTCGGTGCGACATTGGTTACTGCACAAACCGGCGAAGACGGCAAGCAGGTCAACCGTCTGTATATCGAGCATGGCTCTGATATTGAGAAAGAATTTTATTTGTCCTTGCTGATTAACCGCGAAACATCGCGGGTTTCTTTCGTGGCCTCAACTGAGGGCGGGATGGACATCGAGGCCGTTGCCCACGACACACCTGAAAAAATCATTACATTTGATATTGATCCGGCCACAGGCTTTATGCCCCACCACGGTAGGACATTGGCGCGTGCTTTGGAGCTGTCCGGCGACCTTGCCAAACAAGCCAATAAATTAGGCCGCATTTTGTATAACGGCTTTTTGGCCAAAGACATGGCCATGATGGAAATCAATCCGTTGATTGTTACCAAGGACGGTAATTTACATTGTCTCGATGCCAAAATTAGTTTTGACGGTAATGCCCTGTTTCGCCATCCCGACATCAAAGACTTGCGCGATGTAACGGAAGAAGACGAAAAAGAAGTGGCTGCGGCTGATTTCGGACTATCCTATATTGCGCTGGACGGCACAATCGGCTGTATGGTCAACGGCGCGGGTCTGGCTATGTCGACTATGGATATCATCAAACTTTACGGTGAAGAGCCAGCTAACTTCCTAGACGTTGGCGGCGGTGCGACAACTGAAAACATAATTCAGGCATTTAAAATCATCACGTCAGATCCACAGGTTAAAGGCATCCTCGTCAATATTTTCGGTGGCATTATGAAATGCGATGTCATTGCCCAGGGTATTGTTACGGCTGTTAGTGAAGTTGGCCTCAAGGTGCCTCTCGTGGTGCGTCTCGAAGGCACCAATGTTGCTAAAGGTAAAGCGATCATCAATGATAGCGATGTCGATGTCATTGCTGCGGACGATCTAGACGATGCCGCACAAAAAATCGTAGCGGCAGTGCGGAGGAAATAGCGTGCGCAAATTAGTTGGCATATTAGCAATCATTTCGAGCGTATTTTTCAGCGCCAATGTTGCTGCTAACCCAGACGCTGAACCGGCTGTCTCGGGTGTTTGGCCATTAAGCTGTTTGAACGCCTACCAAGATATTGTTTCAACGATGAACCCTGACTGGATTCCCGAACAGTTGAAAAACGGGTTCGAAATTATAGAAGCAAGCAAAGAAGTGCGTTTGGGCGGCTCTCCAACCGTGCCTTGGCTCACCATATATAATAAAGATTTAAAGCCTATCTACCATGCCGTTGGTTTTAACAGCCGCTCGGACGAGTTATGGCAATTGGTGATAGACCAAAACAATCCTACAGAATTTGCGCCCAAACTCTACGAAATCGAACCTTATACAGGTGTGCGCGCCGTAGATTTACCGGACGCCGATTTTACCTTTGTCGAATATGAAGCGAAGTGGTGTACCAATTGTAAGTTGGTACAAGGCGCTATGGCAGATTTTGTTGCGGCACACCCCAATTTGAAAATAAACCACGTCCAAATCGAAGCCGATACGGCTAAAATGCAAAAGAAAAAATACACATCTCAAACCTGTCCTGTTACAACTTAGGAACTGAAAACCATGTCAATTTTGATTAACAAACACACTAAAATTATTACCCAAGGCATGACCGGCAAGACCGGGACTTTCCATACGGAACAGGCTTTGGCCTACGGTACAAAGATGGTTGCCGGTGTGACGCCGGGTAAGGGCGGAACAAGCCATTTGGATTTGCCAAACTATAACACAGTAGCCGAAGCCAAAGCGGCTACGGGTGCGACAGCTACGGTTGTTTATGTGCCGCCGCCGTTTGCGGCTGACGGCATCCTAGAGGCTATCGACGCGGAGATGGAGCTTATCGTTGCCATTACCGAGGGTGTGCCTGTACGCGATATGGTCGCGGTGAAACGTGCATTGTGCGGTTCCAAATCACGCCTCATCGGGCCAAATTGCCCGGGTGTCTTGACCCCTGAGGAATGCAAGATCGGCATTATGCCCGGTAAAATATTCAAAAAAGGCTCTGTCGGCGTGGTTTCGCGCTCGGGGACTTTGACCTATGAAGCCGTCTACCAAACCACCCAGGTTGGCCTTGGTCAAACAACGGCCGTTGGTATTGGCGGTGATCCGGTCAACGGCACCAACTTTATTGACGTGCTGGATTTATTCCTCGGCGACGACGCAACAAAATCCATCATCATGATCGGCGAAATCGGCGGCTCTGCAGAAGAASMSSSKSMRRARTWKHWGGCGCACCAAGCTAAAAAAGGCCGCTCCAAACCTATGGTCGGATTTATCGCWGGYCGTACGGCKCCYSCGGGYCGCACAATGGGTCATGCTGGCGCGATTGTATCGGGCGGTAAAGGCGGTGCGGAAGACAAGATCGAAGCATTGGAAAAAGCGGGCGTACGGGTATCACCGTCTCCAGCCAAGCTCGGTGTAACTTTGATGGACGTTTTGAACGGCTAAACTTGAACGGACAATACAATGAGCGAAAAACAACGTTCAGCGCAAAATCAGGACTTTCTGGATACGGGCTATCTGGACGGTGCCAATGCAGACTATCTGGAGCAAATGCAGGCCAAGTATATGGCTGACCCGCATTCAGTTGACGACAGCTGGCGCGCCTATTTCAGTGCGCTCGGCGAAGACGCTGGCAATGCGAAAAAAAATGCAGACGGCCCTAGCTGGGAACGGGATGATTGGCCGCAAGACCCCAAGGGNGATATAACCGAAGCCCTAACTGGTTATGCTTTGGAAGTTGCTCTCACTGATAAAATTTCTAAATCCGTACCAACGGCTAGCACCGCAGATGTCAGGCAAGCCACCAAGGACAGCCTGCGGGCTTTGATGCTGATCCGGGCGTACCGGATGCGCGGGCATTTAATCGCCGAGCTTGATCCGCTGGGTATGATGCCGCGTGTGCCACATCCAGATTTAGAGCCCGCGACTTATGGTTTCGCAGAAGCGGACTATGACAGGCCTATCTTTATTGATGGCGTTCTTGGGCTTGAGAGTGCGAGTTTAAGGGAAATTCTCGCGATTTTAACCCGCACATATTGCTCAACATTTGGTGTGCAATATATGCATGTCTCGGATCCAACGGAAAAATCCTGGCTACAAGACCGTATTGAAGGTCCGGATAAAGAGATCAGTTTTTCACCGGAAGGCCGCAAAGCYATTTTACAAAAACTGATCGAGGCACAAGCCTTTGAAGACATCCTGCAACGTCGTTATCCCGGCACCAAGCGTTTTGGTCTGGACGGGGCGGAAAGTCTCATTCCTGCCCTAGAGCAAATCATCAAGCGCGGTGGTGCGCTYGGTCTTAAGGACATTAATTTTGGTATGCCCCACCGGGGACGTTTAAATGTGCTTGCTGCCGTTTTAGCMAAACCATACCGCGCGATTTTTTATGAATTCTTGGGCGGGGTTAGCTCCGGCGCTGATGATTTTGGTTCCGGCGATGTGAAATAYCATYTGGGYGCRTCYAGCGACCGGGAATTTGACGGCAATAAAGTCCATCTATCCCTCGCGCCGAACCCRTCCCATYTGGAAGCTGTGAACCCTGTTGTCATTGGCAAAGCGCGCGCCAAGCAACAAATGCTTGGCGGTACGCATAAAAGCGTCAACCATAATGCGGTCACGGCTGTGTTGCTACACGGCGATGCTGCTTTTGCCGGACAAGGCGTGGTGCCAGAATGTTTCGGCATGTCTGCATTAGAAGGYTACCARATAGGCGGCACTATTCATGTGGTGGTKAATAACCAAATCGGGTTTACAACCGCGCCGCATTTCTCGCGCTCGACACCTTATCCAACCGATGTGGCTATGATGGTRGAAACACCGATTTTCCAYGTTAACGGGGACGAYCCYGAAKCCGTMGTATTTGCKGCGCGTATTGCTACGGAATATAGACAAAAGTTCGGTAAAGACGTGGTTATCGATCTTATTTGCTATCGCCGCTAYGGTCATAACGAGGGKGAYGATCCGTCCTTCACCCAGCCTCTRATGTACAAAACTATCAAGGGTAAAAAATCCACACGYGATGTTTACGGTGAACGTTTGGTCGCGAACGGYACGATAACCGCCGACGAATTCACGACCATGAAARGYGATTTYGCAGACTTCATCGGCAATGAATTTGATACGGCCGAAGGTTACACCACCAAAGCCCCCGATTGGCTCGACGGGGTTTGGTCGGGCATTCACTTACCGGACGGTGATGTTAAAAGACGAGGTAATAAACAGTTTGCAGTGCGTACACTGCAGATTATCGGTAAGAAAATCACAGAAATCCCGGAGCCAGAAACCACCCACCGGACTTTGAAAAAACTGATCAATGCAAGGCGTAAAAAAATAGAAGACGGCACAAACATTGATTGGGCATTGGCCGAAACTTTGTCTTTTGGCTCTTTGTTGGTTGAAGGCCATGCAGTGCGTCTATCGGGGCAAGATTGCGGGCGCGGTACGTTTTCCCAGCGCCATAGCCATATTATCAACCAAGAAACCGAAGCGCGCTATACGCCCTTAAACAATATCCGCGAAGGTCAGGAATATTTTCAGGTTCTGGATTCCATGTTATCGGAAAATGCGGTGCTCGGGTTTGAATACGGGTTCTCTCTAACGGAACCGAAAGCGCTGGTTCTGTGGGAAGCTCAGTTCGGCGATTTTGCCAATGGCGCCCAAGTGATGGTGGACCAATTTATCTCTAGCGCCGAGCAAAAATGGTTGCGTATGTCCGGTCTGGTTATGCTGTTGCCACATGGGTATGAAGGCCAAGGGCCGGAACATTCTTCGGCGCGCTTGGAACGTTATCTGCAGCAGTGTGCTGAGGATAATATGCAGGTCTGCAACCTAACCACACCAGCTAATTATTTTCACGTCCTGCGCCGTCAAGTCCACAGGTCTTTCCGTAAGCCATTAATTATCATGACGCCTAAATCTTTGCTTAGACATAAGCGTTGTGTCTCGACCCTCGAAGAAATGGGGCAAGGGTCTTGGTTCCACCGTGTGTTGTGGGATGATGCCGATTATAATCCTTTGGACGGCGAAGTGCATTTGCAGCCGGACGAAAAGATTAAGCGGGTTATTTTGTGTTCCGGTAAGGTCTATTATGATTTGTTTGAGTACCGCGAGGGCTTGAAACAGGGCGATATTTACATCATGCGTATCGAACAACTATTCCCTTATCCCGGCGACAGACTGGAAAAAGAACTGTCCCGTTTCCCAAATGCAGAAATTGTTTGGGTGCAAGAAGAGCCGCAAAACATGGGTGCGTGGGCTTATATTCGCGGCTTCTTGGAAGAAACATTTGAAAAAATAGACAGCAAAACTAAATTATTGCGTTATATTGGCCGCAAAGCTAGCGCGTCGACCGCCACCGGTATTGCCAGTAAACACAAGGCCGAAGTTCAGGCCATAATGGACGAAGCTTTTAACCAAAAGAAAAGTAAGTAGAGCCAAAAAACAGGTAAGAAGATTATGATTGATATTAAAGTCCCAAATGTTGGCGAAAGTGTTGCCGAAGTGACCATCGCAGTATGGATGAAACAGGCCGGTGATACTGTCAAAAAAGACGAACCGATTGTCGAGCTTGAGACCGATAAAGCCGCTCAAGAACTGGTAGCACCCGAAGACGGAGTGTTGGCGGAAATATTGGTACCCGAAGGCGAAAACGCAGAAATCGGTGTGGTCATTGCCCGCTTAAAGCCCGGTAAAGGTGCGGCCAGTAAAGGTGCGACAAGTGCGAAATCTGTTGCAGCACCCGAAGCAAAGCCCGAAATTGTAAAACCTGCCGCAAGCAAAGAACCTATGCCGTCCGCCAAACGCGTGATCGCGGAAAAAGCTCTGGATGCTGGTTCTATTGCCGGTACGGGTAAGGACGGCCGTATTACCAAGGGTGATGCCCTAAAAGCAGAGAAACCAGCAAAAGCTGCGCCTGCGTCGTCTACCTCCCGCGCCACTGGTCCGCGTGAAGAACGGGTGCGCATGTCGCGTCTGCGCCAAACGATTGCCCGCCGTTTGAAAGAAGCACAGAACACTGCCGCCATGCTGACCACTTATAACGAGGTCGACATGACTGCGGTCATGGAAATGCGCAAGAAATATAAACAGGTGTTTATTGACAAGCACGGTGTGAAATTAGGTTTTATGAGTTTCTTTATCAAAGCCTGTGTCACAGCCCTGAAAGATGTGCCGAGCGTTAACGCTGAAATTGACGGCACTGATATTATCTACAAAAATTTCTATGATATGTCTGTCGCCGTTGGCACTGACAAAGGTCTTGTGGTTCCCGTTCTTCGGGATGCTGATCTGCTCTCTATGGCGGGGATCGAAAAAGGTTTGGGCGCACTGGCTAAGAAGGCCCGCGACGGAAATCTATCCATGGACGAGATGAGCGGCGGAACTTTCACCCTGTCCAACGGTGGCGTCTATGGTTCGTTGATGTCTTCACCCATCCTAAACCCACCGCAATCTGGTATTCTCGGCATGCACAAAATCGAAAAACGCGCCGTGGTCATCAACGACGAAATTGTCATCCGCCCGATGATGTATTTGGCACTGTCCTATGATCACCGCATCGTAGACGGCAARGGCGCGGTAACATTYYTRGTSCGCGTAAAAGAATGCCTAGAAGATCCCGAAAGAATGTTGTTGGATTTGTAGTGTAGGCGGAGGGGTATATTCTACATCCCGCTCATACCGTCGTAGGACGGTATCCATTTCCAGCCTTATAAAGCTGGACCCCGTCATGTGCTTGCATCCCTGAAAGGGGCAACGGGGTGAGCGGATTTAGGGGTATTTTAAGGCCCTTACTAACCCATCAACAGTGCTTTAACGGCTGCGCCGGCTTTGCCCATGTCCATACGGCCTGCGTATTCGGACTTTAGTTTACCCATGATTTTGCCCATATCTTTCAGGCAGGTGGCATCTATGTCGTTGACGGCTTTTTTGACGGCCTGCTGTAGCTCTTCATCGGTTAGAGACGTTGGCATATAGTTTTTRATGACTTCAATTTCGCCGCGTTCACGCTCGGCCAGTTCTGGACGACCATTTTCATCATAAATACCGGCACTTTCGGTACGCTGTTTAACCATTTTGGCTAGGAGTGACAGGATTTCAGCGTCACTAATGCCGCCCGGATTGTCAGTGGCCCGTGCTGCAATATCGCGGTCTTTAACCGCTGCATTGATCAGCCGTAAAGTTGACAATGTCAATTTGTCTTTGGCTTTCATGGCGATCTTTATGCCGTCTGTAATGTCTGTTCTTAAACTCATATTCGTGTTCACAATACATTTTCTACTGATTGAAGCGGGGCTTATAGCGTCTATTTTTCATTTGTGCACCTAAAATTTCTTGACCCGATTGGTATGCCTGATTAACTAGCAGTCGCACCGGATTCGTATTCGGCCAAAAGAAACAGGTATCTATGGACGACCAAACGAAAAATCAAGCTTCAATGATGAAAAAGCCTACAGGTGTTTTGGTGCTTGCTAGCGGCGAAGTGTTTTACGGAAACGGTGCAGGGGCAACAGGTGATGCGATCGGCGAGGTTTGTTTTAACACTGCCATGACCGGTTACCAAGAAATCCTAACGGATCCGTCTTATGCCCAACAAATTGTCCTGTTCACCTTCCCGCATATTGGCAATACAGGGACTAATACTGAGGACGAGGAAGCCGCCTGCGGAGCTGCACAAACGGCTGCTCGTGGCGCGATTTTTCGAGAAAACATTACGAAGCCGTCCAATTACCGCGCAGAAGCACCGCTAGGTGATTGGCTGGTCGCACGCGGTATTGTCGGCCTAAGCGGTATAGATACGCGGGCGCTCACATCTCATATCCGTGAAACCGGCATGCCGAGCGGGGTCATAGCCCATGCGCCGGACGGTATATTTGACATAGAGGCTCTAACCGCTAAGGCTCGCGGATGGAACGGTTTGGAAGATGCAGATCTGGCCAAAGACGTTGCCACCAAAGAAAGCTATCAGTGGGACGAGACCGGATGGACATGGTCAAATGGTTTTGGAAAACTGGATAAAGCCGCGAGCGAAGCCGACCTCTCGTGCAAGCATGTGGTTGTTATAGATTACGGTGCCAAGCGCAATATTCTGCGCTGTTTGGCTGATGCAGGTATGCGCTCTACTGTGGTACCAGCCAATATGTCCGCCGCAGATATTTTAGCCTTTCAGCCGGACGGTATAGTCTTATCTAATGGCCCCGGCGATCCGGCGGCAACAGGTGAATATGCCATTCCAATCGTTCAAGAATTAATCGACAGCGAACTGCCGATATTCGGTATTTGTCTGGGACACCAGATCATGGCGTTGGCGCTCGGCGCAAAAACCATAAAAATGCCGCAAGGTCATCATGGTGCTAACCATCCGGTTATGGATTTCGAGACCGGGAAAGTCGAAATCGTTTCCATGAACCACGGCTTTGCCGTCGACGGAGATAGCTTACCCACGGGCGTGGTCGAGACCCATAAGTCCTTGTTTGACGGTAGTAATTGTGGTTTGCGCCTCAAAGATCGTCCGGTGTTTTCCGTGCAACATCACCCCGAAGCCAGCCCGGGCCCAAGGGACAGTTTTTATATTTTTAAGCGCTTTGCAGCTCAGTTATAATTGCTTGCTTTAAAGCTCAGCCCTTCGTGATATTGAGCTTTCTGAGTTTAATCACAACTTTGAARAAACTAATTTTGTAGGTCATGCGCACAGGGATATACAGSCCAACATCATCAGTTTTTGCCAAATAGGCTATAACCGGCGTACTGGCTTCTTCTTSRCTGGGTAAGTCTTCTGGATCAAATCCTGACACTGGCACGTAATAAATTTTACATTTTACCGTGTCGCCCTTGTAACCTTTTTGCTTGATCCTTCTGGTGCCAGCACGCTCCATACGCAGCAAATARTGYTGTTTGGAATCAAACACTGGTATAGTGCCAGTRCAAGGYTCGTCGGTGAATTTGAAGCCGCGCATCGCCATGTCCAAAACGGCTGAAAGCGTATCGTCACTTTCAAATCTTTGTTTTTYGGTTGCGGGCGGTTTGCCTTGCGACCCAAGCGGCGGCACGATTGAAATGTCAACGGCGTCTGCGCCGTAGTTCATCTCGACCCGACGGTTTTTCTTATTGGTGTTTTGCTGAATATGTTGCGTAGGGTAAAGATGGTCGTCTTGGATGCGGCCAGTCGTGGTTGCCCAAATTTGAAATTTCTTGAGAAATGCGCCAACACCGGATGTATATAAATCGGCACGAATTGCATAAGTTTCGTCTGTCAAAGACCCTGTAACATTTATCTTTATAACGCGCAGGCCAAATACATACCCCTTAAGTTTAGCTGTGATAGCTATCTTGCCAGTTGTCGTGCCGGTTGTAACGGTTTCAATAGGCAGCTCATTTTGCGCTACACCTTGCTGGGCAGCAGATAGTGTAGACATGCTCAGGGATAAGCAAATCAGGCCAGCACTCGCCAGTATATTTTTAGTCTGTGTCAGTTTCATTTTGGTCTCCTTCGCATCCACTTATATGTAGATTAATTTGAGACACACCTGAACATAGCAGTAAACCGCATGAAATCTTGGTAAGATGACACGACGGCAATACCCATGAGCGATCAATAATTTAAGCAAACTAACCAGACATAGCTATTGCCCCATTCGTACCAACCGTCCGGGTCTCGCATCTGTGACTTCGTTATTATTGATGACGGCTTGCCCTGCAACTAAAGTCGTTTTGTAGCCAGTTACCGGCTGCAACAAGCGCTGGCCGCCTGCTGGTAAGTCTTTGACCATAGTCGGAACTTTCAGATCTAAATGGTCGTAATCAATAACATTGATATCTGCTTTCAGGCCGACCTTGATCCGGCCTCTATCGTTGAGATTCAAGAAGTCCGCCGCATCGGCGCTCAGCATTTGTACGGCGCGGGCAATGCTAATTTTTTTGCTGGTGCGATCTCTTGTCCAGTAGGACAGCAAATAAGTCGGGAAGCTAGCATCACAAATATACCCCACATGGGCACCGCCGTCTGTAAGGCCCGGCAGTGCGAGCGGATGGGTCATCATCGTATGTACCGCATCATAATTCATGTCGGTGTAATTGTAGATTGGGAAGTAAATGAGGGCCTTGCCGTTTTGCTCAAGCATCCAATCGTAAAGCACAGACCATACGGTTGCGCCCTTACGGCCCGCTTCGGCGGCGGCGGAACTTGCATAACCTTGCTCGTAATCTACTTTACCGGAACCATTCGGTGCTAGCTTGAACATTTTACCGGCAATTTGCTCGGTCATGGCAATCATAATATCGGTCATGGGCGGTACGGATGTGCCGCTACCTGCAAGTTTAACCGGAGTTTCAGCCAGCATTTTTTCTTTTAAAGCTGGGTCGCGCAGTTTTGCCACACGGTCTTCAAATGATAGATCTGCAATCTCGATATAACTGGGAAATGCCATCAAAGGATGAAAGGTGGATTGTAGGCCAAGGAACAGACCAATACCGCGCGGAGCGGCTTGTAAACGCAAATCGACCCCGTCTTTTTGCAAACTTTCGGCGCGGGCTATAATTTTGCGCCAATGGTCTGGCACAAGGTCGCGCTGCATCAATGTCATGCTCGCTTTGTGCCCGGGTGCAGCGCGGAAATAGGTTTCTAAAATGTCGAACTCTTGGTCAAATTGATCGCCGGGCCGTTCTTGGTCAAAATCGTTAACCGCATGCAGGACACCGTAATCAAGTCCGTTAAAGGCACTGGCAATCCCGGCAAGCTCTGAGGGGTGCGCTTCACTGGTTGGTGTCCAATCGCCGTCGGAACTGCGGTGGGCATCTGAGCGTCCGGTAGAGAACCCAACGGCGCCAGCCTCCAGAGCTTCTCTGGTCAGTTTGCGCATCTCGGCAATATCTGCGTCTGTTGCTCTCTGGTCAAATACGGCGCGGTCGCCCATAACGAAAACCCGCAAAGGATCGTGGGGCATCATGGCCAAAAAATCTATGGTATGGGGCAGAGCATCAAGTGCATCCATATATTCGGGAAAACTTTCCCAGTCCCATGTCAGACCTTCGGCCAAAGCCGTGCCCGGAATGTCTTCGACCCCTTCCATCAAGCGGATTAGTTTGTCGTGGTCGTCTTTGCGGCAAGGCGCAAAGCCCACACCACAATTACCCATAATGATAGTGGTGACACCGTGATTAACAGACGGCTTCATTTCTTCGTCCCAAGAGATTTGGCCGTCGTAATGCGTGTGCAGGTCGATATAGCCGGGCGTGACAATCATCCCTTTGGCATCAATTGTTTTGTTGGCGGCAGCCAAATTTTCACCAATGTCCGTGATTATGCCGTCTGTAATACCAATGTCAGCGGTATAAGCCTCACCGCCGTCGCCGTCATAAATAAGCCCGCCCGTAATTTTTATATCAAACATCAATTCTTCTCCGCTTTTTAATAGCCTGTTTTTTGTCCGCATATCTAAATGCGCCTACCATAGTCCATCCGCCAACCAGATGCCACAAACCCCACATGCCAACGAGTACGGCTGCGCCGCCGAGCCCGTTCAGTTGTGTCACCAAAATTACAAAACCGAGTGCYGAGTTTTGGATGCCGACCTCAAAGGTCAGTGCCCGCCTTGTCGGCACATCAGCATTTGTCAATAAACCACTTAAATACCCAAGCGCCAAGGCACAGGCATTATGTATGACCACTAAGGGAATAACCAAAGTTGCRGTGAGCGGGATYAGYTCGCGGTATTTATAAAATCCRATAATGACCATCAACGTCATCATAGCGACAGCRCCGATAGCCAATGGTTTTTTTATTTTTGCTGCGAGCAAGGGTGCCTTGYGCGTGACTATCATACCGAGCACAATTGGCAGGGCTAARATGAAAAGGGTTTGGAGCAAAAATGCCATAAYATCAAAATTTATGGCGGTTAGKAGTTCACGGGTCGGYGGATATAAGGACAACCAAAATAAGATGGACACGGGTGTAATAAAAGCCGCYGCGAGGCTGGATGTGGCCGTCATTGATACTGACAGAGCCGTATTAGCTCGCCCGAACATAGACATGATGTTGGAAATATTYCCGCCWGGGCAACAGGCAACCAATATCATACCAAGAGCMAGGCTAGGCAGGGGGTTRAGCAAATAAACCAAACCGAGTGTAAGGAGGGGTAGACCAATAATTTGCGCAACTACACCCGCTAAATAATGYTTRGGATCRGTTTTAAAAAACGAAAATTGCGCAGGTTTTAAGCCSAGTGCCACTGCAAACATCATCAAGGCTAGCGCGACAGCCAGCACGGCTTCCCAAGGTCCGCCCATGTCTAAATTGATATTGTTCAGTGCCTCTGCGTCCATACCCAACCCTTGYYYAACCCCARGCYYAACCCYAGGCCCAACYCTWGAAAAAANGAAAACCTAATCCATAGTTCGTACTTGGGAAACAGATATTATCTAAATTATTGAATAAAATAGATAAACGCAATTGGATAATTGTTTGGCTGTCATATGGGCAAATAGACAATGCCAAATAATTGTGCTACGGCAATACTACGATCAGAAAAGGGGTACTTTCATGGTTAAGTATATTCACGCGATGATACTGGTTTTGACGATATCCATCATTGGTACAGTCAATGCATTTGCGGGCAACCTTTCAGAACAAGACATTAAAAAAGTGATACAGGCCCTGCACGCGATGGACAGCAAGCAATTACCAGAGGCAATGGGACCACTTAATGATTTTGCTGATGGTAAATATAAAAATCTTTTGGATGAAGATGGAAATCTAGAGGTTTTCAGTAAAATGTTCGATGTCTCCTTGGAATCTATGGAGGAATATAGGCATTTACAAAGTATTGCGCAGACAGCTGGGTTTGCCAATGTGCGCAAATGGGCAGAAAAAAGTGATGATGTTCTCATGGCCTATATGTTGGCGCAAATGCCGAAGTCGTTGCTTGAGGATCTTGCTGCAATGACACAGGAAGAGATCTATGCGTTTCCCAAAGAAGAGCAGCCAAATGTAGTTGAGTTGAAAAAAATGGCGACAGCTATGTTGGCCTTACCGCAAGACGACATAGATACCTTTGCCCCCTATATTACCAAATWYARCGMTGCATTAAAATAATGTGGGGTATTATCCGCGGGCTACCCGTCTGTCGGATCGGCGTTGTTTTGCCTTAGCTTTGGTCTCTGTTTCCAAACCGCGCCATGCTCTGACATGTTCGCGTACCGATTTTATATACCGGCTCTTAGGTTTCAATATCCCGGCAGGTTTGCCAGTATTGATGGCTATGCGCAGGGTTTCTGCGTCCACACATATTTCTGAGCAGGTTTTACGACCCAGTACTTTGTGCACATCGTGTAAGCTCAGACCACCATTTAAAGAACGGCGGTCATGTTTGTTCAAAATAATGTCTGGCAAGTCTGCCAGAGACATGGCCTCAGCAATATCTTCGGCCATTTTTTTAGTAAGATGTAAGGCCGGTATTCTGGCTTCAGTTACCAATGCAAACTTATCAGCAGCGCCAATAACCGCTTGTGTCCATGCCCGCCACATAGGCGGTACGTCAAGAATGACAAAATCAAACTGGGCGCTGACCACGTCCAATAATGACAACAGTGCGTTGGTAGAGAGTAAAACATTGCCGCCCATTTGTGAACTTGCACTGAGTAATGACAGGTTCGCGTTTATTGGCTGAACAAAGGTCGCTGCCAAATTTTCATCCATYCTGCCTTCGGTTTCGTTTAACTCATCAAGGCTTATACTGGGTTCTGTATCAAGATAGGCTGCGCAATCACCGCGTTCGAAATCAAGATCAACCAGAAGTACTTTTTCTGCCTGTCCATCAATTTCCATTGTGGATAATTCCCAAGCGGTTTGCACGGCTAGACTGGTTACACCAGCACCACCAACAACGCCTAGATAAGCCCATATTTTGGCTTCTTTTGGCGGCTCTGTTTGGTTGGGCTCAAGGCCAGTAGAAGCGTTGGGAGAAAGTGTTGATACCTTCTTCTCACCTTCTGCAATCCGGCGCAGCTCCAGAATATTATTGTCTGTATTATCGTCCATTCTAGTTGTTAGGTTCTTTCTGGTTTATCGTTACTGGTTCTTTCACGGTGTTTTCGCGGTAATTTTCGCGTGCCGTAGCTGCCCGGCTTGGGTCGGACGGAATATAAGTGTTGGCTTTTTGTGCAGGCGTAGGTGCAACGGCATGTGCTTGGATGTTCGCTTTAACCGCACCGCCAAGATTTGCATCAAGGCGTCCATCAAGGGCGGATTTTGCTGTCGCGCATCCACCCAAAATCAATAAAGTGAAGCTGATGCTCGTGATAATTTTCTTATTAATAAACATTGTCTTCCCCTAATTTATGACATGGCCATACTGTGCGGACAGTCCGCCAGCGGCTTTAGTTTTTGCGGTTTTCGCCGGTTTTTCCACTAAGGCCATGCTAGTGTCTTGTGTGATTAAATTCTGAGCGTTTGCCGTGCTATCCGTTTGACCGTTCAAGAAAAAACCTGCTTCGCTGGGGCTGTACGTGTGATCCAAAGGCGTAGAGAGCATGCTTATATCAGATACGGGTTGGACCAATCTTGGTGTAACAATGATTACCAGCTCGGTTTCGTTGTTTTTGAACCGAGAAGAGCGGAACAATGTACCCAGAATAGGGATGTCGCCAAGCCACGGCACTTGCGTTTTGCGGTCTGTTTCAGTGTTTTGCAGCAAGCCAGCAATAGCAAAGCTTTGGCCGTTGCGGAGCTCAACCGTTGTATCGGCGCGGCGAATTGTTAGACCCGGAACCTCAACACCCCCGACCCTTACGGAGTTTGTCGGATCAAGCTGGCTTACCTCCGGCTTGACTTTCAAATTAATAAGACCGTCATCAAGAACGGTTGGCGTAAAGGATAAGCCGATACCAAATTGACGATAAGTAATGGTGACTTCGCCGTTTTGACCCGAAATCGGGATAGGAAATTCACCCCCAGCCAAAAAGCTRGCMGTCTCGCCGGACATGGATATGAGGTTGGGTTCGGCCAGTGTGCGGATGGTGCCGTTTTCTTCAAGGGCATCAATACGAACATCAATATTTGTCRGGCCGATWGTGTCTTGCAAAAGCGCTGTAGCCGCAGAACTACCGCCGATGCTGCCCACTCCGCTTGCGAAGGAAAATTCTCCGACCTGTTGTACCAAAAGGCCAACGCCCAGTTCTTTAATAGCTGAGCGTGTTGCTTCAACGAACCGGACCTCCAGCAGAACTTGATGGGAATCGCGAATAACCAATCCGTTGGTAACATCGCTTTCTATTCCTGCATAAGCTTCCGCGATTTTCCCGGCCTGTTCAACAACCCGCGATGTGGTCACATCACCGGACAGATATATTTTACCAGCAAGCAGCCGGACTTCAATGTGCTCTTTGGGGAAGGTTTCAAACAGGCTTTTCTTCAAACCTTGAATGTCTAGATTAACTTCAACATTGATTACATCCAAAAGACGTTTGTTGGTGTCATAAATCATGACGCTGGTTTTGCCGCGTGTTTTGCCTGTAACCAAGAAAGAACGGTTGGTGAGGATGACCACATCRGCAATACTGCTTTCTGCAACACGTACTTCCGAAAACGGAATGTCGGATTTAAGGGTGATATTGCCACCTTTAACCACTTTGGCTTCGATAGATGTGGTCTCTGCGCCGACCTCAACCCATGCTTTGGCATTGGCTGGTACAGAGGTAAGCATGAGCCCGGCTAAAAGCCCGGCTGAAAACATGGACGGTAATAAAAGTTTACCGCCATTGGCAGGCTTAAACTTACTGTGCTTGGATGAAAAATACCTCATTATTGYGTACCCCCGGCRAGTTTTTGTAATTGTGGYTGYTCGCGGTAAACTTTKACCAGACGCGGTTCACCATTGCGCACGACGACAATCTGAGCCGTCTGATTTTTCGGCTTTGGTTTTACCCTCCGCACGGAACGGCGCGGTTTTGGCGCGCTGGTACTGAGGGCATTTATACTCAAATCCTTTTCCCGAATAGCTCTTGCTACAAGCGTTTCATTGGTGCTAGCGGAACGCAGGGCAAGGGAAAGCGTGCCAACAGATTTGCCCAAAGCCAGTTTTTGTGCCTGCTTTGGGCTGACTTCTAATGTAATGGTTTTTGCCAGTTTGGGCGCATCGCTACCAGTATCTGAGACTTGGTCAGTGCCAAGGACTTTGATGTCTTGCAGTAATATTTCTGATAAAAATGCTGATTTGTTATCACTACCAGATTTTTGCTTGGCATAGCGGCTAATGTTGGACGGCGCTGTCGCGCGTGTCAGCAAAACATCTACATAGTCATCAGGCCTGACAAACCCGGCCACACCTGACACATCATTGACCCGAATGGAAACGGCGCGCATGTTTTTGCCAAGCTGTGCGGATAGAGACGCGCGGCCACCCGGCGCACTTAGCTTGAAGCTTAAAATTGGCTCACCCTGTGCTATCTGTGTCAAAACTACAGACGGGTTGTTTGGATCCAAAAACAGAGCTTCGTATGATTTATAGCTGCCTTGTGGAACGGATTTAGCAGGAAATTCCACAAGATTGACGGATTGCGCGGTTAAAGGCTTGCCGGGCATCAACTTCATATCAGCAACCATAACGGGGACGGTTTTCATCTTTGCTGCTTGTTTAGGGGTTTTGACAGCGTCTACCCGTGCTTGTTCGTACTGAGTATTGACGGCAGTGTTTATGAACCCCCGTGCCAATACGATCGCTAAAACGCCAAAAACTGCGGACGCAGCCAACGTAATTATTGTACCTTTTCTCACATTCATCCCCTAAGTTCACAACAAAGCTAAATATCTAAGAACGGTAGAAAAACATATCGGCATGAAAACCCAGTGAAAATATGGTGTTAATGATTGGTCGAAAATAAAGGTTAGCAAAATGCTAATTAGGTGATACTTGGCGCTCAATCAGTTGGATAAAGACGATAWAGACAATGGCACGACGYAGAAAAGGGTATCCGGTACATGGCTGGGTGAATTTCGATAAACCGCTCGGTATGACTTCGACACAGGCGGTGGGGAAGGTRCGCTGGATATTTGGCGCACAGAAAGCTGGTCACGCAGGGACGTTGGATCCGCTCGCCACCGGAATATTGCCAATTGCGCTTGGCGATGCCACAAAAACCATGCCKTATCTGGTCGAAGCAAAAAAAACCTATGTGGTAGAGATTAAGTGGGGTGAGCGCACCGATACGCTGGACGCGGAAGGGCAAATBGTCGCCSTDTCGGACGTSCGGCCAAVCVRRCAGGAAATCACTGMCATATTGCCBGAVTTTATRGGYGAAATTAGCCAAATACCRCCTGCRTATTCCGCCATTAAAATAGAYGGYAAGCGGGCTTATGATCTGGCGCGCGCAGGCGADGCCCCCVAAATGAARCCGCGCCCCGTGCAAATCGACGGGCTKRAAATCTTGGCAGTACATGAVAACAGCGCGGTTATYCGTGTCGATTGCGGTAAGGGGACATATATAAGGTCTTTGGCGCGCGATATGGCTTTCGCGCTCGGCACTGAAGGATCGGTCAAAACCCTACGCCGTACGCGGGTTGGAGCGTTCATAGAGGATGCGTCTTTTTCACTAGACGCGCTGGAAGAATTGCGTCATAAGGCGCGCGCAACGGACGGATTRCTCCCGCTTTCGACCGCACTGGACGACATCCCGGTGCTGGCCGTGAACGAAAATGAGAAATTTGATCTGAAGCAAGGACGAGCAATTGTCCTACACCCTTCAATTTTTGCAAGCTTGAAGGCCACGTTTCGTCCCCGAATGCTCGGAGATGTGGACGTTAGCCGGATGGTGTTAGCAAAGTTCGAGGGCGTAGAAATTGCTCTATGTGAGGCGCGGGCCGGACAGTTAAGTCCGAAACGCGTATTTAATTTGTAGTCGTTTTATAGGAGAATACGATGTCGATTACACCAAAGCGCAAAGCTGCGCTCGTTAAAAAATATGCCCAATCAAAGGGCGATACTGGTTCACCAGAAGTACAAGTTGCTATCCTTACGGAGCGCATTGTCAATCTGACTGAACATTTTAAAACCAACAAAAAAGATAATCATTCCCGTCGTGGTCTGCTCGCTATGGTGAGCTTACGTCGTACGCAACTTGATTACCTCAAGAAAAGAGATGAGGGTCGTTATCAAGACTTGATCAAAAGCCTGGGGCTGCGCCGTTAAGCGCATCACCAAAAATAAACCGTCTCCTAATTCTGGGGGACGGTTTTTTAATTATGTAAGGGCTCTATGAAAGAGCCAAAACTAGGGRCGARAGTGCCCGAATTNAGGGGYYRYATCAWAAWWNGAAGAWRKRNACNCCNNGNTGTATGTGAAAGATAAAAACTATGTTTAATAAACAATCTGTAGAAATCGAATGGGGCGGAAAAACCCTTAAAYTMGAAACTGGCGGCATGGCCCGTCAAGCYGACGGCGCAGTTCTTGCGACTTACGGCGAAACTGTATTGCTCGCAACTATTTGTGCGGCMCGTACTGCCAAACCGGGACAGAGCTTCTTCCCGCTGACMGTRAACTTCCAAGAAAGATTCTATGCCTCCGGTAAAATCCCGGGTGGRTATTTCAAACGTGAAGGTCGTCCGACCGAGCGCGAAACTTTAATCTCCCGTCTTATYGACCGTCCGTTCCGTCCTTTGTTTGTCAAAGGCTTTATGAGCGAAACCCAGGTTATCATCACAGTGCTTCAGCACGATCTTGAATGCGAACCTGATGTGCTCGGCATGATCGCAGGCTCTGCAGCCATTACCCTGTCCGGTGTTCCGTTCATGGGCCCAATTGGTGCGGCGCGTGTTGGTTTTATCGACGGTGAATATGTCCTACAGCCTACCATTCAAGAAATGGAAGAAAGTACTCTCGATCTTGTTGTTGCTGGTACCGCTGGTGCCGTGATGATGGTGGAAAGTGAAGCCAAAGAATTAACCGAAGCCGAAATGCTCGGTGCTTTGGAATTTGCACACGAAGGCTACCAGCCTGTTATCGATGCGATTATCGAATTGGCTGAAAAAGCGGCTAAAGAGCCTTGGGACTTCCAAGCGCCTGATTTGGCAGATGAGAAAAAAGCGGTTGCTAAACTTCTCGAAAAAGACATCGCTAAAGCTTATAAGAAAACTGATAAAATGGAACGCCAAGCGGCGCTTTCAGAAGCCCGCGATAAAGGTGCTGAACTAATTGCGTCTGGGGACAACCCTGACGGCATGGACGGCAGCGTATTTTCTGACGCTTTCAAATCTGTAGAATCTAAAGTGGTTCGCTCTAGCGTTATCAAAACCAAGAAACGTATTGATGGTCGTAAACTAGATCAAGTTCGYCCAATCGTTTCCGAAACCGGYATMCTACCGCGCACMCAYGGTTCCGCYCTGTTYACRCGCGGCGAAACGCAAGCACTTTGYGTKGCSACTTTGGGWACWTCMGARGACGARCAATTTGTTGATCAGCTMACRGGCACGATCAAAAACAAATTTATGCTSCACTATAACTTCCCGCCTTACTSYGTTGGTGAAGCSCGCTTCTTGCGCGGYACATCKCGCCGCGAATACGGTCACGGTAAATTGGCRCAACGGGCTTTGGCTGCGGTTCTGCCGAGCGACGAAGAGTTCCCGTACACAATCCGTCTGGTTTCTGAAATCATGGAATCAAACGGTTCATCATCTATGGCGACCGTTTGTGGTTGTTCATTGGCTATGATGGACGCRGGTGTGCCGATCTCTAAACCGGTTTCCGGTATTGCTATGGGTCTGATCAAAGAGGGCGACGATGTTGCTATCCTTTCAGACATYCTTGGTGATGAAGATCACCTCGGTGATATGGACTTTAAAGTYGCRGGTACAATGGACGGYATTACATCTTTGCAGATGGATATTAAAATCGCCGGTATCACTATRGACATCATGAAAGATGCSCTGRSSCAAGCTCACGGTGGTCGGATACATATTCTCGGCGAAATGAATAAAGCCATGGACGAAGCCAACGAAGATGTTGGTGAATTTGCACCGCGTATTGTCACTATGAAAATACCGGTTGATAAAATCCGCGACGTTATYGGTACGGGCGGCAAGGTTATCCGCGAAATCGTTGAAGTTACAGGCGCACGTGTCAGTGTCGAAGACGACGGTACGATTAAACTTGCCTCTAACGAYGCWGCYTCMATCGAAGCGGCTCGTGAGTGGATCGACGGCCTGACGGCTGAGCCAGAAGTTGGCGTGATCTACAAAGGTAAAGTGGTCAAAGTTATGGACTTCGGTGCATTTGTGAACTTCTTTGGKAAACGCGATGGTCTTGTCCATGTCAGCCAAATTGTTGCTGAGCGTGTTGAGCATCCAAAAGATCACTTGGCTGAAGGCGACGAAGTTTATGTGAARCTTATGGGCTTTGATAARCGCGGTAAAACKCGCTTGTCTATGAAAGTCGTYGAYCAGAAAACTGGCGAAGAAATWTCTTCTGACGAAGACTAGGCCCAAYCAAATTTCWAATAAAGAACGGCTCGCCAATCGGCGGGCCGTTTTTGGTTTACCGYTCARCCGTTTTGCTTGATATCTGCAGAAACTTCGTAATTATCAATCGCCCGMAGTGCAGGTTTCCAATCAGGGCGYAAAGCCAATGCTTTTTTAAGATCGGTATAAGCTTCGTTATAACGCCTTAAATTATCATAGGCCATGGCACGGTTAAACAGAGCTTCCGGAATTTTTTTTGTGCCGAGTTCTATSCCTTTGCTAGMAGCCGTGATGGCTGCCTCRAAATCACCCAGATAGATTAAATTYGCAGCGTAATTGATATAAGCYTCAGATAATTTGGGYTGCATCTCTATGGCGCGCTCATACTGCATTCGCGAGGCATCGTATTGTTTGGAACGCATGAGTAAAATGCCAAGATTGACATGGGTGGCGGCCTCGTCTTTTTTGGATAGATGTGGGTCTTTGAGTGCAGTTTTGCATTTTTTTATTGTGGAGGTCCGTCCCGGGTCACCGTGTTTGACACTATAATAGCATTCTTGTGCGCCGCCGTCGCCGATCACAAGTGATTGTGCATAGGCGGAATTTGAAAAGCAAAGCGCTAACCCTAATGCTAACCCTAATCTCAACCCTAATTTGGGCGCAAATTTCACGAGCATATGTGCCTCCAGTATAAATTCTGCTTTGAGTGATAACCGCTATAGCACAAAACCGCTGARGTTTACAGACACAATTCGGTGAAGCATATGCGCTGGTTTTAAGTGGARCCGCTACCTTGATATTCTACGGGTACAGCTACCGTTTTAGGTAATGGTGCAGGTGTCGGCGCCTCAGCYTBCTTTTCACGTTTCTTGAAGCAACCTGGGGCAATAGATACAGGATCAAACCAAAAATTTGTATCACCAGGCGTTTCATTACAGCCAAGCATCAGGTATCCATTTGCGCTMACCAATGTACATAAACTTCGCAGGATGCGTGCTTTGGCAGGGGCTGTGATTTGGTTGAGATGACCRCGGAACAAGACAATTTGRTACGTGCCAAGRTCGCTAATATCGGTCAGTAAGTTATGATCAATAAAGGTAATTTTACTGCGCAAACTGTCCTTCACAACCCAGTCTTCACCATCACGGTCAAAGTATTTTATCAGATGGCGTATGGGGAGGCCGCGCTGGACTTCAAAATGGGTAAAACGTCCTGCTTTTGCACGTTCCAGAGCTTGGGACGGGTAATCTACGCCTGTGAATTCCACATTCATATTGGGTAAAATAYCGGCCARTTTATCGGCAAGAATTGCTGCGGAATACACTTCTTGTCCACTGGAACAACCATAAGACARAATGCGYACAGTTCCRCCKTGGTAAAGYCGGTGTAAGTTTGGCAGTAGAACATCGCCCATTGTTTCAAAGCCTTTTCKGCCTTCGAAAAAACTGGTTGCCCGTTCYAAAAGGGCGGTAACGACATGRATRGCCARCCGGGTTTGCCCGCGYGAAAACAATTCTTCGATCATTTGGKGCAGGCTTTCAAATCCCTCTATACGAGCAAGGGTTGATAACCGTGTTTCCACTAAAAACTCATGGTCCGCGCCGAGYTTTACACCAACAAGTTCTATGGTCAGGCGTTTAAGCGCCTCATAATAACTGGGTTTTAGAGATAGRGTCCCACTCATAGCTGGCTCTGGGCGTGTCGATCCTGTTCAAGTAACCCAACTTCAGTGAATTTAGAGCCGAGTATATCTGAATCGAATGGTTTCATAATATATTCGTCGGCGCCCGCATCCAAAGCTTCAGCAATTTTTATGACGTCGCGTTCAGCCGTGCAAAACACGACAACCGGTTCGGTGCCGCCTTTGGAGCCGCGTAAGGCCTTTAGAAAGGATAGCCCGTCCATGACAGGCATGTTCCAATCTAGCAAAATAGCGTCAGGCATGGATGCTTGACACATCTCAAAAGCTTCGCGGCCATCGCCAGCCTCAGTAGGCTCGAATTTTAGCTCGCGCAGAATACGCGAAGCAACGCGGCGGATCATTTTCGAATCGTCAACGATTAAACATGTCTTGGGCGCAGATGTCATGTCATGCCTCTCTGACTTGCGGCTGTTTGATATCTATGTGGCTTAAGTCAAATTTTTCAGATTTTCTGTCAGGTTTTCTGCCAGGTTTTCTGCCAGGTTTTCTGCCAGGTTTTCTGCCAGGTTTTCTGATAGGGCAGATGAATTCTAAGGCTTGCATCTCTAGTTTGTCTTGTTCATCTAGTTTGTTTGGCTCATCTAGTTTGTCTTGTTCAGGGGTAAGCGTATAGTGCGCTAATTTCCCGTTCAAACTTTGCAAAAATTTCTTGCCTTTACCAGTATTGCCAAAGCCCAGTAATTGCTGCCCAGGCCAGCTAAGGGAAATTGATAATTCTTGCCCTTGTGTTTCGCCGGTAATGGATATTTGCCATGAGCGGCTAATGCTTGCAGCTAAATCGCCATTGACGACCAGTCCTTTGCGTACAATCTCCAGACAGGTCGCTTGTAAAAAATTCTGTAGGTCAGATGAAATGCTCACATCAACAGCTTCAAAATCTGCGGCATAGGAAATGCTCACATTCTTAGCCTGTGCGCGGGCTTCGCCGAGTGTGCGATTGGTAATGCGCCGCATCAAAGTATCGAACCGAACATTTGAGCGCGTATGAGGGCGCGGTGTGGCTACATTAACTTTGGGTTGGTCAATGCCGACAAGAAACGCGAGTGCTTTTGCCTGCTTATCATCTGTTGCTAAATGCAATAATGGCTTTAACAGATCGGCCGCATTTTCATTATCCGCTTTTAACGGGTCAGGCTTACTGGCTGGGGAAATTTTCAATGAGGTTTCATGCAGGCCGGTTGGTGTAGCTGGTTTGTCTTCACCGGGCGGAATGGATGTAAAACCCGGGTCAATTTCATGTAATCCACTTGCATAAAGCTCTACCAAAGATTTCAAGCTGTTCAATGAGGTTTGAAACTTAATGCTTGTAGCAGTATCGCAGCGCTTCAAAACATCTTCACACAGCAGTGCTGCCCGGTATATGGCACGGGCCTTTACGGGCCCTGCGGCGCTTTTTATCTGGCAAAGGGCATCTTCAAAAATTTGGTGTGGGTGTAGCGCGTCTTGCCCCAACAGGCGCAATTGGCTGTGGGCAGTGGTAACAAATTGACGTTCGGCAGAATACATAAATTATCCGGGACTGTAAAAGCGAACTTCACAGTGCGGGCAATTGGTTAAAAACGACTAAACAAATACGCCTATCGTTAAATCTATTTTGCCGTTAAATTACCGCGGTTTAGCAGGGTCAGGTATTGGGAATTTCTGCGTTAAAGGTAATGCTTTCACCTTCGGTGACCACATGTGCGGTAATGGTTCCGCCTGCTTCGCGGGCGATCATGCCGGTATAAAATGGCTGGATCGTTCGGCCGCTAAACCCGTCTTCAGGTGCGCCGCCGGCTAATGTCTTAGCAATGGCAGGATCAAGCCGGGCTTTGTTACCCGTACAGATTAGCGATATTTCGGCGTTTTCACCGACAATTTTAGCGTTGGCAATAACTGTACCGCCAAGGGGGACGGCTTGGACGCTGAGCATGACTAGATTCAGCAATACCCGTGCTGCCGGCTTATTGAGGCCGTCGACCTCCATTTGCCAGTTAAAGACGATTTTACCGTCAGGATACACACCTCTGCCGAGACGCTCGAGCTCGTCGCAAGCTATGACGGCAGGTGCAGAGCCGCCCGCACCAAAAGCAATGCGTAAAAATTTTAATTTAGCACTGGCTTGTTCCGCTCCGACTTTGATCAGCTCGATGGCATCATCGTGCATGTCGAGATTGTCATCGTCGTTCAGAAGGTCCAGCCCAGTTTCCAAAGCGCCCACTGGCCCGACCAAATCATGGCAGATGCGGGCACACAACAATGCGGCTAGATCAGCGGCGGTTAATTTGGTGATATTTTCGGACATAGCGAGCCTTCCGTACAACTGGTTTTGGGTGATTCGGTTTCACCTGCAGACTAAGCTAGCTATAATATGGATGGAAAGGGAAAACCTAAATTTATGATCCGCAATTACGATCTTGCAATTGCGACCTGCGATTAAGATCCTGCGGCGCTCCATTGATTGTCACCCAGCATGATCATTTCGCCGGGTTTGGCTTGGTCAACAATTGTTTTAGTGCTGACAGTTTCAGCGTTTTGTGCCAATAGAGGAACTGTCTGGCTATGAATTTACGGATTTTGTTTTCTGTCAAATTTGTACGATTGTGCCAGAGTATAGCGGCGCCTACGGCGAATAAAATGAGTGCTATGGGCAAAACAAGGCGATTAAGCGCAGAACCTTACCCCTTTTGGGTAGAGTCCCTTTGGCCACCTTGCCAAATTGTGACATTTTGGCAGTACCTAATTTCTTTGTTTGCGTATTCATTTTGTAGTTTATATAAACATATTTGCTAAATTTATCCGCCTTTTGTGCAGTGTTAACGAATAATAAGGCATAAAAACTGCATAATTAGCTTTAGGCGCGTAATTTTTGGTACTTTTTAGTATTGGCACGGGAAAGACAAACACATGAGTTTTATAAAAGACAAATTACTTTGGTTATTTTCGGCTCTGCGTAATGATACCAAACTTTTGATCCATGATAAAACTGGTAAATCGCCCAAAAATGCCAAGACAATGCTCATTGGTGTTGGCGTGTTTCTTGGTGGTGCATTGGCGCTCAGCTCATTTGCCAGTAACACTGAAATTGAACTAGAAATCCCGGTTGTTGAAATAATGCCCGAGCCACCCGTTTTGACCGCTGCTGATCTCTATGATTTTAGGTCATTGAGCGAGCAAGAACTCTTTGGCGGCTCAACGAAGAGCCTGATCCTGAAATCAGGACAATCGCTTGGACCTTTATTACAAAAAAACGGTGTTGAACCAAATACCGCCTATGCGCTCACACAAGCATTTTCAAAAGTTCACAACCCGCGTGATTTACGCGCCGGGCAAAAAATCAATTTATATTTTGGTGCTGATGGCAACAATTTTAGCGGTATCTCCCTAAAGCCCAATGCGGAAAATACAATTTTCGTCAACCGTACAAGTGATGGCAGCTTTGCCAGCAAAAAAATCGCGGCAGAATTCACCAAGACTTTGGTACGGGTGGATGCGTCTATTGAAAACAGCTTGTATCTGGATGCGCAGTCTTTGGGTGCGCCTGATAAAGTCATTGTCCAGTTTTCCCATATCTATGCTCACTCGGTGGATTTCCAGCGGGATATCCGCCCTGGCGACAAATTTGAAATGATGTTTGAGGTTTACCGTGATCATCAAGGCAAGACCATCAAGGCCGGTAACCTGGTTTATACCAGCTTCTCTCCGCGCGGAAAGCAATCGGAATTTTACTTGTTTGAGAATGCCAAAGGCCGCGAGGGCTATTACGATTCGAAAGGCAAAGGTGCTAAGCGGATGTTGATGCGGACACCCGTTAACGGCGCCCGGTTATCATCGCGCTTTGGGCGGCGCAGGCATCCTGTTCTYGGTTACCGCAAAAACCATACKGGTGTCGAYTTTGCCGCGCCGCGCGGCACACCMATTATGGCRGCGGGTACSGGCACTATTATTCGCGCCAAYAGATTTAGCACYTACGGTAATTATGTCAGCATYCGCCATTCAGACGGTTATGTCACCGCCTATGCYCATATGAAAAGTTTTGCSCGCGGCATTAGAAAAGGTCGCCGCGTCGTCCAAGGCCAAACCATTGGTTATGTCGGCACCACGGGGCGTTCTACTGGGCCGCATCTGCATTATGAAGTGCATAAAAAAGGCCGCAAAATAAATCCTATGACCCTGTCAACTTTATCCGGAAAGCCGCTCCTGAAAGCTGATCGCCCCGCATTTAAAAAGCGTATGGCAGAAATCATTGCTGAAAAAACCCAGACGGATTTAGCTATTCTTCCGGTGCCTGATGAACAGGTGTCTGATGAACAGGTGGCTGATGAACAGGTGGCTGATGAACAGGTGGCTGAAGCCGTCATAGATGAGGCATCAGTGACAGAACAGGATGCTCARTAGATTTTAATCATAACTAAAACYGTGCGCCTTAGYCACTTGCGCTTTYTKTTATCGGCYCTATGTTGAAWTTATAGATTTAACAGGAGGSCKMMGTGCTCGATTTATTCAAACAATTTCTTTCYTTTCAAAAATTGATGAARGACAAGCTGGTCGCTGCATTCTTTTTCCTTGGYTTGGTTGTTATMGGCTTTAAATTYTTAGGCAATCTCTGGGCGGCATTTGGYAATTTGTTTGACGGTGCGCCGTTCAGTGCTTTTGTCATGTTCTTCGCCGCRTTYTTYCAAATCCTRTTTATGTTTGTGTTGTTGCGCTTGATCAGCGAGTTGATGATCTCAGTGTTCCATATCAATGACAATCTATCGCCTGACGGTGGTAAAGGTGAAACTGCAGATATTGACGTTTTTGAAACCACCCGCGAAGCGGCAACCAAAGCGGCTAAATCCGCAGGCGCAGCCACCAAGACGGTTTACGAGAAAACCAAAACAAAAATAGCAGAGCGCAATAAAGATGATGATGACTATCCTGATTATGATGATGTCACCGCACCTAAACCTAAWCCTAAACCAAAAGCAAAGCCAAAGGCGAAACCGAAACCCAAAGCCAAGCGGAAGCCTGCGGTTAAAAAATCAGCCGCRAAAAAAGCKCCGGTRAARAGARCTACAAAGAARCCMGCCGCYAAAAAACCCACAACCCGTAAGCGGGCGACGAAGAAATAGCTTAACAATAATGTTGGTAAAATAAAAAACCCCGCCCTGATAAATCAGAGCGGGGTTTTTCTTGTGTGGTGTAAGTCTGGTTAGTACCCAGCCTTAATAGCCCGCTTTAGTCAATTCTGCCTCTAGTTCCGGTACGGCGTTGAACAGGTCTGCGACCCAGCCGTAGTCGGCGATTTGAAAAATAGGTGCGTCTTCGTCTTTGTTAATGGCGACGATGATTTTACTGTCTTTCATACCGGCCAGATGCTGGATAGCGCCCGAGATACCCACGGCGATATAAAGCTCCGGTGCGACGACCTTGCCAGTTTGGCCAACTTGGTAATCATTAGGCACATAACCGGCGTCGACGGCGGCGCGCGAGGCTCCGACGGCGGCACCGAGTTGATCGGCAACCTTTTCGATGATGGCGAAGTTTTCGCCTGAACCCATGCCGCGTCCACCAGAGATAACGATTTTGGCGGCGGTTAGTTCAGGGCGGTCAGATTTGGACAGCTCTTCACTGATAAATTCGGAATTGGCTGGCGCTGCCGGATCGGCAATAGTTTCAACGCTGGCAGATCCACCTTCCCCTGCTGGCGCAAAAGCGGTTGGCCTTACGGTGATAATTTTTTTAGCATCAGATGATTTGACAATTGCCATGGCATTACCCGCATAGATCGGGCGCACGAATGTATCGGCGCTTTCCACACCGCTGATCGAGCTGATTTGCATGACGTCAAGTGCGGCTGCGATGCGCGGCATGAAGTTTTTACCAGTTGTAGTATCCGGTGCCAGCACAGCGTCATAACTGTCCATCAAGGGGACAATAACCTCTTGCATGGCTTCTGCGAGTTGGCGTTTTAGTGATACATGGTCACAAGCCAATACTTTGCGTACACCTGTGATTTTTGCGGCGGCGGCGGCAACGTCTTTGACGCCTTTACCGGCTACCAAAATATCAACATCGCTACTCATAGCAAGGGCCGCTGTGACCGTTTTGTGGGTGGCGTCTTTTAAATGTTCATTATCATGCTCTGCGACAACTAATACGGCCATTAGATCACTCCTTCGGATTTAAGTTTAGCAACAAGTTCGGCGGCGTCTGCCACCTTCACACCGGCGGTACGACCAGCRGGCTCTACGACTTTTAAAGTCTCTAAGCGCGGTGTAATGTCGACACCGTAATCACCCGGTGTCTTTGCATCGATAGGCTTACGCTTGGCCTTCATAATATTGGGTAGGCTGGCATAACGTGGCTCGTTCAAGCGCAGATCGACCGTGATCACAGCGGGCAGGGTGACCTTGATGGTCTGGATGCCGCCGTCGACCTCGCGGCCAACCGTTAAGCTGTCGCCGTCTTTTTCCATGGAATTGGCAAAGGTGGCTTGCGGCCAACCCAGAAGCGCGGCCAACATTTGTCCGGTYTGGTTGCTGTCATCATCAATGGCTTGCTTGCCGAGAATAACCAGATCAGGTTTCTCTTCWWSKACRATGGCTTTCAGGATTTTAGCGACGGCGAGAGGTTCGACCTCTGCGTCGGTGTTCACATGAATGCCCCGGTCAATACCCATGGCCAAAGATGTGCGGATGGTTTCGGCGGCCTTGTCTGGGCCAATGGATACGGCGATGGTTTCTGTGGCCGTACCGGCTTCTTGCAAGCGCACGGCTTGCTCGACAGATATCTCGTCGAACGGGTTCATAGACATTTTAACATTGGCTAGATCAACGCCGCTTTCGTCGGATTTAACCCGGACTTTAACGTTAAAATCAAGCACGCGCTTAACAGGTACTAGGACTTTCATGTAGGTCTCYCCRTAAGGACTATAAAGATTGATATTCAATTTATTGCGTATGCTATAAWTTCGCCGCCTGTGCAAGCAATGTTAGAATGYGGCACCTAATTTCTTCTGTCCAATTTGTAATGAAAAAACCGACTTCACTTATTGACTACGTTCGTAGTCTTAAATAGGACTACATTCGTAATCTRAARNAATGGTGTGAATGTGAGCAAGAAAATATCGCAAGCTGAGTTGAACGTAATGGAAGTGCTGTGGGCCGAAAGYCCATTGCCWGCCAGTGATATTGCGGATGCATTGGCCACACAGAAAAACTGGAACATCAAAACCATCAAGACATTGTTGTCGCGGCTTGTGGATAAACAAGCKCTTTCGACGACCAAAGACGGGCGCCGTTATTTGTATATACCGATGATCAGTCGTGARMGTTATGCCGCTACGGCAGCACGATCGCTTTCCGACCGCTTGTTTGGCGGGCGCGCTGCCCCGCTCGTGGCAYATTTGGCCGAAGGCGGTGGTTTGAGCGAYGAAGATATTGCAGAACTTGAAGCGATATTGGCTGACCTTAAGAACGAGGGGYTAAAGCATGAGCGCTGATATGTTAAATTGGRCTYTAAATTGGGCTGGGCACACCGGGTTGGATATCAGCATYCTGATTGTGCTCATCCTTATGTGTAGGCGGCCATTCGTTAAATTGTTCGGGGCGAGGGCCGCCTATGCACTTTGGGCATTGCCGCTATTACGTTTGGTGCTCCCTGAAATTCCCATTACGCTACCAAGACCGAGTTGGATGCAACCTACCGTAAATGCGCCCACAGAAATAATCACATATACGAATTTGGAAACTTTCGTCGCCAGTCCGGTTGTCGCAAGTCCGGCGTCTGTACAAGTTAACTGGCAATTGCCGGTCATCGCCATATGGTTAAGCGTTGCAGTTGTGTGGTTTGCCGTTCAACTCTTGCGCCAACATAAATATATAAAAAACATACAGGCCGATGCTTCTTCTGTGTCCCCGCAAGTTCAGCATAAACTGAGCCAAGCTTGTGAAACGTTAGCGCTAAACTCTGCGCCAGATATATGTATATCTGCGTCTAATGCCGGACCAATGGTTGCAGGTGTATTGAGACCTATCATTATCTTGCCAAAGAATTTTGGAAGTGATTTTAATGATCGCCAGCAGTATTTTGCCCTGACCCATGAGCTGGCCCATATCAAGCGCCGGGATTTATGGGCAGCTTTTGGTGCTCTCTTATTTCGCGCCCTCAATTGGCCTAACCCTTTGGTGCACTTATGCGCCGTAAAATTCCGCACAGACCAAGAAGCGGCCTGCGACGCCTATGTGCTGAATATCATTGGCGGCGGTACCCAAACAAAGCAAAATTACGCGGCGACCCTGATCCATTCTGCAACTTTGGCCGCAAAAGTTGCCGCTATTTCAACCAAAAAATCGACCCGAACCCCCCGAACCTCAAGCAATCAGTCAGTGCTTGTTAATCCGCTCTGTCTGACCATTTATCACCCTCTAAAGGAGAGACTTATGACATTGAAAACATCAAAAAACAATTCGACCATTTTATCACGCATTGGCGTTGGCGCATTTCTTGTTGCCGCCTTGGCAGCAACCGCACCTATTACAATTGCTTCTGCGTCCGACGGCCCGGTAGCTGAAGCACCCAAAGTTAAAACCGAGACTAAAAAGGTGATGAAATGGGTTGTTAAGAATGACGACGTTGAAACGACCAAACATATAGAAATCAATGTAGAAGACGGCGTAACCACTGCCTACAGCCTTGATAAGGACGGTAATAAAACCGAAATTGATATGTCTGAAGTGGAAGGGATGGACGGTCTAGAAGGCTTAGCAGGTCTAGAAGGCTTAGAAGGTCTAGAAGGTTTAGCGGGCCTAGCAGCTCTAGAAGGCTTAGAGGGTCTAGAAGCTCTAGAAGCTCTAGAAGGCTTAGCTGGTATGAAGGTGTTTGTAACCGACGGCATGTCGGGCGAGAAGCACATAAAAATCATGAAGGGTAAGCACATGAAGCACATGAAGGGCATGAAAGCTGACCACATGATTATTATGAAAAATTTGAAAAAAATGGACGGTAAACACATGCTCCATATGAAAGACGGCGAACATTCCAACATAATCATCAAGCGCATATCAAAAGACGGTGACGGCACAGTCATTGATATGGATAATGATTTTAGGGTTTTTCCTGGTGATGATAATGGTTTTAGATTTTTTACAGGTGATGGAGAAKKCWMCCATNRYWRMKSMRRYKKYMRRMRMYKYGYWWMSMMWRMYKKWKMMWKSMKRGRSWWTKAMARRMKKWWAWKMKSTGWKMTYAAAGACCCTTAAAAAACTCAAGAAAGCCCGCAAGGCTTTGAAAGAAGCGCAAGAAGCTTTAGAAGCCGAAGAATAAACTGGAAGAATWAACCGCMANGKTTAAAGTTCAAGGTTTAACGAAAAGGCATGMGTGACCCATGYCGTACYAAACGGGTGCYCATAGAAATATGAGTGCYCGTTTTTACWTTTWNGGCTTRGTWTNNGGCCAGTTTTCCGCCCCTACGGCATGTAGTSYATCGCCGTGCTTSCSTARCCATGCCTTTGCTGGCTTYACCGTATCTACCAATTCGYCGCACAAGCCCCAAAATTTCTTTGAGTGGTCTGCATGCACCAAATGGGCGCATTCGTGGGCAGCTACATAGTCCAGCACAAAGGGCGGCGCGCAGACCAGTCGCCATGAGTACGATATATGGGTGCCGGATTTGCGACTGACACAAGAGCCCCAACGCGAACTGGTATCACGGACACTGATTTTGTCCACGCGCCTGCCCAGTGTGCTTGCGTGAACATGTGTGCAATTGGTCAGAGCTTCGCGGGCTTCGCGGATCAGAAATCGTTTRGTGCGCCCYGAAAGSGTATCAGYATGGGNCGGGNACAATAAGATGCTTGAGMYCTTGRTCAAAACTAGGGTGACCACGTTGGGTTGGGCTGTGAAGCTGATAAGCTTCGCCGCGAAACAAAATTTCGCCGCCGTCTACAAAGGGTTGGGCTTTTGGCATGGCCTCCAACTGCACCAAAATCCAATCGTACTTTTCGCGCACAAATTTTTGGGCGTCTTTCAGCCGTCTTTCATAGCCAGGAACCGTCACTGCGACCTTGCGGCCAGCCGTATCCATTTTGATACTTATCCTACGCGCTCGCGGCCTTAGATAATAAACAATACGCGGGTCATTTTCGTCTACCCAACTGGTATTATCACTTGTGCTTTTAGACATAATTCTATTGGATGTTCCAATATTTAACTTTGACAGGAAACCAGACATGCGCAATTTCAAAACCTCAGCTTCAGCCCTTACATTGGGCGCTATATTATCAACGTCCCTCATTCTGGGGGGCTGCGGCGAAAAGAACAAGGGCGAGAGTGTAAAAATTGAAAAAGTAGCAACCCGCACTGTAAACACTGGGGAAGCCGAGCAAGCGCTTAAGCTTATGGCTTTAACCGAATCTGGTGCAGGAAATTTCACATGGTCAGCCCGCGTAGGTGATAGCGGAAATTACATGTTTAGTAATCTTAAAGCCGAGACTAAGGACGGTGATAAGGGCGTATTTGGATCATTGGAGCTTAAGGGCGTTCATCTGGAAGATGAGAACCCTGCCTTTGACCAGATGATATTTAGGGATTTTTCCGCAACCGAAGATGATGGCAGCACGGTTACCTTTGCAAGTATTACCCTAACGGAACCGTCGCCGGCGCTGACCGCAGCCATCACGCGCTCGTTTAACGGCGATGATGATGCTTTTGATAATATGGAAGGTGATGCTAGCTTTAAAGCATTGTCATTTGCTGGTCTTAAAATTGATGATGAAGACGGCGTGCTCTCAATGGACAGTCTTAAAATCGGTAAAAGCAAAGATGATACTGGTTATTTCAGCATGCATGGGCTGGATATGGATATGATGAGCGACGGCGAAAAACTAATCATGAAGTTGGGTTCATTTGAGGTGACAGGTGTTAATATCAACAAATATCAAGGCCTGATTAAATCGGCCATGGATGAGGCCATGGATGAGGGCAGGGAGGTTGGTGCAGACACGATGAAAGAGCTTATGGACTCTATGAATGCACATGAGCCGGACTATAAAAACTTTAGCCTAAACAACCTCAATATGAATTTTGCTGGCTTAAAACTAAATCTCGATTCCGTGAATGGTAAGATAGAGAAAAAAGACGGTAAAGTGATTATGAGCCAGTCTATGTCGCCTCTGACAATTAGCCCTGTGGCAGGCACAGAAGAGGAGGACATGAAAATGTTTGCCGAGGTCTTGACCTCATTTGGATATGACAAATTGGAATTTACCTTGGAGCAAAACTCTATAATTGATGAGGCGAGCGAGACCTTGGTCGTTACGGACAGTTATATTCAGATGAAGGACGGGTTTAAACTTTCCTATGATTTGGATGTTTCAGGCTATAAAAAATTTACAGAGCAGGCCGCCGCCGCGCAATCAGGCGGTTCCTTGCTAAACCCCCTAGCCGCTATAGGTATGGCAAGCTCAATCGAAATTAGCAAACTCCGCTTAGCCTTGCATGACGATTCTATCATTGACCGTTATTTTAAAATGTCTGCGAAAGAGAATAACACAACGCCGGATGCTCTGAAAAATGAAATCAAAGATATCTTGGGGCAAATCAGCATGGAAGCCCAAGACGAAGCCCAGCAAAAATTGGCAGACGCGTTAAAAAACTCTGTAACCAAATTCCTTGACGACGGCGGGACATTGGTATTTGAAATGAACCCGGCCGAGCCGGTTAATCCTGGGAGTATTGCTATCGGGGCAATGTTCGGTAGCATTCCTGATATTGCTGCAATGGATATTACTGTCAGTACGGAGTAGCTAATCTAAAACGCCCACCTTCGTTTGTCGGCGGCCTATAAGCGGGGCTTAGCGCCCCGTTTTTTTATAGGCGATGAGCCGGTCTGCTATTTGGCGCGGTGTTGTTGTGTGGGTAAAGACGTCCACGAATTCACCGTTTTCATCCATCATATAAATAATGCTGGAGTGATCATAAATATAGTCAGCGGTACTGTTTGGATCTTCGACCTTTTGGCCGATGACTTTAAACACTTTCATGGCCAGTTTTAATTGTTCAGGTGTTCCGGTGAGACCAACTAGATCATCTGGGAAACCATTGTTAGTCACATATTGCGCTAGCATTTCCGGCGTATCGCGCTCAGAATCTATGGTAATGAATAGGGGCTGATAATGGTCTGCGGCACTGCCTGCTAGGGTCAAAGCTGCTCCCATTTGCTGGAGCGCGGTTGGGCAAACATCAGGGCAATAAGCATAGCCAAAATAAATCAACTGGGCTTTGCCGTGAAAATCTACATCGGTTACAGTTTTCCCGGTATGATCAACCAGAGTATAAGAACCCCCAATAGCGGCTTTGCCGGAAACAGCCGTCACCTGCCCGCTTTGAGCTTTGCGTCCCGCATCATTATCAGAGCAAGCGGCGAGAACAAAAATGGCCATCACTACGCTCAAAATACGTAATGGGGCTGCGGCGATACGACTTAAAATAATCCGTGACATTCGCGGTTCCTTATTTACCCTGATATTCATATGAGAGTATTCATATGAGAGTGTTTATACGAGAGTGTTTTTACGAGAGAATTTACACAAGAGTGTTTATACGGGGCTTATGACTTTAAGAGACGGAAAAAGCAATGGATCCTTATAGCTTATTTGATACCCGTATGCGGGGCGATTTTTATAATACGGGGCAATTACGCCGCTCGACTTTAACGTCTTTGCGCTGGATGGCCGTGGCGGGCCAACTCGCTTCCTTGGTTGTGGTGCATTTCATATTGAAAATAGACCTGCCGCTTCTGGCCTGCTTTACCGTAATAGCCATGAGTGTAGCGCTGAATTTAGCCATTGCTATATGGGCTCCTTTGGATAGACGCGTGTCTAATTCCGAGGCGGGGGCACAGTTGTTTTTTGATGTAGCAGCGTTGTCGGCACTGTTATATTTGACGGGCGGTATGTTAAATCCGTTCGCGCTTTTGCTGTTGGCTCCGGTGGTTGTTTCGGCCAAGACTTTAGATTTGGGTGTGTTTGTCTGTATGGCCGCCGCAGTGGCCATTCTGTCCTTGGTATTGTTGTTCTTCCATTTGCCTTTGCCGTGGTTTTCAGGCGAGACCATTACTTTACCAAAAATTTACCAATATGCCGCGTGGCTGGCCTTGCAGGTGGGCATGTTGTTTACGTCTACTTATACGTGGCGTGCCACAGCCCAGACCAAACGCATAACCCAAGCTTTGGCGGCAACGGATGCCATATTAGCCCATGAGAAAAAATTATCAGCCTTGGGCGGTTTGGCTGCGGCGGCGGCGCATAAGCTCGGTACACCTTTATCGACCATACAGGTTGTTGCCAAAGAAATTGCCAATGTAGCAAAGCCGGGCAGTGAGCTTGCTGAAGATGCCAAGCTGTTATTGTCACAAGCGGWTCATTGCCGTGAAATTTTGCAAGAGCTGGCGGCGCGTGGTGATAAGGGTGATGCTATTCATGACCATATAACTTTGACAGCATTAATACAGGAGATTACAGAGCCTTTTGTTGGCTTTGATGTTCAGATTATTACGCAAATAATCCATCCTGAGACAGGTGAAAAACTACCCACACTAACCCGTCGGCCAGAATTTGTTTATGGCCTGACCAATATTGTGGAAAATGCAGTTGATTTTGCCAAATCCGAGGTGAATGTCATCGGCATTTGGAATGATAAAACTATATCTATTGARGTCGTAGAYGAYGGCCCCGGATTTACCCCATCCGTATTGGCCAAAGTTGGAGAGCCCTATATTTCCCATAGGCCGGATAAACAGCATACGGCTGGCGGCATGGGGCTGGGYGTTTTTATTGCCACTACGCTTTTTGAACGCGCCGGTGGTAATATAGCCTTTTCCAATCGCAAAAATACCAGTGGTGCAAGGGTGCAAATGTGCTGGCCTCTCGATAAATAAAGCCAAGGTTGGTCGGTAGCATAAAATAACCCTTTATTCACTCGCTAGAGTTTTATACACTGTGCGAGCAATGAATATTAAAGGGGAGCACAGTGCCAGTAGTTTACGATATTCCTGAAGACAATGTCCTGATGGTTTTAGAGGATAATCAAGCATTTCGCGTCCGTCTTGGGCGTGCCTTAACGGCGCGCGGTTTTGAAGTGGTGCTTGCGGAAAGTGTCGCAGAAGCTACGGCTATCGTAAAATCCAAACCGCCTGCGTTTGCGGTCATCGATATGCGCCTCAACGATGGTAGCGGGTTGGATATTGTGGCTATGCTCCACGAGGTGCGCCCAGACTGTAAAATGGTCATGCTAACGGGTTACGGTAATCTCACAACGGCAGTGGCTGCGATTAAAAGTGGCGCGGTTGATTATCTAGCCAAACCGGCAGATGCAGATGATGTCACCAAGGCTTTGTTGGCGCAAAAAGATGAAAACCCGTCACCGCCAGAAAACCCCATGTCAGCTGACAGAGTACGTTGGGAGCATATCCAGCGTGTCTATGAGCTGTGCGATAAAAACGTATCAGAAACCGCCAGACGTCTTAATATGCACAGGCGGACATTACAGCGCATTATGGCCAAGCGCGCACCTAAATAAAGGGTAGAAGCGAACAGGGGTAAAGGTACACAAGCGCCCCTAAACTCCGCTCCTTCCCGTCTCCGCTCACCCCGGCGTAGGCCGGGGAGGCGGGAATCCAGTCATGGCTTGCAAAATACACTGGTCCAGCATAAGTTCACTATATGTTCTATACATATATACTGGCGAGCAAACGTAATGGTACTTTGTATCTGGGTCACACTGACGATCTTGGCGAACGCATTTTACAACATAAATTAAAAGCCAATTACGGATTTTCTTCTCAATATAATTGTGTCCACCTGGTCTGGTTTGAAACACACGAAACGCGCGAATCCGCTTTCAAGCGCGAACGGTAAATGAAGAAATGGAACCGTGCATGGAAGCTAAGGCGTATTGAAACAAACAACCCCGAATGGGATGACCTATATGACGGTTTAACAACAGACCAAGTTTATCATCCGCGCCATCAATACCAAGCCGCTAAACTCTAACTGGATTCCCGCCTGCGCGGGAAGGAGCGGGGGATTAGAGGGATGGCATGTTGCTGTTAATTTCTTGCATTACAAAAAACTTATCCATGGCTCTGCATTTGCACATATAGTGATAATTTTCATTTTTTAAATTAGCCAGATTGATCAGCGATTAAATTAGGCGACCCAAAACTATATCCATTGTTTGTGCAGTTAAAACATCAATTTTTTCAAGGGCTTAGAGCTTTCCTATAGAGATATATCCACGGTTCTCGCACCTATGTTATAGTGGTTAAGTTCTCTTCTTTGGGACAGGCAAGTGCACGTTGACTAGCTGGAGGAGAGACGGTGTCTGTCGGTGTAGATATTTTG
>NVTC01000002.1:0-79116 GCA_002732905.1 Robiginitomaculum sp.
TAAAATTTATATTGGGGGAAACAGCAATGACAACTCTTAAATTTAAACACGAAGACAAAAATTACACTGTCAAAGGTGAATGGGTCAAAAATACTTTCTCAGCTCAGGCTTGGCAGGGTAAAAAAGAAGCTTCGTCCGTGTTCTCTATTGAAAAGACTACACCAAAAGACGGTGAACTCGCCGATGATGATGCATTGTCAAAGGCGGTTATGGAAGCAGCAAAAGCCGAAGTCGTTTCTGGCAGTGACGAAGCATAACTAACGACGTTTGGCCATAACGGCTATAGGGTTATAGATTATTTATTGTTGCGCCCGACGGTGTTTTGCCAATATACATTTGTTTGATACTTACGTTAAATTGGGCACAGAATAATATGAAACTACTAGAGAAATGGTCTGAGCATACAGGGCTGGAAAATATAAAAAAAATAATTGATACAAACTCACCTGTTCATGATGCAATGGGAACAATGCTAAACCTTGAACTGAAGGAATTTAGTGAAGGTATTTGTGTTTATGAAGGCACACCTGATACACGACATTTAAACCCGCGCGGCCTCATCCACGGTGGTTGGGCTATGAGTATTCTAGATACAGCTGCCGTTCTAGCCGTCGTAACCGCTCTCCCAAAAGGAAGGCTATGTGCCACGTCTAGCCTAGAGGTAAAGTTTTCCAGACCAATAAAAGTCGGCATGAAATGTCGCGCAGAAGGCAAGCTCAAGTCGATGGGCGCAAACATGGCTCACTCGAAAGCAAAACTGATCGATGTAGAAACAGGAAAACTACTTGCGTTTTGTACGTGTACTGCCTCTATCTACGATGTTCATGATTAAGCCTTTGTCCTTACCGAACGGCTATAAAAATACTGTTTCGCCCTCTTTGTACGCTTAGGAAGATCGCACCTTTTTTCTTGGCAATTTGCGCCTCGAAGCTAGGAAGGTCATCAATGTCCGCATTGTTTACAGAACGAATGATGTCACCTTTACGCAAGCCAGCTTCGAAAGCATCGGAACTCCTGCGAATTTTGCTGATAACAACACCTTCATCACCTCCGCGCGGTTCCATATCTTCTGGTATATTCATAAAAGTAGCGCCGCCTAAGGCTTCAAAGCTGGACGGGGTAGTATCATTATCGTTGTCACTATCTTCCAATATTGCTTCTTCTTCGTCCGGTGCTTTTTCGATGCTGATTTTAGTCGTGTGGACTTTACCGTTTCGGATATAAGAAATCTTTGCGCGTTTTCCGCGCTCGATAGCACCAACTGCATTGCGAATATCATCGCTGTCTAGTATCTCGGCACCGTTAAACTTGACAATAACATCACCAACCTCTAGCCCCGCTTTTTCTGCGGGACTATCTGCATCTACTTGCCGTATTAAAGCACCATCACGGGAAGGTAAATTCATAGCTTCTTGAAGAACAGGGCTAATGTCTTGGATGCCAACCCCAATCCGTCCACGCCTAACTTCGCCGTAGTCAATCAATTGGTCCATAACGCCGCTAATCATATTTGAGGGAATAGCAAAACCGATTCCGTTGGAACCGCCTGAACGTGATAATATCCGTGAGTTAATTCCGACCAATTCTCCTTTGGAGTTGATCAAAGCACCGCCGGAATTGCCTTTGTTAATTGCGGCATCGGTTTGAATGAAGTTTTGATATTCATCTTGCGTAGAACTGGAGCGGCCTAGAGCTGAAACTATGCCTGTTGTTACAGTTTGCCCAATACCAAAGGCGTTGCCGATCGCAATGACATAATCTCCAACTTTGACACGGTCAGAATTAGCCAAGTTAACATCGACTAAATCAGGCAGATCAATTTTTAAAAGCGCGATATCTGTTTTCGGATCTGTACCAACTACTTCAGCTTCGGCTGTACGGCGATCAGTAAGGGTAATCGTAATTTTATCAGCCTTGTCGATGACATGGAAATTGGTCAATACATAACCCTTGCCCGCATTGATAATTACCCCCGAGCCTGCTGATCGCATTGTGCGTTCGTCTTGTTCATCTTCGTCTCCGTCTTCATTTTCATCATCTCGTTGAGACGGGTTGTCGCGATTTCCAAAGAAACGCTCCATGAATTCATCACTCATTTGGTTGCCACGAAACGGGTTGCTCGGGATTTTTACTTTTGTGGATACAGAAATGTTGACCACAGCGGGCGTGGTGCGTTCCAAGAGCGGAGCCAGTGTTAATACGCCGCGTGTTGGATCAATGCTCAGGCCTTGAGAACTATTCGACTTACCATTAAACAAAGACCAACTGGATTGGGCATTGGCAGTCATAGGGGTAGCAAGCATTGTTGTGGCAAGAGCGAGGCTGAGGAAAATTGGTTTTTTCATGATGTCTCCAAAAGGATTAGTTTATACAAATGTAAACACCCAGCGCGCTGCATCAAGCCTAATGGACATATTATTACCAATATTTAAGGGCAATTGCAGATTTCCGTAATCGCGCGTTTGGGTGGATTATCGCCCATTATGATATGTTGGAAGCTTCAAATTGAAGCGCGCTTTTTAACTTTAATGCCTTTGTTTGCCGCAAAGGCTTTTTTTTATGCGTTCAATGGTTTGTACGCTGAGAAAGTCTTGACCATCTATCCGACTCGCCTATGTATAGTTCATGGGAATTATAAAAAAAATTATTCAAGAAGTTAAGTTCGTTCGTACCATGAAGCGTATGTTGTCGGCCGTAGAGGATGTGGATTCTGCATCAACTAATTTATTACCAGACGATATTGAACGCATAGTCGATAAATATCCGAGTAACATAGCTTTCATCGAAGATGAGAGGGAATGGACATATCGGGAATTTGATGATTACGCCAACCGAGTTGCACATTGGGCATTAGGAGAGGGCGGAAAACCAGGTGACACTGTAGCCATTTTCGTGCGTAACCGGCTTGAGTATGTGGCGGTATGGTTTGGATTATCCAAAATCGGTATGATCCCGGCATTGATAAATTATCAATTGCGCGCAGCGGCTCTAGCCCATTGTGTCAAAATATCCCATGCCAAACTTGTCATTGTCGATCATGAGCTTGTTGATGCATGGGATAGTGCCAAGGATAAACTACCGGATGGTCTATTGCCGTTTGGTGCGTTTGGAAAAACAAAATCTTTAAACAGTTTTGATGAAGCCGTCGCTACGCAGAATAGCACACGGCCTGTGCGAGATATTCGCAGCGCAATAGTGGCTGGTGATGTATTCATGAAGTTGTTTACATCGGGTACCACAGGCATGCCTAAAGCAGCCAAAATAACACATACACGCGGTCAATATTACATGCGCGGCTTTGTAGTCGCATCCGGCGCCACATCTGCTGATCGGATATTAATGGTCTTGCCTATGTATCACGGTACAGGCGGGCTTTGTGGGGTTGGCCTAGCTTTGGCAACCGGCGGTGCTGTGATCGTCCGGCCTAAATTTTCTGCATCCAGTTTTTGGGATGAGGCCGTGCAGTACAAAGCCACAATGTTTATGTATGTGGGCGAGCTTTGTCGTTTTTTATTGAATGCCCCAGATCATCCAAAAGAACGTGCTCATCAATTACGCTGTATCGTTGGCAATGGATTGAGGCCTGAAGTTTGGTCCAAATTTACGGAGCGGTTTAATATTCCCAAAGTAGTCGAGTTTTACGGCGCGACCGAGGGCAATATTTCCATGATAAACTTCACGAACAAAGTTGGTGCTGTAGGCCGTACCCCGGAATATATGCGCAAAAAGTCAAATGGCGATTTGGTGAAATTTGATATAGAAACAAACACACATATTCGCGGGGAAGACGGATTTTGCCAACGAACAGAAGTTGGAGAAATCGGAGAGCTTATCGGCGAAATTCGCCCAGGTGAGACCCGCTACAAATATGAAGGCTATGAGGATAAAAAAGCGAGCGCTAAAAAAATCATCACTGATGTCTACACCAAGGGTGACCGCTGGTTCCATACGGGCGATTTGTTATGGCGTGATGCAGAAGGTTATTATTATTTTGCTGATCGTATTGGCGATACCTTTCGCTGGAAAGCGGAAAATGTTGCTACGAACGAAGTCGCGGCAGCTATCACTGAGCGTAAGGGTGTAACTCAGGCTAATGTCTACGGCGTCGCCATACCGGGATATGACGGCAAAGCTGGCATGGCGTCACTTGTCGCTGATCAGGATTTGGATATGGCGGCACTTCATAAGCATATTGAAGATGCTTTGCCGCCCTATGCCCGCCCAGTATTTTTGCGAATTTCATCTGAGTCTGAAACGACAGGTACATTTAAATATAAGAAAACTGACCTGGTCAAAGACGGCTTTGATCCGTCTAAAATCAAGGATGCCGTCTATATGGCGGATCCGTCAACAAAACAATATATACGCATTGATGCAGGCATTTTCAAAAAAATAAGTCAGGAAAAAATTAGGTTTTAATGGTTAGTGTCGACGACATACTTGAATTTTGGTTCGAGAAAGCCGGGCCAAAAAAATGGTATGTTAAGTCAGATAAGTTCGATGCAGATATCCGTGCTAAATTTGAAGATTTCTCAATAAGTGCAGCAGCACAAATAAAAAGGCAGGGTGAACATGACTGGCAAAACGTGCCGGCATCAGCTCTCGCGCTTATCATTGCTCTTGATCAATTTCCCCGTAATATGTACCGTGATAATAAAGGCGCATTTGCTTGGGATGCTTTAGCCCTATCTTGTGCTCAGCTTGGCGTTGATCGCGGTCATGATTTAAAAACGGTGCTAAATCGCCGTCAGTTTTTTTATCTACCTTATATGCACGCAGAAGACCTAGAGATACAGGATGAATGCGTCCGCCTCATTGMTGCGCGGTTGGATAGTAGCTCGAACTTATTTCATGCYAAAGCCCACCGTAAATTAATAGCAAATTTTGGTAGATTTCCACACCGCAACGAAATGTTAGGTAGGGAAAGTACAGATGCTGAGAAAACATTTTTAGCTGACGGCGGATATACACCTTAATTAGAAAGACGTATTATGACCTCTGGTAAGAGAAAACTAAAGCTCGAAAAAGGAATACTGAAGCTTGGCGGCGAAGAGTTAAACTTGGCAGACGAGTGGAAGCTTCAGCTTGAAAAATTAAAAATGAAACCGGATCAGATTTATTCGATCCACAATAAAATCCGCACTCTGACCAATAAATTTGACRTGCCGGGGCCAGACATGCGGGMGGTRTTTGATTTTGATGTTCATCATGAACATTTCCCTGTRCCAGTRCGCYTGTATGTACCCAAAGGCGCATCCGATGAACCRGGMCCTTGTCTGGTATATYTGCACGGCGGCGGCTTTGTAACCTGTTCTATAGATTCCCACGAAGGTGTATGTTTGCGTATGGCRGAYAGCGCCAAAATGCGGATACTGTCTGTGGACTAYMGRTTAGCGCCCCAATACGCATTTCCRGCMGGYCCTGATGATTGCGAGCATGTTCTGAACTGGGTTTTGCAAGGAAATGGRCTGAAATACGGGATAGACTCCTCTCGTATAGGCATTGGCGGTGATAGTGCCGGCGGTAATATGGCAGCATATTTAGCCCAAAAATACCGKACGGATTTACGYGTGCAAATCTTACTTTATCCGTTGWTGCAAATGGCTGAAATTAAACCACAACAACCDGGCCCACAGGATATGTTGCAATTGGGTGTAGTGGCATTGAAATTTGTGCTGAAATATTATGTGGTTGATGCGGATGTGCACTCTACAAGGATTTCGCCTCTATTCGAGAAAAACCTTAAAGGATTACCGCAAGCTTATATATTGACATGCGGGCTTGACCCACTTCGAGCTGAAGGGCGGCTGTATAAGGAATATCTTGAAGACAATGATGTTCCCGTAAAATATGTCCACGAAAAAGCGATGCCTCACGGGTTTTTGAATTTCTCTAAAGCTTTCCCTAAGGCAAGAACACTACCTGTAGAAACGGGTAAGTTTCTGCGTAAAACATTAGTTTAATCGCTCTTTTTAAGGTCTMTGGCAATTTCCGGGCGGGCGAGAAGTGCGCTCATTTCTGAAGCCGTGTCAAATGTAGTGTCGACTTCAAATCTGAGTGAAGGCGTCGAGCGCATTTTTARYTCRCGCCCCAATTTACCCCGTAGGAATTTGGCGCAGCGGTTTAGTGCGGCAACAACTTCCGGCGTATTATTGCCACCAAGAGGTGCCGCATACACACGCGCTGTACGCAAGTCCGGTGCCGCGCGGACTTCAGAAACAGTAATGGAGACACCTTTTAAATCGGGGTCCCGAAAATCTTCCCGCGCCATAATATCAACCAAAGCCCGGCGAATTAAYTCACCAGCTTGAAGCTGTCTTTGACTGGGTGGTTTAGCTTGTTTTTTCATTTCTCACCTCACGATGAAGCCTGTATGACTAATCCAGCTTCCGGTCGAGCATCTCAACAGTAAAGCACTCGATAACATCGCCTTTGCGTAGGTCGTGATAGTTTTCGAATCCCATACCGCATTCTTGTCCAGCAACAACTTTTTTCACTTCTTCTTTGAAGCGTTTTAGGGTCGAGAGTTCGCCTTCGTGGATAACTACATCATCGCGCAACAGACGTACACCTGCGCCGCGCTCAACCTTACCTTCGGTGATTTTACAGCCAGCGATATTACCCAATTTGGATATATCGAACACTTGTAAGATTTCCGCGTAACCGATGAAGGTCTCTTTGCGTTCTGGTGCGAGCATACCTTCTAGTACGCCTTTCACATCATCCAGAAGTTCATAGATGATCGAGTAATAACGGATCTCCACGCCCTCGCGCTCAGCCAAAACTTTCGCTTGACGGTTTGCGCGGACGTTAAAGGCAATAATAGGTGCGCCAGCCGATTTGGCCAACATGATATCGCTTTCGTTGATGCCGCCTGCTGCGCCGTGGATAACCCGCGCGCGGACATCTTCATTGCCCAGAGCTTCAACGGACGAACGGATAGCTTCAACAGAACCCTGAACATCAGCTTTAACCAATATGGTCATTTCATCGACTGATTTGTCTTTAAGTTTTTCCAGCATTTGTTCCATGGACGTCGCAGCATCAATAGGGCCAGCAGCATTTGCTTGCTTGCGACGACGCTGACGATATTCGGTAATTTCGCGAGCTTTAGATTCTTTACGAACAACCGCAAAAGCTTCACCCGGAGCAGGGGCTCCGTCCATACCGAGCACTTCTACAGGTTCGGATGGGCCAGCCTGTTTAAGTCTGGCATCGCGTTCGTTCATGATGGCTTTGACTTTACCCCAATGCTCGCCAGCGACTACAATGTCGCCGGGTTTTAGCGTGCCGCGTTTGATCAAGAATGTAGCAACAGGACCACGGCCTTTGGCAACCTTGGATTCGATTACCAAACCATCYGCACGGCGTTTCGGATTTGCTTTCAAATCCATCAATTCAGCTTGCATAACAATGGCTTCAGCCAAAGCGTCCAGTCCGGTTTTCTTAAGCGCAGACACCTGAACCGTTTGCACGTCGCCGGACATACTCTCGGTAATGATTTCGTGGCGCAGAAGGTCTTCTTCAATTTTCTTTGGATTGGCTTCTGGAGCATCCATCTTGTTGATAGCAACAATGATCGGTGTGCCTGCGGCTTTTGCGTATTTAATGCTTTCGATAGTTTGCGGCATGACGCCATCATCAGCAGCAACAACTAAAACCACAATATCCACGGCCGCTGCACCGCGTGTCCGCATAGCGGAAAACGCCGCGTGTCCCGGTGTGTCCAGTACAGTGATGGTTTCACCGGATTTGAGTTTAAGCTGATAAGCACCAATATGCTGTGTAATACCGCCCGCTTCACCGCTCGCCACATCTGTAGCGCGCAAGGCGTCAAGCAAAGTGGTTTTACCGTGATCAACATGGCCCATAATCGCAATAACGGGCGGACGTGGTTTCATATCCGCTTCGTCGTCTGCGTCGTCGCTTGGGGTAAAGGCTTCGGCTTCTGCGTCACTTTCCGCAACACGTTTCACAGTATGGCCAAAATCTTCGACGATTAACTGCGCAGTGTCAGCATCCAAAACATCATCGGCTTTAGACATATCACCTTGCTGCATCAAATATTTAATGACGGCATGGGTTCGTTCGGACATACGGTTTGCCAAGTCAGCAACAGTGATTGTCTCTGGCACAACGACTTCGCGGTAAACTTTATTTTTATCATGAGTGCCGCCGCCAGTACGGCGTTGTTTTTCACGTTCACGGGCACGCTTCACAGAAGCAAGAGAACGTTGGCGTTCCTCGTCGCCTGCTAACGCACTGACAATGGTAAGTTTACCACGCCGACGTGTTGGCTCATTCTTACGTGAGCGGTTTGGTTTTTGATGTTGCGGTTTGGCTTTTTTAATGCGGCCACCAGCACGTTCTAACGCTGATGCATCAGGAATGGGTGCGGCAGGGTCAGCAGCAGGTGTGTCGGTTTGAGGTGCAGGTGTTTGTTTTGGCCTGCGAATAGGCCCCCCTGCGATTGGACGAGCCGCGCGGCGCTCAGCTTCGGCAGCCGTTTTTTGTTCTTTAGCAATGCGGGTCGCTTCAGTAGCAGCAAGAGCATCCGCTTCTTTTCTGGCACTCAAAGCGGTACGGTCAGCTTCGTCGCGTTCTGCAAGAGCCTTACGCTCATCTGCACGCGCTTGATCACGAGCCTCTTTTTCAGCTTTAGCTTTGCCGACGGCCTTTTGTCGTTTTATATATTCTTCTTTGGACAAGCCAAGACGTTTTGCAGCCGCTGCATCGTAATCAGTTTTGTTTTCAGGAGCAGGCGGTACAGCAACACCTAAAGCACCAGGCTGGGCTGGAACACCAGGTGCACCAGGAGCATTTACCAAGCGACGCTTTTTCTTTTCAACCACCACAGTACGGCCTTGGGAAAACCCTTGGCGCACATTTCCACCGCCTCTTGGACCGCCCAAGGACATTGGCTTGCGTGCTGGTTGTTTATTGCCAGGCTTGTTACCAGGCTTATTTTCTGTATCACTCATATCGTCTCTCTATACCGCAAAACAGACGTTTCATAAGGACGCTGCTTGCCGGTTCTTCTAAAGTGGGCGCACCCTAGCGGTGTTTAGCCCACATGCAACTAAATTCCGTCACCAATATTAGGGCTAATATCAGTTGTTTGAAAACTCTCATGTTCTCTATCTGGCCAATCATCTGGCATAAGTTCGCGAAAGCCTGCTAGCCGCTCAATTTCGCGCGTAATAGCCTTAGCCATCTTGCCTTTATGGACGCAGGCGTGAACCATATTATCCCGACCAACCACCTTGCCCAGTTCAGTACTGGTGAAACATCCAATCAGGGTCGGCATGGGAATTTCTAGTTCTTTGGCAATGGCTTTGACCACAACACGTATTTTTGAACGCCCATCCGGCTGACCATCACTGGCCTCGATGCGCACACCAACTTCGCCAGCACGCGCACAAGAACGGACATTTTCAAACCCGCTTTCCAATTGCCCCGCGCGCTTAGCCATGCCTAGCATGCCTAAAACCCGAGCAGAAAGTCCAGCTTGGATCGTATCAATAAAATTATCCGCTATGATAGTTTTACGTTTTGCGGCACGAGCAAAAGCTCCTGTCTTGATAGCTTTCTCCACAGCGGCACGGCTTGCTTCTATCCAGGCACCTCGTCCAGGGAGTTTGCCGTAGATATCCGCTACCACTTGCCCGTCCGGACCAAAGGCCAAACGCAGCATATCTGCTGGATCGCGAAGCTCGCCAGATGCAATATCGCGCCGTTCACGCGGTTTGTGACCGTGTGAATTACTAGACTGCTCTGGGTTGCTTTCAGGCTCAGGGTTTATGTCCGTTTGCGTACTCAAGAACCAAATACATCCTCTGCAGTTGGAGCAGCATTTTCATCGACTGCAACTTCTTCTTCCTCTTCGACTTCAACAATCAAGTCTTCCGGCTTGATCCAGCCAGCCAAGACACGCGCTTGCATAATCATGTTTTGAGCAACGTCAGCAGAAAGGCCGAAGCTTTCCAAAATTCCGTCTTCGTGAACACGTTCGCCGTCTTTCATTTCGTTGTATCCGCGTAGATCGTCAGGGATCAGGCCGGCAACATCTTCAACAGTTTTGATTTCATTTTCACCAAATATGACGGCAATTGGTAAGGTCACACCTTCGATGGTTAGAACAGCATCTTCAACACCAGCCGCTTTACGGGTCTCATCTTGTTCGAGAGCCATTTTTTCTAGGAACTCACGGGCACGTGTTTGCAACTCGGTTGCTGTTGCTTCGTCGAAACCTTCAATAGAGAAAATTTCTTCAGGGGCAACATAAGCAACTTCTTCCAAATTGGTGAAGCTTTCCGAGATCAACACTTGTGCAATCATTTCGTCCACATCCAGCGCTTTAATAAACAGCTCGGAGCGTTCTTTGTATTCTTTCTGACGACGTTCGCTTTCTTGCTCTTCGTTCATAATGTCGATAGCCCAGCCGGATAGTTGCGAGGCGAGGCGGACATTTTGACCACGGCGGCCAATAGCCAGAGACAATTGATCGTCAGGTACGACAACTTCGATGCGGTTTTCGTCTTCGTCCATAACAACTTTTGTTACTGCCGCAGGCTGTAACGCGTTGACGATAAAGGTCGCCGCATCATCGTTCCAAGGAATGATGTCGATACGTTCACCTTGTAGCTCATTAACAACGGCTTGTACGCGTGAACCACGCATACCAACACAAGCACCAACTGGATCTACAGAAGAATCAGATGTCCGCACAGCAATTTTAGCACGTGAACCAGGGTCACGAGCTACGGTAACAATTTCAATGATGCCTTCGTAAACTTCTGGTACTTCTTGAGCAAACAGGGCGGACATGAACTCGTTGCAAGAACGGGACAAGAATATCTGCGAGCCACGTTGTTCCTCGCGGACCTCAAGAATATAGGCACGTAGGCGGTCGCCGCTCTTAACATTTTCGCGCGGTAATGTTTCCTCGCGCCGGATAATCGCTTCGGTACGACCAAGGTCCATAATAATGTGACCATATTCGACCCGCTTGACAATACCGGAGACAATTTCGCCGACACGTGTTTTATATTCTTCAAATTGCCGAGCGCGTTCTGCATCACGGATGTTTTGCATGATGATTTGCTTGGCCATTTGGCTTTGCACACGGCCAAATTCAATAGGCGGCAACGGTGTTTCGAAAGTGGTGCCAATAACCGCATCAGGGTTGTCGAGCATAGCCGTAACCAAATCAATTTCAGCAGATTCGTTTTCAACTTCTTCCACAACTGTAATCACGCGCTTGAGGGACATCTCACCCGTGACTGGGTTAAGATTGGCACGGATGTCGTTTTCTGTACCGTATCGTTGTCCGGCAGCTTTTTGGATAGCTTCTTCAATAGCAGACAGTACGATTTCTTTATCAATAGATTTTTCTTGAGCCACGGCTTTCGCGATTTGCAAAAGTTCCAATTTATTAGCACTAATTCCTGCTGTTGACATCAGGTGTCTCCTTTTTGAGGTGAGTTTTTCTTGTTAGATTTTTTTGGGGATTTTTCTTTGGGTTTTTTCTGGCCTTTTTTGATCACTTCATCAGTGATTAAAAGCTTGGCTTCGCTGATCCATGCAAATGGTATCAGAGCGGTTTCGTCTTCTTTATCCAAGTCAATAGCGACATTGTCACCATCTATACCTGCTAAAATACCGCGAAAACGTTTGCGACCTTCAACAAACCTATCCAATTCAAGCCGAGCAAGTTGCCCAGAATATTGTTCGAAATGTTTCATGTCGGTGAGCGGACGGTCAAGTCCCGGAGAAGATACTTCCAGTACATACGCACCATCAATAGGGTCTTCAACCTCGAAGGTCGAAGAAAGCGCGCGGGATAATTGGGCGCAGTCTGCTACATTCATCTTGCCGTCTGATAGTCGCTCTGCCATGATCTGCACAACGCTACGGTTACCGCCTTGCACGCGGATACGTACAATTCCGTAACCCATATCCGCCGCTACAGGGATGGCAATTGTCAATATCCGTTCATCCATATTTGTCTTGGTCTTCAAAATAGTCTCCTTGTAGACACCCTAATTTAGGCAATAAAAAAACGGCCCCTTGTGAGGGCCGCCCTTCGCATCCTGTGCGAGGCGTCATGTAACTGAGTGCTTTATAGAGAAGCGATTCCCGTTTGTCACGTAGTTTCTCCCGTTTGTCACGTAGTCGCTACTGTGCCTACGGAAAGAGTGGATTTGTAGAAATATGGTATAATTTCGTTTCCTACATGGATTTAACTTTACATACCTGTCCTTTTCATTACTGTTTATCAATAAACCTTTTAAATTAACCTTTTGACCTAACTTGGGGATGTAACATGAGAAAATTTCTATTGATTAGCACTGCCGTTCTGGCCTTGGTGGCTTGCGAGCCTAAATCCGGTACGCCGGACGTAAATGTGGAAGGCTTCACTAGAATCGAATCCGTTTCGGCCAAAGGCGGGGAAATAGCCATTCCCTATAACAAATACGTGCTGGACAATGGTTTAACTGTTATTTTGCATACGGATAAATCTGATCCATTGGTACATGTGGATGTAACGTATCATGTAGGTTCAGGCCGCGAAGAAGCAGGCCGCTCCGGCTTTGCCCATTTCTTTGAGCATATGCAGTTTCAAGGCTCTGAAAATGTGGCTGACGAGCAGCATTTTGGTTTGATTACCGAAAGTGGTGGCACGCTCAACGGCTCAACCAATACCGACCGTACAAATTACTATGAAACTGTACCGTCCAACCAGTTAGAACGCATGTTATGGCTAGAATCTGACCGAATGGGTTTCTTTCTCGATGCTGTAACCACGGAGAAATTCGAAAACCAACGCGAAACTGTCAAAAACGAACGCGGGCAAAACTATGATAACCGCCCTTACGGTCTGCTGCGCGAAAAAGTCAACGAAGCTCTGTATCCGGAAGGTCATCCATATTCTTGGCTCACCATTGGTTATATTGAAGACTTGAACCGTGCAAACCTCGACGATTTAAAAAGTTTCTTTTTACGTTGGTACGGGCCAAATAATGCGTCTTTGACTATCGGCGGAGATATAGACGAAGAGCAAACGCTCGAATGGGTCAAAAAATACTTTGGTGGTATCCCGCGCGGGCCAGAAGTAACCACCCCAGCTTACACACCTGTTACTCTGGATGCTGACCGCTATATTTCCATGGAAGACAATGTGGCTCTACCGCTCATGTATATGTCGTGGCCGACTACACATGGGTTCAACGAAGATGAAGCACCGCTTGATGTGTTGATGGATATTCTGGGTAGTGGAAARACATCACTTTTATATAAGAACATGGTCAAGAACGGTAAGGCCGTACAGGCCAGTGCAGGGCACAACTGTGCAGAATTAAGCTGTACATTTACAATGYTAGCTTTGCCGACYCCAGGACATACTCTGGCTGAGCTTGAAGAAATCGCCCGTGCGTCACTGGTTGARTTYGAAGARCGYGGCGGYGCYAATGATGATGATATYCAGCGCGTGAAAGCKGGTATCGTTTCKGGCATGGTATATGGTCTGGAGAGTGTTTCAGGTAAAATGTCACAACTGGCACRRTACCAATATATGCGCGGTAAYCCGGACTATATTAAAAACGAYATTGCTCGCTATGAARGYGTCACCAAAGAAGATGTGATGCGGGTCTATAAAAAATACATCAAAGACAAGCATGCCGTTATCATGAGTATTGTACCTAAAGGCAAACCTGAAGCCATTATCAAACCGGATACATGGTCTATGTATGAGCGCAATATTCCGGCYAGYACAGAAGGCGAGGGCATTGCTTYGCGYCCCGGTACATCCGACTTTGATCGTTCYGTTATYCCKACGCCGGGAGCAAACCCGACGATTAAGATTCCAGACGTATATTCAGCAAAAACSGCKAACGGTATTGCTATWACKGGTGCGGTGAATTCAGAAGTGCCRACMACGACTATTCGCTTGCGGATACCAGCMGGSCARACACGTGAAAGCGTGGATAAGCTTGGWTTRGCRYMAMTYACYGCYSMHATGMTGRMMGARRCYWCCCAAAVWCACAGTGCRGAAGARTTATCCAATGARCTTAAYAARCTWGGTTCAAGTGTAMGKTTTGGMTCAGGAGATCAATTCRCRACAMTGAATRTSCGTACYTTAACTGCAAATCTGGATAAGACKYTRGAAATYKCTTTGGARAAAYTAACCGAGCCAAAGTTCACCCAAGAGGACTTTGACCGGCTCCAAAAACAAACCGTTGAAGGTATCAAGAATGCTAAAAAGAATGCCAGTACTACGGCTACAAATGCATTTACTGAATTGTTATTTGGTAAGGACAATAGTTTTGCACGTGCCGATAGCGGTACAATCGAAACTGTGAGTGCATTGACACTCGAAGATGTGAAGGCATTTTATACCGAGACTTACGGGCCTGAGGGTAGCCAGATATTGGTAGTCAGTGATTTACCACGCAACCAAATTGCCAAGCAATTAAATGTATTTGGTGATTGGCAAGGTGGACATATGGCTGAACCTACACTGAACCCGTTCCCAGAGTTGCAAACAGGTACACTATATTTCATCGATAAACCTGCTGCGGCGCAAAGTGAAATTCGCATTGGTAAGCGTGGGCCTAACTTTGATGCTACCGGTGAATTTTACCGTGCCGAGCTGATGAATTATAATCTTGGCGGGGCTTTTAACTCGCGGATAAATCTGAATTTGCGCGAGGACAAGGGCTATACCTACGGTGCTCGGTCATTCTTCTACGGCAATGATATGCGCGGCGCTTTTCGTGCACAGGCCGGCGTGCGGGCCAATACGACGACGGATTCTATTCGTCAATTCGTCAGGGAAATCAGCGGCGTACAAAAAGATGGTCTCACCGACAAAGAATTGTCGTTCATGAAAGCCTCTCTTGGTCAGCGTGATGCTCGTAGTTACGAAACCCCGCGCCAGAAACTGAGCTATCTGTCAGAAATCGCACTTTACAGTTTGTCACCTGATTATGTGGATGCACAAAACGAAATCCTGAAAGATATCACCAAAGAAGAGCTAAACGCATTAGCGTCAAAGCACTTAAACATGGACGACATGATTACGGTGGTCATCGGTGATAAGGCCTTAGTGATGGAAGAACTGCTTACGCTAGGCTATCCAATTGTCGAAATCGATGCAGACGGCAACGTTATCGGCGAGTAGACCTCAACTAACAATTAAAACCATCCCAAACTCGTTTCGGGATGGTCATAATATTCCATAGTTGGCTCAGTTTGCCATCATCTTTGGTAATATAGTCGCTATCTCCGGGAAGAACGCGACCAGCATAATCACGAATATTTGGATGCCTATAAACGGGACAACGCCCTTATAGAGTGCCGTGGTTGTGACTTCGGGCGGGGCGACACCGCGCAGGTAAAACAAGGCAAAACCAAAAGGCGGCGTCAGGAAACTGGTTTGTAGATTAAGCGCCATCAATATGCCGAGCCAAATCGGATCCATCCCCATAGCCATAAGCGGCGGTGCTACTAACGGTACAATGACGAACGTGATTTCGATAAAGTCCAAGAAAAAACCTAAGAAAAACATCACGATCATCACTAATATTAATGCACCGACTGCGCCGCCAGGGGCAGATGACAACATCCGCGCAACCAACTCATCACCACCAAAYCCACGAAAYACYAAGCTAAACATRGTTGCACCRATCAAGATMACGAAYACCATWGAKGTAATATACATTGTGGAGCGAGASACTTCGGCTAATTGCCCGTGTCCTTTAAGGTATGTGAGAGCCGCCAAAGTACCCAAAACTGCAATCCCGCTGAATAACAAGGCGAGAGTAACCGCAATACGCTCGCTTATGACCCAACCGTCTTGATTAAACCGCATGTCGATACCTGTAAGATCAACCATAATAAGGGCGATTAGGCCTAATGTGGCACATAAGATAAGCGTGCGGACATTGGGCTTGTCGTCGGCCAGTTTATATCCGGCAAGGAAAATTGCACCCAAAGCACCAAGTGCAGCACCGCGTGTTGGTGTGGCATATCCAGACAGAATAGAGCCGAGAACGGCCATAATCAGTAAAAGCGGCGGCAGCATTGCTTTTAGAATGCGGCGGATAAACTGCCCCATATGCACATCTTTATCCCAACCAGAGGCAGGGGCCATATGCGGCTTTAAAATGGCTACGACAGCGATATAGACCGCATATAACATCACCAGTATTAGCCCCGGGAGCAAAGCACCTGCGAATAAATCTCCAACAGAAACAACACCSTCGCTAACCAGGCCATGACTGCGCTGTGCTTCTTGRAAAGCATTGGAAAGTTGATCACCCAAGATAACCAATACAATTGAGGGCGGAATGATTTGGCCAAGCGTACCAGACGCAGCAATYGCACCGGATGCCAATGAAGGTGCATAGCCGCGCTTTAGCATGGTTGGTAGRGACAAAAGYCCCATTGTCACRACTGTGGCACCGACAATRCCYGTGGAWGCRGCTAACAATGCGCCAACGATAACTACRGAYATACCGAGRCCGCCCCGTAAATTGGCAAATAGATCGCCCATGGCTTCTAATAGATCTTCGGCAATGCGCGATTTTTCCAACATGACCCCCATGAACACAAACAGGGGYACMGCCATGAGGATATCACGGGTTATCAACGGGAAAACGCGGCCGGGTAAGGCGAGCAGAAAGCTCGCTTCAAATTGCCCCGTAAATACGCCTAGAGCAGCAAATATCAGTGACACACCACCAAGGGTGAATGCGACGCCATAACCGCCCATAAGCGCGGCACAGGCRACTGCAAACATCAACAGGGCRAGATAATCATTCGGGCTCATAGTCCRGACTCCAGATGTTCAGGCCCGAAATCATCTGCATCCCCRAAATCATCTGCATCCCCRAAATTATCCGTACCAAAGGGGYCTTCTATATGGGGCGGGACRTCGGGAGTAGGGTTCCCGCGTAAAAAYAAYGCGGCACGYCCGGCWATGGACAGACCTTGCATGAGCATCATCACGGCAAAAATGGAGACAAATGTTTTTAAAATAAACACGCCGCGTATRCCGTCTGATTCGGCGGATCCTTCCAAAGAAATCCATGCCAGCCCCACAAAACTTTGTGCATTCCATATCAACACAAGACAAAAAGGGATGAGCAGRGCATAGAAACCRGCAATGTCTACCAAWGCCTTGGATTTGCTCGTCATTTTTGCGTGAAATATATCAACACGCACATGCTTTCCTGCCAATAAAGTTGCMGCAGARCCCAACAGGATYAYYGTKGCRTGGAAGTATGTGGCGCTCTCGTCAAACTTTGTCCACGCTTGYCCAAATATRGACAAAGCAATCACGCCAAATGCAATRCTCACCACAAGAGCAGGCARGAGCCATTTCACCATCTCCCCAAYCCACATRATRGAGCCGTCTATAATTTGGGATAAGGTGTGTTGGAAGCYKGTTATRRGTTTTTGCTTWGGGAATAACAGACATAGAACAGGCGTAAGAAGGAACGGTAGAAATACCCAGCCGATAGCCTGTAGGCTTAGTCCAATAATATCTAATAAATCTATATTCACCTCTAAACTCCGCTTTTATCCTTTAGGGCATACCCGCGAAGGCGGGTATCCATCTTGGATATCTAACTGGATACCCGCCTTCGCAGGAATGAGCGGTGCTAATAGATATATTCGGATTGTTGGCTTCAAACATCATCATTTCAGCGCTGCCGCACGTGCAGTTATATAGGCACCATCACTAATTTCTGTCCATGTACGGTATGAATTACGGGCTTTAAGATAACTCTCGTAAATAGCCTGCGTTTGTTTGTCAGAAGTGCCGATTTCTGCAACGGCTTCTTCGCTGAGTATACCGATCCTATCCCATATTTCTTTTGAGAAAACCCGTGGTTCTATATTGTGTTTTTCCTTTAACGTAATGAGGGCTTTGGTATTTTCGTGTGTATATTCGCCGACACTAAGGTCATTGGCACTCCGTCCAGCCGCAATGAATATAGCTTGGTCGGTTGCTGATAGACTGTTCCAAACATCCAGATTAACCCCCAAACTAAGCGCTGCTCCCGGTTCATGAAAGCCGGGGCCGTAATAATACGGGGCTTCGCGGTAAAAACCGAACGCGTAATCATTCCACGGCCCGACCCATTCTGTGGCATCGATAGCACCGGATTGTAAAGCTTGATATATCTCACCGCCGGATAGCTTAACCGCCGCCCCGCCGAGCCGGCGAATAACCTCGCCGCCAATACCGGGCATACGCATTTTAAGGCCCTTGAAATCTTCCAGTGTATTGATTTCTTTCTTGAACCAGCCGCCCATCTGGTGGCCGGTATTACCGGCATGAAAAGCCTTAATATTAAACTTTGCCGATAAATTGTCCCAAAGTTCCTGTCCGCCGCCAAAGTTGACCCAACCGTTTATTTCCGTAGCGGTCAGCCCCATAGGAACGGCCGTGAAAAACGAAAACCCTTTGGCTTTGCCTTGCCAATAATATTCGGCAGCATGGTACATGTCGGCTGCACCAGTGGAAACCGCGTCAAATACCTCGCCCGGGCCAACCAGTTCACCAGCGGCGTAAACTTTTACCTCAATCCGGCCTTCAGTCATCTTGGTGACAAACTCTGCAAAACGGTTGGCCATAATGCCGAGGCCGGGAAAATCCTTTGGCCAAGAGGTGACAAGCCTAAGCTGGCGACGGTTCTTGTTTAGCGCCGGAGAGCCGAGTTGGTTTTGCGAAACGGCAGATGTTGTCTCTTTTTTGCCGCCCAAAACGGCCACGGCGGTGGCTCCGGTTGCCAAAGCGGCAGCAGCCGTCAATATCTCTCGTCGTTTCATAATCTCCCCATTATGTTGTGTTTGTTTATTCTATATTCCGCCAACCGGTTTTTTCCAGTATTTGGTGCGGTTTAAACTTGGCTTTATAGGACATTTTTTGGCTTTGTTTGACCCAATAACCCAAATATAAAAACGGATATCCGGCTTGTTGGCATATTTTTATATGATCCAAGATCATGTAGTTGCCAAGACTGCGTTTGGTCTCGTCTATATCGAAAAAGCTATACACCATAGACAGTCCATCGCGTAATGTATCCGTGATACAACAAGCAATAAGGCGTCCATCATCAGTGCGGTATTCAATAATTTCCGTGCGTGATGCACAGTCTTCAACCATCATCTCAAAACGTGCAAAATCCATGTCGGCCATACCGCCGTCGGGATGCCGTGATGTTAAGTACTTTTGCAAGAGGTCGTATTGCTCATCGGTCGCAAAAGGTTCGCTGACTGTGCGGATTAGATCTGCATTGGCCTTAAGAGTTCGGCGAAAACTTCGGCTGGGTGCGAACTCAGCCGCTTTGACCCGTAGAGAATGACACGCATGGCACGTTTCGCAAGCTGGTCGGTAAATCACATTTTGCGAGCGGCGAAATCCGGAATGGGTCAGATAATCATTTATATGGGGGCCTTCAAGCGGATCCAATGGTGTAAAGATTTTACGCTCCATTTCTCCGTCCAAATAAGGGCAGGGCGCAGGCAGTGTAATGTAAAACTGCAAATCATTTGGGTCAAAGTGGCGGCTCATAGAGGCACTCTAGCCAATATTAAATACAAAGGGAAGCAAGACTATATAGCTAATCCATATTATCAAAATCAGCGGTGTGCCAAAACGTACATAGTCACCAAACTTGTAATGACCCGGCCCCATAACCAGTAAATTGGTTTGATAGGCAATCGGTGTTGCAAAAGAACAGTTAGCAGCAAACAGCACTGTTAAAATCAAGATTTTAGGATCAATCCCGGTTTGGTTTGATACACTGATAGCAATGGGCGCGAACAACAAAGCCGTAGCATTGTTGGACAACAGATTAGTCATCACTGCGACCAATAAAAATAAGCCTGCCAACAGCACTTGCGGGCCGTAACCCTGTAAGGCACCAACGACTTGGGCTGCAACATAACCAGCCCCGCCCGTAGCCTCTAGGGCGATACCCATAGCAAATGCCGCGCCGATTAATAAGAATACTTTTCTGTCTAGTGACCTTATGGCTTGCCCGACATTTAAGCATTTGGTGGCTATCATTAAGCCTGCACCAGTAAAGGCGGCATGGACAATGGGCAGTATACCAAAGGCGGCCATGACAATAACGCCTGCAAATATAATCCGTGCAATATTGGCTTTGCGGATATCTGGTAAATCCTGTGTCGCCCAGTCCAGCAATAGAATGTCGTGGTGATTACGCATGGCCTCGATTTGTGGTACATAACCAAATAACAAGAGCACATCACCTGCCTGTAAGTGGATTTTCATCATGCGGTCACGCATCATGCGCGAACGTCTTTGGATGCCAAGCACTAAGCAGCCATGCTCTCGTTGAAACCCGGCTTGTTCTATGGTTTTACCAATCATTTGTGAGCCAGGTGCAATCACGGCCTCACTAATCACTATGCGGGCTGAGCCTTCATCCTCTTTAAAACCGGGCGTCGATAACATGCCTTTTAAGTATTCTGGATAGGCAGAGAGAAGGCCGGTTAATGCTTTACGGGTGGCGGCGACTGTCAGGGTATCGCCTTGTTTGAGCGAGCTTTCAAACGGCGGGAACAATTGTTTTTCGCCGCGCTGAATAGAGCGCACAGTCATCATCCGTAAATCACGAAACAGGCCCGCAACAGGCTGCGCGCCTAAYAATGGGTGGGATGCAGTTATGCGGATAGGGGCTATGTATTGGCGTCCTGAYGCRGATTGGGTRCCAGGCGCMGGRCCTCGGTTGGGCAGCAACCATTTAGAGGTCAATACRATATAAATTGTYCCTATGGCTGCGAGAATAAGGCCCGGAAAAGCAGGGTCAAAAAAAGTAACGGTTTCWTCTGTGGAACGGGCGAGGGCRCCAGCAACCAGAATATTCGTAGAGGAGCCGATGAGGGTCGTCATGCCCGCTAAAATACAAATAAAACTGAGCGGCATCATGAATTTAGAAGCATTACCGCGCAGTTGTAGTGCCATRGCTGACAATACTGGAATAAACATCACCACAACGGGTGTATTGTTCATAAACATTGAAGTGGYAAAAGCYGTGAAAAACACCAATGTCAGTGTACGTTTTGGYGCTCTATCAAGATAGGCATTGAGCTTACGCGTCGGGGTTTCYAATGCCCCCGTTTCGAAAATRCCCTKTCCGATAACCAGCAAAGCCATGACCGTAATTAAAGCCGGGTCAGAAAACCCCGATAGTAAGGTGCGTGCATCGACCTGCATTGAACTTTCAGGCATAAACACCTGAAAAAACAAGAGTAATGCAGATATTATACCGATGGAAATTAGCTCAATAGAGTATTTTTCAAACGCATAGAGCACGACTSCAATGATAACAATCCCGAAGGTGGCCCACATTTGCCAACTGGTTTCTAGTGCTTGCACGTCCATTCCCATTGTGTAACAGGTAAATTTACCCTTGGCGAGACCGTTTACTTGTCACTACAAGGAAAAACAGGGATAMGTTATGGCTGATTTAGCATTTTTAGGGCTCGGTGTTATGGGATATCCTATGGCAGGTCATTTGGTRGCGGCRGGACACACAGTTACCGTCTGGAACCGCAGTGCGGATAAGGCACAAAAATGGGCAAAGGAATACGCTGGCACCACCGGTGCGGACATTGAAACTGCCGTAGCGGGTGCAGATATTGTCATGATGTGTGTCGGGAATGATGATGATGTTTATGCTGTGGCCAAGCCTGCGCTCAGCGCAATGAAATCCGGCAGTATTTTAGTTGACCACACGACAGCATCAGCCAAATGTGCGCGGGCTTGCTACGCTATAGCCAATGCAACAGGTATCGGGGCAAYMGRTRYMSSSRYAWCAGGYRKCGRRGCAGCGAATATCGGGTTTGTAGATGCACCCATATCAGGCGGCGAAGCCGGAGCGGTTAATGGTGCGCTGACGATTATGTGCGGCGGGGACGCAGATGTTTACGGGCGTTCTGAACCTATTATGCAGGCCTACGCCAAAGCCGTAAAACACATGGGCCCGTCAGGAGCGGGACAGTTGACAAAAATGGTCAACCAAATTTGTATTGCCGGTACGCTGCAAGGTTTATCCGAAGCCGTACATTTTGCAAAGCGTGCCGGATTAGATGTCGACGCAGTGGCCGAAGCCATCGGGCAGGGCGCCGCACAAAGCTGGCAAATGGATAATAGGGCCTCAACAATGGGGCGCGGAGAGTTTGAGTTTGGTTTTGCCGTCGACTGGATGCGCAAAGATTTAAAAATAGCCCTAGAGGCCGCAGACGAAAACGGTGCAAACCTAACCATGACTAAAATGGTCGATGAATATTATGAAGATGTGCAAAATATGGGCGGCAATAGATGGGACACGTCTAGCCTAATCAAGAGATTGGAAAATTGATGTTAAAAATATTAAAAGGTATCGGGCTTGGTGTTGTCACGCTGATCGTTGTTTTTGCAGTCGTACTTGCTACGAACTACTTCAACACAAGCCTAAAAATTCAAAAGCACGTGATCCAGAACACACGAACCGTTGGCCCAGTCATCACAGTGATGGACTGGAATATTGGCTATGCTGGCTTGGGTAAAGATTCTGATTTTGTCATGGACGGAGGTGAGAACCTATTGCCGCCAAGCCGAGAAATCGTTGAGGTAAATCTGAACGGTATAGCGGGCATTATGAAAGCCAATCCAGCAGACTTCTATGTTATTCAGGAAGTTTCAAAACCGGACATGCTCAACATGGGCGTTGATGTTTTGGATGGTGTCCGTGCGGCTTTGCCGGATCATTCATCGTGGTTCACATATGATTTTAGTACGCGCCTCATTCCTACTAAATGGGCGCTTAAACATGGGTTAAGTAGTTTTACACCCTTTGCCCCAGATAATATTTCCGTTCGGCGTTTGCCCAATGAACCAGAGAAACTTGGCGGTATCATCGAGCGCCAATATCATGTTCAGATTACGGAGTTTAAAGAAAATGATCGAGACTGGGCATTGCTCAACATTCATCTGTCGGCTTTCGATGAAGGCGGGAATATCCGTGTGCAGCAGCTCGAAAAACTCTTGGAAATAGCCACAGAATATTATGCAGACGGCAAGCATGTCGTTATCGGCGGCGATTGGAACATGCAGCTTACACCTACGGATTTCCCAAATAATACAGACATGAAGCAATTGTTTTGGCTGAAAGTTCTTCCAAAAGAAAAAATACCATCTGAATGGCAATTTGCATTTGATACACGGGTCGCCACTGTCCGTACGAATTACCAACCYTATATTAAGGGTGAAAATTATACCACTATCATCGACGGRTTTCTGGTTTCACCRAATGTGGAAGTGGTGAGCGTCGAGGGTATTGATACTAATTTYGAATTTACGGATCACCAACCTGTGCTGGCACRGTTTASAKCCCGSCCATAACCGGAACRCCRATCGTCARCTCATGCAGGTGTTTCACAAACAGATAATACACAGCCGTACCAACAATCACCGCATATAAATCAGCAATAATGGTGATTTTTTTGACCGGAAAGACCCGTCCGTTGACGGCAAAACGGTCGATGACGGCATAAACCAGAAAACTGCCAAACAGTATTACCGAGTTCAGCTCGCCGTTCGCCAAAAGRTGCCCCACGCTCCAAAACATRATGGACAATAGCATTGGRTGTTTGACCATCTGCTTGATATAYCCGCGCGGGCCATATGCAGCCAAGAGTAATATCAGTGCAGGCAACATAAAGGCCATGTTTACATGCACACCCCAATCGGGCGGTGTGTACACGCTTGCAGACGGTCGTGCGAGGCCGTAACCCCACAATATCAACACAAAACCAGCCCCAGAGAATAGAGAGTACAAACCCATATATTTCATCATGCCCATACGTATTTTCATATCACGCCCAGGAGCACGGCTACGGAAACTGGAATATAAATGGGTGGCGAAAAATACAATGACGCCAATAATAAGAAAATACATTTTGCTCTCCTTGGACTATGTTAAAGGGCTATGTAAAGCAACCTGCGCTCTTATGACACTTGTGCTCCATGTGGATTAGTCTATACAACCGCTCGCGTAACGACAAGTGCCTGCTTTAAATACTGACACGACAATATTATTTGGAATTTGACCATGAATGCTGACATTATTCTGTCCCGTAGCTTCACCTTTGAGGCTGCACACTCCATTGATTTACCGGACGGGACAAATCCGGGTTATAAAAACCTGCATGGCCATTCTTTTAGTGCAAGCCTCTCTGTTAAGGGACGTCAGGCAGACATCGATAAATGGCTTTTAGATTTTGGCTCCTTGGATCCCGTGATCGAAAAAATTCGGGCTAAGCTGGACCATGCTTATTTGAACGACATTGAAGGTTTGAAATATTCAACCTTGGAAAACCTATGCGCTTATATATTTAAGCTCGCAAAACCAATGGTCCCCGGCCTTCACGGCGTTGAAATATCAAGACACACCTGCGGTCAAACCTGTAAAYTRGTTATCGATGACTAATCCCCTATAGATATGTTCCCGCTWTATGTGTGTTGTCCTTGAAGATTTTATATAAGAATAAAATTTTCAAAATACACTTAGGCCAGCAGGCTTAACTCATTATTTTCCATATTGGCACACAGACATTTTATATTTGTAATGGTATAAGCACTCAATGGGCGCGATGGGATTAGAATAAAAAATGAAAATCAAACATAGATTTTCGAAACTCTCCATCAAGTTTATATTAGGTTTGAAGGTCTCTCCATCGCGCGTTAAAAAAAACGGCGTTTGGTGGAGCATATTACTAATATTACATAGCCTTTTAGAGAAGAGCATATATGCTCACGGGAGGTTTGATGTTTAGATTTAAACGCAGGACGCACGAACGTGAACTTGAGCTTGAACGTGAAGAAGCCCTAGAACACATCACGCACGCAGTACATGTTCAACTWTGTGAAGAATTGCAAGACATTGCTACGCTGGCATTAAACGATATTCATGAGCATACTGACATAGAACATGTATTCTTAAACGCAGTGGCCATACGGCGCGGTATTGATGCCGTGTTGGCTAAAGGGGGCGATGCTTTTGGAGCAGAGATGAAAATGGAAGATCAAGCTACACGGAGCGGTGCTATGCTTGCTCAGGCTGCTCGCAACATGGCTATCCTTTCAGGCTCGCTTAATAACTCCAACACAAGGGGCGATATATCGTTAGGCCTTGGCTTTGAAAGAGAAGCGTTTGGCTGACAGTAGCTACCAGCTACCAAGGCATTACGGACGTTCAAGGGGGAATATTATTCGTAAATTCTACCTAATCCAGGGGCACGGCTAATGAAGTCCTAAGCATTATTTTGACAACTACGGCTTCTTATGATAAAATCTACCAGAGAGTGTAAATAATCGGGCATTCGGGCATATTGTATGGGGCAGTCTAAATAAAGGATTTGGAGTAGGAGACAATATGAAATTAAAGGCAGTTACATTTATAGCATTATTAACGTTACTCTCCCTAGTTGTTCCAACATCACATGCTCAGAATGGGCGGGAAACCGAAGTTCGTCCGGGCACTTGGGTCGAAAATTTAGAAAATGTAGGCAATTGGACTGTGTCTAAAGCAGAGGTCGAGTCAGGAAGCACCTGCTACGCATACTACAGTGCGGATTTTGATCATCCCCCAACTCCTTTACACGTATTCGATGATTATTGGGGCTTATCTACCCATTCATATGGGCTGGCAATTATAGCTAATGTAGATGGCAAAACCACTATGATAGCCCTTGGCCCGAACCATGTAACTCAGCTTTCTTGGCGTAAGCAGGGCGATAAGTTTTTTGAATCATACGATCCTACAAAAGGCATTCCACTGTATGAAATCCCCGAAAACGTGAACATTGAGCTTTTGGCCGCGGGTTTCAAATACCCGAGCATCCATAGAGGACACCATTCTTATAGGGAAACTTACAATTTTGAGAATTTGGCGGAAGTGAAAAGCAAAATAGATACGTGTAAAAAACAACTTACTTAATTCTACAAACACCGAAGTAACTGCTGCTGGGTATATGAAACATTGGGATTATGGGAATGAGCCTAAGCCTGATTGGTGTGCCAAAATTGTATGGGTGCTGACGCAATGATTGGATTTTAAATAATGACAACATTTATTGCTATAGATGTCGAAACGGCCAACTCAGACTCATCCTCCATTTGCCAGATTGGTATAGCAATCTATATGCGGGGCGTGCTCTCAAAATCTTACAATCATCTGGTTGATCCACAGGTTGAATATTCTAATAGAAATATAGGTATTCACGGCATTAGTGCAGATGATACTTTTGATGCGCCCATATTTTCTGAAGTATTCCCAGTAATTGCAGAATTGCTCGAAGGGGTTACTGTTATTTCTCACACAATGTTTGATCGCAGTTCTTTTAAGAAAGCCTGCCGTTTATATGATGTCGCGTTCCCTGAATGTGATTGGGTTGACTCCTCAATGATAGCGAGGCGGGCATGGCCGGATGTTGCAAAAAGGGGGTATGGGTTAATGAACTTATGTGAGCGCATTGAGTTTGATTATACCGCACACGATGCAGAAGAAGATGCAATCGCGTGTGGTCAAGTTGTGGTTGCTGCACTTGAGCACACTGGGTGGACATTTGACCAAGCTATATCCGAAAGCCGCAGCTCTACTAATAAATGGGCGGGCAAGCGAGTGGCTAAAGAGGGTAATCCCTCCGGCAAGCATTATGGAAAAACCATAGTATTCACAGGTGATTTACCWGTAAAGCGTTCTGTTGTTGCCCGGCTTGCTGCTCAAAAAGGGTATACAATAAAAGATAATATATCAAAGAAAGCGGATTACCTAATTGTTGGAAACAACTTCAAAAACACTGGTAAATTCAAAAGAGCGTACGAGTTGCAAAAACAAGGCCACCATATTGTTATCGATACTTTATCGCAAATATTCACTGCAAAAGAACTCATAGAAGCTGAAGAGGCTGTTATACCTACTCAAGCAAAAGCAAAGCTTGATTCCATTCAAAGGAAACCTACAGTTATAAAGAGAAGTGCACGCACCAGAGATAAAGTCATCAATAGTATATGGTTGGCAGCCGCAATATATACACTAATCATGATCATTGTGATAATATCTACTTAGCTTTGGTAACAATCCCGATGTGTGTGATTGGCTAAGGTGGTATAGCTAACTATGACACTTGTTGAGAAGTATGTGGGAGCAGAAGCTTTCAGGGTACGGGTTAAAACCTCATATGGGAAGGAGGGGCTACTTGTGTAACGAACGACTTTTTCACATTAAACCCATGTTCCCCCTTTATGCGCAATATTATTTAGTTTCATTAGGGGTGTGGGGTGTGGGGTTTGGCTTGCTGGTAGATTATAATAATAAAGCTAATTTTACGACCAATGCCTGAGCTTGACCACGTTATACCGCCATCAAAGGGCGGTGAACACACAAGGCTTAGCACAGCGTGCGCACACAGGCTATGCAATAGCGTTAAGAGTAACACGTTGTAGATGGGTAGGGCGGGGGTTAGAACAAATCACCTCGCTACAGGGCACCACAGCCCACACTTCTCCTTTGCTAAATTGCAACAAAAACGAGGTTTTAGAATAAAGGATTTTTCTTATGGCAAAGAAAACGAGGCCAGCCTACTCAAAATGTTTGACATCAGCGCTTATGGTACAGATTTAGGTCTGGGCTATGGGGAATTGCAGTCATAGCCCAATCATGAATTATAGCTAGGTGTGAAATCCACGGCTAATGTAGATTGTCTCGCGCGATAAAAAGACAATCCAATTCGTCACAATTGTCCAATTCTCAATCCTAGGTATGAATACAAGTATGAATGATAATGGGTTGCCTATAATTATTTGAATGCAATCAATTACTTAAATGAAACAAATGGCGGAGGGGGAGGGATTCGAACCCCCGGTACACTTCCGTGCACGCCGGTTTTCAAGACCGGTGCATTCAACCGCTCTGCCACCCCTCCGCAGGAATGTGTGCGTGATTGCGCTAGGCGAATTAGCAAGGCTTGTGGTCATACGCAAGTGTCTTGATACAGTTTTATCAAACTATTTTTTTGCGCAAYGAATAGNTCAGGGCAGGGTGTATGCGAAAACGTTAACCCTTGGCTAACCTACTTTGCAAACTCGCGGTTAAGCGAGAAAATCAAACAAATTTTAAGCGTGTCTCATAACGCGGATTTAAAGTTACTGAATTATGTTCAGCACAATCGAGAAAGCGTGCGTTCAGTTCGCAAACAACAATTTGGGCTAAGATAAATATATCAGCCCATATANATATGGGTAGGTTTAGAATGGTAAATTTTGGATTTMAGGGGATGGCAAAATTGGGTGCTGYGGCAATTATTGGAGCTGCAGCTCTAACYTTGGGTGCATGCGGCACTACATCAGGTACGATGATGGCAAAAGGYGCGCCGATTACHTATAAAATGGCTCARGGTAATCATCAGCAATCTGCTGAAGTGGTACCRTACACGAATAAATTATCGACACTATCYGGACCTTCGGGCAAGTCGCTCGCTGGTCGTTCCAAGCTCAACAAGAGAAACGTTGATAHGAGTTTGCATGCCCACCAAAAAGTTGGCAAGACTTATAMAATATTTGGCAAACRCTATACACCMAARCACSAACCGCGYTATGACAAGGTCGGAACCGCATCTTGGTACGGCTCAAAGTTTCACGGTAGGCCAACGGCWACYGGTGAAATATACAATATGAACGACATCACTGCAGCCCATAAAACACTGCCGCTWAACTCTATGGTTATGGTCACCAATGTGGAAACCGGTAAATCATTGAAAGTGCGTGTCAATGACCGGGGGCCATTTGTCGGTGATCGAATTATTGATCTGAGCCGCACGGCGGCCAACATGCTYGGTTTGTTCGAAKCAGGAYTAGGTGAAGTCCGCGTTCAATATGCTGGCCCTGCGGATCCAATGGCACCAAAAATGGCTGCGAATAGRTTTAAGCGAAAAGCATTTCCRCAAAAAGCGCAACCAAAGCGGTGGAAAAAACCTGCACCGGTACCAAAATATGTTGCGCAATTACCAAATTATCGCCAGCTACTTGATTTAGGTAARAAACTATCAGCACCACTSTTGCAAGCTGCACCAAAATTAAAAGCACTAAAACCTGTTCAGCAAAGTGCAAAATTACCGGATATGCCAAGCGGARATCTAAAAGATGGCCCGATAACGCTTACWATCAAAGGCCCTATACATATGGCGTCGGATAAAAATGATGGCACATATGCCAAGGCTAAATTTATTCCAGCGGTCAATTATAGAAAAATTCCTGCGGAGCAATAAAACCGCGTTCAAGACTTTACGAATCTATCTGACTATGTGAGTTAAGGTGTACTTTGGTACGCCTTTTCTTTTGGGGTACGCCTTTTCTTTTTGCACNAAANAACGGTTATGGATAGAGAATGATGAAATATATTTTTGGCTTGATGTTTATTGTGTTGCAATTCGTTGTAACACCBCTCGTCTTTGGCCAAGAAGCGGCTAATCAGACGGCTAATGAATTCCAAACTCCCGCCDCTCATTTGATCATTATGGATCATGAGAGCGGTGAAATACTATTTGARAAAAACGCMCGCGARCCGATGTTTCCTGCGTCTATGACCAAAATCATGACGGCTTCRATTGTSTTTGACCGGATAAARTCGGGCGCATTGTCACTGGACGAMGAGYTAAAGGTGAGCGTMGATGCGTGGCGGCGCGGYGGGGCGGCTTCTGGRTCCTCAACTATGTATTTRGAYCCCAATTCAAWBGTTAAAGTTCGTGACCTTATTCGCGGTGTCATTGTCCAATCYGGGAATGATGCATGCATCGTACTGGCGCAAGGCATTGCAGGTAGCGAAGAAGCCTTTGCTGAATTAATGAATGCTAAAGCGAAAGAATTGGGATTAAGTACAGCCCATTTCGTAAATGCTACAGGCTGGCCACATCCCGACCATAAAATCAGTGCCTATGATTTGGCTCGACTTGCACGGCATAGCATCGAATCCTATCCAGAAATGTATAAAATTTACGGGGAAAAAGATTTTAAATGGAACAATATAAACCAGCCCAACCGCAACCCATTATTTGGCTCTGGTATTGACGGCGTAGATGGTTTGAAAACAGGACATACCCAAGCGTCTAAATACGGATTTGTAGGTTCCGGCATTCAGGACGGTAAGCGCATAATATTTGTGGTCAACGGACTGGAAACCAATTCTATCCGCCGTTCAGAATCCCGCCGTATAATGCGGAGCGCCTTTAGCGAGTTTAAGGTCTATTCAATTTTAAAAGAAAACCAAAATATTGGTACGGCAGATGTATTTATGGGCAAGAATAAAACGGTACCGCTTGTTACAAGTGAAGATATTTTGGTTGGCTTACACAAGCCGGCACGGACAAAAATGAAAATTCAAATCATCTATCAAAACCCTATTCCCGCACCAATCAGCAAAGGTGATACTATTGCAAATATGTTGATTACAGCACCAGGGCGGGCAGACGAAATAGTACCGTTGTTGGCAGGAGAAGATGTGGCTAGGAAATCCGTATTTGGACGCATAGCGGCCTCACTGGTCCTGAAAATACGCGGGGAATAGTAATGGAAACCGGAAAGTTTATTACGCTAGAAGGCGGCGAAGGCGCAGGGAAAACCACGCAGGCGACACGTATTAAATCGGTTCTTGAAGAAGCCGGTATTGAAGTCGTTATTACCCGTGAACCCGGCGGCACCTTCGGCGCAGAAGCCATTCGCGGTCTAGTCCTTGGCGGTTCCCATGAACGCTGGTCAGGTTTGACTGAATTACTGTTGATGTATGCTGCCCGCCTTGACCATGTGGAGAAGTTGATAAAGCCAGCTTTGGCACGGGGTGTTTGGGTGTTGTGCGATAGGTTTAGCGACTCGTCCATGGCCTATCAAGGCTATGCACGTGGGCTTGGCCCAGAACAGGTGGCGGCAATTGATGATGTGGTCATGCAGGGTTTCAAACCTGATTTAACAATATTATTTAATATAGATCCTATTCTAGCCCAACGACGCGTCAAAACGCGCGGCGAGGATTTATCGCGTTTTGACACCGAAGATTTGGAGTTTCACAAAGTTCTGCAAGCGGCATTTTTGGACATTGCCAAACACAATCCAAAGCGCTTTAGAATTGTTGATGCCACCTTGTCTCGAGATGCCATAGAAACACAAATTAAACATATCCTGATGAAGCATTTTTCGGGGCTGCATCTTGGCTAAGGCCGCCGCAGACTTTGTGCMGGAAGCCGATCAGGCYGATGGTTGYCCWCGYCCAAGRGATGTGTAYKCMCTMGTRGGYCATRCYMACGAGGAAGCAAAGTTCGCATCCATGTTCAACAATAACACYTTGCACCATGCTTGGCTTCTCAACGGGCCAACCGGGATTGGCAAAGCTACTTTGGCTTACCGCATGATCCGCCGTGTACTCGGCGGTGTGCCGCAAACGGAAGGTGCTTTGGATATACCGCAATCCGACCCTGTAGCACAACGAATWCAATCACTKGGTCAYGGTGATTTTCTATTGGTYCGGCGMCCTTACGACCAGAAAACCAAAAAACTCAGAGCGGAAATTCCAATCACCGAAGCGCGTAAAATAAGCAATTTTTTCTCGCGCAAAGCGTCTGAAGGTGGCTGGCGCGTCTGTTTAATCGACAGYATTGACGAGATGAACCGCAATGCKACCAATGCGGTGTTAAAGACTTTGGAAGARCCGCCTGAAAAAGCCTTGCTGATATTATTATCAAATGCSCCTGGTCGCTTATTGCCAACCATTCGCTCGCGCTGTCTCAGCCTRCCGCTACGGCCAGTGGRTGAYATAGAACTGCGYACATGGTTGGCTGCGCGCACAAATGCTGACAAGGAGGATGTTGAAGCCGCAGTCTATTTAGCCAACGGCGCGCCCGGCAAAGCCTTCGCCTATGTGCAAAATGCTGAGAGTGTTTTGCGGCCACTCGGGCGGTTTTTTCGCGGATTTCCACGACAAAACCCACAGCTCTTACATTCCATATCGGACACATTGGCTTTGGCTAAGAACAAGGTCAGCCATGACTTATTTTGGGACGGGCTGCATTCTACATTACAGGCTCAAGCCATTTACGCCGCGACAGGGGAGTGGAGCGGTGCGTTTGAACCGATAGCCTTACAGCGTACACCAGATACTTGGGTCAAGATCCGCARCGAACTGGACCAAATGCGYTTGGCCGGAGCAGGGCTTAATATGAATAAGAAGAATGTGCTGCTACAAGGTTTGATGCAAATCGGAGCGGCGATATAATGTTAGTGCCAAATGTTAGTAGATAGTCACGTAAATCTGCACGGYGAACAATTYRCTGAYGAYWTRGAYGMKGTYGTRGCSCGMGCMCRYGCYGCAAATGTMAGCACCATGTTGAATATTTGCTGTAATATTGCAGATTTTCCGGCTGTTTTAGCTGTGGCTGAAAATTATGATAATATGTACGCATCCGTAGGCACGCATCCCCACGAAGCTAAAGAAAACCCTGACATAAAACCGAGTGATATCATAGCCTTAAGCGCGCACGATAAAGTCATCGGCATCGGTGAAACCGGGCTTGATTTTCATTACAACTATTCAGACGCTGACGTTCAATATGCTAATTTCCAAGCCCATATAGAAGCATCACGGACAACGGGTCTGCCGCTTATCATTCATAGCCGTAATGCTGATGAGCAAATGGCGGATTTACTGGAAGCAGAAATGAAAAAAGGTGAATTCCCGGCGCTTCTACATTGCTATACGGGCGGCGCAAAACTGGCCGCACGGGCTGCTGATTTGGGGTTATATTTCTCTATGTCTGGCATATTGACCTTTAAAAACGCCCATGAGTTGAGAGCAATCGCCAAAACACTCCCAGAAGATCGTTTGCTCATTGAAACGGATTGCCCGTATTTAGCGCCAATGCCGCACCGTGGGCGCCGCAATGAACCGGCGTGGGTTGTAAGGGTTGCTGAGGATTTGGCTCTGCTTAAAAATTGGAGTTTTGAAGAAACTGCTGAACGTACTACAAATGCGTTTTTCAACCTATTTAGCAAGGCAAAAAGGCCGTAACATGAATGATGAAACCATAAAACATAATTTGCAAATCACTATACTTGGTTGCGGTTCTAGCGGCGGCGTGCCGCGTGTTGGTGGTGATTGGGGCGCTTGTGACCCGTCAGAGCCCAGAAATATGCGTTTGCGGAGCTCAATCTTGGTTGAATATTGGCAAGGTGAGGGGGTTGATATCCCTTCCGAAGACAAGCGTACTGTTGTGCTTATTGACACGTCTCCTGATCTTCGCACCCAATTATTAGCCGCAAACACCCAGCATGTTGATGCGGTGGTTTACACCCATGACCACGGCGACCAAACTCACGGAATAGACGATTTACGGGCAATAGCTTATCGTCAGGGTGCGCGTATCAAAACCTATATGGGTTCCCCAGACCAAAATGATATCTCGATTCGCTTTAAATACTGTTTCGTAAAGCCGGAAGGTCGCATGCATCCACCTATTCTTGATTTGCAAGATTTTATCAACGGCGGCGATACTATAAGTATTTCTGGTCCCGGTGGTGAGCTTCCGGTGACTGTCTTCGAAGTTGGGCACGGCAATGTAAATGCTTTTGGATTTATTTTTTGCGGGAAAATTGCTTATACGCCTGATGTGCATACAATCAGTGATAATGTCCTAGAGCAGCTTACGGGCATTGATACATGGATCTTAGACGCACTGCGTTACCACAAACATCCAACACACGCTCATATGGACCGCAGTCTACACTGGGGCGCGCAAACTAGAACCGGTAAACTGATATTCACCAATCTCCATATTGATATGGACTACCAAACGCTCAAGTCCGAACTCACAGGAAAACATGAACCGGCATATGACGGCATGGTAATTGCAATATAGTGTTTGAAAACAGTGGTATAGGGACGCTTGTACAGATCCGGCTTTGCAGTCTGCACATTTGGTAGATGTACACATTAAGAGAGTTCACTCAAAACCGAAAAAGAAATATACTCGCTCCAAGATACTTGATTTGAATTTTAAGCTGCGCTAACACTTGATTTGAGTTTTAAGTTGCACTATCGCATTTTGAAAGGTCAAAATATGAGTTACGAACAGATAGCGGCGGCTAAGCCAGCAAAAAAATCGCAAATCTTATCTGATAAAAAACTCTTTCTGTTCCTTTTGGCGATTGTCACTATATTTCCATTGATATTTATACCCTCAACATCTGCTTTTCGGGCAGAGGTAAGTAGTATTGACAATGTGTTTAGGCTATTATTGCTAATGAGTACCATGCATGTGGGTTTAACTGCCTATTTTTATCTTGATAACCAATATCGCTCACAAGTATTTGATAAATGGAAATATTATATTGGTTTTCCAGTAACATTAATTGTTTGTGCCGGACTGCTTACGGGATTTTCCCCAAAGTGGGGTTTGATCTATTTAATGATATTCTATCATGCGTGGTTACTCTATCATTATGGCAGGCAAAATTATGGAATTTTGGCGTTTACTGCTATATCTACGGGTACAGGCAGGCCAATGTTATTGGAGCGCATCGCTTTACATTTAGCCCCCATTGGAGGAATATGTGCATCCTATAAAGTTTTGGGTCAGTTTAAAAAGTCAGTGCTATTTCCTTATACCGACTTACTGCAAAATATTGGAATATTGCTCACAATAATCGCTTTGATATGCGCCATATACAGTTCTGTATATCAATTCAGAAAACACCATTCGTTGCAAAGACCCGCGATGTTAATGTTGTTATCCTGCTTTTACCTTCCAACTTTTTTCTTCAACAATTATGTTCAAGCCGTTATGGGGTATGCCATTGCACATGCATTACAGTATTTTGTCTTTATGTCATTCCTTGCGACTGGAACAAACACAAAAAGGCCAATGCATTCTCTGATTGTTTTAATTGGCGGTATGTTAAGTACTTGGGGTTTAATTCTTCTGACAAGAGAAAAAGGTATCTGGGGAAGTTTCGAGCCTTTTGTGCCTGGTATTGGTATTGGGCTAATCATGTGGCATTTCATAATGGACGCAGGATTTTGGAAACTTAGCGTGCCTTGGCAAAGAGAACAGGTAATAAGTAGAATACCATTTATATTTAAATAGCGTAGCTTCAACTTACACAGAGAAAAAGCCCATTTGTTCTCATAATATAAATTATGCGCCAAAACGTTTAAGTTTATTCGAGCGTTTAAGGCATTTCTTTACAATGTTTTGCTATCCCTCTTTTCAAAAAGCTGGGGTGCGATAAATGTTTGATATTCAATATGAAAAAGTGTGGTCAAAAACGACTTGTTTGCTTATGGCGCAAAACTTGAGAAAAATGGCAGATAGGTTCGATTATCAGGCCGATCAACTCGATCAATTGCGCAATTATATACCTATTGAAAAACACGACCTTACACCCGTTTTAAAGGTCGTAAATTTCATCTTAAAACAGCCAAATCATGCCGCAAAAAAAAATGTATTAATTCGCGAATATTCTTCAATTTACAATCTTGATAGCGTCCAAGTTGATCGTTTATATGAAATACAGGTGCAAAGATTGCGCCGCGAATCAATCGAAAACAAGAAAAGAACGGCTTTAATTATGCATTCAAAAGGTAAAAAATCAAAAGAAATTGCCCGCGCTCTTGCTTTGACCCCTGCCCGTATTTCGCAGATTATCAGTAAACATAAAAAAGCTATGACCTTCTAGGTGCAAAAAATTGCATTAAGTAACTTATAACTAATTAGGCCAATTTTTGATCTAATTAGTTTGTTGACACGATATAACACATATACCGAAAATAAGATTATGTGCTCCATTGACACGGTGAACGACTAAGCTTGAAAAATTCGTTCAGTTGTCCATTGACACCTATTCCCGCCAAAATCAGCGCATAAAAAAACGGCCTCAAAAAAAGGCCGTTAGATCTGCTCATGTTTTTTTGAAATATCTACTTAAATTGACCTTTTTTCTTGCCTGATTTGTGTCGCGGTCTACGTTTTGCCGCCCGTGACAATTTAGCCCGATCAGACTTGCCCATTTTAGACTTTGCAGATTTCCGCTTACGCGCCGCCGCAAGTTTTGCTTTTAGAGCTGCGCTCATTTTTTTCGCCATGATTATTTTCCCTTTTTGCTTAAATATACGCCAACTGTGACCGCACCAAGCCCCGCTAGGAGCATTTTGTTATTATCTAGGTTATTGTCGCCAAAAGAGCCTAGTAGCTTGTCCCTGAGCACGTCTGCGAGCACCAACAGGACGCCCGCCCCTATAACTATGTTTGAAGTTTTCATTTTAATCCTTTTCCTTTTGGTTTAGGCCATAAATGGGTTTCAATTACCGATACCCGCTTGTCAATTCTCCAACCTACAAACAAGATCACGCCCACAACCGGTGTGCTTCCAAACAATTCTAAATAAATTGCTTCCATTATATTGCGGCAACTTTAATTTTCGGGCGTTCGTATTTACCAAAAGCCGTATTTGCTTTCTTGTCACGAGAAGTTCGTTTCGCCGCAGTAGCGGGCTTCTGTGCAAGTTTGTGTTTATGCCTTACGCCCAGTTCTACGGACTTAACCCGTTCTTTGGTTGCCTCTACATCAACGTCACCATCTTTGTTAATAACAGCGTTGACAGGACGTTTAGTGGGGTCGCCGCCAAAGTCATTCTGAAACGTAACCATAACGCTGTTTGTTCCTTTGTCGTATCCATCTATTATATGGGCCATAGTATTTTCCTTTTAAGCTGCTATCCAGCCATGAGATCGCGCCCTAGCCAGTAAAGCGTTAAGTTGTGTGATTGCAGACGCCGCATCCGTAGCATCGGCAACCGCCGCGCCTTGTGCGCCTAAGACTTGAATGCCGTCTACATTATATCCGCCCGTAATATGTATGTCACCATCACGGAATGCATAAGTAGCGTATGCTGGTAGGATATTGCCAGATGTCACTGCGCCATCTTCAACAATCAATTCTAACCCTACGCCGCTCCCGCCGTTTCTAAAGGCGTAAGCACCATCTGTAGATTTGCGGGCTTTCCATACGCCACCGTTTAAATAAGCATTTAATCCGATATACTGGCCGGCGTTAAAAAGATTGCCATTCCTAAAATCGTCCATAGTCAAAACACCCTGCGAAGGTGTCATTCCGTGAACAAGATCAGTATCAACACCTGATCCTGCACCGTCGTTGCCTGGATGGTACACCTTATTTCCGCCCGCCGCGAATATATCACCGTTTGCTGTGATATTACCTGTAGCAGTTAAGCTGCCAGATGACATAGAAAAGGTAAATCTTGAGGCGACATTAAACTGCATAACGAACAGCCCAGCCGTGATGTTTAATATACTATTGGTGCCGTCATGGTAAAGTTGCATCTCTCCGTTGTTACCAAACTGCGCTTTTACATTGTCATTATACGTTTGTGTTGCAGACCAATTTGAAGCACTACCCAACCTACCGAATTGTGTTGGTGCTAACCCTTGGAATAAATCCGTATCTACCCCTGACCCCGCGCCGTCAACGGTCAGTAATTTAGTCAATACATCGGCAGCGGTGTAATCGTTATCCGTTATGATCTCGTTACCCGCGATAAACCCTTGTGTAGAGTTTAGATACGTGGAAGAGCCAAATATGCGTATCTCACTTGCGACCCTTAACGCATCCTGAAAATAGAAATACGACGACGAGGTGGAAAAGTCGACCGAGGTTACATCTGAAACAACTGTAAAACTACCATTAGCACCTGATGCAATATTTAAAGCACCTTCAGTACCGACAAGACTTAAGACTACATCATCTGAAAATGAAGCTGTAAGTGTCACTACTCCAAATGTAGACCCGCCCTGTACTTCCAACGCGCCCGCAATTATTCCACCCGTTTTCAGCAAATAAGCTCCCATCACCGTTGCAGACGATGGTGTTAATGATGTTTCTCCAGCATCTAAAATTCCAACCATTAGATTACCTCAACCACAAGATCGGGATTAGTCGCACCGGATAATTCCAATGTAATTTTTTCCGCTCTGCCCGCTATGACTATGCGTTTTTTGGGATTGCCAAAGCTATCTACATTAGTTTCATTAAACGTCCCGCCGTCAACCACTTGCGCCTGTATTGTGCCAGCCGAAGCAAAAATATTTAGATCACCGCCGCCGTAATCACCATCAACATAAATAGTGATTAAATCGCCTTTAAAATCTTTGGTGATAAAGTCTTTTTTACCGTTTGCATCAAATCTTGCCATTTTAAAAATCTCCACCAGCTGCGCGGACATTGCCTGCACCCATTATGTTTTGAATGCCGCGTTTTATTGATCTGTCACCAAACCACCAAGACACCGCCATGCTTGCCAGATCAATAATCGCCAAAATGCCATAAGCTTCATTTGATTGCCCTGACCCGTATGTAATTTTTGAATAGTAAAACATTGCCACTACCAGTAAGACGGTTAAAAACGGCCTGAATAATGTCACAATAGAATTAGAAAAAACGCTAGCTTTTTTACCGCTCGCAATTTGCGCTTTTATGGACGCTTCCAAATTTTTGTATGAACCATCAACTTGCTTTAAAAAAGCTTGCATCTCAAATTCTGACACTTTGCCTTGGCTTTTCAATTTGACTAAATCTTTTTCATAAACCCAGCGTTTTTCCTTGTGCGACATTTGCTCAATCGCGTACCTGTTTTTTTCTTTGAGTGTTAGCCATGAAAACGCATTGGTAGCAACTGATCCGACCAAGCCCGTAATAATTCCTAAAAGTGCCATTATATCAACCTTATGCCGCCGTTAATTTGAAAATCTGCATATGGCTGTATGCCGTTTTCATGTTTGATTATGGCTTTCACCAATTGCACCAATTTACCACGCACCGAAAATGGCTCGTTAGGATCCACACCAAGTTTGCGAGAAACCGCTAGGATGTAAGCTGACGTATTGTTTTCACTGGATGGTGCCCAACGGCCTATAATGCCTGCAACCGTGTTTAGACCGTAAATACTCTCATAATTAAGCAATAGTTTTGCCATAGCGCGAATGCCCCATTCAGGACTTTTAAATTGAATAAAACTGATATCTGTTTGGCTAGATTTTTGACCATTCCAGTTGTCACCGTGGCGGATATTGCCCGGATTATTATTTCTTATGCCGCGTGGGGCTAATGCCATGATAATTCCAAATCCTAAAAATATTAAACCAATTATATAAACTCTCTTGGTCACAAGTTTTTCACGACAAGCACCAAAAGCGCAATGGCCGCTCCGACCTTGACCGCCTTATCTATTGCGCCGTTAAACTGACTTGTTGCGTTACTGATTACTGTGGACAATTCGCCAAAATTATTGATCACATCAATATTATTGATCGCATCAATTTGAGGATTTACGGTCACATTGGTAGTTGTTGCCGCGTTGACAGTTGTTGTTTTTTTGCCGCTGAAAATGCCCATAAATCACCTGTTTTTCGCGATCACATAAAGAGCAAAACCCGTAACAGCAATTGCAAGAATAGGTGTTAGATCATCCAGCAAGCTATCATCCTTGCGCCCGCCCAAAAGGGACGTAACACCAAGAGCACTTGAACCCCATAGGGCTATTTTAAGAGCCAAACCCATTACCGCCTCGCAATCGTATAGATAGCAACACCCGCACTTATGACGGACGCCGCTACCGCGATATTTCGCACGGTATTATCGGGTTGATCAGGCTTTCGCCAAATATCTGAAACGCTATCATTGCCAGCAATTTTACTCGCAACATCAACGCCCGTCCAAGCGAGAGAAGCCCAAAGAAGTATTGGAATTAATGGCATCTTACTTAATGAGTTTTGTATAAACAAAAATAGCGCCAATAAGCCCTACAATTAATTTGATGTTCATGATTTTACCTTTCCAGAAGTTATAAAAAACAAAGCAGCACCGCCGCCAATAATCCAAAGCCAAGGCAAGCCAGCAAGATCAAAACTGCCCGCGTTTGCCGAAAATTCACTGTCAAAACCGCCGCTCGGTAATCCAAATGCGCCCGCCTGTTTTGGTGTTTGGTCACTAATAGTTGTTGCCACTGGTTCCGATGTAGTATTGCCGCCAACACCATCAACGCCGCCGCCAATATTGATAACCGGATTAAATCCAATCGTATTGGTAAGCTGTGAACTGGACGTACTAGACGAACCGCCACCGCCGCCAAGTAAAGAGCCAAAAACTAGAGACAAAGGGTCCATTATCCGCCCCAATTTTTCAAAAGAACAAATCCAACCAAACCCGCCATAATCAAGGCAGACTTAGACAGAAAAAACGGCTTTATTKCATCMWYWWCSMCYRKYRWWSCCKSRSYKTYRYKWAYRGSARTWRMKSCSGSSSYWWRTWRYKSWRYMKMAAKKSYYRRKCSYTGAWRKRCWWCYGSWKKYKKSMYAWSRCSKKTYAMAWCKKCCTCTGGCAAATCAACAATTACATCATTGACAACAGACGCCGCCGCAAGCGCACTAACGCCAATATTTACGTATCTTGTGCCACGATCATCCGGCTGTWCTGTCGCTTTATCGACCACTATTTGRGCGGCGTTACCAGTGCCAGCCCAGCGCGAAATATTTGTAGGTTGAATTGTTCGCTGCTCTTTCATTTTATCATTGAAAAATACACCGCCGCCGTTCCAAGGCGTTATATCTGTAGGCTGAATARACGGCTCTGATACCTTTAGTCTGGGTCTCCGCTCTAAAACTGTAGGCTGACCTAACCGTTTTGAAACTAAAGGTTTAAAAAATGTTTCGATAGCGGTCGGTTGAACAAGTGACAATGGGGTTTCGATTTTATCAGCCGCACCCGCTAACCATAGCGGAAATTCTTCACCAACGGCCAGACCGTCAAAACCAAAATCAGGCTCTGCATTAAAAAAGGCCATAATTTAGCCCTTTCTATTTCGTAGCCAAACCACTCCTAAAACACCAAGAACAATTGCACCGATAACCATAATTTTTGAATTGGACTTATCAGTTTCAAGAGCACGTTGACGCTCAAAAGTAAGCCTGTTGCGCTCACGGCGATTATCAGTCTCTACTTGATAAATACTAAGACCAAGGCCACCTATTGCTGTAATAAAGTCCACAACGCGCCCCTAGCCCAATACTGGGCGGCGAATGATTTCAGTAACAACCGAGAGTTCATTTCCGGATGTATAAGACACACCCGCGATGACTTTAAGATCACCGTTAAAGCTATCCATTGGCAATGCGTCAAAATGGTTACCGTTTCTAAAGAACGGGATGTAGATTTGATCGCCAGCCGTACCCTCACCTTTAAAAATCTCGTCATTGTAAGCACGAACAACAGAGAGCGGCGCATCAATTAGAACCTTAGAACCAATTTTAACCACAATATTCTGCGTTTCGTCAAAGACATTTGCCGCAACATTTGCATTGACGCCGCGAATACGAATAGAGCGCAAATAGCGTTTTTCATTTTGCGATTTTGGCGCTTCGTTTCTGCGTTTCACAATTTCTAAATTATTGCTCGCAGCGAAAACCTGTACGCGTTCTTCTGTCAATTCGCGCCAGTGCATACCCGCCTCGTAAGTGTTGTTTTCAGTACCGCGATAAAGCACATCAATAGTTGTGCCCGCATCCAAAGTGGCTGTATTTTTTGTTCCGTAAAGATCGTCAATATCGCCAAAGTCTACACGTAGTTTGACTGTGCGAATACCGCGCGGGTCAAGCGCAGTTTGATCTATAAGAACCGAACGCAAKAGASGCATRTCAATYGGWACAATTARATCATATGAAGCTGTAGCCGTTCCRAGCGCAGTRTCGCCCGCCAWKRSRYMYYSGKRMYSMWSMAKMRSMARAMYYRTKAKGRYGMMARMSGYMARWWYAWCCWTYRTSWCKSRKKMAWYAWMWTTGACAGAAACATGTTTCAGAAGTGCTGCAATGCCCGCGCTCTTTGCGCCGCTTGGAGCCGTACCCGAAACTGTAATCCCCGCTTGGATGTGTAAATAAAGAGTGTCCATTGTATCTTCATTAATATGAAGCTCAATAGTGTCCGAACCATTTGCGCGATATGTGAGACTGTCAATTAAGCCGGACTTGCCAAGGGGAAAACCTGAAATAACTGGTTTCATAAATGGCGGCTGTACAGATGTTGGTACTCTAACCATTGCTGCCACCATTTACTAAATCTTGAACGGCAGGCCCTAAAAGAGGGCTAACAATCCATTTTTCGGCAAAAACCGCCGCCGCTATCGCAAATACCAAACCTAAATCAATTTTCACGTTTTCAATCTCCAAATCAAATGTTTCGTGTTGTGTTGATTTGGCTCTGTCACAACTATAAAAATTTGTCTAACACGTGGGAGCACGTGCTAAGTTATTGAATAAAAACAGTAATTTAGGTAAAAAACATCAAATTCATGTTTTTTTGATTTTTTTCATTTTTTTAGGCTCTTTGTTGCGTTCTATCAGGATATATTCAAATTCTTTTAATGATTTCAACATGTTAACCGCTTCAACTTTTTTTATAAATAATGCAGATTGTTTCGCAAAAAAGTCAATTGCGCCCGCTTCAAAAAGCTTAAAATAGGCCGTTGTCCAAACATTATTGCGTACCACGTGGTTTAATTCCGTTGGTTTTTGCACCGTCATATAAAGCGGCATAGGGTTTATATGCCGCCCACGTTTTGCAACAATCCGAACACTATCAGACAGCTTGCCCAATGCAGGAATAAAGCTTTCCGTTTCGTCTATGAGCAATGCGCCCCCGCCAATTGCATTTAAAACACGTATGGCAAAATCCAAAGCATCCTGCGCGCGCATGTCTTTTGGTATTTGCCACGTGACATGATATTTTTTGCGCCTGTCTATGTTTGAAAAAGTTTGTAGCAAAGCTTTTTTTGCCTGTCTTACGTCCTGATAACTAACCACCACATGCGAACCACGTGCAAGACTATCTTGGCGGTTTAAATCCAAAATTAATAATAGTTTTTCTTTACGTGCATCACGTATTGCCAGAGTTGTTTTACCACTTGCTTCCGCACCTACATAAAGCCTCTTTTTTGCATCATTACTCATTCTTATCGCCAATGCCCATATCTACAACATTACTATTATCATCCGCCACAACTGGCTGTGTTTGTGTTTTCTTGTTTTTTTTGTTTTCTAAAATTTCCGGCATCTTTGAAAGGGCAATTACACCCGCCATAGTAAAAAATGAAATTGTTGCCGCCATTTTAGGGTCAACATCTACAGGCATATAATAAGGCGCGACTTCGTTTGTTGATTGCTCCATCCAAGCCCTTTGCGCTGGATCCAATTTTGAAACATCAAAAAACTCAAGCCCCATATCTGCGCCCATGCAAAACATGCCGCCCAAATTTCCAGCAAACAATTTAGGTTTCATCTGTGGAACCTCTACTTGCTCCGCCTGTTCAATTTCCTCTTGAAATTCGCTTTCCATTTCCATTTCAATATCTGAAATAGTTTCAGCAATTGGCTTGTTGCTACCCTCATTTAATATCGTTGGTTCAGGTGAATTATCTTTATCTGACATCTTATAAATCCTTTCCAAAGAGTTGGAATTTTATTAGAGGTTCTTTACGTGGTGGCACGTGCTCTTGCACTGGTTCTGGCACGTGCTCCAGCACATCTGGTTCAGGCTCTATAGTAACTGATTGCACGTGATCTGCTTGTATTTCAGGAATGTCTTTTATTTTTTTTAGTTTTGATAGTCCTGCCATTCGCCGAACTTTTTTCTTAACATTGCGTACCGTAAATTTTTCTATTCTAGCAATTAATAAAGCCGCACTTGCTTGCCCTGCCCCTGTCTCTCTTGCCATGCAGTTTTTGCCCTGACAAAATCTATATGGGTGCCCAGCTTTGTTGATTTTAATCTCATTTACCGTACCGCAAGAGCAACGCCCCGTGCCAAGCGTTCCAGCTTTACCATTTGGCATAAATTCCAAATATCCACCTTTATTTTTACTAAAATCAGTCATGCCGTTTGCTCCGTTGGTTCTAAATCATCTAAGAAAATTAATCTGTCTTTTGCCCTTGCGATCTTGTCGCAAAATTCTCCCCATTCTCGATCAAGATACATTGACACCCGTGCAGTAGTTTTCGCGATAATATATCTTTTAAATTTTGCCCCCGATAAATCGGTTTTTTCTGTAGCAATACTTGTGGCGATTAACCCTATGTTTTGAGCGTCGATCATTTCGCGGTATTCGTGCCGCTTCACTTCACGTATGCGCCCACGTGTTACACCCGCTATATAGTCCCATAATTTATTGGTGATAATGTCGACAACATCCAGCCATAATTCATGAAGCTTTGCCCGAGAGATATTGCTAACATCCCGTGTTTCTACATACCGGATTTTTTCAAATGCCTCTATGAACATATCGCCCGCGCATTGTTCTAAATCTGCAAAGGTGTTTATATTCCAAGACTTCAAATGGTGCTTACCCGCGCGAACCTCTACACGCCAAATATTTACATCATGTTTTTTGTCTACGCCCCATACTTCCATCCAGTGAAATTTTTGTTTTTTGCGAACTTCTTTAAGCTTGTTATAAACAATTATTTGTCGGTTTGGCATTGTGCCAATGGTTACACTTGTAACGTCTGACAATCCAACAATAGAGAGATTTTCGCTATCTAATTCGCCTTGTTCTGTTTTCTCATAATGCCGCTTTGCCGTTGACGCATGGTGTGCCACAAAATTTTCAGGACATAGCTTGAAAGTTTCGCTTTCAAAATCACAAGCAAAATCTAAACGGTTTATCGCATGTCCTGCGATCTTAATGCCAAGAGCATGTAAGTCTGCAAATAATTCTTTTTTTGCACCTTCCAAACCATTTACTATCAAGCTTTCAGAACTTACTTGAGCAAATATATTCCATTCATCCGGTTTGCCATTGTCCTTAAACAATAACCTGTGCTTTAAATCTCCCATATCAAATACAAAGGCATAGCCGCCCTGTGCGCCCGTGGCTTTCACGTGTCCCGTCACGTGGCCTATACGCAATCTTTCAGGCTTTCCGCTCTCTCCCGCACGTGCCTTGACCTCTGCGAACCTTTCACGATTTACACGTGGCAAACACCCTTGAAAAGCGACATAGAGCGCATCAAAATTAGCATATAAATTCTTCATTTTATTTCTTTCGTTTATTGTCAACTGTAATTCTGTAGGGGGGTGCTACTAAGACCCCGTTTCTATCATCTTTTCGTTTTTTGCTTCCAATGTGCTTATTTGGTCGCGCAAATTTTGCATCAAAAGTATGCGCGTAACTTGCAAGTTTAATTCAACCCCTGCCAAACGACATTCAATTTCAGCAATTTTTGTTTTTTTATGAAAACACATTAAAATTCCAATCCGGCGTAGGCTTTCGTGCGCTCACCATATGCCGTTGGTTTTGTTGCTTTTGGTTTTTTGAAATAGCTTGGTGCAGGTACAAATACGCGGCGATCATAACGGCCTAAAGCTTCGTGCATAAATGTATCACTATCGGCTGATAATATTGCTTGCTCTCGCTTCAATCGCCTGAATGTTTTTATTGCTTGAGCCGCGTACAGACGCAAAAGCCATATGGCCTCTTGCTTATATCTCTCAATTAATATTGTGGTGTGTTGGCGCGTCTTGGTTACCGCAATAACTACCACCCAAAGGCCGGAGCGGGTTTGATGGGCAAAACTTGTTATTTTGCCCATCACCCAACATTCTATTTTTTCAAGCTTGGTTTTAAAGCCTGTAAAATAATGTTTTTCTACAATGCGAACTCGCTTGCGCATTAAAACTCAATCGCATCATCTAGGCTGGCGTTGTCCGCCTTCGGTTTACTCTTACCGAATGGATTATAAGACACATTAAAATTGATTGTGGCGTCTCCGTCCTTCCAGTTTTTAGGCTGATCATCGGACGGGAAAAGAGCAAAACCAATGCGCTTGTTTTTATCGTATAAATCCATGCTTACTGATATAAATTTTAATTCGCCCTTTTCTTTGTCCCATGCCGCTCCGCAATTTGCCCAAATAACCTCGCCCGTATGTTCATCAATATTTGGCCGTTGCAATATGTAATCCGGTGAAGTGTCTTTATGTTTTACATTGCGCTCAATTCTGATCTTGCCCGTATAGAGAGCGGGTAAAATAAGATTGCCGCCTAAGACCTTGCCTTTGTATTTTGGCACTACTGTCATTGTTCCTTGGTTACTCATAATATTTTCCTATTTTGTGTTGGCAAAATTGCCGTTGTGTTAAAAAATGTGGGCTATAAAACCGCCCAATCGTGCGCGAGCAAATCCGGCGAACGTGCCGTGTAAATTACCGAGTTACCGTCAGTAAATTTTCTTATTCTTACAGCCCCGCACAACTGCAAATATTCAGTCCATCCGGTCCGGCGAATACGCTTTCCAAGTTTCAGTTTTTCGAGAGCCTGACTAAAATTTAGCGGGCTTTTCAGAATTTTATTTTCCATGACATTTTCCTTTTTTGTGGTTTGGCGCTAACGCCTTTTCAAACGGCTACGCGCCGCACGCGTGGACAAGGTATTTTAAAGACAGGTGAGAATTTAGTGCTCTGTCCCTGCGGGACTGGGAGCACCGCACCGGACGCTAAAACAGGAAGTARAAGCGTCCGGCTTGGCTCACAAGGCAGGAAATGCCCTGTCTTTAAACCCGTGCGAGCAGTCCAAGACGCGCACGGGAAAACTGGTTAATCAGGCAAAGGTTTGACAATCCGGTGTAGCGCGGCAATGCGGCGTTCAAGTGCTGACAATTCGCCCCACGCGCACCCGCCTTGCTTACGATACACGCCCGCCCTACGAGCAAACGCGCCCTCAAGTCTCGCTAGTTTTCTAGCTGGAAAATTTTTGCGCCTACTCATGATATTGGTTCGCATTTTACGCAATTTCCGAAACCTGAACACTTGTCGCAATCATTGCTTTCATTGTCGAACCCATCACCAAAGCAATCAGGACAAAATCCAAGATCATCGCAATGGTCACACCGTCCAGCACGTGACATAAATTGAAGTAGAACAAGGTGCGCACCGGCGACCAAAAACAAGATTGCTAAAATTAGCAGGATTATATCTAGCAAATTCACGACACACCGCCGACATAGAGCGTATCGCTCTCATAGGTTATGGGGAGCACGATATAGGCAAAGCCTGTGTCACTTGTGCTCAGATCAATGGTGATACGAATATCATCCTGCGTTACCTTAGCTTTCACGTGGCAATCTTCAAATTCAAGACTGATAGCCGCCTGCAAACATTCCACGTGATTATCCACGTAGCGACCAAGCGCACCAACCTCTCGCTTACGCGGTAAATAGTCCTGTGCCGCACGTGTAACCACCGCCCTAAATTCGTCTGGCATCGGAATTGATTGATCTACAAATGAGAGGTTTTTCATGTTACACTCGCTGAAATTGATTCTCTAAAAGGTTTGAAAATGGTAGAAAAAACATCAATCGGTGGGCTGAATGCACGTATGAAAAACTTAGAAAATGAAGTTTCAAAGGCGTTTAAATCCTTAGAGTATCGTGTCCAAGCGTCCCACTTAATCGCCGGACTGGCTTTGGACTTATCCCAAATACCAAATGATGATAGAAAAACACATATTGAGAATTTCCTTGTTTGTCCGACCATTACGAACTTGCCCCAAGAGGTGCGCTCTTTGATTGCAGAGACGGTATCAGCTTCCCAGCAGACCGTTGAGGACTTGGCTTCGTTCGCGAATGAGCAACAAAGTCCGATAAATTAAGTTTGAAATTTTTCATCTAGCTAGTTCTCCCTGTTTAGCGTTCTAATTAGGGTAGAGCTTCAACAAGTGTCGTCGTACCAGATGTCAATGATGTAAATCGTTAACGCTTTTTTCATAGTTTCATGAGATTCCCTTTGTCAAGACGTATTTTCTCGACTAAATAAAATTAGGGAGTAAACACATGAAAAATTTTCAAGACTTTTTAGATGAATGCAAACGGCTGACAAACTCAAACAATGACAGCCAAATGGCGCACAAAATAGGTATGTCTCGTCAAACGCTTCACACGTACCGTTTAGGCACTGCGTTACCCAAAGATGAAACTATTACAAAGCTCGCAGATCGCGCCGGAATAGATCCACAAATTGCCCTGTTATGGCTTTGCACTTGGCGATCAAAAGGCCAGTCAAAAACCCATTATGCGGCCATTCTAAAAAAGTTAAGTGCAGTGNTTTTTGGTTAGCCTGGCATTCATTATTAGCATACCCGCTCAAGACGCCAATGCTTCAATAATTCAAGCACTTACGCCTGAAACTGCAAAAAATTTAACATCTGCAAGTATAAATTATGCGCCTTATTGTTTAACCTTGCTAAAGCGTGTAAGAGTATAGCTAGACACCATTGTTATGTCCCCTTTCAAAAAGTCTGGGGTGTTTAAATGTACGGTATTCAATTTAAAACCTTGATAGCACCCAAGTGGCACGAATTTACGAAATACAGGTGCAAAGACGGCGGCGCGCATCAATCAAAAACAACAAAAGAACGGCTCTAATCATGCATTCTAAGGGTTAAAAGTCTGGGATATAGCCCGGGCGATAGGGTTGTCCCCTGCCCGTGTTTCGCAAATAATCCGCGCACATAAAAACGTCTGCACAATCAATTGTTGATTTCGTCACAGGCTGATTTTTATGGTCACACTTCTTTTTGGGCTAAAGACTAGAAACTGGCCCAATTGTCTTGTAACTAGGTTCCATCATGTCTGAATCCAAAGTCAAACACCGCGAACCGCCACCTATTATTCCGGCAGACCTCCTTGAACATACGTACACGTGTGAAAAGTGTGATACGGAGCAAAAAATCGACTGGTTGCAAAAACAGCCGTTCCCAAAGGAATCGGTWGCTAGTGATGTACAACGAGGCGTGCATTGGGTTCCTATCTCTTTCTTAAACACGTGCGCATGTTCGCATAGAAATCATATCCGCGTTAAAAAAAAGGAACTTCACAGAGAATTGCTCATTTCTGCAGATGAAGCGTCCAGACCTGTGGATGGCATTCACATGTTTTTACTTGCTGGCTGTGGAATTTCATCAAAAAAANNCAAGAGCTGATATAGAAGTCAAGATTAAAACCCTTGAACGAGATTTGGCGAAGGCTAGTGGAGGCCACCTGACAGCTTTTCACGCGAGGAAAATTATGGACAGCAAAAGTTGGCCTAACGCTAAGGGGGCAACACGTTTAAATTTTATCCATCGAATGACCTGGATTGCTCGCGCTAAGTATGTGCATAAGTTTGTGACGGTCGGCGCCCTACAAACAGACAAACCCGCTGAGATGATGTATCTTCGCGATCAGGTCTTTTCAGCATATACAATGCGAACCCTCGATAGCTGCGTAAATTTTGGCATTCGACCTATTTTTGCCTTTGATGAAGTCAAACGCGGCAAGAAGAACGGCTGGGCTGAGGAATGCATGATCGGTATTCGAAGGTACCCCCTCTTTGTCTGGTTTAGCCGAGGAGCACATGTTGCAGAGATTATGCATGTGGAGCCCGGCAGTACGATAGAAAGCAAGTTGGCAGATTGCATTGCATATGTCACCGCACGAGAATTTTATCTCCGCAAGTCAGGCAAGAACGTAGATGTGAACACCCAATTGTATGGCTATTCGCATTTTTCTGGATTCAATGGCGACGGCGATTTTATTTCCAGTGATGGCGTCGGTTTTCCTTGGCGCAAGATATATGGCCTGAATACCCAACGATAGATGCGCGACGAAACCAGCCACTGTAGATCATTAATTTATTTCCTATCGTCTTTTCTTAAATTGGCCTTTTTTCTTGCCTGTTTTGTGGCGTGGTCTGCGTTTTGTCGTGCGGGATAGTTTGMGTTTKNCCGCCCTACTCAGTCTCTTTTTTGTTTTTCGTRCAATGATTRCTTTATTTGGATTGTCAAAGCCGYGCACAGATATTAGAYYWAKYMMATGAAATACCATTCTTTGAMAAATCCTGAYYTRCARGCTGAYTTTAGTCAGGCTTTGTTGTCTAGCCTTGCGCCGGACGGYGGGCTTTATATGCCGGATAGCTTGCCCCGTTTTGGCCCGRACGAATTGGCSCGGCTTGGCGCTTTACCGTTTCACGCCTGTGCGGCGCATTTATCTCGTTTCTTTGTTGATGATCAGTTTACCGATGAAGACTTGCGGGCATTGTGCGCAGATGCTTATGATTTTCCCATGCCTTTGATCACACTGGATGGTGATATACTGGATGCGGCCACCCCTGAACCMGGTGATGCGTATATTTTAGAACTATTTCACGGCCCTACCCTCGCTTTCAAGGACTTCGCGGCACGGTTTATGGGGCGCGCAGTGTCCCATTTGTTAAACCGCTCTGGTGAGAGCCGCACGATCTTAGTGGCTACGTCCGGTGATACGGGCGGCGCAATTGGGCATGCATTCTTGAATTTACCGGGTGTGCGGGTGTTCATATTATTCCCCAAAGGCGGTGTGAGCTCGGTGCAGGAGCATCAACTTACATCTATGGGTAAAAACTCTAACGTTAAAGCGATTGCCATTGACGGCACGTTTGACGATTGCCAAGAACTCGTCAAAAAAGCCTTTGCTGACAAGGCTATGAGCACCGAACATAATTTAATGTCAGCCAATTCAATAAATGTTGGCCGCGTTATCCCGCAAAGTTTTTATTATTTTTGGACTAGCATTCAAGCCAARGCCGCCTTCCCGMAAAGACCGATTGTCTATAGTATTCCGTCCGGGAACCTYGGTAATCTGACGGGTGGTTTAATTGCCCGTAAAATGGGTGCRCCCATTCAYAAATTTGTGGTTGGCAAYAAYGCTAATGATCCMTTTGTCGATTATTTATACATGGGCGAATATACACCGAGGCCGTCAGTGCCGACGCTGTCTAATGCCATGGATATAGGCAGGCCTAATAATTTCCCGCGTATTCTRAGCCTATKTGACGGCGATTATGACAGCATTRCGGARGCCTGCAGCGGCTATTCTTACACMGAYGARCAAACAGAGCGSCATGTGCGYAAAACCTATGTCCACAGCGGGTATTTGATGTGCCCCCATACTGCGGTTGGYCATATGGCCATGCAGGATTTTGTCGCCGACACCGACAAAGATTATACGAAAATCACCGTTTCAACGGCGCACCCCGCCAAATTCAAAGACGAGGTAGAGCAGATTATTCGCGAAACAATACCCCTGCCCGCATCACTACAAGCTTGTATTGATGCTCCGTCTCACAAACATGTCATGGCACCGGCGTTATCTGCGCTTGATGAACATCTGAAGGCTAATGGCTAATGTTGCTCACTGCTGCCGAGTTTGACCGAAAAACTGCGCAAAACCAATTGCGTATCGCCCTCATCGGTATGTCAAATATAGGCAAAAGCTATACGGCACAGAGAATTGCCAAGACGAGTGGTTTTAGCTGCTATGATGTAGATGCCCAAATTCAAGCTAAACTGGGCAAAAACACCATGAGCGCCATGGCGGAATGGATGGGACAKCCSTATTCGGACGGATATGCCGAGAAATCAGCAGAATATCTGARCCTTGAAGCGGATTTATCTTTGGCGGCTAATCAGGGTAAGGGTAATTTGGTTCTAGATACATCAGGCAGCGTTGTTCATATTCCACAAAAAAATAAAATATCCTTAAATAACAGCTATTTAATCGTCTATATTGAAGCAAACGACGCTGATATAGATACATTAATAGACCGGTATTTTAAGTATCCGAAACCGACCATATGGGGTGATTGCTACCATGTTATTGACGGAAAATCCGCCCAAGATTCTTTAGTGTCCTGTTATCCGGATTTGCTTGCACACCGAGCAAAATTGTAYGCAGAGCTGRSCAATATTACKATTAAGGCGGCGGATTTCTCGGACCCRRATATGTCRAGYGAAGACATACTCCTYCTTATTCGCAGTYATTTGYCTTAAAACATGCCRSGTTACACGCATCAATAGCTTGAACCRTCCGCTGGTTCAGCGTATGAACGKCTTGAAAGAGGAGWSMACYATGKYTKYNAGKCYRRNACRSWNNTATTAATMGTWGGCRTTNTYGTKYNTYGTSYTGTTTGGCGGGCGCGGAAAAATATCCTCTATTATGGGCGATGTCGCTAARGGTATTACCAGCTTTAAAAAGGGGCTGAAAGAAGACCCYGACGGCGACGAGAAAGCAAAAGCCGATGATGCTATTGATGTAACGCCCCCTAAAAAGAAGAAAAAGTAGGCATAATTCGTAAGAGCCCTACCCCGCTTACAGGTAACGCACCATGATCCCGCAACTTGGTTTCGCAGAAATGCTGATAATCGCCGTATTGGCTTTGGTTGTCGTTGGCCCCAAAGATCTGCCTAAAATGATGCGAACGGCCGGGCGTTTCATGGCAAARATAAAAATGATGGGTCAAGAGTTCAAAGACGCTTTCAACCAAATTGGTGAAGACGAAGAACTGGCCAGTTTACGCGAGGAAATAGACGAGCTTAAATCCATGGGGCAAATGTCTAATCTATCGGGCGAAGCGTTTGAAGAAGATATGCGCGCGTTAGACGACAATCTGCGCGATGTTACAAAATCTGGTGATGATACAAAGGCTGGTGATGACGACTAAGCCCAAAATCGAAACTGATACTTCAACAGAAAATGAAAACATAGAGGATAGCCGCGCCCCCCTACTGGATCATTTATTTGAACTTCGTAGACGGTTGATATATTCCATCCTCGCGGTAATCGTCGGCTTTGCTATATGTCTGTTTTTTGTTCGCCCGATATTTGATTTRCTGGTKCTGCCGTTTGAGAGCGCAATAGCCAATGTTAGYGCCGAYCTCATTAARGAAGGYCAGCCCGGRCTTGAGGGCGACCTCATCTATACGCAAGTRCTGGAATTCTTTTTCGTAAAACTGAAACTGGCCTTGTTTGGCGGCCTTATATTGGCATTTCCGRTCATAGCCTACCAAGTYTACCGGTTCGTCGCACCTGGACTRTATAAAAACGAGCGCGGCGCATTTYTGCCYTAYCTCATYCTWTCRCCGCTYYTSTTYATTGCGGGTGCWTCTATGGTGTTCTTTTAYATTTTCCCGTTTGTTCTGGAATTTGGTCTGCGCCAGCAACAAGCATTTGCCAATGGYGCGACCGTGTCCTTACTACCCAAAGTCAGTGAGTATCTTGGTYTMGCAACGACGATGTTCTTGGCATTTGGTATGTCTTTTCAGCTGCCCATCATCCTGAGTTTATTAGGGCGAGCAGGCATTGTCAGTTCATCTGCGCTTAGAAAAGGCCGTAGATACGCGGTAGTTGGTATCGCAGCTTTCGCGGCCTTCGTGACGCCTCCTGACCCGATCACGCAAATAACGCTTGGTGGTGCAATATATCTGCTTTACGAAATATCTATTATCAGTGTTAGACTAATCGAAAAGAAACGCAAAGCGGCTGATTGATTGCCGCAAAATTCTAAGTATATTACGGGGTAAGCTTATGACGAAATTTACAGACAATAAAATAACACGCACCTTATGCATTGGTACATTTTCAATGTTGCTTTTTTCTGGACATGCATTGGCTTCTGATCAGTGTCTGATAGCAGAAGAGCATGCTGAAAATGGGCAGAATGCTTATGGATATATTTTTGATACGGCCGAAGATTTTTTACGCGACAATAAAATAGAGTACGAACTTTATGGGCGGAAACGATTTTACAACGAAAATGCTGGCTATGGGGTGCGATACAAGGAAAAATACTGCTCGAATGTTTACGGCGGGTGCGGGGCAGATAAATTTGAAATTGATGTTTCACTTAATCAATTCAAAAAAGATTATCCGATTGTTTTAATTTCGCCGCAATCTGGTGCAAAAAACACTGAATTTGGTTATGTTATCATTGGGAAACTAAGTGGCACCATAGAGTTAAAAGGCTGTGGCAAAAGGGAATTCATTGATGGCCACATATGGAAGGCAAATGTCTCAAAGGGAGAAATTATTGGCAATATTAATGGTAAGGGCTATGTCAAAACATCCCTGTCTCAAGTGGGGGCGATGATCCACAAAAAATATTCCGGGGTCTTGCCGTCTTATGAAAGCAAAACCCTTGTGATCAGGATTGATGATTTTGGAAATGGTCCGTACTTTGACCGATTTAATGCGATCATTAATGACATGCCTGGTTCGGGAGTTGTAAAGAAATATAACTAGTCCCGATCAGCAAGAGCGGGCATAAATACGTATAGTCTAGGAGAATAAAATGAAATTAAGAAGAATTGGGCAAGCAATAGTTTTTTTGGGCGGCATGATTTCGATATTTAGCGCAACTGCTAGTGCAGATACTTTGTACCTTATTTATAAAAGCAACGACGGAGGTGGTAGGCTTTCTCTTGTCTATGAGAGCGTACAAGAATGTGAAACCGCAACGAATAGACCCTGCGTACTGTCCGAGGTTGTTTGCGGTGGCTATAAATTTGCTACAGTGAAAACCAGTTATCTGATTATTAAAGATGTAGCAAAATCATGGAATGGTGATTGGCGGATTTCCGTTGGAAAAAATGTCGAGGATGCTCAAACGAAATATGATGCAGCCGAAAAAAGTAATTTTGAGATAAAACTATGTGAACGAAAAYTACAGGCTGAATAGCAAAAATATAYGTGGGAACACTGARGGNTTTARTTAGGGAAACAGATGACTAAGCATGTGCCAGATCTAACGACACGAAATTGCCGTAAATGCGGCAACTCCCAGATGGTATCTCTAACGCGGCAGCGCGATTTCTTAAGTGTTAAGAGCGTTTTTAAATGCCCAAAATGTGCACACAAAGTAGTCCTCGCATCCAAAATAACTGGCCGGCAGGGCGGTGGCGCTTTGGGGGTGTCTTTGGCAGTTGGCGGATTGGCTACTTTGATGTTGTCTTACATATTATGGGGCCATCAAAACGAGTATAGTGCTATTGAAGCTATTAAGACCTTGTTTTTATTTGTGCTTTTTACGTCGCCAATATGGTGGGACCTATTCCAAATACAAAGATACCCAGTTACAGGCAAGCGAGAGAAAGTCTCGACAGATCGACACAATGAGGCAGACCCCCAGCTTCAAGATCCCTTGCAAAAAGGGATTTCTATTCTGGACGGTATAAATGCTTCAAAAGGATTTTTCGGGATATTGATTGCCGTCACATTGTTTTTAGGCATTGCTGCTCTCATAGGCTGGATTAATTTTACCTATTTTGATGATAATCTATTTGGTTGACCCGAGTTGAATTCGTTGTGTTGTACATATGCACGAAAACGCGCTGATACATTGAACACAATAAACTCATCTATTATTGAGGTTAATTTAGCACATTCGTAACATTTTTACCGCCAATATTACCTCTAATTTTTTCTACAATCTGGGTAAATACCTTTATCTCTAATATCAAATTATGCGGGTTTTGCCCCCCATCCAAAATCACATAACGATTGATGCTAATTTGATTGGGTTTACTTTTATAACGCAAGATGGATGCCACTGAATACTTAACGTCCTGCGTATTGATTTCAGAATAATCTATYRGTGTTGRRCGTTTAATTAYWGCCATGAGMTGTATTGCATTRCAGGTTTGATTACAGATGGCGCCCGCAATAACATATGTATTATCATCAGCATCGGTAAAGTACACTAGAGGCGAGCCACTACTATAAGTACTMGCCTTTTKGAACTTCATGCCGGAATCCTCTAAAAGTTGTTTTAATAACTTCAAATYAATGCCSTTAATCAAATGTCYTGGATATTGAGCASTCACAAGATCCGCTTCTCCGGCTTTTTTTTGCGCTACTTGGGAACCGTGGTWAAGGGGTRTCGATWGCACGCGTTTASCATCACTATATTKTCGGTAGGTGCTTTGACCGGATGAGGAATAATAYTGACCATGTCCCTGATGCTTTCCGYCCTTRAGTGTCACTTCCGAAACGGAAATAACCGCTTTGCCATTTYTAACATTACCGTARGCGATGATCCCCTTACCAACCCCTTTGCCRTYTACACATTTTCCGGTCCAAACTACGGTTTCATTTGGAACAGGCCTAGGGTTCCAKATCAGGCAATTACGATTTTCTACTGAATGAAAGCGTGCCGTCGATTGCGCTTGTGCGGTTGATACGCCGAGCACAAGAGTAAGGACTAAAACCATAAACTTAATAAACATATCGATCTCCCTCTATGCTAGATCTATATGATTGCGACACTTTCGTCCAGTATCTTACTATTGAGTGCAGGCTATGCAGGCAATGATACCCAGCAAAAGATAAAACAGTTTGGGGAAAGATAAAACAATTTGGGGCCAGATAAACAGAACAACACCATATTGCGCGAGTTCAGCGTTTAAATGCCTACAAAGTGTAAACGGCGCTTGTATTCAAAAATACACATTTCAAAAGGAAATTATAAATCMATGAGATATAAATCAATGAGATAATGGTACCGCCTCTCAGGTTTGAACTGAGGACCTCTGGTTCCACAAACCAGCGCTCTAACCAACTGAGCTAAGGCGGCATCTTCAATGGAGCGGATGCTTTAGACCAGTCGGTACGGCGCATCAAGCCAAGAATGTGCTTTAAAAGCAAATTTWTGCGCCCGGTTTATGCCTCGCAAGCTTTTAAAGCRGCTTTCAAAGTATTGTCGCCCCAACCTTGTGAACCCATRCGTTCCTGACACTTGATATARTTGTGTAAATCACGRGCGCGGCGACTCGGATCYGGRTGGGTAGAGAGAATTTCYGGCTGTCTACTYGGGCTAGCCTCYGCCATYTTTTCCCATAATTTCACGGCTTCGTGCGGATTATATCCAGAGCGTTGCATATACCGCGCACCSAGCAAATCTGACTGGCTTTCGTGTTTRCGAGAGAACGGCAATACGACWCCSAGWGTAAAGCCCATACCCATGGCAGCATTTAGCAATTGCGAGTTYYTATTYGCCTTTTGGTAACATTGATTGCGTTCGGTACCGGCCATTGTTTTACARTTTTTACCAAGCTGCGTTGCSCCGAYRACACCGCCAACAGCTAGGCCCAACTGGCCTGCCATTTGTGTGTTCACCCGTTCACGGGCATGTTGCCCCGCAACGTGCCCCACCTCATGCCCCATAACTGCGGCTATTTGATCATCATTATCTGCAAAATCCATCATGCCTTTGTAAAAGCCCACGCGGTTGCCGGGTAGTACAAAGGCATTTTTGACATCCGAATCAAACACAGCATAATCCCACGGTTGATGATCACGCCTTGCGCCCTTGGATATTCTACCGCCAATATCTTGTAGGCGCCCCAGATAGCGAGGGTCGGTTGAGAGTTTTTCTTTTGATTTGGTTTGCGCCCAACTTTGCGCGGCCATTTTATTGAGCGCACCTTCGCTGACTAACCCAAGAAACTGGCTAGCGCCGGTTTCAGCATTTGTAGCACAACCGGAAAGCCCGCCAGTAATTGCGATAGTCCCACCAGCCGCCAAAGCTTGTATCATTTTTCGTCGGTTGAGTATCTCGCGGGTTTCGTCATCAACATTTAGGTGTTCGTGATGGTCATGATTACACATAATGAATCCTCGTTGTTAATTTATACTCTTAAACTTGAGCGCCCTACCCGTGGACTATATTTATTTTTTAAGAAAAATACAGGACAAAAAACATAGAGGTTGTAATTCACCCTTCAGGAACCGTTCATGGACAAATTGTCAAATTGAAACCTTGATTGGTTGTGCTATGATGCTGCCCATAGAAGAAGATGGAGAAAATTATGCGTAAACTGTTTATTGGCCTTGTCGTTATAGTTGTGTTGTTAGTCGTAGCTGCACTCATTTTACCCAGCCTTATTCCAGCATCTGTTTATAAAGATAAGATAACGGACCAAGTCAGTTCCGCTCTGGGGCGGGATGTACAAATAGCTGGTGGTGTTAAACTCTCCGTATTCCCGACTTTGRTGGTCAAAGCAGATCTCGTAACAATCGGAAATGCCGAAAGTTTTAGCAATCAAGCATTTGCGACCATGGAGAGCTTGGAAGCRAAGGTGAAATTAATGCCTTTGTTTAAGAAGCAAGTRGAAATCAGCGCATTCACGCTGGKWAATCCAGAAATWTWTTTAGAGAAAACCAAGGACGGTCAGGTAAATTGGACCTTTGGCRATGAAACTTCCAAACCCACWMAACAAGTAGAGGGTGCGTTCGCTCGTGATGGCCGCTATACAGATTTGCAAATAACACTCGGCAAATTTTCACTGGAAAACGGCAGCATCAATTATAGTGATGCCCAGACGGGTGCAAATTACGACGTGAAAGCCGTCAAYATGAAGCTYTCTATGCCTGGRCTTGATAWGCCCGTTAGAGCCAAGGGCGATATGATCGTCAATGRTATGCCCATAGATATTGAGATAAAACTTGAWACACCAAAAGCATTTTTWAGCGGYGACACAGCCCCCCTAATTCTTAAGTTTAAATCGGAGCTTATTAATCTATCCGCAAATGGCCGYTTCACCCCCTCTGCAAAAATYACATTCGATGTGGATTTTGACGCCGACATTCCGTCAACCTCAAAGTTAGRTGCTTTTTTRAARCWARAYAANCCCTWWKKGGSYNCTTACTGAAACGGCYARYMTYAAAGGCAAKCTWAYTTTYGAYGGYSTAAACATGGTGGGTAAAGGCACACAGGTTTCYTTGARAAGTRAYATTCTGACAACTGATTTTACTGGTGATTTTACTGGTGATTTTTCTGGTGATCTTTCAGCAAGCGGCATCCCGTCTGCATCCGGAGATTTGAAAATTAAWGTCGCTGATATCAAAAAACTCCAAGACGCACTTGGCATGGCTATCCCGCAACTGGCCGCATTTACCACGGTTGATATATTCACGAACCTAGATACAGACGGCAAAGTAACCACTGCAAAAAATGTCACTATTAACATCAAAGGCGCCGCTATTACTGCAAATTATTTTGGTGCGGCAAAATTCGGTAATGCTCTCAGCTTAGCGGGTAACTTTAACGCAAATAGCCCGTCTATCTCCGCCCTACTCCCCAAGCTCGGGGTTAATGACCTAGCTGCGGCTAACGTTCTCGGTGATTTATCAGTGTCGGGTAACGTCAGCGGCATGATTGATGCGCTCACCCTCGATGATCTCGATTTCAAAACAAAGGGMGGCGACTTGGTGGCTAGTTATGCTGGCCAAGTTAAGTTGGGCAAGGATATGTCCTTTAATGGTCGTTTTGATGCTGCCTCACCGTCCGTTAAACGGCTTGCGACAACTGGCGAAATTGCCCTGCCCTACGCTGATGCACTCGGTGCATTACAAGCTAGCGGGACTATAAACGGCTCGGCTAGTTCCCTGATTATGTCCAATGTCGAAGCGGCTTTAACAGGCGGCATGCTTAATCTGAATTTCGAAGGAGAGGTCACAACAGGCAAAGCGCTAAGCTATGACGGTTTGGTCAAGCTTGATATTCCGTCCTTACGCCAATTGGCCGCAATTGGTGGCACCACATTGGCGGCTGATACTGAAGTCGGACAAGTTTACGGGCCTGTCTCAATGTCTGGACAAGCCAAAGGTAATATGAACAAAGCCAGCTTTAATGGTGCCAGTATCCGGTTTGATGATTTGGTTGGGAATGGTGATTTTAGCGCCAACCTGACTAATAAGCCGTATATCACAGGCAAACTGGATATGCAGGGCTTAGACATCCGCCCATATCAGGCCGCAATGTATGCCAACCGCCCCAAGGGCGTACAGCCGTGGAGCGAAGAGCCTCTCAACATGTCCTTCCTCAATTTATTTGATGGTAGTTTTACAATAAACACACCCAATATCGTTCTGAGCAGTATGGAACTTGGGCAAAGCACCATTAAAACGACGGTTAAGAATGGTGTTCTTAAAACCAATATCCCCAATGTCAGCCTGTACGGCGGTAAAGGCACACTGGATATGGAACTTAATGCGTCGGGGGCTGTTCCGAAAGTTGCCTTAGACTTTGCCCTCAATGATGTTAACGGCCAAGGTTTGCTTGGTGCTGTCGCCAATTTCACCAAACTTAGTGGTAACACTGGCACAACCATGAGCATTAGAGGTGCGGGCAAATCACAAGCGGAAATCATGCGCTCACTGTCTGGCAAAGGTGATTTTGAACTGGCTGAAGGCATCGTTACTGGCGTAGACATTGAACAATTCACGAGTAATTTCAGTGGTATAGATGCGATACTTCAAACCCGCGCGCTTCCGGCCGGCATAGGCCCGTCATACAATACGCCCTTTAACAAAATAGCAGGCTTGTTCACGATCAAAAACGGGGTCGTCACCATTGGAGATTTTGCTCTGACTGCAAATACCGTATTGGCCGAGGGCGCAGGTAAGCTTGACCTCGGTAGGCAAACGGTAGATTTCAGCCTACGGCCACGCCTGAAAGACGGTAAAGGGTTAGCTGGATTTGGCATACCTATTAAGTTCAGTGGTGATTTTGGCGGCATCAAAGCGGGCTTGGATTCGGATCTGATGACAAAAATTGTGGCCGCACGTGCCAAAGCAGCGCTACAAAACCAGCTTACAAATCAGGTCGGCGGCAATCTTGGTGGTATTATTGGTGGTTTGCTCGGCACGCCACAACAACCACAAGATCAAGCACCACAACCTAAACAACAGGCAAAGGATCCTCTAGCAGGTTTATTAGGTGACCTTTTTGGTGACAAAAARRCAGACACAGAACCAAAGCCAGAAGACCCCGAAAAAGAAGAAGAGAAARAAGAGGAAGACCCACTGGAAAAAGCATTGAAAAACATATTCGGTGGTGATTAATTTTTAAAAGTTGGGGAATGGCTTGCCGAGCCGAAGCTTTAGTGAAGGCTGGTACGGGCGGCCGGACTTGAACCGGCACTCCTTTACAGGAACAAGATTTTAAGTCTTGCGTGTCTACCGATTCCACCACGCCCGCATGTGCATTGATGTATTCGCTCGGCCTTTATAATTTGTAGGGCAATATGGCGATAAATTTGTTGATTGCCAGAGAAAAATTTAAAACTATGTAAAAAATTGCGTTCCCGCTAAAAAATCAGCATACAGCCCTATGAAATTTGCATCTCCCCTCATCGAAGGCCGCTTGATAAGCCGTTATAAACGGTTTTTTGCTGATATAGAACTGACAGACGGCAGTGTAGTAACCGCACACTGTGCCAACACCGGATCAATGGCTGGCCTGAAGGAAACGGGTAGCCGGGTTTGGATATCTCGCGCTGATAATCCTAAACGAAAATTGAGGTATGATTGGCGGATTATAGAGGTCGGTAGAGCATTGGTCGGTGTCCATACGGCTTGGCCTAATAAAATAGTTGAAGAAGCTTTAAACGATCAGAACATTCCAGAACTGGCAGGCTATGATAGTTTGCGGCGCGAGGTTAAATACGGGAAAAACTCGCGGATAGATTTTCTGTTAGAAAGCAAAGACAGACGACCTTGTTATGTAGAAGTTAAAAGCATTACGTTTTCACGCCAGAAAAACCTCGCAGAATTTCCTGACAGCCCGAGTATACGTGCAGCCAAGCATGTCACTGAATTAACCAATATGGTCAAAGAGGGTGCGCGCGCCGTAATGCTCTATGTTGTGCAACGCGATGATTGTGACCGCTTTTGTATTGCCGCTGATGTCGATCCTAAATATCAAGAAGTGCTGGGCATAGCCCAAAAAGCTGGTGTGGAGAGCATATGCTATGCCTGTACTTTGTCACCGGAGGCAATAACGATTTCGCATTCTATCAAGGTTTTAGACCATTAAGGTCTTGGAATAATCCAAACTCTCCTGTTATAGAGCGAATATGATGAATTATGTACAGGCCGAAATAGCCGAAGAAGCCCGAGACGGCTCCATTAAACTGCACGGTCCAGAAGCCTTTGCAGGTATGCGCAAAGCTGGGCAAGTCGCCGCAGCATGTCTTGATATGTTGGTACCTATGGTCAAACCGGGGGTCACAACCGAAGCCATAGATAATGCGGCACGGGAATTTGTTCTCGATAACGGCGCAATACCTGCCTGTCTTGGTTATCGGGGATATCAGCACACGGTTTGCACTTCGGTCAATCATGTGGTTTGCCACGGCATCCCTGTCCCAAAACCGCTCAAGAACGGCGATATTGTCAATATTGATGTGACGGTTATCGTCGACGGCTGGCACGGCGATACATCGCGTATGTATCCTGTTGGCAATATTAACCGCAAAGCCGAACGGCTTATCAATATTACTTATGACGCGATGATGCTCGGCATATCTCAAGTCAAACCTGGCAATACTGTTGGTGATATTGGTGCCGTTATCCAAAAATTTGCAAAAGGCGAGCGTTGCTCTGTTGTTGATGATTTTTGTGGTCACGGGTTGGGACGACTATTCCATGATGCGCCCAATATTTTGCATGTGGGTAATCACGGTGAAGGTGAAGAATTGCGCGAGGGCATGTTTTTCACTATCGAGCCTATGATCAATCTTGGCCGCTCCGACACCAAAATTCTTTCGGATGGTTGGACGGCCGTGACACGCGATAAAAAACTGACCGCACAGTTCGAGCATTCTATGGGCGTGACCGCTAATGGTGTTGAAGTATTCACCAAATCACCGGCAGGGTTTGACCGCCCACCCTATGTCTAATTTGGCCTCCCCACCAAAACCACATTATCATGGTCATCGTGACCGGTTACGCACACGCTTCATGGAAGGCGGCTCGTCGGCTCTAGCCGATTATGAATTGCTKGAGTTGTACCTGTTTCGCTCCATATTGCGCCGCGACGTTAAACCGATTGCTAAAGAACTGATCGCAAAATTCGGTAGTTTTTCCGAGGTTATTTCGGCTCCCATCAACCGCTTGGTGGAAGTCAAAGGTATAAGCGAAAAAATCGCACTCGATTTAAAAATCTTGCAAGCCGGAGCACTTAAGATCGGTCAGGAAAGTATATTGGGACGCCCCGTCTTATCATCGTGGCCCGCACTACTGGATTACTGTCGTTCTGCTATGCAGTTCGAAACTAAAGAGCAATTCCGGGTTTTATTCCTGGACAAAAAAAACTGTCTCATTGCTGATGAAGTTTTAGGTCACGGTACGGTCGACAGCGCTCCAGTTTACCCGCGTGAAGTGATTAAGCGAGCATTAGAGTTGTCATCTACAGCTATTATACTGGCACACAATCATCCATCAGGCGATCCAACACCAAGTCATAGCGATATAGAAATGACCAAAAATATTATCGCCGCCGCCAAACCACTTGGTGTCGCCGTTCACGATCATCTCATCATAGGCCGCGACAGCACGGTCAGCTTTAAAACACTAGGGCTGATGTAAGGGGTAGAATTATCACCGTTTAGTCTTCTCACCCTTCCTATAAAACACACAGAATCTGATTGCAACGTCTCCTCTCCTTCCCCCTCCACTCCGCTCATTCCCGCGCAGGCGGGAATCCAGTCATGACTTGCAAAATACACTGGGTCAGTATAAGTTCACTGTATGTTCTATACATATATACTGGCGAGCAAACGTAATGGTATTTTGTATCTGGGTCACACAGACGACCTCGGCGAACGTATCTTGCAACATAAATTAAAAACCAATAACGGATTTTCTTCAAAACATAATTGTGTTCGTCTAGTCTGGTTTGAAACACACGAAACGCGCGCACCCGCTTTCAAGCGCGAACGTCAAATGAAGAAATGGAACCGCCAATGGAAGATGAGGCGTATTGAAACAAACAACCCTGAATGGGATGACCTATATGACGGCTTAACAACAGACCAAGTTTATCATCCGCGCCATCAATACCAAGCAGCAAAACTCTAACTAGATTCCCGCCTGCGCGGGAAGGAGCGGAGAGTTGGAAATTGGTTTCGCCGAACTCATTATACAAAACTCCTCACCTTGTTCTTTCCTCTCTTCAAAATCAAAAAATGGGGAGAGGAGGCGTCAGCGCTACAATCTGTGTATTTTCCGCTATCAACTGGGGTCAAGATAACAGTAACCCACTGTGTTTTACTTGGCCGACAAAACGTCCGCCGTCCCCGTGTGTGCCGTCAATATCATTGCTGCCGTAGCAAACAGTAAAAGCCCCATAATTATGTTTAGGACTACGGCTGAGCGTCCTTGTGACATCAGACGGTTGAGGGCGCTGCCTGCTATTGCCCATGTTGAGGCGGAGGATAGACCCATAATGAAAAATGTACCGCATATGAGTAAAGTTCTGAACTTGAAATCGCTGGAAATACCTACATAGGCGCCTGCTGCTGCCAGTGCCATGATCAGGCCTTTGGGATTAACCCATTGAAAAAGCACGGCTTCGTAAAACCGAAACGGGCGTGATCTTGATTTTTCTTTGGACTTGTCCTCAGGAGAGGATGTCTTGCCCTGTTTGTGGGCAAGCGCGGCTTTGAAAAACTTGAGCCCCAACCAAGCCAGCCAAGTTGCGCCTGCGACTTTGACAAAGGTCAGTAGCCAAGGGAATGTCTCGATCACCACACCCATGCCGAGAAGAGCCGCTAGCATGACAAAGTTAAAGCCAACGACGACACCCATGACATGGGGTATCGTTCTTTTAAAACCAAAAAGGGCGCCTGATGACATCAGCATGAAGTTATTGGGCCCCGGTGTGAACGCAGACGTGAAGGCAAACGCTACAAAGGCGATAAACAATGTCCAATCAATCATGTTTTCCAAGGGGGCATATTTTCAAAAGGGGCATGTACTAATGTTTTCCGGTCACTTTAAAGGGGGGGCGCGTATACCCCCATAAAGCTGCGGCTGATTTAATCAAGCCCGATTCGTCCACATGGTATTCTTTGTCAGATATAGAGATAGCAAGCATAGCATCGTACATGGCTTCGACGGCAATATCATCGTCCTTGAAACGAGTGAGCGTGGTCAGGACAAATGTATTTTTCCGTGAACTTTTAATGCGTTTGGTTAAATCTGCTTCATTGTCTCGAAACCAAGCTATGATTTTTTCGCTGTCCATTTCATTGTCGGGAACCAGTAAATCTAGCAGGCCTTCGGCTTGCACAATAAATTCGGACAGCTCAGGGTCGCGAACTTTATTGTCAATAATGATGGTCAACGCCAGCGGCGTTAATATGTCTCGGATGCTATATTTATCTGACATAACGTATTCTTGATAAACTTCCTCACATTGGTCTAGGCATTATATAGTTTGGGCATTCTAATGCGTATARWYSTWAKKCGWWTAKAMGTTAGTCNKWKKRKAARWWWSWMRYTRKRGMWWRMYCAASSKAYAKCWWRCCCAACRGACATAAAACCCAACAGAYATAAAACATGGAGAAAAAAATGATAGGCTACCAAATGGTGGGAACCAATAAATTCGACGTTTCAGCTGCATTTTATGATGCTTTGCTCGGTGAAATGGGCGCGAAACGGATGATGGAAGACGAAGGCAGGTTTATTGCCTGGGCCGTACAGCCTGGACAACCCGCGTTTTCAATCTGTCGTCCACACGATGGTCAAGATGCGACTATTGGTAATGGCGGCATGACTGCTTTTTCTGCCCCTGACACGGCTACAGTGGACAAAATGTACGCCAAAGCTATTGAGCTTGGTGCTACATGTGAAGGGCCAGCTGGCCCGCGCGGCGACGGTGGTTTCTACGCCGGATATTTCCGCGACCCGGACGGCAATAAATGTAATTTCTTTAGTATGACGGCCCCTACTGGCTAATTATAGGCTAATTATAGGCTGGTTAAAGGCTAGTGAACTGCAATATTACTGTATTGTGATTTTTACTTTTGGGCGGTTTGGTGTATGCTCTCTCTGTATTGGTGCAACTCAAACCGCTTAAAGGGTTTAGATCTATGAAAAAACTTATTGTATCCGTGGCAGTAACCACCGTTTTATCTGTCGGCTTATCGGGCTGTGTAAACGGTCCGACGGCTTATGGCCCTGCGCAAGGTAGCAGTTTGGGGTTTGCCAGCCAACAAATCGAAAGTAACCGTTTTCACGTTAGCTTTACTGGACGAAATGCTGACGAGGCGCATAATTTGGCGCTGTTACGTGCTGCCGAATTGACAAAAGGTGAAGGCTTTAGCCATTTTCGGGTCATCGGGAGCGGCGTTGATCATCAAAGCCAAAGTGGTTCTCCTGTAACAACCAGTGTTGGCATAGGTATTGGAAGTGGCAGTCGTCGTGGGCATTATGGCCGTGGCAGCCGTACCAGTATCGGTGTCGGTATCGGTATCAATGATATTGGCCGCGCTATGCAAGGTAGCAAAGTCACTGTTGGCATGGAGATCATCTTGCTCAATGTTGTGGAAGACTTTGGGGATGATTTAGCCGATAATGTCTATGAGGCTGATAGCGTCATTGGGTCGGTCCGACCACAAATTTTCACCAATTAGAGCACGACTATTGGTTTAATCCTGTTGGTTTAATTTTGGGCGAGCACTGTTCCTGCTAAATATAGGGAACCGCAGATTAATATGCGCGGCGGAACCTTAGTTTTCGTTTTTAAGATTTGTATGATGGCGGTTTCTACGCTGTCGCTAGCGTCCGCTTTAATGCCGCGGCCTTTGGCTATGTCTGTCAAGCTTTCTGGCGACAAACTTGCATGGTCTTTGATGGGGACAGCAACGAGTTTCTGGGCTAGTCCCTCGAATGCATCCAGAAATCCCGGCGCGTCTTTGTTYGCYAATATACCCATAATCAAAATCAACGGACGTGGTTCATTGGCGTCAAGTTCAGCCATAGCACTGGCCAGGGCGCGGCCGGCATGGGGGTTGTGGCCACCGTCTAGCCAGAGCTGTGCGCCTGCTGCATTGGCTATTTTGGCCAATGGGCCTTTGCTCAGTGGTTGGAGGCGGGCAGGCCACGTTGCTGTTTCAATGCCTTTGGCTATGGCGCGCTCATCGATGAGCAGTGATTTAGCCACGGCGACTGCCAGTCCTGCATTCATAATTTGGTGGGCGCCGCGTAAAGTGGGTAGGGGGAGGTCAAACAGGGTGTTTTCATCTTCAAAAATCAGGCGACCTTGTTGCGCATAGGCACTGAATTGTTCGCCCATGCTTTGCAATTTACATCTGGTTTTAGAGGCTTCTGCGTCAAGAACGGCGYGGACTAAACTGGTTTGTTCTGTTGAAAATGCTGGTGAGTGTGCCTTGAATATCCCTGATTTCTCGCGGGTGATCTGGGCTAAGTCTCGGCCAAGAAATTCGGCGTGGTCATAGTCAATGGGCGTGATGACACTGGCGGCTGGACTATCGATCACATTGGTTGCATCAAAACGTCCGCCGAGACCGACCTCTAAAATGAGTAAGTCCGCAGAAGTTTCTGAAAAAGCTAAGAACCCTGCTGCAGTCGTGGCTTCGAAAAATGACAGGGGTTTGCCATCATTGGCCGTTTGCACACGGGATAATATGTCTAATAAAGCAGGTTCACTGATTATGTCTCCCGCCAAGACAATGCGCTCGCAAAAGCTGACAAGATGCGGTGATGTGTAAACATGTACGCGTAAACCCTGAGCTTCTGCCATAGCCCGCAAGAATGCRCATGTGGAGCCTTTGCCGTTSGTGCCAGCGAYATGRATWGTYGGGGGGAGCTTATGCTGCGGATTACCGAGTTTYTTGAGGACACGCTCTATGCGTTCCAAACCTAAGTCTATTTTTTTTGGGTGTAAGTGTTCWAGYTCCCAGAGTRCCTGTTGCAGGGCGGGACTATCTTTACGCAYCGGCTTTTAGGCTTCTTCCAGTGCTTTGGACGGTGTGCGCTTTTTATCCATCAGAACCGAGAGAATTTTGCTAAGAGCYGCGCGCATATCTTTGCGGTGTACAACTTGGTCGATCATGCCTTTTGCTTGTAGATATTCGGMGCGYTGGAAACCCTCCGGKAGTTTTTCCCGAATGGTTTGYTCRATAACGCGCGGSCCTGCAAAGCAGATAAGAGCATTWGGTTCTGCCAAATGTACATCCCCGATCATTGCGTAACTAGCCGTAACGCCGCCTGTGGTCGGRTCGGTAAGAACAACAATGTAAGGAAGCCCGGCTTCACGCAGTTCTTGCACGCCGATAGTGGTGCGCGGCAATTGCATAAGTGACAATGCGCCTTCTTGCATGCGGGCGCCGCCGGCTGCGGTAAAGGCAACCATGGGCAAGCCGCGTGCGACGGCCTGTTCGCAAGCGGTTATGAATGCATCACCAGCCGCCATACCAAGAGAGCCGCCCATAAAGGCAAAGTTTTGTACCAGCACCAATGTTTCGATACCTTCGATACGCCCAATGGCTATTGTGACGGCATCGTCCATGCCGGTTTTGGCGCGCGCGGTTTTGAGGCGCTCGGTATATTTGCGGTCATCTTTGAATTTTAGTGGATCTGCGACTACTTTTGGCGTTTCCAGCTTTTCGTATTTACCGTCGTCGAATGTGTAGGCAAGCCGGTATTCCGGCCCAATACGCATATGATGGCCGGCAGGCGTAACGTGAAGCGCAGCCTCGAGATCGGCGTGAAACACCATCTCGCCAGACTTGGGACATTTGACCCAAAGATTGTCAGGCGTGTCACGCTTGGTGAAAATTTTCTTTACGCCTGGGGGCGTCAATTTTGATAACCAGTTCATGGGGTGCCTTTAGCGGGTTTGCATTGGGTGGGCAAGCTAAGTGTGGAGAAAATCTYATTTCGCAAATGTATTTATACCKSSMAAATCTAAATCCKCAYATTACGAGTRCGTATTGTYTTACCCTATCTGTTTGACTTATTAYCYCTACTAAACTAGTTTAGTCATTATGATAAACGATAACTTATATGARGTTAAGCAAATGGCGGCTCTATTTGATGCCCTCGGACATTATAGGCGTATAATAATTTATCGGGCTTTGAAACGAGCAGGCTCTAAGGGTGTGAATGTTGGAGCGCTTTCAGAGATGACCGGTATTGGAGAGACAAATCTTGCACATCATTTGCGGATGATGAAAAAAGGAAAAATTATTCGCTCAAATACAGTTGGGCGGTTTACTTTTTTGGTGCTCAATGAAGACGAATTGACCAGTATGCTCAAGGCCATTAGCGCCTAACAGATGCAAAATTTGTGTTTTTCGTTGATTGACAAGGCCTGTTTCATAGAAGGCATGTTTCAAAGCTTGAGATTGTCATCATGCCAGCGCAAATGATCTTCGATAAATGTCGCGATGAAGTAATAGGAATGGTCGTACCCTTCTTGCATGCGCAGGGTTGTGGCTTGGCCGGATTTGGCGCATGCGGCTTGGAAKATTTCSGGGCGGAGATGCTCGGTTAGGAAATTATCRTCTGTGCCTTGGTCRATGAGGATRTTGGCTTTGCTAGGCTTCGCRRCCAATTCCGYKSYRTCGTATTGCGCCCAATCGCTTTCGTCGTCGCCCAAATAGCCTTTGAACGCCTTTTGGCCCCACGGGACTTGGGACGGGGCGGTGATAGGGGCGAAGGCTGAACAGGTTTTGTACAGCTTCGGGTTTTTCAAATGTAGGGTAATCGCGCCGTGCCCGCCCATAGAATGGCCGCTAATGCCGATACGGTTTTTATCAATAGGGAAATTATCCAGCATCCAWGCGGTGAGTTCATCTCGTATATAAGTYTGCATCTGGTAGTTTTTYGCCCACGGCATCCGTGTRGCGTCCAGATAAAAYCCSGCACCTTTGGCGAAATCATAACTGTCTTTATCGTCGGGCACATTATCCCCGCGCGGGGAGGTATCCGGCGCAATAAGGATAAGCCCAAGCTCGGCGGCTATGCGCTGCGCTCCGGCCTTTGCCGTGAAATTATCCTCGGTACAGGTCAGCCCAGACAGCCAAACCACGGCTGGGCAGGGAGTAGGGTCATTACCTAATGCTTGGGGCGGCAAATAGACGCTCACCCGCATATCGCAATCACAAGCTTCCGAACGGTGGCTATAAACGGCTTGCGTACCGCCAAACATTTTATTTTTGGAGATGGGAACCATGTGCGGGCTGTTAGTCATTGGGAACATCCTTAATCTTGACATTTTGTCTATTTTGTCCAATATAGACAAAATATGGAGAATTGCTATGGAAAAAGTTACTGCTGCTGAAGCTAAACAAAAATTTGGTCAATTGATAGATAAAGCACAACGCGGCCCTGTGCGAATAACAAAACABGGGCGTAGTGTTGCATATCTGGTTTCAGAAAAAGATTATGAGGAAGAGCAAAGACAGAAAGAGTTTCATCTGTTTTCAATGCTTAACCAAGGGCTTGAGGATATAAAGGCTGGACGCACGTCTTCTTTGGAAGACGTTAAGGCCGAAATATTTAAGAACAGGTAGATTGTGTTAAATTTGAAAATATCTGATTATGCCAAAAGCCAAATCAAGGGTATTGCGGATTACGGGCGCAAGCATTGGGGAGAATTACAGTCGGATGAATATGTAAACGACTTGTTCGGAGTTCTTGAAATGCTCCAACAATATCCCAACGCTGGTCGATTGTTTGAATACGATTGGGCACATTTCGTGAATGAAAAAATCTACTTATTTCCAAACAATAGCCACCAAATATTTTATTTGGTTTCAGAAAATGCCGTCGAAATTATTGCTATAGGCGGCAGTTGGCAATTACCAGAAAATGTATTGCCTTAGGGCGTGTACCGCCAAACATTTTATTTTGATATATTTGGGTCATTAATCTAGACCATAATATTGTTTCGCCGCTGCAGTTAATACACCTGAAAGCGCTGATGCACCAATTTTCCAGGTACCGTTTATTGCCTTAGATATATTTTTACCAAGCCATTTTTGCGCTTTTTTCCCCAGTGGTTCTTTTTGGCTTTCTGGTTCTTCTGCGGCTATTATCGCCGAGAGTTCTTCAGCTTCTTTTTTTGGTATGCCTGCATCATTAAGAACTGTAGTCAATTCCTGAATGTTTCCAGAAGAAATATTGACCTGTATCGAGTTGTTGTCACCACTGTTGAAAATTTCGGTATTGTTACCATGAACAATTTTTAGGACCATATTATTGATATCTTTCTTTTTGTCTTCAGGTATTGAGTTGATATTTTCAATATTTATATCAAGAGCCTCTGGGAAAGACTTTTCCAATTCTATTGTAAATTCTAATATTTTTGATTTTACCGCATGTTGAATACTAGCTAAACTTGCTGAGGAGAGCTTACCGATAACCTCTATACATGTGAGGTCAGGGTAAATTTTTCCATTAAGTAACAAAATCAGATTTGATGCATTGTTAATTTGCAGCGTCCCATCACTATCATTTACCAAAGCGTCAATTTCGGACATACTTGATCTCAAGTCAAAATTGATCCAATCTTCACCTGCATGCTTCTTAATTAAATATGATGGAATTGCTGCATTGTTGACACCGCTTCCTAAGGCACCAGAAAAAGTTCCATAAAAGCTTACAATCAGTTTGCGATAGTTTGGTATAGGTATTTCTGGAGGGTAGCCTTGTGACTCATGGCTTACCCATTCAGACAAAATTGGACTTCCAAGTTTAGATGCAAGTAATTGCACTTTTAGAAGTGCGGAACTCACTTTTGCAGTGTCTGAAGTGACAGTTTTTTGAATTTCGGACAGAAGACCCATGTTAGTTGTTATAGCGAAATTTTAAAACTCCACAACACTCCGTATACTCTCACCCGCATGCATGAGATCAAATGCTTTGTTGATGTCTTCTAGGGGCATTTTGTGAGTAATAAGGTCGTCTATATTGATGCGCCCGTCCATATACATGTCCACGATACTTGGCACGTCTGTGCGGCCTCTGGCACCGCCGAAAGCTGTGCCGCGCCAACTACGCCCAGTGACAAGCTGGAAGGGGCGGGTGGAGATTTCTTTGCCCGCGCCCGCAACACCGATGATAATGCTCTCGCCCCAACCTTTGTGGCAGGCCTCTAAGGCAGTACGCATAACTTGGACATTGCCTGTGGCGTCAAATGTATAATCTGCACCCCCGCCTGTAAGCTCGACTAGATACCCGACCAAGTCTCCTTTGACATCGTTGGGATTGACGAAGTCTGTCATGCCGAATTTACGGGCCATTGCTTCTCTGGCCGGATTAATGTCAACCCCGATAACTTGCCTTGCCCCGATCATTTTAAGACCTTGGAGCACGTTAAGACCAATACCGCCAAGCCCGAATACAATTGCAGTGGTGTCCGGCTCAACTTTGGCTGTGTAAATCACTGCGCCGACACCAGTTGTGACGCCGCAACCAATATAGCAGGCCTTATCAAACGGGGCGTCTTTACGGATTTTCGCGAGAGAAACTTCGGGCAGAACCGTGTAGTTAGAAAACGTCGAGCAGCCCATATAATGGAGGACTGGCTTACCTTTATAGCTAAATCTTGAAGTACCGTCCGGCATGACACCTCGGCCTTGGGTAGCACGGACACTTTGGCATAAATTGGTTTTCGGATGCAGGCAATAATCACACTCGCGGCACTCTGCCGTATAGAGCGGGATAACATGATCCCCGACCTTAAGTGAAGTCACGCCCTTGCCAATTTCGCGCACTATGCCTGCGCCTTCATGGCCAAGGATTGCCGGAAACGCACCTTCGGGGTCATCACCGGACAGGGTGAAWGCATCCGTATGGCAAATRCCCGTTGCTTTAATCTCGACCAAGACTTCGCCGCCCCGGGGTCCGCTGACATCAACCTCGTCGATGATCAGTTTCTCTCCGGCCTTAAGAGCAAGTGCAGCACGTGATTTCATGAGTGTCTCCTGAATTTCCTAACCAACAGTTCTTTCATAACCCTTCTTTCATAACCTCCCCCAAATTTTAAGGACAGTGTTAATTCAATATTTGCTTATATTTGCTAGGCAACGTCATGATGCAAAATTYRARTGTAAACGCARCTGCAAAACCGCACTATTTTGCAGCTCTGGACGGRTTTCGCGGTGTTCTSGCTTTGATGATCGCGGTTTATCATACCATGTGGATGAGCCACGTTAACGCTACGGTTTTATACACGAATGGGCCRGTYYTRGTGGATTTGTTTTTTGTGTTTTCCGGGTTYTTGATGTTCACRCTTTATGATGGGCRTTTGAATACGGGCGCSCAGGGYAGAGMGTTYATCAAACGRCGATTGGCGCGGATTTACCCGATCCATTTTGTCATGCTGCTTGTGGCGTTTTTATATGCGYTTGCYAGACTYGTTGCCCATTGGGTYGGGCTCGCRACAGTWACCCCCGGRGAAATTTTACCGTTTGAGCCGGGCGCGRCAGAAACYTGGCAGAGCTTTTTGTCCAACCTCACCCTTACGCAGTCAATGGGGCTGCATGACCATTTGTCCTATAACATGCCGAGCTGGACGGTCAGTGTCGAGTTTTGGACGTATTTCGTATTTCTGGGTATGATGCTTTGGCTCCGCCCTAAAAAGGCTTGGCATTTTGGCGTGATAGCTGCTGCTATTGGTGTCAATTATTTTGTGCTTTCAGGCTTGAAGCCGAACATGGATTTTCATTATGATCTTGGGTTTTGGCGATGTCTYGGCGGGTTTTTCACAGGTGTTGTGGTGTCTTATRTCTACCGYATTGCWCTGCCRAAATACCGRAAAATGAGTATGCCCAACTGGCTGGCAACGTTAATCGAATKKATTGTGCTYTTAATCCTARTTRTCTTCGTGATTTATTTTCCCGGTAAAGCGCARTTTTTCATCGCGCCCGTGGCTTTCATTTTTGTGCTCGGGTTTTCTTTTGATATGGGCGGGGTGTCAAAATTTATGGGRACACGTCCATTGCGGTATTTAGGCCGAATTTCTTATTCCGTATACATGGTGCATATTTTATTCGCCCTTTTCTTCTCTATTGGTGCAGAAATATTACTRCCAARACTGTTTGGCCCTGAATGGAATGCGAGCCAGATACCMGGTGATTTATTGCTKTTGCCTTATCTYGCTTTGGTGCTGGTAAGCGCACATTTCTCTTATAAATATATAGAAATGCCMGGCCGYAAGGCGATTATGGCCTATGATTTTGGTGCAAAGWTAAAAAGTTTACGCGCACGCAAAGCTTGATGCTTACTAAAATCTAGGGTAAHYCGCDCYTATGACAGATACACCATATGATAAATTGGGCCAACTCGGGAGCCATACGGACACTCCGAAAACACCGGACGAAGCAAAGCTGGAACGTGTGGCTAACCCCGTCTTGAATGCCAAGGGGGAACCATATCTTATCCGTTTCACTTGCCCGGAATTTACGTCTCTATGTCCGGTAACGGGACAGCCGGACTTCGCGCATTTGGTGATAGATTATGCGCCGGATAAATGGATTGTTGAGAGTAAGTCTCTCAARCTATTCCTGACATCTTTTCGCAATYACGGGGATTTTCACGAAGCCTGCACGGTKGGTATCGGYCAGCGGATTATCAAAGAAATTAAGCCGCTATGGCTGCGGATTGGCGGCTATTGGTATCCGCGCGGCGGTATTCCTATTGATGTGTTTTATCAACATGGTACGCAGCCAAAGGGGCTTTGGGTRCCRGATCAGGGCGTGGCGCCCTATAGRGGGCGCGGTTAGCAAAGCGGTAACACAGTTTTGTGATACTGGCTCTGGGGTCTTGGTGTTATGCAAGGTCGTCCCTACTTAAGTTAAGACACTAAAATTTGGCCCTAAAATTTAGCAGGAGTGCTTTATGTCCGTAATTGAATTTTCAAACACCCAAAATGTGGTTGATCACGTCTGGGCCACATTGCAAGTGGAAGCCAAAGAGTTCGCCGACGCAGAACGGGCTTTATCGTCTTTGTTTTATGCTACCATTTTGAACCAAGAGAGCTTCTGTCGTGCACTGGCTAATCACCTCGCTGAAAAACTGGCAACACCCGAAGTTTCCGCTCTKCAYTTRCGTAAAYTGTTTCTCGATATTTACCGAGAGGATGATAGTATCGTGGATGCWGCMGCACAGGATTTAATTGCTGTGCGCGAGCGGGATCCTGCTTGTTCTTCTTATCTGCAATGCTTCTTGTACTTCAAAGGCTTCTCTGCTTTGCAAACATACCGCGTTGCCAACGCTTTTTGGAAGCAGGGCCGCAAGATCATGGCCTATCATTTACAAAACCGCTCGACCGAATTGTTCAGTGTGGATATTCATCCTGCCGCTGTATTTGGTGCTGGCATCATGCTGGATCATGCTAACGGTTTGGTCGCTGGTGAAACCAGTCGGGTTGGTAATGGTTGTTCCATCCTGCACGGGGTTACGCTCGGCGGTACGGGGAAAGAGCATTTAGAYCGGCATCCGAAAATCGGCGAGAACGTGYTGATTGGTGCTGGCGCCAAAATTCTTGGTAATATTAAAGTCGGAGACGGCGCCCGTATTGCCTCCGGTTCCGTAGTGTTAAAAGACGTGATGGCCAATTGCACAGTCGCGGGCGTGCCTGCTAAACCTGTTGGTGGTAAATGCTGTGAAAATCCKGCSGCAKWAATGRACCAAATWCTTGGTGATGAATAAAGCTGGGGATGAATGAAATTTCAGTTTGATTTGCATTGCCGAAAAGGTAATGTCTGCACAACAAAACAGGAGTTCATCATGAAAGTCGAGCAAATCGCACAGGTTCAAGCCTATCTCAAACAACGTCTCGGCGTTGAAAACCTCACTATTAARCCGCGYAAAGTCGAGGAYAGTGTCGAAGTYTATTTGAATGATGAAATCCTAGGTCTTCTCTATATTGATGATGARGACAAGGACGATATCTCTTACGACTTGAATATWTCYATCCTTCAGCAAGATCTGGACGAAATGTAGYCATGAGCTTGTATGCTCTTGATGGTGTTTCCCCGCAGCTCGCAGAAGACGTATGGGTTGCGCCAAACGCTTCGGTGGTWGGTCAAGTRTCATTGGCTACAAACGTCTCCATATGGTTCGGCGTGGTCATCAGATGTGACAATGAACCGATTACAATCGGCGCAGATACAAATATTCAAGACAACKCCGTCCTGCACTCTGATCCGGGTATGCCGCTGACAATAGGTGCGGGCGTTACCGTTGGTCACAAAGCCATGCTRCACGGCTGYACGGTCGGTGATAATAGCCTCATAGGCATTGGTGCCACTGTCCTAAACGGGGCCGTTATTGGTAAAAACTGTATTGTCGGTGCTCATGCTCTTATTACTGAGGGCAAAACCATTCCCGATAATTCATTGGTTGTCGGYKCGCCGGGCAGGGTGATRAAAACWCTCGGGGAAYCMCAAGTGCAAATGCTCAARATGAGTGCTCTTCATTATGTTGAAAACGCCAAGCGGTTTAAGGACGGTTTGGAAGAAGTCTAGCGCCTATCAAACTTATCTTTGCGCCTAACACCGAACAGTAATTTTGTTTCCAGCTTCCCGCGCAGAGCCGCATAATATGCGTTTAAAAATTCGCGCCGTGCCCCATGAGAGTTCTCTGTTTTTTTCGGATCCGGCCATTTGATTTTGGCCATAATGCGGTTGGTGACTTCTTCTATGGTTTTGGGGTCACTTYTGCGCAGTACATTCTCCAAGACATGTAGTTCTTTCACGCCGTAMGCATCAATTTGCTTTTGGCTAAATATATATCGTCCCGTGGTTTTAGGGGCTTCTGCCAAATCTTTTGATAAGATCGGTTTTGGAGATTTKACCACCCATGTTCCTGCAATCAAATCGCCCGCACGAAGGCGGTCTTTGTTAAACARCGGGAACAGCAGAAAGATAAAACTCCAGATAACGCCAATCCATGTCAACCAACCATCAACACCTTGRTTGAAGCCAAACATGGCMGACAACAAGAAGGATAATGGGAGGAAAAACTCAAGTTCCCGCATGGCATTACGGGCAAAAACTGCATTGGCTTTCAGATGSCCACCGTGCCKRTTGGCTACGCGTGTTTTCATCAGCATTTTACCGGGCGTGGCAGCTTTCGGACCCATTTCAAAAAACATGAAATAAAAATTACGCAGGAAAAATGCGAACAATAGCCAGACCGCGACTACGATTTCYTCGCCGGTATCGTCCATTCCTGAGGTGGCATATCCTAGAAAATAGGAAATAGCTATCAACGCAAYYAACATGATCACCAGATCTATCACAAAGSCMCCAACGCGGGCACCACCATCAGCGATACGCAGGCGCAGATCTATACCTTCAGGGGTCACCAAWGTRCGGACATTTTTATCGGGATTAAAAGTATATTTTGCCCGGTTGCGCTTTGAACGTACTGGYTGGTTCAYGRYGWMCCTCCAGTTTYCTCAAAGTCYCGGGGCATATAGAAATATGTCAGCCACAGGCCAAGGGTGGTAAACCCGACAGCGTAACGGATAAGATCATTGGTAATTAACTGGCGTCCATAACCTTCGAGYAGYCCGGCCAAAAACAACATAATGACGACACCGCCAAGTACAGAYGCRGCCTCRGCMCCCGCTAACCCAACGGCTTCCATCCGTGATTTCTTACCGGGAAACGCAACTGTCCAGCCGATTTTCATSCCAGCTGCTCCGGCCAATATGATGGCRAATATTTCCGTTGCMCCATGAATAATAAGCCAACCACCGACTTCGAAACCCAGTCCTTTGTCAACRAAWAGAGCCACAAATGCACCAAGMGTACAGCCATTATATAATATCAATGCGACGGAAGGGAYRGCAAATGCGAAGCCGAGYGCAAAGGCRAGAATAGCAATACGGGCGTTGTGGGAAAACARGAAACTGGCAAAGGCCGTSARCCCGCTCTCATCGCCGTCGTGGTACAGTGTTTCGCGGAGTTCGGCTGCCGTRCTYGCCGGGGTGCGGGTGTCCATCAAGCCTTCTGGAATAAAGGAAAAATACCAATCCATATTGGTRCTSACCATAACATAAGCGAGTAAAGCACCCAAAAACATGATCAGTGYTGAGGCAATGGTTTCGCGGGKCAARTTTTGTACGGCTTGCGGCCAYCCAACCCGGAAGAAATGTTTTATRCGGGTSGTCATGCGGGTCTGGTTGCCRTARATGGCAAAGTAAGCGCGGGTGCTCAGACTTTCTAGATATGCTATTACRTCTTGATCGAGCGAGGTTGCACGGGCCACRCTYAGCGAAGACAATGTGGCGCGGTAAAGTGCGGGCAGGGCGATCATTTCCGCGTCCGTAAGCGAGCGAATAGAGCGGTTTTCAAGACGCTKCAATAGCTGTTCSAGCTGCTTCCAKGTCTSTYCGCGGTCAAGGCGRAATTTATGACTTTTAAGAGAAATATCGGTCATATCATTTCTCTACGTTTAAGCKCYAAGAAGCGGTTCAGCACAGCCGTGCTCATATGCTCGATATCYGTGCGGACGATTTGCACGCCCATACGTTCAAGCCGGGCAAGGACAATATCRCGTTCTTTGTTCATGGACGCGGCTATGACGGCTTTGGTGACGTCTGCCGGTGTTTTGGGCTCTGCTGCAATCAAGTTTTCTATCTCGACATCCTTAAAGGTAACAAASAGGACGATGTGGGATTTTATCAGGCGGCTGACATTTTCGATCATCAGTTCCGCATTSGTCGTATCAACAAATTCCGTAAACACGATGATTAACGAACGCCGCCGKAGAGACTTGGATAAKGACGACAAGCATAAAGTAAAATTGGTCTCGTTGGTCGAGTATTCAAGCTGTGCGGTTAAGCTTTGTAAATGGGGRAAACTATTGGTGCCTGATACCGGTTTGGTGAASAGATAAGGCTGTTTATCAAAACCAAAATASCCGACCCGGTCTCCGTATTTYAAAGATACATAWGATATGAGCAGAGACGCATTKATRGCCCAATCTAACCTTGTGATGCCCTTAAGCGGTTCACACATCAGGTACCCTGTATCAATAGCGAAAACGATATTGTGRTTGCGCTCYGTACGRAATTCCTTGGCATGTAATTTGCGGTGGCGKGCRGAGTGTTTCCAATCAATAGCGCGTTTGTCCATGCCGGGCATGTATTCCCGAAGGCTATCAAATTCAGTGCCTTGGCCGCGTTCTATTTGCATTTTTTGACCGTGTGCCGCATCACGGGAAAATATCTCTATGGCCTTTTCTTTGACCAARCGTGTGTCAGGGACGATWGCGACTGTTTTRTYCAKTNNTYGCYKSMTNNSKGTYGCYWSANNNNT